>NZ_RJVI01000001.1:228604-828604 GCF_003751635.1 Inmirania thermothiophila
CGGCGACCGCATCGAGGCGCGGCTCGACCGGCGCGGCGATCGCATCGAGCAGCGCCTGGATCGGCGCGGCGACCGCATCGAGGCGCGGCTCGACCGGCGCGGCGATCGCATCGAGCAGCGCCTGGATCGGCGCGGCGACCGCATCGAGGCGCGGCTCGACCGCCGCGGCGACCGCATCGAGCGGCGCCTGCACCGGCGTGCCGACCGCCTGCGCCGCCAGAACTGAGCGGAAGACGCGGTGGCCGGGGATGGGGCCGCGGCCGGCGCACGCCCGTCCCCGGCCCCGCCGCCCTGCTACCATGAGGTCCTCCCGGATGCCGGAGGCGAACCGCTGGAACGGCAGGCGACCCTGGAGCGCTTCTTCGCCGAGGTCGGCGCGCGCGCCCTGCGCCACGCCGAGCTCGCCACCGGCGACCGCGACGAGGCCCTGGACCTGGTGCAGGAGGCCATGATCCGGCTCGCCAGCCGCTACCGCCACCGGCCGGCGCAGGAATGGGGGGCCCTCTTCTACCGCATCCTCGAGAACGGGATCCGCGACTGGCAGCGCCGGCAGGCGGCGCGGCGGCGCTGGCTGGGCTGGCTCCGCCTCGCCGACGGCGCGGGCGGGGACGCCGCCCCCGATCCCGCCCCCGACCCGGCCTCGGAGCTCGCCGCCGAGGATGCCCGCCGCGCCCTGGAGCGGGCCCTGCGCACCCTGCCCTGGCGGCAGCAGCAGGCCTTCCGCCTGCGCGTGTGGGCGGGGCTCGATGTGGCCTCCACCGCACGCGCCATGGGCTGCTCCGAGGGCAGCGTCAAGACCCACCTGTCGCGGGCGCTGGCCGCACTGCGCCCGCTGCTGGAGGCCTACCGACCATGAACGAGCGGCAGATGGAGGCGCTGGCGCGGCGGGCCCGCGCGCTGCTGGAGACCGCGCCCGGACCGGACGCGGCGACCCGGGCCCGCCTCGAGGCGGCGCGCCGGCGCGCCCTCGCCGCGCCGGCGCGGCGGCGGATCGCGGCGGGATGGGGCGCGGCCGTCGCCGCCGGGCTTGCTGCGGCGGCGCTGTGGCTGGGCTGGCCCCGGCCCGGGGCCGTGCCCGCCGAGGCGCTGGAACTGGTGGTGGTGGATGCGCCGCCCGAGCTCATCGAGGAGCTGGACTTCTTCCTCTGGCTCGAGGAGACGGAGGGCCGCGATGCCGGCTGAGGCGGCGGTCTTCGCCCTGCTCCTCGCCGCGGCGCCGCCCCCGGAGGGGGACGAGCCGCCGCCGAGCCTGGAGCTTCTGGAGTTCATCGGCAGCTTCACCGCCGAGGACGGCACCTGGGTGGATCCGCAGATGCTGGCGACGGAGGAGGCGCCTCGCCCGCCGTCCGGCAGGGAGAGAGAGGACGATGCGCGCTGAACGGCCGTGCCCGACCGCGGCCACGGGGCGTCTTGCGGTCGGGATGCTGCTGCTGTTCCTCTGGGCGGCGCCGGCGCCCGCGGCCCCGTCCTGGGACGCCCTCACCCCCGAGGAGCAGCGCCTCCTCGCCCCCCTCGCCGAGCGGTGGGACACGCTGCCCGAGGCCCGGCGCGAGCGGCTCCTGGCCGGTGCGCGCCAGTGGCTGCGCCTCGGCCCCGAGGAGCGTGCGCTCATGCGCGAGCGGCTGCAGCGGTGGAAGGCCCTGCCCCCGGAACGGCGCCGCGCGCTGCGCCGCCGCCTGGAGCGCTACCTGGCCCTGCCGCCGGAGCAGCGGGCGCGGCTGCGGGAGCGCTACCGCTGGTTCCGCGCCCTGCCGCCGGAGCGGCGCGAGGCCCTGCGCGAGCGCTGGCGGCGGCTGCCGCCGGAGCGGCGCCGGACGCTGCGCCGGCGCTGGGAATCGGCGCCGCCGCGGCACCGGCCGCCCGCCGCTCCCCGCCCCGGGCCGCGGCGCGGGCGCTGAGCCGCTCAGCCCTGGGCGGGCTCGAAATCGGCCAGGCGGCGGAACTGCAGGGCGTAGAACATCTCCAGGTAGCGGCGCGTCTCGGCCCGCTCGAGGTTGGTGACGTATTTCCAGAAGCCGTAGACCCGCGCCAGGGTCATCATCCGCTCGGCATAGAGGGCCCAGGTGTAGCGCGCCCGCACCCGCGCCAGGGCGGCCTCCGAGACCCGCCGCCAGTGCTCGGGCTCGGCGGCGCAGCGGGCGAAGAAGTCGGCCATGATCTCGGCCGCGCGCTCGCCGTGGTTGGGGTCGATGTGGAAGCCCGAGACCCCGTCCTCGATGATCTCCAGCGGCCCGCCGTAGCAGGTGGCGAAGGTGGGCAATCCCGAGGCCATGGCCTCGATGACCGTCAGCCCGAAGGCCTCGAACAGGGCCGGCTGGACGAAGGCGCCGTGCAGGTCGGCGACGTAGCGGTAGAGCTCGCCGGCGAGGTTCTTCTCCAGCCGCAGGCCGAGCCAGCGCACGTTGCCGTCGAGGCCGTGGCGGTCCATCAGCTCGTGCATGCGCGTGATCTCGGCCCGCTCCTCCTCGTCGTCGGAGCGCGCCGGATCCACGTGCCCCGCCACCACGACGAGGTCGGCCAGCGCACGCAGCCGCTCGCAGCCCGCGTACCAGGCCACTAGACCGGTGATGTTCTTGATGCGGTCGAGCCGCGCCATGGTGAAGAGCAGCGGCCGGCCGCGCTCGGCGAGCACACCGCGGCTGTCGGGCAGCCCCGGCTCGTAGAGCAGGCGCTCGATCTCGGGGTGCAGGGCGCGCAGCCGGCGCGTCTCGTCGCTGTAGGGGAAGTAGACCTCGGGGTCGGCCCCCGGCGAGACGATGTTGAACTTGGGGTCGAAGATGTCGATGCCGTCCACCACCCGGTAGAGGCCCGGGAGGGTGAAGGCCTTGTAGCTCTCGTACTGCCCCACCTGCTCGCGCCGCCCGGCGATCTCCTGATAGGTGCTGGTGATGATGAAGTCGGCGGCGTTCATGGCGATGAGGTCGGCCGTGAACTGGCAGGCGAAGTGGTACTGGGGCTCGTTGTCGCGCCAGTAGAGGTCGGCGTAGAGGTACTTGGCCTTCTCCAGGGCGTGGGCGATGGTGCACAGGGTGACGTGCAGGCGCTGGGCCAGCAGGGTCGCCACGAGGTTGCCGTCGGAGTAGTTGCCGATGATGAGGTCGGGGCGGCCACCCAGCTCGGCGAGGAGCTCGCGCTCGGCGTCGGCGGCGAAGCGCTCCAGATAGGGCCAGATCTGGAAGCGGGAGATCCAGTGCGGGATCACCTCGCCGTCGCGGCCGCGGAAGGGCACGCGCAGGATACGCGCGTTGCGGGTGCCCACGATGGGCTCGATGCGCTGGTCGCAGGTGGTGCCCTCGGCCTCGGGGATGAGGCGGGTGACCACCAGGATCTGGGGCTCGATGTCGAGGCCCTGCTCCTCGAGGCGGCGGCGCATCTCCCGCTCCAGGGCCCGCACCTGGTCGAGGATGTAGACCACCTGGCCGCCGGTGTCAGGCCGCCCGAGGACGTTGGCCTGCCCGAAGTAGCCGTGGGGGGAGAGGATGGCGATGCTGAAGATCATCGGCACGCGGCCGAGGAAGCGCTCCAGGGTCGCCGGCTCGGGGGCCTCGAGGATGTCCGACAGCAGCCCCAGGGTCTCGCGCATGCGCGCCACGGTCCGCCCCCAGCCCGGCTCGAAGCCGAGGAACTGCAGGGCATGGCCCACCTCGTCCCAGCCCGCGTCGTCGCGGTGGCTCGCCAGCAGCTCCTCGGCCCGGCGCACCGCCCGGCGCAGCCCGGCGACGTCGTGGATGCGGCCGTTGAGCATGAGCTGGCGGCCGCGGTACTGGTGCACGCGCAGGAACTCCAGCAGCCGCCGGTCGCCGCGGCCCAGCTCGTCGAAGAGCTGGCTCGAGAGGCGGCGATTGAGGAACTCGACGCCGCGGCCGATGGAGCGGCTCTCGTGCAGCTTCGGGAACTCCCGGTTGAAGGGGCCGAGGTCGAGCTCGAGCACCCACGTCCCGGGCGGCGGCGCCTCCACCTGCCGCTCCTTGAAGGCGAGGAACTCCGACACCCCGATCTCCTCGTGGCGCACCTGCTCGAGGTGGAAGCGCAGATAGCGCCAGCGCGCCACGTAGGGGCGCAGGGCGACGTAGACCCAGGGCGCCTCGATCACCGCCTCCTGCGCGCCGGCGATGGCGCGCCCGAGGGGCGAGTCCACCAGCTCCTCCAGCCCCTGGGCCTCGCAGAAGGCGAGGAACTCGTCCCACAGATCGGAGCGCAGCAGGAAGGGCCGGCCGAGGCCGGTGTAGTGGCGCAGCAGCAGGTAAAGGACGTCGCGGTGGCCGGCGACGAACTCGTCGAGGCTCTCCATCATGCGCTGGCCGTCTCCGGCACGCGGATCTCCTCCTCGAGGAACCGGTAGTGGCGCAGCCCCTCGAGAATGCCCCAGGCGCAGCGCCCCTCGGCGAAGTATACGCGGGAGCGGCCGCGCAGCCGCTCGAGCTCGGGGCTGTAGTTGCCCACCACCACCCCCAGCATGTCGCCGCGCAGCATCTCCTCGTCGTTGCCCGAGTCCCCCGCCACCAGGATGCGCTCCGGCGTCAGGCCCCATTTCACCGCGAGGTAGCGCAGCGCCATCCCCTTGGAGGCGCGGATGGGCAGGAGGTCGAGGTAGCGCCCGTGGGAGAAGATCACGTTGGCGTGGAGGTCGCGCTGGCGCAGATGGCGGCGGATCGCGCGCACGGAGGGGGCGCGCTCGGGCTCGACGAAGTAGCTGAGCTTGTGGCGGCGCTGCTCGCTCGCCGGCTGCAGGCGCAGGCCCGGCAGCTCGGCCATGGCCTCCACCAGCCGCGGGCGGTCCCAGCGGTAGTCGATATGGCGCTGCCAGGAGACGTCCTCGATCATCCAGTGGCCGTAGTGGATCTCGGCGCCGACGGCGGTGACGAGGATGTCCGGCACCGGCACGCCCCACGCCTCCAGCACCGCCAGCGCGCTGTCGAGGCGCCGGCCGGTGGCGACGGCGAAGCCGACGCGGGCGCCGCTCGCGGTGAGCGCCTCGAGGAGGGCGGCGAGCCCCTCGCGGTCGCCGATCAGGGTGTTGTCGATGTCGGCCACCAGCAGCCGCTCCACCATGGGCAGGCGCGAGCGCGTCGGCACCACGGTGCGCCGGCGCGGCCTGCGCCGCAGCACCCGCCGCAGCGCCCGCAGGTAGGTGGCGGCGTGGCTGGCCCAGCTGTAGTGGCGGTGCACCCCCCGCACCCCGGCCTTGGACCAGCGCTGCCAGCGGGCGCGGTCGGTGAGCGCCTCGAGCAGCGCCTCGCCCATGGCGTCGGCGTCCAGGGGGTCCACCAGCAGCCCGTTGTGGCAGCGGGCCAGGATCTCGCGCGGCCCACCGTCGTGGGTCGCGACCACGGGCAGGCCGCTGGCGGCGGCCTCGATGAGGGTCAGGCCGAAGGGTTCGGTGAGCGCGGGATTGACGAAGACGCCGCGCCGGCGGGCGGCGAGGCGGTAGAGGTCGGCGACGTCGCTGGGCTCGTGGTGCCTGGGGTAGGCGACGAGGCCGTAGAGGTCGTAGCGGTCGATGGCCAGCAGCAGCTCCGTCAGCACCTCCCGCGGGCCGCGCTCCATGGCGCGGATGTCGTCGCGGTTGCCGGCGACGATGACGAGGTTGGCGAGCGCGCGCAGGCGGTGGTTCTCGGCGTAGGCCTGGACCAGGGTGACGAGGTTCTTGCGCGGGTCCGGGCGGGAGAGGGCGAGGATCATGGGGCGGCGCGGCTCGCGCAGGAAGCGCGCCAGCTCGGCGGCGATGGGGGGGTCGCCCTCGCCCCGGCGCGGGGGGTGGAAGCGGGCCAGATCCACCCCCGGCGGGATCACCGCCATGCGCCGCGGGTGGTGGTTGTCGTAGCTCGCGTACTGCTCCTCCACCTCCTGGCGCGTGCTCGCCACCACCAGGTCCGCGGCGTCCAGAGCCTGCTCCTCGGCCTCGATGCGCTGGCTGATGTTGTACTGGGCCTCGATGGCCTGCGGCCGCATGCCCTGCGCCAGCAGCCGCTCGCGCTTGACCCGCCCGAGGGAGTGGCCGGTGAAGACGAAGGGCACCCCCAGCAGCCCCGCCAGCCGCGCCCCGGCGTAGCCGGCGTCGGCGTAGTGGCCGTGGACCACGTCGGGCAGCTGCCCGACCCGGCGCACGTGCTGCAGGGCCTGGTCCACGAAGCTGTCCAGATAGGGCCAGAGCACCTCCTTGCGCAGGTAGCGGCGGGGGCCGAAGGGCAGGCGCACGATGCGGGCCTTCGGCGCCAGCACCTCCTCGGGGCGCGCGTAGTCGGGATCCACCTTGGGGTCGATGACCTGGCGCGTGAGCAGGTCCACCCGCCGGACCTCGGGCGCGGCGGCGAGGGCCCGCGCCAGCTCCACCACGTACTTGATCTGGCCGCCGGTGTCGGCGTCGCGGCCGAGCTCGAGGTTGTGGCCGCGCACGAGGCCGTGGAGGCTGATGAGGACGATGTAGAGCCCGGCGCCGCCATGGCCGCGGCCCTCGGGCCCGCGCCGCTCGGGCTCGGCCCCGCTGGCGCGGGCGAAGGTCGTGAGGCGGCCCGTGCGCCCGCTCACGCCCAGGCCTCCCGGTGGCGGCGGTAGACGGCGGGGTCGTCGATGGTGGCCCCGCGCACGGTGCAGACCTCGGCGGCGAAGGCCACCGCCCGCGCCACGAGGACCTGCGCCGGCCAGCCGGCGAGGAGGCCGAGCAGCGCCACCGCGGCGAAGGCGTCCCCCGCGCCCACGGTGTCGGCCACCGCACCCACGGGCGGGGGCGCCACCCGGCACTCGCCGTCCGCCCCCACCCACATCGCCCCCTGCGCCCCCAGGGTGAGCAGCACCGCCTCGGCGCCGAAGCGCCCGCGCAGCCGGCGCGCCCGCGCCGCGGGGCCGCCCGCGCCCGCCGCGGCCAGCGCCCCCAGCTCCTCGTCGTTGAGCTTGATCCAGCGGGCCCCGGCGAGGAGCGTCTCGACCCCCTCCTGCGACCACCAGGGCGGACGCAGGTTGACGTCCACGAAGGTCGGCGCGCCGAGACGCCGCAGGGCCTCGATGGCGGCGCGCGAGGGGGCCGCGCGCGCCGCCAGCGACCCGTGGTAGAGGAGGGCGGGGCCGGCCGCGCGCGCCGCCGCCGCGGCGGCCGCGGCATCGATGTGGTCCCAGGCGGCGTCGGCGACGATGTCGAAGGCCGGCTGGCCGTCCTCGCCGAGGCGCACCTGCACCGTCCCGGTGGGGTGGCGGGGGTCGCGCTGGATGCCGGCGGTGTCCATGCCCCAGCCCGCCATCGCCGCGAGCAGCCGCTCGCCGAGCGGGTCCTCGCCGACGCGGCTCACCAGCAGGGGACGCAGCCCGAAGCCCTGCAGGTGCCAGGCGACGTTGAAGGGGGCGCCGCCGAGCACCACCGAGCCGTCCTCGAAGCAGTCGAAGAGGACCTCCCCGATCAGGACCGGCCGGCCCGCGCCCCCAGCCGTTGCCTTCGTGTCCGCCATCCCCGGCTCAGGCCGCCCCGGCGCGCGCGGCCATGGCCCGCAGCCCCGGCTCGAAGAAGAACTCCGCCTCGCCGAAGGCGGGCCGGAGCTGGTCGAGCCAGGTCGCCTCGGCGTCGTAGCGGGCGAAGAAGGGCCGGTGGAGCCAGTCGGGATCCCGCGCCTGCAGGAAGCGCAGCACGAAGACCCGCTCGCCCGCCACCTCCGCCACGCCCTGCACCTCCACCTTGCCCGGGGTGGCGCTCATGGAGGGGCCGCGCACGGTGCGCGCAAGCCCCGAGACGCGGGCGATGGCCTCGCGGTAGATGGCGTGGGCGCGCGCCAGGGGCAGCTCGAAGTAGCGGCGGGCGCCGGTGTCGCGCTCGACGAACATGTAGTAGGGGATCATGCCGAGGCGCACCTGCTCCCGCCACATGCGCGCCCACACTGCCGGGTCGTCGTTGATGTGGCGCAGCAGCGGGGCCTGGGTGCGGATCTCGGCGCCGGTGGCCCGGATGCGGGCGATGGCCTCGCGCGCGGCCTCGCTCTCGAGCTCCTGGGGGTGGTTGACGTGGGCCATCACGGCGAGGTGACGCCCGGCGGCGACGATGCGCTCGAACAGCCGCAGCAGCGCGTCGGCGTCCGGATCGGTGAGGAAGCGGAAGGGCCAGAAGGAGAGGGCCTTGGTGCCGATGCGGATGTCGGTGACATGGGCGAAGGCCGGCGTCAGCAGCGGCTCCAGATAGGCCGCCAGGTGCTGGGTGCGCATCACCATGGGGTCGCCGCCCGTGACCAGGAGGTCGGTGACCTCGGGGTGGGCGCGCAGGTACGCCTGCAGGCTCGCGGCGTCGCGCTCGGCGAAGCGCAGCTCGCGCTCGCCCACGAACTGCGGCCAGCGGAAGCAGAAGCTGCAGTAGCTGTGGCAGGTCTGCCCCTGGGCCGGGAAGAAGAGCACCGTCTCGCGGTACTTGTGCTGCAGCCCCTGCAACCGGCGCCCCTGAAGGCGCGGCACGTTGAGCCGGCGCTGTCCGGCCGGGTGGGGGTTGAGGCGCGCGCGCACCGCGGCGACGGCGGCGGCGATCTCGGCCTCCGGCGCCCCCCGGCGCAGCAGCGCGGCGATGCGCCGGAAGTCCTCCGGCTCGAGCATCCCCGGCTGGGGGAAGGTGAGGCGGAAGACGGGATCTTCCGGAACCCGCCCCCAGTCGATGAGCTCCTCGATGACGTAGCGGTTGACCCGGAAGGGCAGGACCCGGGCCACCACCTCCATGGCGAAGCGGTGATCCGGGTCGAGGCGCGCAAGCTCCGGGATCGCGGGCAGGTGCCGCGCGGTGTAGACCTCGAGGCGGCGGGGCGAAGGCCGGATCACGGGCCGGGCAAGGCCCGTACGGGAGATGCCTGTCATGTCTCTTCCCTCCTTCTGCGGCCGGCGCTCGGGGGGAGGGTCCCCCGGCCCGCGGCGCGGGCCGGCACGCCGGTGTCTGCCGCCCGCGGCGCGCCGCGGGCCCCCGCCGACCGGGCGGGGATCCAATACCCTAGCACACCCGGCGGCGCGGTCGCGCCTACTCCACCGTGACCGACTTGGCGAGGTTGCGCGGCTGGTCCACGTCGGTGCCCTTGAGGACCGCGGCGTGGTAGGCGAGCAGCTGCAGCGGCACGGTGTAGACGATGGGGGCGGTGGAGGGGCAGGTGTCGGTGAGGGGGAGGCTGCGGTAGCGGTCGAGGGGGATCTCCACCTCGCCGTCGCTGAAGAGGAAGAGCTCGCCGCCGCGGGCGCGCACCTCCTGCAGGTTCGAGAGCACCTTCTCCAGGAGCGGGTCGCGCGGCAGGGTGCACACCACCGGCATCTCGGCGTCCACCAGGGCCAGGGGGCCGTGCTTGAGCTCCCCCGCCGGGTAGGCCTCGGCGTGGATGTAGGAGATCTCCTTGAGCTTGAGCGCCCCCTCCATGGCCACGGGGTAGAAGACGCCGCGGCCGAGGAAGAGGGCGTGGCTCTTGTCGGCGAAGGCCTCGGCGAGGCCGCGGATCGCCTCGTCGAGCCGCAGCGCCGCCTCCACCTGCCGGGGCAGGGCCTCGAGCTCGTCGCAGAGGGCGCGCTCGCGCGCCGCGTCGAGGCCGCGGCGCCGGCCGAGGGCGATGGCGAGCAGGCGCAGGGCGACGAGCTGGGTGGTGAAGGCCTTGGTGGAGGCCACCCCGATCTCGGGGCCGGCGCGGGTCATGACGGCGACGTCGGACTCGCGCACCAGCGAGCTCTCCGGCACGTTGCACACGGTGAGGCTGCCCACGTAGCCCAGGCCGCGGGCCCGACGCAGGGCCGCCAGGGTGTCGGCGGTCTCGCCCGACTGGGAGATGGTGACGAAGAGGGTGCCCTCGGGCACCACCACGGCGCGGTAGCGGTACTCGCTCGCCACCTCCACCTGCGCCGGCACACCCAGCTCCTCGAGCCAGTAGCGGGCCACCAGCCCGGCGTGGTAGGAGGTGCCGCAGGCGACGATGTGGACGCCGCGGGTGCGGTCGAGCAGGGCCCGCGCCTCGTGGCCGAAGGCCTCCTCCAGGAGCCGCCCGCGGTGCACCCGCCCCTCGAGGGTCTCGGCGATCACCGCCGGCTGCTCGTGGATCTCCTTGAGCATGTAGTGGCGGTACGGCCCCTTTTCGGCCGCCGCCGCCGAGACCGCGGTCACCCGCACGGGGCGCTCCACGGGCGCACCCGTGGCGTCGAAGACGCGCACGCCCCCGCGGGTGAGCTCGGCGACGTCGCCCTCCTCGAGGAACAGGAAGCGGCGCGTCACCGGCAGGAGGGCGAAGACGTCGGAGGCGATGTAGGCCGCGCCCTCGCCGAGGCCCACCACGAGGGGGCTGCCCGCACGCGCCGCCACCAGCCGGTGGGGCTCGTCGGGGCAGACGACGCCGAGGGCGTAGGCCCCCACCAGCTCCCCCACCGCCCGCTGCACCGCGCGCAGCAGGTCGCCCTCCTGGTCGAGGAGATGGGCGAGGAGGTGGGCGATGACCTCGGTGTCGGTCTCGGAGGTGAAGCGGAAGCCGGCGGCGGCGAGGCGCGCGCGCAGCTCGGCGTGGTTCTCGATGATGCCGTTGTGGACCACGGCCACGCGCTCGCCGCTCATGTGGGGATGGGCGTTGCGCTCGGCGGGCATGCCGTGGGTGGCCCAGCGGGTGTGGGCGATGCCGAGGGGGCCGGCGAGGGGATCGGCGGCGAGCCGCTCGGCAAGCTGCGCCACCTTGCCCACGGAGCGGATGCGGTGGAGCCGCCCGCCCTCGGTGAGGACGGCGATGCCCGCGGAGTCGTAGCCGCGGTACTCGAGCCGGCGCAGCCCGTCCATGAGGATGGGGGTGACGTTGCCGCTGGCGATGGCGCCGACGATCCCGCACATGGACCGTCCCTCCTCCTCGGCTCCCTGCCCGGGAGTCTATCTCAACCGCGCTCCCCGGGGTCGCGGTCCTTGCGCGGGCGCTGCCAGTGGGGCACGGTCTGCTGCGGCACGCGGCTGAGGGTGAGCCCGCCCGGGGGCACGTCGCGGGTGATGGTGGAGCCGGCGCCCACGGTGGCGCCGCGCCCCACCCGCACCGGCGCCACCAGCTGGGTGTCGGAGCCGATGAAGGCCTCGTCCTCGATCACCGTGCGGTGCTTGCGCGCGCCGTCGTAGTTGCAGGTGATGGTGCCGGCGCCGATGTTGACCCGCGCCCCGATCTCGGCGTCGCCCAGGTAGGCGAGGTGGTTGGCCTTGCTGGCGCGGCCGAGGCGGGCGTTCTTGACCTCGACGAAGTTGCCCACGTGGACCGCCTCGGCGAGCTCCGCGCCCGGACGCAGCCTCGCGTAGGGGCCGACGCGGGCCTCGGCTCCGATGCGCGCCCCCTCCAGGTGGCAGAAGGCCTCCACCACGGCGCCCGGCCCCACCTCGGTGTCGCGCAGGACGCAGAAGGGCCCGACGCGCGCCCCCTCGCCGAGGACGACCCGCCCCTCGAGGACGACGCCGACGTCGATCTCCACGTCGCGTCCCACCGTCACCTCGCCCCGGATCTCGACCCGGGCCGGGTCGGCGAGGCTCGCCCCCGCGGCCATGAGGGCGGCGGCGCGCCGCCGCTGCAGCACCCGCTCGAGGGCCGCGAGCTGGGCGCGGTCGTTGACCCCCGCCACCTCCCAGGGATCGGCGCAGGGCAGGGCGGTGACGGGGACGCCCTCGGCGACGGCGAGGCCGACGATGTCGGTGAGGTAGTACTCGCCCTGGGCGTTGTCGCGCGAGAGCGCGCCGAGCCAGCGGCGCAGGGGCGATGCGGGCGCGGTGAGGATGCCGGTGTTGACCTCGCGCAGCGCGCGCACGGCCTCGTCCGCGTCGCGCTCCTCGACGATGGCGCGGACCCGGCCCGCGGCGTCGCGGACGATGCGCCCGTAGCCGGTGGGGTCGGCGAGCTCCACCGTGAGGACGCCGACCCCGTCGGCGGCGGCCTCGAGCAGCGCACGCAGGGTCGCGGTGCCGATGAGGGGCACGTCGCCGCAGAGCACCAGCACGCGGGCCTCGTCGGGGACCGCGGGGAGGGCCTGGGCGACGGCGTGGCCGGTGCCCAGCTGCTCGCGCTGGTGCACCCAGGCCACCTCGGCGCCGTCGAAGGCCGCGCGCACGGCCTCGCCGCCGTGGCCGTGGACGACGTGGATGCGCCCGCCCAGGGGCGCCGCCGCGCGCAGGACGTGGGCGAGCAGGGGCTCGCCGCCCAGCCGGTGCAGCACCTTGGGCCGGGCCGAGCGCATGCGCCGGCCCCGGCCCGCGGCGAGGATCACCACGTGCAGGGGCGCGCTCATGCCATGGGGGCGAAGCGCGCGACCCCCTCGGCGCGCTCCTCGGGGGTGGCCTCGCGCACGGCGTCGACGACGAGATGGAAGACGAGGGTGCGCCCGGCGAGGGGGTGGTTGCCGTCGATGGTGACGCGGCCGTCCGCGATCCGCGTCACCCGGAAGGTGCGCCACTCGCCGCGGTCGTTCACCATCTCCACCTCGGCACCCACCTGCCGGAAGGGCGGGGGCACCTCCTCGATGGGCTGCTCCACCCGCAGGCCCGGGTCGGCCTCGCCGAAGCCCTCCTCCGGGGGCAGCACCACGCGCAGGGTCTCCCCCGGGCGCCGGCCCTCGAGGGCGCGCTCCAGGGCGGGGAGCAGCCCCTCGCGGCCGCCGCCGTGAACGTACTGCACGGGGATGTCGCTGCGCTCGAGGACGGTGCCGTCCTCGGCCTCGATGCGGTAGCGCAGGGCCACCACCCGCCCGGCGCGGACCTCGTCCGTCCCTGCCTTCATGGCCGCCTCCCCTGGGAGCACAGGGGGCTAGGGTAGCGGATCGCGCGGGGCCGGTGCCAGCGCCTCACCCCCCCTTGCGGCGGCGCAGGTCCTCGAGGGTGCGCAGCTGGGCCATGGCCTCGGCGAGCTCCGCCTGGGCCTTGGCGTAGTCGATCTTGGCCTCGCGGTCGGCGAGCAGCCGCTCGGCGCGCTGCTTGGCCTCGAGGGCCGCCGCCTCGTCGATGTCGTGGGCGCGAAGCGCGGTGTCGGCGAGCACCGTGACCACGTGCGGCTGCACCTCGAGGATGCCGCCGGAGACGTAGAAGAGCTCCTCCTCGCCCCCCGGCAGGCGCACGCGCACCTCGCCCGGGCGCAGGCGCGCGAGCATGGGGGCGTGACGGGGCATGATGCCCACCTCACCCTGCTCGGCGCGGGCGGCGAGAAACTCCACCGTGCCCGAGAAGATCTCCTGCTCGGCGCTGACGATGTCGACGTGGAAGGTCATGGACATGGAACGCTACCCTCCCGGGGCGGCCTGGGGCAGGCCCCCGTCACGCCAGCGCCTTGGCCTTCTCCACCGCCTCGTCGATGGTGCCGACCATGTAGAAGGCCTGCTCGGGCAGGTGGTCGTACTCGCCCTCGACGATGCCCTTGAAGCCGCGGATGGTCTCCTTGAGGGGCACGTACTTGCCGGGCGAGCCGGTGAAGACCTCGGCGACGAAGAAGGGCTGCGAGAGGAAGCGCTGGATCTTGCGGGCGCGGGCCACGATCAGCTTGTCCTCCTCGCTGAGCTCGTCCATGCCGAGAATGGCGATGATGTCGCGCAGCTCCTTGTAGCGCTGCAGCACCCCCTGCACGGTGCGGGCCACGTCGTAGTGCTCCTGGCCGACGATGTTGGGGTCGAGCAGGCGCGAGGTGGAGTCGAGGGGGTCCACCGCGGGGTAGATGCCGAGCTCGGCGATCTGGCGCGAGAGCACCAGGGTCGCGTCCAGGTGGGCGAAGGTGGTGGCCGGCGACGGGTCGGTGAGGTCGTCGGCGGGCACGTAGACGGCCTGGAAGGAGGTGATGGAGCCGGTCTTGGTGGAGGTGATGCGCTCCTGCAGCACGCCCATCTCCTCGGCCAGGGTGGGCTGGTAGCCCACCGCCGAGGGCATGCGCCCGAGCAGGGCCGAGACCTCGGTGCCGGCGAGGGTGTAGCGGTAGATGTTGTCGATGAACATGAGGACGTCGCGGCCCTCGTCGCGGAAGTACTCGGCGATGGTGAGGCCGGTCAGGGCCACGCGCAGGCGGTTGCCCGGCGGCTCGTTCATCTGCCCGTAGACCAGCGCCACCTTGTCGAGGACCCCGGCCTCCTTCATCTCGTGGTAGAAGTCGTTGCCCTCGCGGGTGCGCTCGCCGACGCCGGCGAAGACCGAGTAGCCGGAGTGCTCGATGGCGATGTTGCGGATGAGCTCCATCAGGGTCACGGTCTTGCCCACGCCCGCGCCCCCGAACAGCCCCACCTTGCCGCCCTTGGCGATGGGCATGATGAGGTCGATGACCTTGATCCCGGTCTCGAGGATCTCCACCGCCGCCGCCTGCTCGGCGAAGGTGGGGGCCGGGCGGTGGATCGGCCAGCGCTCCTCGGCCTCCACCGGGCCGGCCTCGTCGATGGGCTCGCCGAGGACGTTCATGACCCGGCCGAGGGTGGGCTTGCCCACCGGCACGCTGATGGGCGCCCCGGTGTTGGTCACCGCGAGGCCGCGGCGCAGCCCGTCGGTGGTGCCCATGGCGATGGTGCGCACGACGCCGTCGCCGAGCTGCTGCTGCACCTCCAGCACCAGCCCGCCCTCTTCGACGCGCAGGGCGTCGTAGACCTTGGGCATCTCCCCGCGGGGGAACTCCACGTCCACCACCGCACCGATAATCTGCACGATCTTGCCGGCACTCATGTCTGCGTACCCCTGATGCTGCTCTGGTTTCCGGCCGGACGTGGGGGTCACGACCCGATGGCCGCGGCGCCGCCCACGATCTCCGAGATCTCCTTGGTGATCGCCGCCTGGCGCGCCTTGTTGTAGACCAGCTCGAGCTCCTCGATGAGGTTCTCGGCGTTGTCGGAGGCGCTCTTCATCGCCACCATGCGGGCGGCCTGCTCGCTTGCCGCGTTCTCCACCACGCCCTGATAGACCTGCGCCTCGACGTAGCGGCGCAGCAGTCGATCGAGCACCTCGCGCGGATCCGGCTCGTAGATGTAGTCCCAGTGGTGGCGCAGATGCTCGTCCTCGGCCGGCGGCACCGGCAGCAGCTGCCGCACCACCGGCCGCTGGCTCATGGTGTTGACGAAGCGGCTGTAGACGAGGTGCAGGCGGTCGATGCGCCCCTCGTCGTAGGCCTTCAGCATCACCCCCACCACCCCCAGCAGGTCCTCGAGGCGCGGGGCGTCGCCGAGGCGCTCGGCGTGGGCGACGAGGTTGGCGCCGTGGCGCGCGAAGAACTGCGAGCCCTTGACGCCGATGGTGCAGAGCTCCACCTCCACCCCGCGCTCGTCCCAGGCCCGCATCTCCGCCAGCAGGGTGCGGAAGGCGTTGACGTTGAGCCCGCCGCAGAGCCCGCGGTCGGTGGAGACGAGGACGTAGCCCACGCGGCGCGGCTCGCGCTCCACCAGATAGGGATGGCGGTACTCGGGGTGCGCCTGGGCCACGTGGCCCAGCACCGCGGCGATGCGCTCGGCGTAGGGGCGCGAGGCGGCCATGCGCATCTGCGCCTTGCGCATCTTGCTCGCCGCCACCATCTCCATGGCACGCGTGATCTTCTGCGTGCTCCGGATGGAGCGGATCTTGGTCCGGATCTCCTTGCCTACGGCCATCTCGCCCCCTACCAGGCCTGGCTCGCCTTGAACTCCTCGACCACCTTGCGCAGACCCTGCTCGATCTCCTCGTTCCAGTCGCAGGTCTCGTTGATGCGGTTCATGAGCTCGGCGTGGTTGGAGCGGAAGTAGGCGTGCAGGCCCTCCTCGAAGGCCACCACCTTGCCGAGGTCGATGTCGTCCAGGTAGCCCTCGTTGACGGCGAAGAGCGACAGCGCCATCTCCGCGACGCTCAGCGGCGAGTACTGCTTCTGCTTCATGATCTCGGTGACGCGCTGGCCCCGCTCGAGCTGCTTGCGCGTGGCCTCGTCCAGGTCGGAGGCGAACTGGGCGAAGGCGGCGAGCTCGCGGTACTGCGCCAGCGCCAGGCGCACGCCGCCGCCGAGCTTCTTGATGATCTTGGTCTGCGCCGCGCCGCCCACACGCGAGACCGAGAGGCCGGCGTTGATGGCGGGGCGGATGTTGGCGTTGAAGAGGTCCGTCTCGAGGTAGATCTGCCCGTCGGTGATGGAGATGACGTTGGTGGGCACGAAGGCGGAGACGTCGCCCGCCTGGGTCTCGATGATGGGCAGCGCGGTGAGCGAGCCCGTGCGCCCCTTGACCTTGCCCTCGGTGAAGCGCTCCACGTACTCGGCGTTGACCCGCGCGGCGCGCTCCAGCAGGCGCGAGTGGAGGTAGAAGATGTCGCCGGGGTAGGCCTCGCGGCCGGGCGGACGGCGCAGCAGCAGCGAGACCTGGCGGTAGGCCCAGGCCTGCTTGGTGAGGTCGTCGTAGATGATGAGCGCGTCCTCGCCGCGGTCGCGGAAGTACTCGCCCATGGCGCAGCCCGCGTAGGGGGCCATGAACTGCAGCGCGGCCGACTCGGCGGCGCTCGCCGCCACCACGATGGTGTGCTCCATGGCGCCGTGCTCCTCCAGCTTGCGCACCACCTGCGCGATGGAGGAGGCCTTCTGGCCGACGGCGACATAGATGCACTTGATGCCCGTGCCCTTCTGGTTGATGATCGTGTCGATGGCGATCGCGGTCTTGCCGGTCTGGCGGTCGCCGATGATCAGCTCGCGCTGGCCGCGGCCGATGGGCACCATGGAGTCGATGGCCTTGAGCCCGGTCTGCACCGGCTGGCTCACCGACTGACGCCAGATCACGCCCGGGGCGACCTTCTCCACCGGCGAGGTGGTCTCGTACTCGATCGGCCCCTTGCCGTCGATCGGACGGCCGAGGGCGTCCACCACGCGGCCGAGCAGGCCCTCGCCCACCGGGACCTCCAGCACGCGGCCGGTGCAGCGCACCCAGTCGCCCTCCGAGAGGTGCTTGTAGTCGCCGAGCACCACCGCGCCGACGGAGTCGCGCTCGAGGTTCAGGGCGATGCCGAAGACGTCGCCCGGAAACTCCAGCATCTCGTAGTACATGACGTCGGCGAGGCCGTGGATGCGCACGATGCCGTCGGTGAGGCTGACGATGGTGCCCTCGCTGCGCGCCTCGGCGACGGACTCGAAGTCCTCGATCCGCTCCCTGATGAGCTGGCTGATCTCGGAAGGGTTCAGTTGCATGGCGTTGGTTCCTCTCAGCCCGCCAGCTCCGCCGCGAGCCGCTGCAGGCGGCCGCGCACGGAGCCGTCGATGACCAGATCCCCGGCGCGTATCACGGCGCCGCCGATGAGCGATTCGTCGACCCGGTGGCCGAGCTCCACCTTGCGCCCCAGCCGCCGCTCCAGCGCGGCGCGGATGCGCTCGGCCTGCGCCTCCTCGAGGGGCCGGGCGCTGACCACCTCCGCCCGCACGCGGCCCTCGGCCTCCATGCGCAGCGCCTCGTAGGCCTCGGCGATGGCGGGCAGGAGCGCGAGCCGCCGGTTCTCCACCAGCAGCCGCAGGAGGTTGCGCCCCTCGGCGCCGAGCTGCTCGCCCACCAGCTCCACGAGCAGCGCGTAGACCCGCTCCTTGCCCACCCGGGGGCTGCGCACCAGCGCCGCCACCTCCGGCGTGGCAGCCACCGCCGCCAGGTCCTGCAGGCGCCGCGACCACAGCTCCAGCTCACCCCGCTCGCGCGCGAGCTCGAACACGGCGCGGGCGTAGGGGCGGGCGACGGTGATGAGCTCGGCCATCCCCCCGCCTCCTCAGAGCTGCCCGGCGAGCTCGTCGAGGAGCGCCTGGTGGGCCTTGGCGTCCACCTCGCGGCGCAGGATGCGGGCCGCGCCCTCCACCGCGAGGGTGGCCACCTGGCGCCGCAGCTCCTCGCGGGCCTGGGCGATCTCCTGCTGGATCTGGGCGCGCGCCGCCTCCACCAGCCGCTCGCCCTCGCGCCGCGCCTCCTCCTTGGCCTCGTCCACCATCTCGGCGGCACGCCGCTGGGCCTTGCCGAGGATGTCGGCGGCCTCCTGACGGGCCTCGTGCAGGATCTGGGTGGCGCGCTCCTGCGCCAGCTCCAGCTCGCGACGCCCGCGCTCGGCGGCCTCGAGGCCGTCGGCGATGCGGCTGCGCCGCTCCTCCAGCGCCTTGACGATGGGCGGCCAGATGTACTGCATGGTGAACCAGACGAACGCCGCGAAGGCGATCATCTGGCCGATGAGGGTGAGATTGATGTTCATCCCGTGACCCCGCTGGCCGTCCGCCTGAATCGAGCCTCGCGCGGCCTCAGCCGGCGAGGGCGAAGAGGACGTACATGCCGAGGCCGACGCCGATCATGGGCACCGCGTCGGTGAGGCCGACGACGATGAAGAACTGGGTGCGCAGGACGGGGACGAGCTCGGGCTGGCGCGCCACGCCCTCGAGGAACCGGCCGCCGAGCACGCCGATGCCGATGGCGGCACCCACGGCCCCGAAGCCCATCATGATCGCCGCGGCGATGACCAGCAGAGCGTTTGCCATCTCCATCTTCTGTCTCCTTCGCTGGGGAAGTGAACGACTCCGAAACGGTCAGTGATGCTCGGCGTGGGCCATGTCCAGGTAGACGATGGTCAGCACCATGAAGATGAAGGCCTGCAGGGTGATGACCAGGATGTGGAAGACCGCCCACACCCACTGCAGGACCCCGCCGAACACGGCCAGGCCGACGCCCGCGCTGTACATGAGCGCGATGAGGATGAAGATCATCTCGCCGGCGTAGAGGTTGCCGAACAGTCGCAGCGAGAGCGAGAACGGCTTGGCCAGCAGGTTCACGCCCTCGAGGAGCAGGTTGACCGGCATGAAGAGGGGCTTGAGCAGGGGGTTGCTGGTCTGGAAGGGCATCCCCGTGAGCTCGCCCACGAAGCCGCCCACGCCCTTGATCTTGACGCTGTAGTAGACGATCAGCGCGAACACCGTCAGCGACAGGCCGAAGGTGATGTTGGGGTCGGTGCTCGGCACCACGCGCTGGAAGTGGATCCCGAGGTGGGTCGCGATCCACGGGATCAGGTCCACCGGGATCAGGTCCATCAGGTTCATCAGGAACACCCACACGAAGATCGTGAGGGCGAGGGGCGCGATGAGCGGGTTGGGCCCGCCGCTGAAGGAGCCCTTGACGTTGCTCTCGACGAACTCCACCAGGACCTCGACGAAGTTCTGCAGCGGCCCCGGCACGCCCGAGGTGACCTCCCGCGCCACCTTGCGGAACAGGCCCACGAAGACGAGCCCGAGGAGCAGCGACCAGAACATGCTGTCGAGGTGGATGGCCCAGAAGCCCATGGCCGCCGCCTCCTCGGCGTCATGGGCGAGGGACCAGCCGTGCTCCGGGTGCAGGCCGAAGGTGAGGTTGGTCAGATGGTGCTTGATGTACTCGCCGGCGGTCAGCCCGGTCTCCGCAGCCATGGCTCGCCTTCCGCTCCCTCAGCGCTCGGCGCCGATGTTGAACAGATACCCGAACTGGGCGGCGATGAAGCCCGCCACCAGCGGCAGCGGGGCCAGCTCCAGGAGCCCCAGGCCCACCGCCAGCAGCCCCACCGCCAGCACCAGCCGCTGCACCAGGCCGAGGTAGAGCGTCGCGGCGCCCCGCGCCGCCGCCTCGGGCCGGATCGCCGCCAGGTGGCGGCGCAGCAGCAGCCCGTTGAGGACCACGATGGCGCCGCCGTAGACGGCCGCAAGCCCCGCCTCGGCCCCCGACCGCGCGGCGAACAGGGCACCCGCGAGCAGCGCCAGCGCCGCCTGTGCGAGAAGAACCCTGCCCATCGGGGATTCGGGCGCCCCCCCGCGCCGAAGTCAGCGGCCGCGCAGTATAAGAACCCCGCCCCCCAAGGTCAACGGATCCGTCGATAAGCGGATTGTATGAGCCGATCCGGTGGGGATATCCCCACCGGGGCGCCCCCTCCTCTCCAAGGGGGGGGGTCGGCTCAGCTCAGGCGCATGTGCTTGAGGAAGAGCGCCTTGTGCACGTCGCCGATGCTCAGCATCCCGCACAGCCGCCCGTCCACCGCCACCGGGATGCGGCGGAAGCGGTGCGAGACCATCACCGAGGTCGCCTTGAGCAGCGGATAGTCCGGCGGCACCGTGATCACCCGCGTGCTCATGACGTCGCGCACCTCGAGGTTGACCACCTCGCGGTACTGCGACTCCATCTCCTCGAACGAGATCGGGCCCTGCTCGGCCATGAGCTCGTCGAGGCGCGGGAACATGCGGTGGAGCACGTCCCGCTCGGCGATGATGCCGACGATGCGGTCGCCGTCCTCCACCACGGGGAGCCCCTTGATGCGGTTGATGCACATGAGGGCCGCCACCTCGTAGAGGCGGGTCTCGGGGGTGACCGTGCGCACCGCACGGGTCATGGCGTCTTGCACCAGCATCGCGTCCTTCCTTTCCCCTCTCCGGGACCTCGGTTCCGGTCAGCGCAGCCGCTCGAGGATGCCCTCGAGCTCCTCCACCGAAGTGTAGTGGATGACGAGGCGGCCGCGCCGGCCGCCCCCCTTGAGCTCGACGCGGGCCCCCAGGCGCTCGGAGAGCTCGCGCTGGAGGCGGTCGACGTCCGGGTCCGGCCTCGGCGCCGGCCGCGGCGGCGCCAGCATCCTGCGCACCAGCCGCTCGGTCTCGCGCACGCTGAGCCCGCGGCGCACCACCTCGCGGGCGGCCTCCGGCTGGCGCGCCGGGGGCAGGCCCGCGATGGCGCGGGCGTGGCCCATCTCCAGCGCCCCCTGGGCGAGCAGCGCCTTGACCGCCTCGTGCAGCTCCAGCAGGCGCAGCAGGTTGCTCACCGCCGCCCGCGAGCGCCCCACCGCCTCGGCCGCCTCCTGGTGGGTGAGGCCGAACTCGTCCACCAGCCGCCGCAGCGCCAGGGCCTCCTCCAGCGGGTTGAGGTCCTCGCGCTGGACGTTCTCGATCAGGGCCATGGCCATGGCGGCGCGGTCGTCCACCTCGCGCACCACCGCCGGCACCTCCGCGAGCCCCGCCATCTGCGCCGCCCGCCAGCGCCGCTCGCCGGCGACGAGCTCGTAGCCCTCACCGCCGGGGGCCGGGCGCACCACCACGGGCTGGACCACGCCCTGGGCGCGGATCGAGGCCGCAAGCTCCTCCAGCGCCGCGGGGTCGAACGCACGCCGGGGCTGGAAGGGGCTCGGCCGGATCCGGTCCAGCGGCAGGCTGCGCAGCCGCTCCCCCGGCTGCGGCTCGGCCACCGCCGCGCCGGTCGCGCCGAGGAGGGCGTCGAGGCCGCGGCCGAGCCGCCTGCGGGCCATCGCCGCCGCCCTCAGGCCGTCGCCGCCCGCTCGGCGCGGCGCAGCATCTCGCCGGCGAGGGCGAGGTAGGCGACGGCGCCGCGCGAGCGGCGATCGTAGAGCAGGACCGGCAGGCCGTGGCTCGGGGCCTCGGCGAGGCGGACGTTGCGGGGGATCACCGTGCGGTAGACGCGCTCGCCGAAGTGCTGGATGAGCTGGCGCGAGACCTCGGTGGCGAGATTGTTGCGGGGATCGAACATGGTGCGCAGCAGCCCCTCGATGCGCAGGCCCGGGTTCGGCCCGCGGCGGATCCGCTCGATGGTGCCCACGAGGGCGCTGAGCCCCTCGAGGGCGTAGTACTCGCACTGCATGGGGATGAGGACGCCGTCGGCGGCGACCAGGGCGTTGACCGTGAGCATGCTGAGGGAGGGCGGGCAGTCCACGAGGACGTAGTCGTAGGCCCCCCGCGCCGGCGCCAGCGCCGCCCGCAGCAGCGCCTCCCCGCCCGCGCGCCGCGGCAGCTCCACCTCCGCCGCGGTGAGGTCGCCGTTGGCCGGGGCGAGGGCGAAGCCCGCCTCCCCGGCCGGGACCACCACCTCGGCCAGCGGCACGCCGTCGAGGAGGACGTCGCACACGGTGCGCTCGAGGGCGTGCTTGTCGACGCCGCAGCCCATGGTGGCGTTGCCCTGGGGGTCGAGGTCCACGAGCAGGACGCGCCGCCGCGTCGCCGCCAGCGAGGCGGCGAGGTTGACGCTGGTGGTGGTCTTGCCCACCCCGCCCTTCTGGTTGGCGATGGCGAGGACCCGTGCCATGGCGGCCTTCCGCGCTGCCCCCTTCCGTGCGGGGCCTGACTTTACCACGAACCGGCCGCGCTCACGGGCGCTCGAGCAGGACCAGGTGCCGCGCCGCGGCAAGCCCCGGCACCGCCAGCGCATGCACCGCGCGCACGCGCCAGGGGGCGGGCAGGGCGGCGAGCTCCTCCGCCGGGTGCCGCCCCTTGAGGGCGGCGAGGACGCCGCCGGCCTCCAGCAGGGGCCCGGCGAGACGCGCCAGCGCCGCAAGCTCCCCCACCGCCCGCGCCGCCACCACGGCGAAGGGCCGCGGCGGGCGCCAGCGCTCGGCGCGGGCGCAGGCCACCGCCACGCGGTCCGGCGCCAGCGCGAGCACCGCGTGGCGCAGGAAGCGGGCCTTCTTGGCCGAGGCCTCGAGCAGGGTGACCGGGCGGTGGGGCTCGGCGAGGGCGATGGGGATCCCGGGCAGGCCGGCGCCGCTGCCGAGGTCGCAGAGGGCGCCGGGCGGCAGGTGCGGCAGCGCCGCGAGGCAGTCGAGGAGGTGGCGGGTCACCATCTCCACCGGGTCGCGCACGGCGGTGAGGCTGTAGGCGCGGTTCCAGCGCGCAAGCAGCGCCAGGTAGTCGAGGAGCCCCTCCCGCGCCGGCGCCGGCAGGGCCAGGCCCAGCGCGGCCAGCCCCTCGTCGAGGCGCGCCCGCGCCGCCCCCCGCCAGGGCTCAGGCGCCGACGGCACGGTCGGCGGCGGCGAGCCTCCGGCCGGCGTCGAAGGCGCGCGCGTTGGCCTCCACGAGCGCCGGTTTGCGGGCACGGAAGCGGGCCAGCACCGCCTCGCGCAGCAGCTCCGGCGCCAGCGGGAGGTGGTCCGCGGCCGCGCCCAGCATCACCGTGTTGGCGAGCCGCAGGTCGCCGAGCCCGCGGGCGACCTCGCCGGCGTCGAAGGCGAAGTGGCGCACCCCCGCCTCCTCCAGCAGCCGCAGCGGATCCTCCGGATAGCTGTAGAGGCCGCTGGAGACCACCGGCGGGGCGAGGCGCAGGGTGTTGACGATGGCGATCCCGTCGGCGGCCAGGTGCCCGGCCCAGCGCACCGCCTCGGCGGCCTCGAAGGCGAGGAGCACGTGGGCGGTGCCGGGGGCGATGGCGGGGGCGAGCACGCGCGCGCCGAAGCGCACGTGCGAGGTGACCACGCCGCCGCGCTGGGCCATGCCCGCGACCTCGGTCTTGCGCACGTCGAGCCCTGCGGCCATGGCCGCCTCGGCCAGGACCTCGGCGGCGGTCATCACCCCCTGGCCGCCGGTGCCGCAGACGAGGACGTTGGTGACCCGGCTCATGCCCGCCCCTCCATGGGGACGATGGCGTCCGGGGCGCAGGTGCCGACGCAGAGGTTGCACCCGGTGCAGGCCAGGCTCTCGATGCGCACGAAGGCGAGCTCCACCTCCTTGCCCGAGGGCTTCACCGCCCGCTCGCGCCGCGTCACCAGGATCGCCGGGCAGCCCACGTCGAGGCAGTTGCCGCAGCCGGTGCAGCGCGCCTCGTCCACGCGCAGCGGCGGCGTCGGCCGGTACGCGTCGATGAGCACGCAGGGGCGGTTGGTGATGATCACCGAGGGGCCGCCGCGCTTGATCTCGGCGCGCAGGGTCCGGAACAGCGTCGGCAGCTCGTAGGGATCCACCTCGTGGACGCGCTCGGCGGGCACCCCCAGGGCCCGGACCAGGGCCGCGAAGTCCACCCGCGGGGCCTCCTCGCCGCGGGCATCGCGGCCGGTGCCGGGGTGGTCCTGCCCGCCGGTCATGCCCACCGCGCGGTTGTCGAGGATCAGCACGGTGACGTCGCCGCGGTTGTAGACGATGTCCAGCAGCCCCTGCATGCCCATGTGCAGGAAGGTGGAGTCGCCGATCACGGCGACGACGTGCCGGCCCCGGTCCTGCTCGCCGCGGCCCTTGTCGAGGCCGAGGGCCACGCTCAGCGAGGCCCCCATGCAGATGGTGGTGTCGAGGGCGTTCCAGGGATGGCCGGCCCCGAGGGTGTAGCAGCCGATGTCGCCGCTGATGATCACGTTGCGAAGCCGCGACAGGGTGAAGAACACCCCCAGGTGCGGGCAGGCCGGGCACATGGTGGGCGGGCGCGGGAAGATGACCGGCGCCGGCCGCGCGTGCTCCTCCACCGGCTCGCCCAGCCAGGCGCGCACCGCGCGCCCCACGACGTCGGCGGAGAGCTCCCCCATGCGCGGCAGGACCGCCTTGCCCGTGACCTCGAGCCCGGCCGCGCGCAGCTCCTGCTCCACCAGCGGCTCGGTCTCCTCCACCACCACCACGCGCTCGGCCTTCTCCGCCAGGCGGCGCGCCAGCCCCACCGGCAGCGGGTGGCTGAGCCCCAGCTTGAGCACCGGCGCCTCGGGGAAGGCCTCGCGCACGGCGAGGTAGGCCGGCCCCGAGACGACGAAGCCGACGCGCCGGTCGGCGCCGTCCTCGAGGCGGTTCAGGGGGCTCGCCTCGGCGTGCTCGGCAAGGCGCGCCTCGCGCTCGAGCATGATGGGCAGGCGCCGGCGGGCGTGCGCCGGCACCATGACGTAGCGGGCGGGGTCGCGCTCGAAGCCGCGCGCCGGCACCGCCTCCCGCGCCCCCACCGTGACCAGGCCCTTGACGTGGCAGACGCGGGTGGTCAGGCGCAGGATCACCGGGGTCTCGAAGCGCTCGGAGAGGGCGAAGGCCTCGCGGGTGTAGGCGTAGGCCTCCTCGGCGTCGGCGGGCTCGAGCACCGGCAGGTGGGCGAAGCGGCCCCAGAAGCGCGAGTCCTGCTCGTTCTGGGACGAGGACATGCCGACGTCGTCGGCCACCGCGAGGACGAGGCCGCCGCGGGCGCCGAGCAGGGTCTGGGTCATGAGGGCGTCGGAGGCGACGTTGACGCCGACGTGCTTCATGGCGGCGAGGGCCCGGCTCCCGGCCAGCGAGGCCCCGATCGCCACCTCCAGGGCCACCTTCTCGTTGGTGGACCACTGCGCGTGCAGGTCGGGATAGGCCGCGAGGCACTCCAGGATCTCCGTGGAGGGGGTCCCGGGGTAGGCGGCGGCGACCCGCACGCCCGCCTCCCAGGCGGCGCGGGCGACGGCCTCGTTGCCCGAGAGCAGGAGGCGGGTGGCGGGGGCGGCATGGACGGCGGCGTGCATGGGATCAGGGCTCCTCTGCCACGGGGACGGGGTCGGAACGGCGGTAGACGGTGCCGCTGAAGAGGCCGACGAGGGTGCCGTCGTCGCGGCGGACCTCGACGCGGTAGACCGCGGTGCGCCCGCCGAGGCTCTCCTCCACGGCCTCGGCCAGGAGGCGGTCGCCGGCGCCGCTCGCCGCCGGGTAGCTCATGCTGGTGGCCAGCGCCACGGCGCTGCGGCCGCGGCTGTTGCTGGCGACGGCGAAGGCGATGTCGGCGAGGGCGTAGGTGACGGCCCCGTGGGTGAGGCCGTGGGCGTTGAGCATGTCCTCGTCCACCGTGAGGGCGAGGCGGCAGCGGCCCGGACCGCTCGCCAGCAGCTCGACGCCGAGCCGGCGCGCGACCCGATCCTCCCGGCACATCCAGCGCGCCACTGCCTCGGCCGTGGCCTGCGCCCGCTCCTCGTCCCCCACGCGGCCCACCGCTTTCGTCAGGAAAGGGAGGGCTATTGTGCGCATGCAGCAGTTGGCCCCGCAACCCTTTCCGCGGGGGCGGGAACCCGGGCGTCAGAGCAGCCCGCGCGCGCGCAGGTGGACGAGGAGCAGGGCCACCGCCGCCGGCGTCACCCCGGGCGTGCGCGCGGCCTGGCCCAGGGTCGCCGGCCGCGCCCGCGCGAGCACCTCGCGCACCTCGTTGGAGAGACCGGCCACCGCCGCATAGTCCAGGTCCGGCGGCAGGCGCAGGGTCTCGTGGCGGCGCAGGCGCTCGGCCTCGGCCTCCTGGCGGCGCAGGTAGCCCTCGTACTTGACCTCGATCTCCACCTGCCGCGCCAGCGCGGGGTCGGCCACCGCCGGTCCCGCCCCCGGCAGCGCCGTCACCCGGCGGTAGTCCCAGCCCGGCCGGCGCAGCAGCGCCTCCAGCGACAGGCCCTGCCCCGGCGGGGCCTCGATCCCGGCCGCGGCGAGGGCGGCGGGCGGCAGGATGGTGGCGCGCAGGCGGGCGCGCTCGCGCTCGAGGGCCTCGCGGCGGGCCTCGAAGGCGGCCCAGCGGGCATCGTCCACCAGCCCCAGCGCCCGCCCCGCCGGGGTCAGCCGCAGGTCGGCGTTGTCCTCGCGCAGGCGCAGCCGGTACTCGGCCCGGCTGGTGAACATGCGGTAGGGCTCGGTCACCCCGCGGGTGACGAGGTCGTCGACGAGGACCCCCATGTAGGCCTCGTCGCGCCGCGGCCACCACGGCTCCAGCTCCCGCGCCCGGCGGGCCGCGTTGACGCCGGCGACGAGCCCCTGGGCGGCGGCCTCCTCGTAGCCGGTGGTGCCGTTGACCTGACCGGCGAGGAACAGCCCCGGGAGGTGGCGCGACTCGAGCCAGGGGTGCAGGTCCCGGGGGTCGAAGTAGTCGTACTCGATGGCGTAGCCGGGGCGCGTCAGGTGGGCCCGCTCGAGGCCCGGGATGGAGCGCACCAGCGCCACCTGGGCGTCGAAGGGCAGGCTGGTGGAGATGCCGTTGGGGTAGATCTCGCCGCTGTCGAGCCCCTCGGGCTCGAGGAAGACCTGGTGGCGCTCGCGCTGCGGGAAGCGCACCACCTTGTCCTCGATGCTCGGGCAGTAGCGCGGCCCCACGCCCTCGATGCGGCCGGTGTAGAGGGGCGAGCGGTGTAGCGCCCCGCGCACGATCCGGTGCGTCTCGGCGGTGGTCCAGGTGATGTGGCAGGGGACCTGGGGCGGGTGCTCCTCGGGCCGGCCGAGGAAGGAGAAGACCGGCACCGGCTCGTCGCCGGGCTGGACCTCGAGGCGGTCGAAGTCGATGCTGGCGCGGGCGATGCGGGGCGGGGTGCCGGTCTTGAGCCGCCCCACCCGCAGGGGCAGCTCGCGCAGCCGCCGCGCCAGGGCCTCGGCCGGCGGGTCGCCGGCGCGCCCGCCGGGGCGCTGCGCGAGGCCCACGTGGATGCGCCCCCCCAGGAAGGTGCCGGCGGTGAGGACCACCGCCGCGGCCTCGAAGCGCAGCCCCAGGGCGGTGACCACGCCGCGCACCGCGCCGCCCGCCACCACCAGGTCCTCCACCGCCTGCTGCAGCAGGGCCACGCGCGGCGCCGTCTCCAGGGCGCGGCGCACCGCGAGGCGGTAGAGGGTGCGGTCGCACTGGGCCCGCGTCGCCTGCACCGCCGGGCCCTTGCGCGCGTTGAGGATGCGGAACTGGATCCCGGCGCGGTCGGCGGCACGGGCCATGAGCCCGCCGAGGGCGTCGATCTCGCGCACCAGATGGCCCTTGCCGATGCCGCCGATGGCCGGGTTGCAGCTCATCTGGCCGACGGTGTCGAGGTTGTGGGTGAGGAGCAGGACCTCGGCCCCGGCCCGGGCCGCGGCCAGCGCCGCCTCGGTGCCGGCGTGGCCGCCGCCCACCACGACCACGTCGTAGCGCCCGTCCCCCCTCACGGCGCCGCCCCCGGACTGGCCCGCCGCGCGAGCAGGATGCCGGCGAGCACCAGCGCCGCCCCGGCGGCCTCCACCGGCCCCAGCGGCTCGCCGAAGAGCGGCCAGGCGATGAGCGCCGCCGCCACCGGCTGCACCAGCAGCACCACCGCCGAGAAGGCGGCGGGCAGATGGGCCAGCGCCCAGGTGATGAGCCCCTGGCCGCCGGCGTGGGTGAGCCAGGCCAGGGCCAGCAGCACCGCCCACCCGGCGGCGGTCTGCGGCAGGACGCGCTCGCCGCTCGCCCACGCCAGCGGCAGCAGCAGCGCCGCGCTCACCGCCGCGCTCGCGGCCATCACCGCGGCGGTGCCGTCGCGCCTGCGGGCGCGGGCCACGGCGAAGATGTAGCCGCCGTAGAAGACCGCGGTGAGCAGGCCCAGCAGATCCCCGGCGAGGCGCCCGGCGGGGCCCGCCCCGCCCATGAGGAGCGCCACCCCGGCCATGCCGCAGAGGAGGGCGGCGAGGAAGAGCGGCCGCGGCCGCTGCCCCAGCAGCCCCCACGCGAGCAGGGTCACCACCACCGGGGCGGCGTTGGCGAAGAGGGTCGCGTTGGCCACCGTGGTGAGGCCGATGCTGAGGTGCCAGACCGCGAGGTCGGCGGCGAAGAGGGCCCCGGCGAGCCATGCCCCGGGGCCGGGCCGCGCGCCGCCGCGCGCCCACAGCAGCAGCAGCGGCAGGGCGAGGGCGACGCGGTGGAAGGCGGTGGCCACCGGCCCCACCTCGCTCAGGCGCACCAGGATCGGCGCCAGCGCGATCGCCAGCGCCCCGGTCACGAGCCCCGCCAGTGCCCTGCCCTGGCCCGTCGCCATGCCGCCTCCGTCCGCCGAGGGGCGGCCAATCTGCGCCGGCACCGGGCGCCTGTCAACCGCGCTCGCCGAGGAGCCGGGCGAGGGCCTCGGCCAGCTGCGCCGGCTCCGGCGGGCGCGGCAGCAGGCAACGGTCCGGGCCCGGGGCCCCGCCCTCGTCGCCGAGCACCACGGCCTTGAGCGGCCCCTGGGCGGCAAGCCGGGTGAGCAGCGCCTCGGCATCCCAGCCGTCGGCGAGGCGCGCCGCGCTCACCACCAGCAGCGGCGGCTCCCAGCCCGCGGCCGCCACCGCCTCGGCGCCGCCGGTGGCGACGATGACGCGGAAGTCCCAGACCTCGAGGAGGCGGCCGAGGGCCTGCGCCTGGACGGGGTCGGGGTCGGCCACGAGTGCGAGGCGGCCGCCGCCGTGGACGCGCGGCGGCGGCGCCGCCGGGCGCGCCGGCTGCGCCCGCGGCACGGCGATGGCGAAGGCGCTGCCCCGGCCCTCGGCGCTGCGCAGGCGGATGGCGAGCCCGAGCAGATCGGCGCTGCGGCGGGCGATGGCGAGCCCCAGCCCCAGCCCCGCCCCCGGCCCGCGCTCGGCGCCGCGGCCGCGGTAGAACTCCTCGAAGATGCGCCCGCGCTCGGCGCGGGGGATGCCGGGCCCGTCGTCGCGCACCTCGAGGCGCACGTGGGTGCGGCCCCAGCGCGCCGCCAGCATGACCCGCCGGCGGGCATGGCGCACCGCGTTGGCGAGCAGGTTCTGCAGGATCGAGCCCAGCAGCACGGGGTCGGTGTCGAGCACCGCCGGCACCAGGTGGAGGTGGAGGGCGACGCCGCGCGCGGCGGCGGCCGGCGCAAGCCGCATCTGCAGCGCCTCGAGGAAGGGCTCGAGCGGCAGGTCCTCGCGGCGCACGCGCACCGCGCCCGCCTCGAGGCGGGCCACCTCCAGCACCGTGTCCAGCAGCTGCTGCATCGCGGCGAGGCTCGCCCGCATCTCGGCCGCGATCTCGCCTACCTCGGGCGCCGCGCTGCGCCGCTCCAGGGCCTGGAGGAGCAGGTGCAGGGCGTGCAGCGGCTGGCGCAGGTCGTGGCTGGCGGCGGCGAGGTAGCGCGACTTCGCCCGCTCGGCCCGCGCCGCCCGCTCCTTCTCGGCCCGCAGCGCGAGCTCCGCCTCCTTGCGCGCGGTGACGTCGGCATGGGTGCCGGCGAGGACCCGCCCCGGCGCGGCGCCGGGCAGCGACACCAGCCGCCCGCGGGTGTGCAGCCAGCGCCAGCCCTGCGCGCCGCGGAAGCGGTACTCGACGTCGATGCCCGGGCTCGCCCCGGCGAGGTGCGCCCGCAGCGCCGTCACCACCGCCCGGCGGTCGTCGCGGTGGACCCGCCGCAGCCACCCGCGCAGCCCCGCCGCCGGGTCGCCGTAGAGGCCGACGAAGCGCGGGCTCAGATAGCCCTCGCGGGCGTCGAGGTCCCACTCCCAGTGGGCCTCGCCCGCGGCCTCGAGGGCGAGCTGCAGCCGCGCCTCGCGCCGGCGCAGGTCCTCGCCCATGCGGACGAGACTCAGCAGATCGGCGATGCGCCCGGCGAGCTCGGCGAAGAGCGCCTGCTCCTCGGCGCTCCAGCTGCGCACCTCGCGGCACTGGTGCAGCCCGAGCAGCCAGGGGGCGCCGTAGCGCGGGCGCACCACCGTGAGCATCTGGGCGCGGATGCGATAGCGCACCACCCAGTCGCTCCCGGCGGGCATGGGGGAGAAGACCACCGGCCCGGGGGCGGCCAGCACCCGCGCGAACACGGCGCGGCCGGTGGCGTCCATGGGCACCTCCTCCCCCGCGGCGAAGGCGCCCGGGTACTCCGGCACCGTCACCTCCACCGGCACCCACCAGGCGGGGGCCTGCGGATCGCAGGGATAGAGCAGCCAGGTGCGGTCGGCGTCGAAGACCTCGCGCAGGACGCCGAGCACCGCCACCAGCTGCGCCTGCGCCTCGCCGCCGCGGGCGAGCACCGCGCCGAGGCGGCGGTGGGCCTCGAGGGCGCGGGCGATCGCCTCCGCCGACCCGCTCACGCCGCCGTCCCCGCGAGCGCCAGCACCGCCTCCGCGGGCGCGAGCGGCGGACCCGCCACGAGGCGCGCCCGATAGCCCTCGGCGGCGGCGCTGCCCGCCGGCCACAGGGCGTCGAACTCGGCCAGCCACGCGCCGTGATCGTAGGGCACCGGCACCGCCTCGAGGCGCACGCCGCCGAGCTCCACCCCGTAGAGGGCGTCGGCCGCGGGGCCGGCGGCCGAGATCCGCGTCGCCACCCCCTCGCGTCGGCCGCGGAAGCAGGGCATGCCGGCGGCGCCGTTGTTGATCACCACCACGCCGTCGGCGCGGGCGAGGCAGGGCAGGCAGGTGTGGGCGCAGGCCACCGCGGCGACGTCGGCCTCGCGGCAGAGCGCGCGCACCGTCTCCGCGGTGGTGTGCCGGCGGGCGCCGAGGCGCGCCCGCACCGCGTTCCCCGGCGGGGCCAGGTGCTCGAGGGCGAAGTCCCAGCCCGCCACCGAGCGCAGGTCGCCGTGGACGACGGCGATCCGCAGCCCCCCCACCGCCAGCACCAGCCAGCGCGGGAGCGCCGCGAGCCGCTGCCGCGCCCCGGGCACCGCGCCCGCGGCCCGGTGCAACCGCGCCATGATGGCGTTGGAGCGGGCCACGGTGGCGGCGTCCACGTGCCCCGGGTAGGCGCAGCCGCAGTCGTCGCCGCCCGCCGGATCGGCGAGCATCAGCTCCACGTTGCCGGCCACGGCGCGATGGCGCCGGGCCGCCTCCTCGAGGCGGGCGAAGGCCTCGGGCTCGGCGTCGAACCAGTGCAGATCGCCGGCCAGGATCAGCTCGGCCCCGTCCTCGGCGGCGGCCCGCGCCTGCAGCGCCGCGAGCGCGTGGCGGTTGCCGTAGAGGCCCCCGGCGACGAGGACGGTGGTCGCCGCCAGCGGCTCGGCGGCGGCGAGGTCGCGGGCGCGCAGGCCGAAGGCGGCGGGGCAGTGGCGGCCGGGGACGGGCTCCATGGCCGCGCAACCTACGCCGCCGCCGCCGGCGGCGCAAGCTCAGTCGCGCCGCAGGCGGTCGTCCACGGCGATGGGGGAGGGGTAGCGCAGGACGATGACATAGGACGAGAGGACGAGGCTCAGGAGGGTGGCGAGCTGAAGCGCCGAGGCCGACAGCGGGGCGAGGGCGCCGCCACCGGCGGCGGCGACGGAGATGAGGAGGGCGAACTCGCTCATCTGCCCGAGGCGGATGCCCACCTCCCGCGAGCGCCCGCGCGGCTCGCCGATGCGGCGCAGGAGGAGGGCGAAGACCAGGGGCTTGGCGGCGACGGCGAGCAGGGCCAGCGCGAGCCCCAGGGGCAGGGCCCGGGGGAGGAGGCCGAGGTCGTAGCCGGCGCCGAGGGAGAAGAAGAACAGGACCAGGAAGAAGTCCCGCAGCGGCTTGAGGCGCTCGGCGATGAAGAGGGCGATGGGGCTCGAGGCGAGGGCCACCCCGGCGATGAAGGCGCCGATCTCGTGCGACAGCCCGAGCAGCGCCGCCAGCTCCGCCCCCCCCAGGCACCAGCCGATGGCGAGCAGGAAGACGTATTCCTGGATGGTGTCGAAGCGGCGCAGCAGCGGCAGCAGCACCCAGCGCTGCATGGCGAAGGCCGCCGCCGCCAGCGCCGGCAGCCCGAGGCCGATGCGCAGCAGCACCGCCGCGCCGCCGCCGAGCCCCTCGAGCAGGATCAGCACGGCGATGGCGAGCAGATCCTGCAGCAGCAGCACCGCGATCACCAGCTCGCCGGTGTGGCGGTGGTGCAGGGTCGTGGTGGGCATCAGCTTCAGGCCGATGATGGTGCTGGAGAACATGAACGCCGCCCCCACCACCGCGGCCTCGCCGGCGGCGAGGCCGAAGGCGAGGGCGGCGCCGGCGCCGAGGCCGAGGAAGGCCAGGCTCGAGCCCAGGGTCACCGCGGTGGCCTTGCCGAGCAGGTGGAGCAGGTCCTGCGGCTGCATGTCCAGGCCGAGGAGGAAGAGCAGGAAGAGGATGCCGATGTCGGCGATGCGGCCGATGAGCGCCGGATCGTCCACCCAGGCGAGCCCCCAGGGGCCGGCGACGAGGCCGAGGGCGATGTAGGCCACGGGCAGGGCCTGGCGGGCGAAGAGGGCGAGCGTGGCGAGCACCGCCCCCCCGGTGAAGATCACGAACATGGACGCGACGAGCCCGCCTTCCATCGCCTGCCTCCTCCGCGCTCGCCCCATCATAGCCCCTTCCCCGGCCCTATAATCCCCGCCATGGGCACGCCCCGCGCAGCCCCCGCCGAGACCGAGGCCCTGCGCCTGCGCCTCGGCCGCTCCCGCGCCGCGGTGGAGCGGCTGGTGCTGGGCCAGGCGCGGGCGGTGCGCCTCGCGCTGGCCTGCCTGCTCGCCGACGGCCACCTCCTGCTGGAGGACCTGCCGGGGATGGGCAAGACCACCCTCGCCCAGGCCCTGGCGCGGGTCCTGGGGCTCGCCTTCCGCCGGGTGCAGTTCACCGCCGACCTCCTGCCTGCGGACGTGACGGGCGGCCCGATCCTGCGCGAGGGCCGCCTCGAGTTCGTGCCGGGACCGGTCTTCACCCACGTCCTGCTGGCCGACGAGGTCAACCGCGCGAGCCCCCGCACCCAGAGCGCGCTCCTGGAGGCGATGGAGGAGCGGCAGGTGAGCGCCGATGGGGAGACCCGGCCCCTGCCCCGGCCCTTCCTCGTCATCGCCACCCAGAACCCCTTCCACCTCGCCGGCACCCACCCCCTGCCGGAGTCGCAGCTCGACCGCTTCCTCATGCGCCTGCGCCTGGGCTATCCGCCCCCGGAGGCCGAGCGCGAGCTGCTGCGCCTCGGCCCCCGCCAGGGGGCGGTGGCGGCGCTGGAGCCGGTGCTCGACGCCGCCGCGGTGCGCGCGGCCCAGGCCGCGGCGGCCCGCGTCCACGCCGCACCGCCCCTCATCGCCTACGTCCACGCCCTGCTGCAGGCGAGCCGCGGCGAGGGCGGCACCGGGCTGTCGCCGCGGGCGGGGCTCGCCCTGATGGCGGCGGCGCGGGCCTGGGCCTGGCTCGAGGGCCGCGACGCGGTGCTCCCCGAGGACGTGCAGGCGGTGTTCGTGCCGGTGGCGGCGCACCGGCTCGCCGCCGGCACCGAGGGGGAGGATGCGGCGGCGGCCCTGCTCGATGCGGTGGCGATCCCCTAGGGTGGGCCTGGCGGCGCTCGCCCGCCCCGCCCGGCCCCGCGCCGGCCGCGCCCGCCTCGGGCGGCGCACGGTCTACATCCTGCCCACGCGCGAGGGCCTGCTGCTGGCGCCGGCGCTGGCGGCGCTGCTGCTCCTCGGCCTGCATTACAACAACAACGCCGCCCTCGCCTTCACCTTCCTCCTCGCCTCGGTGGCGGTGGTGGCCATCCTCCACACCTACCGCGAGCTCGCCGGGGTCGGGATCGCCGCCGAACCGGCGGGGGAGGCCTTCGCCGGCGGGCGCCAGCGCTTCCGCCTGCGCCTCGACGGCGGGGGACGGCCGCGGCGGGTGCGGGTGGCGGCGGGCGGCGTGGCGGCGGAGGTGGCGGTGCCCGCCGAGGGCGAGGCGGCCGCGGTGCTGGCGGTGCCGGCGCCGCGGCGCGGCATGCTCGCCCTCGGGCGCGTACGCCTGGAGACGACCCGGCCCCTCGGCCTCTTCCGCGCCTGGGGCTATGCCGAGACCGGGGCCGAGGCGGTGGTCTACCCGCGGCCGGCGCCGCCCGCCGGGCTGCCGCCCGGGGGCGCGGGCGAGGCCGAGGGCGGCGCCGACGCGGAGGGCGGCGGCGGGGCCTTCCACGACCTCGGCCGCTGGCGCGACGGCGAGAGCCTGCGCCGGGTGCACTGGCCGCTGGCGGCGCGGGGGCGGGGGCTGCACCTGAAGCGCTTTGCCGCCCCCGCCGGCGGCACCCTGTGGCTGACCTGGGAGGCGGCCTCGGGGGACGCGGAGGCGCGCCTCGCCCGCCTCTGCCGCTGGGTCCTGGACGCCGAGGCCGCGGGCCTCGCCTACGGGCTCGCCCTGCCCGGGGCGCGCATCCCGCCCGGCCGCGGCGCGGTCCACCGCCGCCGCTGCCTGGAGCGGCTGGGACGATGGCCGCGCTGAGCCTCTCCCCGGCGGCGGTGGGGTGGAGCGCCGCCGCGGCCCTGGCGGCCGCGGCCGTCCTCGCCGGCACGGTGCCGCCGGCGCTGCCGGCGGGGCTCGCGGCGGTGGCGCTGTGGCGGGCGGCGGCGACGCGGCGGGGCTGGCCGCTGCCGGGGCGGCGGCTGCGCACGGCGGCGGCGCTGGCGGCGCTGGCGGCGGTGGCGGCGGCGCACGGGACCCTGCGCGGCCTCGAGGCCGGGAGCGCCCTGCTGGTGGCGGGGGCGGCACTCAAGCTGCTGGAGCTCGAGCGCCGGCGCGACGCCGTGGTGGTGGTGCTGAGCTGCGCGCTGCTCGCGGCGGTGGCCTTCCTCCACGACCCGGAGCTGCCCCGCCCGCTGGCGGCGCCGGCGGTGCTGTGGCTGCTGCTCGCGGCGCTCGCCGGGATCCACGATCCGCAGGAGCGCCCGCGCGCCCACCTCGCCCGCGCCGGCGCGCTGCTCCTGCAGGCGCTGCCCCTGGCGCTGGTCGTCTTCCTCTTCTTTCCCCGCCTGGGCGGCCCGCTCTGGGGCGAGCGGCAGGCGGCGGCGCGCACGGGCCTCGGCGGCGAGCTCGTGCTCGGCCGGGTGGCCGAGCTCGCCCGCTCCGACGCCGTCGCGCTGCGGGTGCGGCTCGACGGCCCGGTGCCGGCGGCGCGCTACTGGCGCGCGGCGGTGTTCTGGGCCACCGACGGCCGGCGCTGGTGGGAGGGGCGCCCGCCCGGGTCGGAGCCGGCCCCGCGCGGCGGGCGGCGCCTGGGCCAGACCGTGACCCTGCTCCCCCACGGTCAGCGCTGGCTGCCGGCCCTCGACCGGCCCCTCGCGGTGCGCGCCGCAACACCCGGGCCGGGCGCCACCTTCGCCCTCCCAGGGCCCCTGGAGCGGGTGCTCACTTACCGCGCGGAGTCGTTGGTGGGTGGGGAAGGCGCGACGCCCACGGCGGCGCAGCGGGCCTACGCGATGCGCCTGCCGCGGCGGCTCTCGCCGCGGGTGCGCGCCCTGGCCCAGGCCCTGCGGGCGCGCGGCGGGGACGACCGCGGCACCGTGCAGGCGGCCCTCGACTGGCTGCGCACGGAGGGCTTCGTCTACACCCTGCGCCCGGGCCCCCTCGGGCCCGATCCGGTGGAGGACTTCCTCTTCCGCACGCGGCGGGGCTTCTGCGAGCACTACGCCGCCGCCTTCGCCCTCCTCATGCGCGCGGCGGGGATCCCGGCGCGGGTGGTGGTGGGCTATCTCGGCGGCGAGGCCAACCCCCTCAGCGGCGATCTGGTGGTGCGCCAGTCGGACGCCCACGCCTGGGTGGAGGTGGCCCCCGCGGACGGGGGGTGGATCCGGGTCGACCCCACCGCCGCGGTGGCCCCCCTGCGCCTGGAGCGCGCCATCGACCCGGCGTCGGCGGCGGGGGCGGTGCGTTTCGTGGCCGCGGCCCCGGCGGGGCTCGCGGCGGCCTGGACGCGGCTGCGCGATGCCGCCGATGCCGCCTGGACCTACTGGGTCCTGGGCTACGGCCCCGAGCTGCAGGGGCGCCTCGCCGGCCGCCTCGGCCTCGCCGGCCTCCCCCTGTGGCAGGGGCTGGCGGCGCTGCTCGCCGCCGGTGCCGCCCTCGCCCTCGCCGCCGCGGCCTGGCTGGTGCTCGCCCGCCGCGGCACCGCGGCGGACCCCGCCCAGGCGCTCTGGGTCCGGTTCTGCGCCCGCGCCGCCGCCGCGGGCCTGCCCCGCCGGCCCACCGAGGGTCCGCTGGACTACGGCCGGCGCCTGGCGGCGGCGCTGCCGGCGCGGCGGCGGTGCGTGGAGGCGGTGGTGGCGGCCTACGTCGCCGCCCGCTATGGACCGGGGCCGACGCCGTCGGCGCTCGCCCGCCTCGCGCGGGCGGTGCGCGCCTTCCGCCCCTGAGGCGGCCTTACTTGCCGATGCAGAAGCGGGCGAAGATGCGCCCGAGGAGGGCCTCGGTGTCGACGCCCTCGCCCGTGATCTCGCCGAGGGCCCGCTGCGCCTGGGCGAGCTCCTCGGCGACGAGGTCGGCGAGACCCTCGCGGTGGCGGTGCGCCGCGGCGGCGAGGGCGGCGCCGGCGCGGTCGAGGGCCTCCAGGTGGCGGCGGCGGGCGAGGAAGACCCCCTCCGTGCCGCTGCCGCGGCCGGCCACCGCGGCGAGGCGGCGCGCCAGCGCCTCGAGGCCCGCCCCGGTGCGTGCCGAGACCGCCACCGCGGGCCCCAAGGGGTGCTCCGCGGGCCCCGGCGCGCGCCCCGTGCGGTCGATCTTGTTGCAGACCACGGTGAGGCGCCCCGCCGCGGCCTCGGCCGCCTCGGCCTCGGCGGCGGCGGGGGCGGCGCCGTCCTCCACCACGAGGAGGACGTGGTCGGCCCCCTCGAGGGCGGCGCGGGCGCGGCGCACCCCCTCGCGCTCCACCGGATCGTCGGCCGCGCGCAGGCCGGCGGTGTCGAGCACGGTCAGGGGCACCCCCTCCACCAGGATCTGCTCGCGGAGCACGTCGCGGGTGGTGCCGGCGATGGGGGTGACGATGGCGGTCTCGCGCCCGGCGAGGGCGTTGAGCAGGCTCGACTTGCCGACGTTGGGCCGCCCCACGATGGCCACCACGAGCCCCTCGCGCAGGGCCGCCCCCTCGGCGGCGCGCGCGCGGAGCCGCCGCCAGCGGGCCTCCAGCTCGGCGAGGCGGCGCGCGGTCTCGGCCTCCGCGGCGAGCTCCAGGGGCTCGTCGGCGAAGTCGAGGCCCGCCTCCACCTCCGCGCGCAGGGCGGCGAGGGCCTCGGCGAGGGCGCGCACCTCGGCCGAGAAGGCGCCCTCGAGGCTGCGCAGGGCGCCGCGGGCGGCCTCGGCGCTGGCGGCGTCGATGAGGTCGGCGACGGCCTCGGCCTGGGCCAGATCCAGCTTGCCGTTGAGGAAGGCGCGCAGGGTGAACTCGCCCGGGCGGGCGGGGCGCGCGCCGAGGGCGAGGCAGCGGGCGAGCAGCAGGTCCAGCACCACCGGACCGCCGTGCCCGTGCAGCTCCAGCACGTCCTCGCCGGTGTAGGAGCGCGGCGCCGGGAACCACAGGGCGAGGCCGCGGTCGATGACGGCCCCGTCGGCGTCGCGGAAGGCGGCGAGCCAGGCCGTGCGCGGCGGCGGCAGCCGCCCGAGCACACCCCGCGCCACCGCCCCCGCCGCCGGGCCCGAGACGCGGACGACACCGATGCCGCCGCGCCCCGGCGGGGTGGCGACGGCGGCGATGGTCTCGCCCGCGGGCGGGCTCAGCGGCTCGCCTGCTCGATGCGGCGCGTGATCACCCACTGCTGGGCGATGGAGAGGAGGTTGTTGACGAGCCAGTAGAGGACGAGGCCCGAGGGGAAGAAGAGGAAGAACACCGTGAACACCACCGGCATCGCCATCATGATCCGGGCCTGGATCGGGTCCGGCGGCTGCGGGTTGAGCCGCTGCTGCAGGAACATGGTGGCGCCCATGAGGATGGGCAGCACGAAGTAGGGGTCGCGCGCCGAGAGGTCGCGGATCCAGAGGACGAAGGGGGCGTGGCGCAGCTCCACGCTCTCCAGCAGGACCCAGTAGAGGGCGATGAAGAACGGGATCTGCACCAGGATCGGGAGGCATCCGCCGAGGGGGTTGATGCGCTCCTTCTTGTAGAGCTCCATCATGGCCTGGTTGAGGCGCTGCTTGTCGTCGCCATAGCGCTCGCGCAGGGCCTGCAGGCGCGGCGCGAGGCGGCGCATGTTGGCCATGGAGCGGTAGCTCGCCTCCGACAGCTTGTAGAAGGCCGCCTTGAGGAGCACCACCAGGATCACGATCGCCCAGCCCCAGTTGCCGACGAGGTCGTGGATGTGGCGCAGGAGCCAGAAGATGGGCTTGGCGAGCACCGTCAGCAGGCCGTAGTCCACCGTGAACTCGAGCCCTTCGGCCACCTCCGGGATGACCTCCTGGAGCTTGGGCCCAACGTAGGCGCGGGCGGCGTAGCGGGCCGCCCCCCCGGGCGGGACCTGAAGATCCGGGGCGGTGACGCCGATGAGGTAGCGCGGCCCGTCGCCCACGGCCCGGGTGTAGTAGCGGTGCGGCGTGCCGCCGGGCGGGATCCAGGCGGCGAAGAAGTAGTGCTGGACCATGGCCACCCAGCCGTCGGTGAGCTCGGCGGGCTGGGGCTGGGCGCCGCGCGCGATGTCCTCGAAATCGAGCTTCTCGTACTTGGTCTCGGGGCTGTAGTAGGCGGCGCCGGCGAAGGTGTAGGCGCCGGTGTAGCGCGAGCCCTGCGCCACAGGGACGCGCTGCAGCTGCAGATAGGGCCGCACCGTGCGGGGGGCCGCGCCGCGGTTGCGCACCTCGAAGGCCAGCTCCACCACGTAGCTGCCGCGGCGGAAGGTGTAGACCTTGTCCACCTCGAGCCCGCCGGGACCCTGCCAGCGCAGCCGCACCTCGAGCCGGTCCTGGCCGTCGGCGAGCCGGTAGGTGGCGGCCTCGGCGCGGTAGGGAATACGCGGCCGCGGCAGGTCGGCGGCGACGAGGCCCGCCTGGGCGACGAAGAGCCGCTCCGGGGCGTCGTCGAGGAGCCGGAAGGGGACCTCGGGGCGGTCGAGGCTCACCGGGTAGCGGCGCAGGTCGGCGCGGCGCAGGTCGCCGCCGAGGGTGTCGATCTCCAGGTCGAGGACGTCGGTGACCACCCGCACCCGCTCGCCGCGGGGCAGGGCGGTCTGCGGCGGCGCGGAAGGCGCCGGCGGCTCGGCGGCGCGCGGGGCCTCGGCGACCGGCGCCGGGGCCTGCGGGCGCGGGGCGTAGTCGCGCTGCCAGGCCTCCCAGAGCAGGAGGACGACGAGGGAGAAGGCGACGAAGAGGAACAGGCGCTGGTTATCCATCGGCGCTCCTGTCGGGGGCCGGGGGCACCGGATCGTAGCCCCCCGGGTGGAAGGGGTGACAGCGCAGCAGCCGCCTCAGGGCGAGCCAGGCGCCCCGCGCCGGGCCGTGCCGCTCCAGCGCCTCGATGGCGTAGGCCGAGCAGCTCGGCTCGAAGCGGCAGCGGGGCCCGAGCAGCGGGCTCACGGCGTAGCGGTAGGCGCGAAGGGGCGCCGTCGCGATGCGGGTCAGGCCCTGTCGCACAGACGCTGCCACAGCTGCTCCAGCTCGCCGAAGAGCTCGCGGTTGCTCCGCTCGGCCGCCCCCGGGCGGGCGATGACGACGCAGTCGAGGCCGCCGAGGCGGTGGCGGTGGAGGCGGAAGCTCTCGCGCACGATGCGGCGGATGCGGTTGCGCATCACGGCGCGGCGGGCGGCGCGGCGCGAGACCGCGAGGCCGATCCGCGCCTGGGCGGTGCCGTTGGGAAGGGCGAGGACGGTGAAGGAGCGGGCCGAGGCCCGCCTTCGCGCCGCGGCGAAGACGCGCTCGAACTCGCCCCGGCTGCGCAGGCGCGCCGCACGCGGGAGACGCCGCCTCGGTGCCGCCCGGGCGTCGCCCTCAGGGGGTGAGCCGCGCACGCCCCTTGGCACGGCGGGCGGCGAGCACGCGCCGCCCCGCCCTCGTGCGCATGCGGGCGCGGAAGCCGTGGGTGCGCTTGCGGCGGATGTTGCTGGGCTGGAAGGTTCGCTTCATGGCGTTCCCCGGAATCCCTCTGCCAATGCCGTGCTCGGAAAAGGGCGGAATGGTAGCGGCGCGCGCGGCGGCGGGTCAACCGCAGCCGCCGGGGCCGGCTGGCCAAGGCGGCGGGCTTTGCCCTAAGATGGGCGGCCTCGAAGGCGCCCGCCGGAGGCGCCGGCGACCCACCTCAGGACTCGGCGGACGGGGGCCCCGCATCGTGGAGCACCAGGACGGCGTCTCGCTCTGGAAACGCTGCGCCGCGCGCCTCGAGGGCGAGCTTTCGGCCCAGCAGTTCAACACCTGGATCCGGCCGCTGCAGGCGGTGGGGGACGGCGCGGCGCTGCGGCTCCTGGCCCCCAACCGCTTCGTCCTCGACCACGTGCGCGAGCACTACCTGGAACAGATCCAGCGCCATCTGCGCGGGCTCGGCGGCGAGGCGGCCCCCACCGTGCGCCTGGAGGTGGGCTCGGCGGCGGCGCAGCCCCCGCGCGAGGCGCCCGGCGAGGGGCGGGGCCGCGACGGCGCGGGCTGGGCCGAGGGGACCCTCAACCCGGAGTTCACCTTCGAGACCTTCGTCGAGGGCAAGTCCAACCAGGTGGCGCGAGCGGCGGCGCTGCAGGTGGCGGAGAACCCCGGCACCGCCTACAACCCGCTCTTCATCTACGGCGGCACCGGCCTCGGCAAGACGCACCTCATGCACGCGGTGGGCAACGCCCTGCGCGGGCGCCGCCCCGAGGCGCGGGTCATCTACCTGCACTCCGAGCGCTTCGTCGGGGACATGATCCGCGCCCTGCAGCACAACCGGATCAACGAGTTCAAGCAGTTCTACCGCGGCGCGGACGCGCTGCTCATCGACGACATCCAGTTCTTCGCCGGCAAGGAGCGCTCGCAGGAGGAGTTCTTCCACACCTTCAACGCCCTGCTGGAGAACCGCCAGCAGGTGATCCTCACCTGCGACCGCTACCCGAAGGAGGTGGAGGGCCTGGAGGAGCGGCTCAAGTCGCGCTTCGGCTGGGGCCTGACGGTGGCCATCGAGCCCCCGGAGCTGGAGACGCGGGTGGCGATCCTCGCCGCCAAGGCCGAGCAGATGGGCATGGAGCTGCCCCACGAGGTGGCCTTCTTCATCGCCAAGCACATCCGCTCCAACGTCCGCGAGCTGGAGGGGGCGTTGCGGCGGGTGGTGGCCCACGCCCGCTTCACCGGCCGCGGCGTGACCCTGGAGTTCGCCCGCGAGGCCCTGCGCGACCTGCTCGCGGTGCACGAGCGGCGCATCACCATCGACAACATCCAGCGCACGGTGGCCGACTACTTCAAGATCCGCGTCGCCGACCTCACCTCGGCCCGCCGCACCCGCTCCATCGCACGGCCGCGCCAGATCGCGATGGCGCTGGCCAAGGAGCTCACCAGCCACAGCCTGCCCGAGATCGGGGCCGCCTTCGGCGGCCGCGACCACACCACCGTGCTCCACGCCTGCCGCAAGGTGCGCGAGCTGGTGGAGCGCGAGCCGCAGCTCGCCGAGGACTACCGCAACCTGTTGAGGATCCTCAGCGCATGATGTGGACAACCGGTGGAGGACGGCGCGCCCCGCGGGCAGTCACAGCCTGTCCACAGGACGGACAACGCCGGCGCACAGCATCGGGGGCCCGCCCCGAGGCACCGAACTCGTTGATCGAAAAGGAGAACGCGGGGTTGTCCACCGACCTCGCCGGGACCTGAATACAACGAACGCTCTTGGGGGAAGAAGAAATGAAGATCGAGGTGGTGCGCGATACCCTGCTGCGCCCGGCGCAGCGGCTCAGCGCGGTGGTGGAGCGCCGCCAGACCCAGCCCATCCTCGGCCATCTCCTGTGCCGCGCGGAGGGCGAGCGGCTGACCCTCGTGGGAACGGATCTGGAGCTGGAGATGATGGCCGAGGTGGCGGTGCACACCGAGGTCCCGGGCGAGGTCACGGTGCCGGCGCGCAAGCTGCACGAGATCTGCCGCAGCCTGCCGGAAGGGGCGGTGATGCGGCTGGAGGCGGCGGACGGGCGCGTGGTGGTGCGGGCCGGGCGCAGCCGCTTCGTCCTCGTGAGCCTGCCGCCGGAGGAGTTCCCGCGCTTCGAGGCGGGCGCCACGGTCCGCAGCCTCGAGCTCGAGCGGGCGACGCTGCGCCAGCTCATCGAGCGGACCCAGTTCGCCATGGCGCACCAGGACGTGCGCTACTACCTCAACGGGCTGCTCCTGGAGCTGCGGCCGGGGGCGGTGCGGGCGGTGGCCACCGACGGGCACCGGCTGGCGCTGGCGGAGCGGCCGGCGGAGACCGGGGTGGAGGAGCAGATGCAGGTCATCGTACCGCGCAAGGGGGTCACGGAGCTGGCCCGGATCCTCGGCGAGGGCGAGGACGGCACCGTCCGCCTGGGGCTCGGCAGCACCCACCTGGAGCTGGAGGAGCCGGGGCTGCGGCTGGCCTGCCGGCTCATCGACGGGCGCTTTCCGGACTACGAGCGGGTGCTGCCGGCGGGAGGCGAGCGGCTCCTGGAGGCCGACCGGGAGGCCCTGCGCGAGGCGCTGCTGCGGGCCTCGATCCTCTCCAGCGAGAAGTTCCGGGGGGTGCGCTTCCGTATGGGCGACGGGGTGCTGCGGATGGAGGCGCAGAACCCGGAGCAGGAGCAGGCGGAGGAGGAGCTGGAGGTGGCCTACGAGGGGGATCCGCTGGAGATCGGCTTCAACGCCGCCTATATCCTCGACGCCCTCAACGCCCTGCCGGGCGAGCGGGTGCGCATGCACTTCACCGACGCCAACAGCAGCGCCCTCATCGTGCCCGTGGGGGGCGAGGACAGCCGCTACGTGGTGATGCCGATGCGGCTGTAGCCGATGCGGGTGCGGGCGCTCCAGGTCCGCGACCTGCGCATCCTGGAGGCGGCGCGGCTGGAGCCCGGGTCGGGCATCAACGTCCTCTGGGGGGCCAACGGGGCGGGCAAGACCAGCCTCCTGGAGGCGCTGGCGCTGCTGGGACGGGGACGGTCCTTCCGGGATCCGCGGGGGCTCGCGCTGGTGCGCCGCGGCGCCGGGGCGGCCACTGTGGCGGCGGAGGTGGAGGGGGAAGAGGGGCGGCGGGAGCGGCTGGGGTTGCGCCGCGACCGCGCCGGCACCACCGTTCGCGTGGAGGGGCGGAGCCACCGCGGGGCGGGGGCGCTCCTCGGGCGGCTGCCCGTGGTGTGGATCCTCGGCGAGAGCTATCAGCTGGTGGAGGGGCCGCCGGCGCTGCGGCGCGAGCTCCTGGACTGGGGCGTGTTCCACGTGGAACCGGGCTACGCGGTGTGGATGCGCCGCTACCGGCGCGCCCTGCGCCAGCGCAACGCCGCCCTGCGCAGCGGAGATCTCGCCGCGGCCGCGGCCTGGGAGGCGCCGCTGGCGGAGGCGGCGGAGGCGGTGGCGGCGGCGCGCGCGCGCTACGTGGCGGGGTGGGCGGAGGCGGTGCGCAGGCTGGGGGTGAGGCTCCTCGCGGGGGCCGAGGTGACGCTGGCGCTGGAGCCGGGCTGGCGCGGCGCCCTTGCCGAGGCGCTCGCCGCCGGGCGGGCGCGGGATGCGCTCCTCGGGAGCACGCAGGCCGGTCCGCACCGGGCCGACCTCGCCGTGCGCTGGGCGGGGGCAGAGGCGCGGCGGCTCGCCTCCAGGGGCCAGGCGCGGCGTCTCGCCTACGCCCTCGTCCTGGGTCAGGTCCTGCTCACGCGGGAGCTGGGACGGGAGCCGCCGGTGGTTCTGGTGGACGAGTTCGCCTCGGAGCTCGACGCCGCCGCCCGCGCGGCGGTGCTGGCGCTGCTGCGCGAGCTTCGGGTCCAGGTCTGGATCACCACCACGGAGCGTGCCGCGATCCCTCCCGAGGCGCCGGCGGCGTGGTTCCACGTGGAACAGGGCCGCGTCCGGCCGATGCTATAATGACGCGTCTTTCCTGGAATTCCGCGCCACGATGACCCACGCCACCTACGACTCCAGCAGCATCAAGGTCCTGCGCGGCCTCGACGCCGTGCGCAAGCGGCCGGGTATGTACATCGGGGACACGGACGACGGCACCGGTCTCCACCACATGGTCTTCGAGGTGGTGGACAACGCCGTCGACGAGGCCCTCGCCGGCTACTGCACCGAGATCCAGGTCACCGTGCACAGCGACGGCTCGGTGACGGTGCGGGACGACGGCCGCGGCATTCCGGTGGACATCCATCCCGAGGAGGGGCGCCCGGCGGCGGAGGTGATCATGACCGTGCTGCACGCCGGCGGCAAGTTCGACGACAACGCCTACAAGGTCTCGGGCGGGCTGCACGGCGTCGGCGTCTCGGTGGTGAACGCCCTCTCCGAGCGGCTGCGCCTGGTGATCCGCCGCGACGGGCGCGTCTACCGCCAGGAGTACCGCATGGGCGAGCCCCAGGGCCCCCTGGAGGTGGTCGGCGAGACCCCCCGGCGGGGCACCGAGATCCGCTTCTGGCCGAGCCGCGAGGTCTTCTCCAGCACCGAGTTCCACTACGACATCCTCGCCCGGCGGCTGCGCGAGCTCTCCTTCCTCAACTCGGGGGTGCGCATCGTCCTGCGCGACGAGCGCACCGACCGCGAGGACGTCTTCGCCTACGAGGGGGGCATCCGCGCCTTCGTCGAGCACCTCAACCGCAACAAGACGCCCGTCCACCCCACCGTCTTCCACGTCGCCACCGAGCGCGCGGGCATCGGCATCGAGGTCGCGATGCAGTGGAACGACGGCTATCAGGAGAGCGTCTTCTGCTACACCAACAACATCCCGCAGCGCGACGGCGGCACCCACCTCGCCGGGCTGCGCGCGGCCCTCACCCGCACCCTCAACCAGTACATCGAGGAGCAGGGCCTGGCCAAGAAGCTCGCCGCCCCCTTGAGCGGCGAGGACACCCGCGAGGGGCTCACGGCGGTCCTCTCGGTGAAGGTGCGCGACCCGAAGTTCTCCTCCCAGACCAAGGAGAAGCTGGTGAGCTCCGAGGTGCGCGCCCCGGTGGAGGCCGCGGTCGCCGAGCACCTGCGCGACTTCCTCCTGGAGCATCCGGCGGACGCCCGCGCCATCGTCGGCAAGATCATCGACGCCGCCCGTGCCCGCGAGGCCGCGCGGCGGGCGCGGGAGATGACCCGCCGCAAGGGGGCCCTCGACGTCGCCGGCCTCCCCGGCAAGCTCGCCGACTGCCAGGAGAAGGATCCCGCGGCCTCCGAGCTCTTCCTGGTGGAGGGCGACTCCGCCGGCGGCTCGGCCAAGCAGGCCCGCGACCGTCGCTACCAGGCGGTGCTGCCGCTGAAGGGCAAGATCCTCAACGTCGAGAAGGCCCGCTTCGACAAGATGCTGTCCTCGGCGGAGGTGGCCACCCTGATCACCGCCCTCGGCTGCGGCATCGGCCCGGAGGAGTTCGACCCCGACAAGCTGCGCTACCACCGCATCATCATCATGACCGACGCCGACGTGGACGGCTCCCACATCCGTACCCTGCTCCTGACCTTCTTCTACCGCCAGATGCCGGCCCTGATCGAGCGCGGCCACGTCTACATCGCCCAGCCGCCCCTCTACAAGGTGAAGAAGGGCAAGCAGGAGCACTACGTCAAGGACGACGCCGAGCTGCAGGACTACCTCCTCGCCCAGGCCCTGGAGGGAGCCCGCCTCCACCCGGCGGCCGAGGCGCCGGCCCTGGCGCCGTCCGCCCTCGAGGCGCTGCTTCGCGACTACCAGCGCGTGCACCGCATCGTCGAGCGCCTGCGCCGCCGCCACGACCCGCTGCTACTCGAGCGGCTCCTGGATGTCGCCCCCGTGGACGAGGCGCTGCAGCGCGATGCCGAGGCCTTCGCCGCCTGGACCCGCGCCCTGGAGGCGGCGGTCAACGCCGGCTGCGATCCCACCACCCGCTACCGGCTCCTGCCGGTGCTCGAGGACGACCGCCACGGACTCGCGATCCAGCGCACCGCCCACGGCGTGCGCCAGCGCGCCGTGCTGCCGGCGGACTTCTTCGACTCCGCCGAGTACGCCGCCATCGCCGCCCTCGCGCGGCGCCTCGACGGCCTGCTCGAGCCCGGCGCCTTCGTCGCGCGCGGCGAGCGCCGCGCCGCCGTCGCCCATCTGCGCGAGGCCTACGCGTGGCTGCTCGCCGAGGCCCGCCGCGGCCAGCACATCCAGCGCTACAAGGGGCTCGGCGAGATGAATCCGGAGCAGCTCTGGGAGACCACCATGGATCCGGAGACGCGGCGCCTGCTGCAGGTGCGGATCGAGGATGCCGTGGCGACGGATGAGATCTTCAGCACCCTCATGGGCGATCAGGTGGAGCCGCGCCGCGCCTTCATCGAGCGCAACGCCCTGCTCGTGGCCAACCTCGACGTCTGAGCCTGCGCCTCAGCCGCGCCGCCCGGCGGGGAGCGCCTCGACGCGCGCGGCGAGCTCCGGCGGCAGCAGGCGCGCCGACTCGGTCTCGATCCAGCGCTCGGCGCGGGCGTTGATCTCGGCCGCGGCGAGCCCCCGGGTCTCGATCACCGGGCCGATCACCACCTCGACCGTGCCGGGGCGGCGCAGGAGCGCGCGCCGCGGCCAGAAGAGCCCCGCGTTGTGGGCCACCGGCACCACGGGGGCGCCGGTGCGCTCGGCGAGGACGGCGCCGCCGATGCCGTAGCGGCGCCGCGTCCCGGGCGCCACCCGTGTCCCCTCGGGATAGACCACGATCCAGAGCCCCTGGCGCAGCCGCTCGCGGCCGCGGCGGACGATGGCCTCCACCGCGCGCCGCCCGGCGGAGCGGTCGATGGCCACCGGCCGCAGCAGCGCGAGCGCCCACCCGAAGACCGGGATCCACAGCAGCTCCCGCTTCAGGACCCAGGTCTGCGGCGGCAGCAGCACCACCAGGGCCAGGGTCTCCCACGCCGACTGGTGCTTGCTGAAGACGATGGCGGGCCCGGGCGGCAGGTGCTCGGCGCCGCGGACGCGGTAGCGGATGCCGCAGAGGCGCGCCGCGGCGGCGATGTTGATCCGCGCCCAGGAGCGCGCCACCGCGTAGCGCCAGCGATACGGCGCCGGGGCCAGCAGCACCACCGCGGGCGCCCACAGGAGCACCGTGACCACCATGAAGAGCTGGAAGAGCGCCGAGCGCAGGAGCTGCATCAGCCGCATCGGGCCTCCCCCAGCCAGTGCGTCACGAAGGCCGCGAGGTCGTCGAAGACCGCCACCCCGGCGAGCTCCGGTCCGCCTTCGGCCTCGGTGGCCGCCCCCTTGCCCGTGCGCACGAGGACCGGGGTCGCCCCGGCGGCGCGCGCGGCCTCGAGGTCGCGCGCCGCATCCCCCACCACCGGCGCCCCGGCGAGGGGCAGCCCGGTGCGGGCGGCGGCCTCCAGCAGCATCCCGGGCCGCGGCTTGCGGCAGGCGCAACCCTCGCGCGGGCCGTGGGGGCAGAAGAGGATGAGATCCACGGCGGCGCCGACCGCCGCCAGCGCCCGCCGCATCACGGCGTGGATCGCGGTGAGCGCCTCCAGATCCAGCAGCCCCCGCGCGATCCCGGACTGGTTGGTGGCCACCACCACCGTGTGCCCGGCCTGGTGCAGGCGCGCCACCGCCTCGAGGCTGCCCGGGATCGGCACCCACTCCGCCGGCGACTTGATGAAGGCCTCGGAGTCGTGGTTGAGGACGCCGTCCCGATCGAGGATCACCAGGGCCACGGGGCGGGCCCCTCAGGCGGTGCGCAGGCGCGAGATGTCGGCGACGCTGTCGAGGAGCCGGCCGAGGGCAGCCAGCAGACCCAGGCGGTTGCGCCGCACGGCCTCGTCCTCGGCCATCACCAGGACCTCGTCGAAGAAGCGGTCCACCGCCGGCCGGAGCGCCGCCAGGCGCTCCAGCGCCTCGCGGTAGCGCCCCGCGGCGAGGAGCGGCGCCAGCGCCTCGCGGCAGGCGGCGAGCGCGTCGGCGAGGGCGCGCTCAGCCTCCTCCGCGAGCAGCCCATCGTCCCATCCCGGCTCCGGCGCGGGGGCGGCCTTGCGCAGGATGTTGCGGATGCGCTTGTGCGCGGCGGCGAGGGCGGCCGCCGCCTCCATCCCGTGGAAGGCCTCCACCGCCTCGAGGCGGCGGTGGAAGTCCAGCGGCGCGGTGGGGCGCACCGCCCGCACCGCGTCGTAGGCGTCGGCGCCGCAGCCCGCCTCGGCGTAGTAGGCGCGCAGCCGCTCCAGGCAGTAGTCCAGGACCTCGTCCACCACCTCCTGCGCCGGCACCCGCCCGGCGAGCCCCGCCGCGGCCTCGGCGAGGAGCTCGCGCAGGTCCAGCGCCAGCTCCCCCTCGATGAGGATGCGCAGCACGCCGATGGCGGCGCGGCGCAGGCCGTAGGGGTCCTTCTCGCCGCTCGGGCGCTCGCCGGCGGCGAAGATGCCCACCAGGGTGTCGATGCGGTCGGCGAGGGCGAGGGCGCGCCCGGCCGCGGTGGCCGGTAGGCGGTCGCCGGCGTGGGCCGGGCGGTAGTGCTCGGCGATGGCCTCGGCCACCGCCTCCGGCTCGCCGTCGTGCAGCGCGTAGTAGCGGCCCATGATCCCCTGAAGCTCCGGGAACTCGCCCACCATCTCGGTGACGAGGTCGCACTTGGCGAGCTCGCCGGCGCGCCGCGCGGCGTCGGCGTCGCCGCCGAGGCGCTCGGCGATGGCGGCGGCGAGCCGGGCGATGCGGTCGCTGCGCTCGAGCAGGCTCCCCAGGCGCTCGTGGAAGACCACGCCGGCGAGGGCCTCGCGGCGCGCGGCCAGGGGCCGGCGGCGGTCCTGCTCCCAGAAGAAGGCGGCATCGGCCAGGCGCGGGCGGATCACCCGCTCGTTGCCCTCCCGCACCCGGGCCGGATCGCGGCTCTCGATGTTGGCCACGGTCACGAACCAGGGCAGGAGGCCGCCGTCCTCCCCCTCCACCGGGAAGTAGCGCTGGTGGTCCTGCATGGTGCTCACCAGGACCTCCCGCGGCAGCGCGAGGAAGCGCTCCTCGAACCGCCCCGCCACCGCCACCGGCCACTCCACCAGCGCCGCGACCTCGTCCAGCAGGGCCTCGTCCACGAGGGCGCGGCCGCCGGCCTCCCGCGCCGCCTCCTCCACCTGCTCGCGGATGCGGGCGCGGCGCCGCGCGAGGTCGACGAGGACGCGGCCTTCGGTCTCGAGGCGCTGCTCGTACTCGGCCGGTGCGGCGAGCTCCACGGGGCCGGGGTGGTGGAAGCGGTGGCCGCGGCTCGCGCGGCCGGAGGCGATCCCGAAGCGGCGCATGGGCACCACCTCGCCGCCGAGGAGGAGGACGATCCAGTGGACCGGCCGCACGAAGGCCTCCTCCAGGTCGCCCCAGCGCATGCGCTTGGGGACCGGGAGGCGGTCGAGGGCGCGGGAGACGATCCCAGGCAGGAGCTCGGCGGTGGGACGGCCCCGCTCGATGCGCCGGTGCACGAGCCAGGCCCCCTGCGGCGTCTCCAGGCGCTCGAGGGCCTCCACCGCCACCCCGCAGGCGCGGGCGAAGCCCTCGGCGGCGCGGGTGGGGCACCCCTCGGCGTCGAAGGCGGCGCGCAGCGCCGGGCCGCGCCGCTCCACGACGCGGTCGGGCTGGGCCGTGGCCACCGCCGCGACGCGCACCGCCAGCCGCCGCGGGGTCGCAAAGCAGCGGCCCTCGCCGCGGCCGACGCCGGCCTCGTCGAGCCCCGCCACGACCCCTTCGAGAAGGGCCTGCGCCAGCCCCGCCAGCGCCTTCGGCGGCAGCTCCTCGGTGCCGATCTCCACCAGCAGGTCGCGCCGCTCAGCCATGGGCCGCCTCCGTCGCCGCCCGCAGCATGGGGAAGCCCAGGCGCTCGCGGGCGGCGTGGTAGGCCTCGGCCACCGCCCGCGCCATCGCGCGCACGCGCAGGATGTAGCGCTGGCGCTCGGTGACCGAGATGGCGCGACGGGCGTCGAGGAGGTTGAAGGTGTGGGAGGCCTTGAGGACCTGCTCGTAGGCGGGCAGGGGAAGGCCCAGCTCCAGCAGGCGCCGGCACTCCGCCTCGCAGGTCTCGAACCAGCCGAACAGGGCCTCCACGTTGGCGTGCTCGAAGTTGTAGGCCGACTGCTCCACCTCGTTCTGGTGGTAGACGTCGCCGTAGGTGACGGTCCCCAGCGGCCCGCGCGACCAGACCAGATCGAACACGCTCTCCACCCCTTGCAGGTACATGGCGATGCGCTCGAGCCCGTAGGTGATCTCCCCCGTCACCGGCCGGCAGTCGAGGCCGCCCACCTGCTGGAAGTAGGTGAACTGGGTGATCTCCATGCCGTTGAGCCAGACCTCCCAGCCCAGCCCCCAGGCGCCCAGGGTCGGCGACTCCCAGTTGTCCTCCACGAAGCGGATGTCGTGCACCAGGGGGTCGATGCCCAGGGCCCGCAGGGAGGCGAGGTAGAGCTCCTGGATGTCCGGCGGCGAGGGCTTGATCACCACCTGGTACTGGTAGTAGTGCTGCAGGCGGTTGGGGTTCTCGCCGTAGCGGCCGTCGGTGGGCCGGCGCGAGGGCTGGACGTAGGCCGCGGCCCAGGGCTCGGGTCCGATGGCGCGCAGGAAGGTGGCCGGATGGAAGGTCCCGGCCCCCACCTCCATGTCGTAGGGCTGCACCAGGACACAGCCCAGCGCCCCCCAGTAGGCCTGCAGGGCCTGGACCAAGCCCTGGAACGTGGAGAGGTCGTAGCGCCGCGCGATCTCCTCGGCGCGCACCTGCCCGCTCATCGGCTCCCCCCGGGCAAACCAAGGCCGCACAGTATACCGGAGGGCGCCCGCGCCCCTCAGCCCTCCTCCACCGCGAGCTTCCAGCCGGCGGCGGCGAGCAGCGCCCGCTCCTGCTCCAGCGCCACCGCGGTGAGGGGGCGGCGCGCCAGCGTCCCCGGGGGGAAGTGCAGCCGCAGGCGGCGGCCGCGGGCCTCGGGGCGGGGCAGCGGGCCGCCGCCGGCGCGGTCCCGGTGCAGCAGCACCGCAAGGCGCAGCAGCACGCACAGGCGCTCGAGCCGGCGCCGCTCGCCCTTGGGGAAGGCGGCGAAGACCGCCCGCGGGAACTTGCGCCGGTGGCCCCGCACCAGCGCCGCCACCGCCTCCTGCTCCTGGCGCGAGAATCCGGCGAGGTCGGCGTGGGCCACCAGATAGGCGCCGTGCTTGTGGTACTGGGCGTGGGCGACGGCGAGGCCCACCTCGTGCAGGCGTGCCGCCCAGGCGAGCAGCCGCGGGGCCTGCGGGTCGGCGAGCCCCCAGGCGGCGGCGACGCCGCGGCGCAGGGCCTCGGCGGTGGCCTCGACGCGGGCCGCCTGCTCGGGATCCACGTGGTAGCGGCGCATCATCGCCGCCACCGCCCGCTCGCGCGCGTCCTCGTCGTGCAGCCGCCCGAGGAGGTCGTAGAGGATCCCCTCCCGCATCGCCCCCGCCGACACCGTCATCTCCTCGAGCCCGAGGACCTCGAAGACCGCATGCAGGATCGCGATGCCGCCCGGGAGCACGCGGGCGCGGGCGGGGCGCACCCCCGGAAGACGCAGGGCCTCGACGCGGCCCGCCTCCACCAGGCTGCGGCGCAGCCGCCGGAGGGCCTGCGCCGTCAGCCCCCCCCGCGCCCAGCCGAGGGCGCGGGCGGCGGCGAGGGCGGCCCGCGCCGTCCCCGAGGAGCCCACCGCCCGCGCCCAGCCGAGCCGCCGCAGCCGCCCCAGCGCGCCCTCCACCTCCACCTCCGCCGCGAGCTCGGCCTCGCGCATGGCCTCTTCGCCGATCCGCCCCTTCGGGAAGAAGCGCTCGCTCCAGCTCAGGCAGCCCATGTAGAGGCTCTCCAGCTCCAGCGGCCGGTAGCCCTCGCCGATCACCAGCTCGGTGCTGCCGCCGCCGATGTCCACCACCAGGGTGCGCAGGTGCGGGTCGGGCAGGGTGTGGGCGACGCCCAGGTAGACCAGGCGGGCCTCCTCGATCCCGGAGACCACCTCCACGGGGTGGCCGAGGGCGACCTCGGCGCGGGCGAGGAAGCCCTCCGGGTGGCGGGCGCGGCGCAGGGCGTTGGTGCCGACGGCCCGCACCGTGCCGGGGGCCATGGTGCGCAGGCGCTGGCCGAAGCGCTCGAGGCAGGCGAGGGCGCGCGCCTCGGCCTGCGGGCGCAGGCGCCCGTCGTCGTCGAGGCCGGCGCCGAGCTGGACCATCTCGCGCAGGCGGTCGAGCACCCGCAGGGTGCCGCCCTCGGCGCGGGCGATCACCAGGTGGAAGCTGTTGGAGCCCAGGTCCACGGCGGCGAGGGTGCGCCGCGCAGCGGGCATCGGGGCGACGGCCACCGCGCCGTTCCCTCCCAGGGTCTATACTGGCGGGCCAGCTTAGCCGCTGCGGCCGGGCCGCGTCACCCGGAGGGGCACCATGAGCGACCGCTACGCCGTGTTCGGCAACCCCGTGAGGCACTCCCTCTCGCCCCGCATCCACGCGCTGTTCGCCGCGGCCACGGGGCAGGACCTGACCTACGAGGCTGTCGAGGCCCCGGTGGGGGGCTTCCGCGAGGCGGTGCTCGCCTTCCGCGACGCCGGCGGCCGCGGCGCCAACGTCACCGTGCCCTTCAAGGAGGAGGCCTACGCCCTGTGCGCGCGGGTGAGCGAGCGCGCCCAGCGCGCCGCGGCGGTGAACACCCTGTCCTTCGAGGCCGGCGGCGCGGTGGTGGGCGACAACACCGACGGCGCCGGGCTCGTGCGCGACCTCACGCAGCGGCTCGGCCTCGACCTCGGCGGCGCCCGCATCCTCCTTCTCGGCGCCGGCGGCGCCGCCCGCGGGGTGCTCGGCCCGCTGCTGCTCGAGGGCGCGGCCGAGATCGTCGTCGCCAACCGCACCGAGGCGCGGGCGCGCGCCCTGGAGCGGGCCTTCGGCGGCCTCGGCCGCGTCCGCGCCTGCGGCCTCGCGGCGATCCCCCCGGGGCCCTACGACCTCGTCCTCAACGCCACCGCGGCCAGCCTCGCCGGCGAGGTGCCGCCCCTCGACGAGGTCGTGCTCGCGGGCGCGCCCCTCTGCTACGACCTCGCCTACGCCCGCGACGGCCTCACCCCCTTCGTCGCCTGGGCGCGCGGGCGGGGCCTGCGCGCCGAGGACGGCCTCGGCATGCTGGTGGAGCAGGCGGCCGAGGCCTTCGCCCTCTGGCGCGGGGTGCGGCCCGAGACCGCCCCCGTGCTCGCGGCCCTCAGGGGCGGCGCCGCGGGTCAGTAGGCGCTTACTTCCGCGTGGCGCCGCGCGAGCGCGACGTAGTGCTCGGCGGAGCGGGCGAGCCCCTCGCGCTCGTCGGCGCGCAGGGGGCGCGCCGCCCGCGCCGGGCAGCCCAGGTAGAGATGGCCGGAGGCGAGGCGGGCCCCGGGCGGCACGAGGGCGCCGGCGCCGACGATCACCTCGTCCTCGATCACGGCGCCGTCGAGGACGATGGCGCCGATGCCCACGAGGACGCGGCTGCCCACGGTGCAGCCGTGGACCACGGCGCGGTGGCCGATGGTGACCTCGTCGCCGATGGCGAGGGGGTGGCCGGGGCGGTCGCCGTGGGGGCCGGTGACGTGGAGCACGGTGCCGTCCTGGACGTTGGTGCGCCGCCCGATGCGGATGGCGTGGACGTCGCCGCGGGCGACCACGCCGGGCCAGAGCGAGCTGGCGGCGCCCACCGTGACGTCGCCCACGACGTAGGCGAGGGGGTGGACGAAGGCCTCGGGGTCGATGCGGGGGCTGCGCCCCGCGAAGGCGGCCACGGTCACGGCGGTGCCCTCAGCGCATGGTCACCAGCTCCTCGGCGCTGGTGGGGTGGATGGCGACGGTGCGGTCGAGGTCGGCCTTGGTGGCGCCCATGCGCAGCGCCACCGCGAAGCCCTGCAGGATCTCGTCGGCGTCTCGGCCGATGACGTGCAGGCCCACCACCCGCTCCTGCGCGCCCACGCACACGAGCTTCATGGCGGTGCGGGTGTCGCGTCCGGAGAGGGCGTGGTAGAGGGGGGTGAAGCGGGTCGTGTAGCACTTGACCGCCTCGCCGTGGAGGTCGCGGGCCTCGTCCTCGGACAGGCCCACGGTGCCGATGGGGGGGTGGCTGAACACCACCGTGGGGATGAGCTCGTAGTCCAGGCGGGCGTCGGGGCGGCCGCCGAAGAGGCGGTCGGCGAGCCGCCGCCCGGCGGCGATGGCCACCGGCGTGAGCATGGCGCGGCCGGTGACGTCGCCGACGGCGTAGATGCCGGGGACGTTGGTGTTCTGGTAGGCGTCCACGGGGATGTGGCCGTCGGCGTCCACCTCCACCCCCGCGGCCTCGAGGCCGAGGCCCTCGGTGTTGGGCCGCCGGCCGATGGCCCAGATGACGGCGTCGAAGCCGCCGAGCACCTGGCCCTGGACGCAGCAGATGGCGAGCCCGTCGCCGTCGCGGCGCAGGGACCCGATCTGGGCCCGCGGGATGATGTTGACGCCTTGCGCGAGCATCTCCTCCATGAGGGCCTCGCGCAGCATGGGGTCGAAGCGGCGCAGGAGCTGCTCGCCGCGCAGCAGCAGGGTGACCTCGGCGCCGAGGGCGTTGAGCACCCCCGCGATCTCCACCGCGATGTAGCCTGCGCCCACCACCGCGACGCGGCGCGGCAGCGCCTCGAGGGCGAAGAAGCCGTCGGAGGTGAGGCCGAGCTGGGCGCCCTCCACCGCCGGCACCGCGGGGCGCCCGCCCGGGGCGAGGACGATGTGCTCGGCCGCCAGCCGTCGCCCGTCCACCTCCACCGTGCGCGCGTCCACCAGCCGCGCCTCGCCCTCGACGAGGGTGATGTCGCTGTCGGCGAGGTAGTTGCGATACCAGTCGTTGATCCCCTGGATGTGGCGGTCGCGGGCCGCCTTCAGCGCCTTCCAGTCGTGGCCGCGGAGCTCGACGTCGAAGCCGTAGCCGCGCGCGTCCTCCAGGGTCTCGGCGACGTGGGCGGCGTACCACATCATCTTCTTGGGAACGCAGCCGAGGTTGACGCAGGTGCCGCCCAGGCGGGCACGCTCGACGAGGGCGCAGCGGGCGCCGTGGGCGGCGGCGCGCTCGGCCACCGACAGGCCGCCGCTGCCGCCGCCGATGGCGATGAGGTCGAACTGCTCGGGCATGCTCCACCCTCCGGTGCCGTGGAGTGCCGATTGTATACTGGGCGGCCGTGCCGGTCCCCGGAGCCGCCCATGAGCGACAACCCCCTGCTGCGCGACGCCCCCTACCCGCCCTTCGACGCCATCCGGCCCGAGCACGCCGAGCCCGCCATCGACCAGGTGCTGGCGGAGAACCGCCGTCGCGTGGCGGAGCTGGCCGGCCAGGTGCGGCCCACCTGGGCGTCCCTGGTGGTGCCGCTGGAGGCGATCGAGGAGCGGCTCGAGCGCACCTGGGCGCCAGTCTCCCACCTCAACGCGGTGATGAACTCCGAGGCCTGGCGCGAGGCCTACAACCGCTGCCTGCCCAAGCTCACCGACTACGCCACCGAGCTCGGCCAGAACGAGGCCCTCTACCGCGCCTTCCGCGCCCTGCGCGAGGGCGAGGCCTACCCGCGGCTGGAGCCCGCGGGGCAGCGCCTGGTGGACAACGCGCTGCGCGACTTCCGCCTCTCGGGGGTGGAGCTCGCCGGGCCCGAGCGCGCGCGCTTCCGCGCCATCCAGGAGGAGCTGGCGCGGCTCGGCACCCGCTTCGAGGAGAACCTCCTCGACGCCACCCAGGCCTGGAAGCGCCGAGCCAGCGCGGAGGAGCTCGCGGGCCTGCCGGAGACCGCGCTGGCGCTTGCGCGCCGGTACGCCGAGCGGGAGGGGGTGGACGGGTATCTCCTCACCCTCGAGATGCCCTGCTACCTCGCGGTCATGGGCCACGCCCGCTCGCGCGCCCTGCGCCGCGAGGTCTACGAGGCCTACGTCACCCGCGCCTCCGACCGCGGCCCCCACGCCGGGCGCTTCGACAACGGCCCGGTCATGGAGCGCATCCTCGCCCTGCGCCACGAGGCGGCGCGGCTGCTCGGCTTCGCCTCCTACGCCGAGCTCTCCCTCGCCACCAAGATGGCCTCCTCGGTGGAGGAGGTGCTCGGCTTCCTGCGCGAGCTCGCCCGCCACAGCCGCCCCGCCGCCGAGCGCGAGCTGGCCGAGCTTGCCGCCTTCGCCCGCGAGCGCGACGGCCTCGAGCGGCTCGAGGCCTGGGACATCGCCTACTACGCCGAGCGCATGCGCGAGGAGCGGCTGGGGCTGGCGGAGGAGGCGCTCCGGCCCTACTTCCCGCTGCCGCGGGTGCTGGAGGGGATGTTCGAGGTGGTGCGGCGGCTGTTCGGCATCACCGTGCGCCCCCGCGCGGGGGTGCCGGTGTGGCACCCCGACGTCAGCTTCCACGAGATCGTGGACGAGGACGGGACCGTGCTCGGCGGCTTCTGGCTCGACCCCTACGCCCGCCCCCACAAGCGGGGCGGGGCGTGGATGGACGAGTGCCGGGCGCGGCTGCGCCGCGACGGGGCGGTCCAGACGCCGCTCGCCTTCCTCACCTGCAACTTCACGCCCCCGGTGCAGGGGCGGCCGGCGCTGCTCACCCACGACGAGGTCCTGACCCTGTTCCACGAGTTCGGCCACGGCCTACACCACCTCCTGACCCGCATCGACTGGCCCAGCGTCGGCGGCATCCGCGGCGTGCCCTGGGACGCGGTGGAGCTGCCGAGCCAGTTCCTCGAGAACTGGTGCTGGGAGGCCGAGGCCCTGGCGCTGATCTCCGGCCACTACGAGACCGGCGAGCCGCTGCCGCGGGCGCTGCTCGAGCGGCTGCGGGCGGCGCGCAACTTCCACGCCGGGCTGCAGATGGTGCGCCAGCTCGAGTTCGCCCTCTTCGACATGCGCCTGCACGCCGAGTACGACCCGGCGCGCGGCGGGCGCGTCTACGAGATCCTCGAGGCGGTGCGCGAGGAGGTGGCGGTGGTGCGCCCGCCCGCCTTCAACCGCTTCGCCCACGGCTTCTCCCACATCTTCGCCGGCGGCTACGGGGCCGGCTACTACAGCTACAAGTGGGCCGAGGTGCTGGCCGCCGACGCCTACTCGGCCTTCGAGGAGGCGGGGGTGTTCGATGCCGCCACCGGGCGGCGCTTCCGGCGCGAGATCCTCGAGCAGGGCGGGGCGCGCGAGCCGATGGCGCTGTTCGTGGCCTTCCGCGGGCGGCCGCCGCGGGTCGAGCCGCTGCTGCGCCACAGCGGCATCGAGCCGGTGCAGGAGCAGCCGCAGTGAGGGTCGCCACCTGGAACGTCAACTCCCTGCGCGTGCGCCTGCCCCAGGTGCTCGCCTGGCTCGCGGCCGAGGCCCCGGACGTGCTCGCGCTGCAGGAGACCAAGGTCCCCGACGAGGCCTTCCCCGCGCTGGAGTTCCGGGAGGCGGGCTATCACGTGGTCTTCGCCGGCGAGAAGACCTACAACGGGGTCGCCATCGTCTCCCGTCTCCCCCCCGCCGAGGTGGCCGACGCCCTGCCGGGGGCCCCCGACGGGCAGCGCCGCTATCTCGCCGCCACCTGCGGGCCGTTGCGGGTGATCGACGTCTACGTCCCCAACGGCCAGGCCGTGGGCAGCGACAAGTTCGCCTACAAGCTGGCCTGGATGGAGGCGCTGGCGGCGCAGGTGCGCGCGGAGCTGGCGCGCCACCCGCTGCTCGTGGTCCTGGGGGACTTCAACGTCGCCCCGGAGGACCGCGACGTGCACGATCCCGAGCTCTGGCGCGAGCGGGTGCTGGCCAGCACGCCCGAGCGCGAGGCCTTCCGCGCGCTGCTGGAGGCGGGCCTGTGCGACGTCCTGCGCCGGATCACGGGGGAGGCCGGCATCCACACCTGGTGGGACTACCGCATGAACGCCTACCGCCGGGGCATGGGGCTTCGCATCGACCACGTGCTCGCGAGCCCCGCGCTGTGCGGGCGGGTGCGCGCCTGCCGCGTGGACCGCGCGCCGCGCGAGGGCGAGCGCCCCTCCGACCACGCCCCGGTGGTGGCCGAGTTCGACCTGGCCGGGTCCTGACCCGCGAGGAGGTACCGCGATGACGACCGAGGTGGGCTCCCTGCGCGTGATCGCCGACGTGACCATCGTGCCCCTGGGGGTGGGGCTCTCGCTCTCGCCCTACGTGGCGGCCTGCGAGCGGGTCTTCGCCGAGGCGGGGCTGAAGACCCGCCTGCACGCCTACGGCACCAACGTCGAGGGCACCTGGGACGAGGTCATGGCGGCGATCCGGCGCTGCCACGAGGTGCTGCACGGGATGGGGGTGCCCCGCCTGAGCACCAGCATCAAGATCGGCACCCGCACCGACCGCGACCAGAGCATGGAGGACAAGGTGGCGAGCGTCGAGGCCAAGCTCGCCCGGTGAGCGGCGCCGACACAGCGCGGCGGCGCCATGGCCGCTGAGGGGACCGGGCGGGCCCTCGCCGTCCTCGCCGGCGGGGCGGCGGCGATCTTCGCCGCCCTCGGCGTCGGCCGCTTCGCCCTCGGCATGCTCCTGCCCGGCACCGGGGCCGGCCTCGGTCTCGGCTACGCCGAGATGGGGCTGCTCGGGACCGCCAACTTCGTCGGCTACCTGGCGGCGGTGCTGGCGGCGGGTCCCGTCGCCGAGCGCTTCGGGGCGCGGCGCGTGGTGGCCGCCTCGGTGGTGCTGGTGGGGGCCTCCATGCTCGGGGTCGCGGCGGCGCCGTCCTTCGCCGCCGCCGCGCTCCTCTACGCCCTCACCGGCTTCGGCAGCGGCGCCGCCAACGTCCCGGTGATGGCCCTGGTCTCGGCCTGGTTCGCGCCCCGCCTGCGCGGGCGGGCGGCGGGGCTGGTGGTCTCGGCCAACGGCATCGCCATCGCCCTCGCCGGGCAGGGGGTGCCGGTGCTGGCCGCCGCCCCCGGCGGCTGGCGCACGGCGTGGGCGGCCCTCGGGCTGCTCTGCCTCGCCTGCGCCGCCCTCGCCGGGTGGCTGCTGCGCGACGACCCGGCGCGGCTGGGCCTCGAGCCGGTGGGGGGGCGGCAGGCGGTGCCGGCCGGGGGCGGGCGGTTGCCGCCGGGGCTGGTGGCCCACCTCGGCGCGGTCTACTTCGCCTTCGGCGCCACCTACGTGGTCTACGCCACCTTCGTGGTCACCACCCTCATCGACGATCACGGCATGGCGGCGGAGCGCGCCGGCGACTTCTGGAGCCTGGTGGGGCTGCTGAGCCTGGCCTCGGGGCCGCTCTTCGGGGGGCTGTCCGACCGCATCGGGCGGCGGCGCGGCCTCGCCCTCGTCTTCGCCCTGCAGACCGTGGCCTACGGGCTCATGGCGCTGCGCCCGGGGACGGCCGGGGTGCTCGTCTCGGTGGTGCTCTACGGCGTCTCGGCCTGGGCCATCCCCACCATCATGGCGGCGGCGGTGGGCGATCTGGTGGGGGCTGCGCGCGCAGGGACCGTCTTCGGCTGGATCACCTTCGTCTTCGCCCTCGGCCAGGTGGCCGGGCCGGCGGGGGCGGGGTGGCTGGCCGAGCGCGTCGGCGGCTTCGGCCCCGCCTACGGGGCGGCCGCCGTCCTCACCGCGGCCGGGACCGCCCTCAGCCTCGCCCTGCGTTCCCGCCGCCCCCCGGCCATGATGGAGGAGACCCCATGAGCGTGATCCGCAGTCCCCTCGGGCGCGTGCCGTGGTACGTGCGGCTCTTCTTCTGGAACCAGCGCCGCCGCTACGGCAAGGTGCTGGAGCCGGCACGACTCTGGGCGCGCAGCCCCCGGGTCTTCGCCGGCGTCGCCCTCCTCTACGGTGCGTTGGACCGGCGCAGCTCTCCCATCGAGCCGGCCCTGCGCGCGCTGGTGACGGTGCGCGTCTCGCAGCTCAACTGGTGCCGCTTCTGCGTCGACATCAACTGCGCCCTGGGGATGCGCCGCGGCGTTCCGTGGGAGAAGCTGGCGGATCTGGAACGCTTCGAGGACAGCCCCCATTTCGACGAGCGCGAGCGCGCGGTGCTGCGCTACGCCGAGGCGGTCACCCTGAGCGACCGCCAGCCGGGGCCGGAGCACTTCGAGGCCCTGCGCCGGCACTTCGACGACGACGGCATCGTGGAGCTGACCGCGCTCATCGCGTTCCAGAACCTGTCGTCGAAGTTCAACGCCGCCCTCGGCGTCGAGCCGCAGGGGTTCTGCCGTGTCCCGGACGTGTCCCGGGTCACGACGGACCCGGACGAACACCGCTAGAATGACAACGTGGGCACCGAGAAATCGCCGTGCCGGGAGGTCGGAGCGAGGAATGGAGCGATGCTGATGCGGGTGCGGGACCTGATCGAGACCTGGACGCAGGAGCGGCCTCGGCGGCTGGCCGCGAAGCGCTACGAGGTCCGGCTGCCGCTGGAGGATGCGGCCCGGATCGAGGCCCTGGCCGAGCTCTACGGGCGGGAGGTGGAGGAGGTCGTCACCGATCTGCTCTCGGCGGCCCTCAACGAGGTGGAGGCCACCATGCCCTACGTCCCCGGCACGCGGGTGGTGGCCGAGGACGAGCAGGGCGATCCCATCTACGAGGACGTGGGGCCGACGCCGCGCTTCGCCGAGCTGACCCGGCGGTACCTGCGCGAGCTCGAGGCCGGCGGAGACAAGTAGGCGGCCCGCCCCGCGCTTATTCCCTCTGGTTCACAAACTAGAAGAACAAATCATTTCCGGTCATACCCTGGATTCGGGTATCCCTGCACGGGCGCGGTGCCGGCGGGCGGCGCCGCTACCGATTCGGGGGGTTGCCGGATGGACGGAAAGCTCGTCGAAAGGGCCCGGCGGGAGCTGGCCGGCGCCGAGCCGCAGGAGATCCTGCGCTGGGCGCTGGAGCGCTTCCAGCGCATCGCCCTCTCCTTCAGCGGCGCCGAGGACGTGGTCCTGGTGGACATGGCGGTGCGGATCCGTCCCGACGTCGCCGTCTTCTCCCTCGACACCGGTCGCCTCCATCCCGAGACCTACCGCTTCCTGGAGCGGGTGCGCGAGCACTACGGCATCGCCCTGGAGGTGCTGTTTCCGGACGCCGCCGAGGTGGAGGCCCTGGTGCGCGAGCGCGGCCTCTACAGCTTCTACCGCGAGGGCCACAAGGCCTGCTGCGCGGTGCGCAAGGTGGCGCCGCTGCGGCGCCGCCTCGCCGGCCTCGACGCCTGGGTCACGGGCCAGCGCCGCGACCAGAGCCCGACGCGGGCGGCGGTGCCGGTGGTGGAGCTGGATGCGGCCTTCTCGCAGCCGGACCGGCCCCTGGTGAAGGTCAATCCGCTCGCGGAGTGGAGCTCGGCGCAGGTCTGGGCCTACATCCGCGCCCACGACGTCCCCTACAACGCGCTTCACGCCCGCGGCTACGTGAGCATCGGCTGCGAGCCCTGCACCCGCCCGGTCCTGCCCCACCAGCACGAGCGCGAGGGGCGCTGGTGGTGGGAGGACGCGCGCGAGAAGGAGTGCGGCCTGCATGCCGGCAACCTGGCGGCCAACGGCTGAGGAGGGCGGTCCATGGCACGGGTGACGATGGTCAAGAAGGTCCTCGCCGACGGGCGGCCGTGCCGCAAGTGCGCGGAGGTGGAGGCGCGCCTGCGCGGCGAGGGCCTGTGGTCGCGCATCCACCGCGTGGTGGTGGCCGACGAGCGCGACCCCGAGGGGGAGGGCTGGCGGCTGGCGCGCCGCCACGGCATCGCCACCGCGCCCTTCTTCCTGGTCGAGGACGGCGACGGCACGGTGCGCGTCTACACCGCCTACCTGCGGCTGCTGCGGGAGGTGCTGCGCCCGGCGGCGGCGGTCTCGGCGCTGGACCTGCTGGAGGCCCACCCCGAGCTGGACTTCGTCTGAGGGCGGCCCTCAGCGCATGGGCAGCGCGAGGTCGGCGAACAGCGCCTCGCGCGCCCGCCAGTCGGCGGCGGCGACCGCGGCGTCGACCCGCTCCCGCGTCAGGTGGGGGGCGAACCACTCCATGAAGTCGTACATGTAGCGGCGCAGGAAGGTGCCGCGGCGGAAGCCGATGCGCGTGGTGCTCGGCTCGAAGAGGTGGCCGGCGTCGAGGGCGCAGAGGTCGGTGTCGACGCGCGGGTCGTAGGCCATGCGGGCGACGATGCCGACGCCGAGGCCGAGGCGGACGTAGGTCTTGATGACGTCGGCGTCGGTGGCGGTGAAGACCACGTTGGGCTCGAGGCCCGCGGCGGCGAAGGCGCGATCGAGCACGGAGCGGCCGGTGAAGCCGAAGACGTAGGTGACGATGGGGTACTCGGCCAGCGCCTCCAGGGTCAGCGGCTCCACCTCCCGCAGGGGGTGGTCGCAGGGCGTGACCACGGCCCGGTTCCAGCGGTAGCAGGGCAGCATCACCAGGTCCTCGAAGTGCTCCATGGCCTCGGTGGCGATGGCGAAGTCCACCTCGCCGCCGGCCGCCATCTCGGCGATCTGCATCGGCGTGCCCTGGTGCAGATGCAGGCGCACCCGGGGGTAGCGGCGGATGAAGCGCGCCACCACCGGCGGCAGGGCGTAGCGGGCCTGGGTGTGGGTGGTGGCCACGGCGAGGCTGCCCCGGGTGGGGTCGCGGTGCTCCTCACCGATGCGGCGGATGCCGTCCATCTCGGCGAGGGCCCGCTCGGCGTGGCGCAGCACCGCCTCCCCCGCCGGCGTCAGCCGCACCAGCTGCCGGCCCCTGCGCTCGAACAGGCGAACCCCCAGCTCGTCCTCGAGCTGGCGGATCTGCTTGCTGACCCCGGGCTGGGAGGTGTGCAGCCGCTCGGCGGCGGCGGAGACGTTGAGGCCGCTGCGCACCACGGCCACCACGTAGCGGAGCTGCTGCAGGTTCACGGGGCCTCCTTATAACCAGCTCACATCAAGATAGAAACAATCATTCTTTTTGTCCATAAGCACGGGCCCTTAGGATCGGACCCACGGTCACAGGGCGTATCCCGGATGGAAGCGGGCGCATTCGTCATCGCAGGGCTGGCGGTCGGCGTCGTGGTGGGGCTGACGGGGGTCGGGGGCGGCGCGCTGATGACGCCGCTGCTCATCCTCCTGGGGGTGCCGCCGGCCACCGCGGTGGGCACGGACCTCGCCTACGCCGCCCTCACCAAGGCCGGTGCGGCGTGGGCGCACCACCGCCGCGGCCAGGTCGCCTGGCCCCTCGCCGCGCGGCTGCTGGCCGGGGCGGTGCCGGCGGTGGCGGCGGGGCTCGGGCTGCTCGCCGCGGTGAGGGCCGCGGGCGGCGACCCCGGGGTCCTGATCCGGCCCACCCTCGCCGCCGCCCTCGTCCTCACCGGGGTCGTGCTGCTGCTGCGCGAGTGGGGGCGGATCGAGGTCCCGGCGCTGCGCGCCGCCCTCGCCCGGCGCGCCGCCGCCCTGACCGTGGCCGCCGGGGCGGTGGTGGGGCTGCTGGTGGCGCTGTCCTCGGTGGGCGCGGGGGCGCTCGGCACCGCGGCGCTGGTGGTGCTGCATCCGGCGCTTGCGCCGGCGGTGGTGGTGGGCACCGGGATCGCCTACGCGGTGCCGCTCGCGGCCCTGGCCGCGGCCGGCCACGTCGGGCTCGGGACCGTGGACGGGGGGCTGCTGGCGCTGCTCGCGGCGGGCTCGCTGCCGGGGGCGGTGCTGGGGGCGCGCCTCGGGGGCAGCCTCCCGGCCGGGGTGCTGCGGCCGCTGCTCGCGGTCTGCCTGGTGGCGGTGGGGGTGGGGCTCGTCTGGTGAACGCAGAGAGGAGCGCGACGATGGCCATCGATCTCAACGACCCTACGGTGCTGGACGCCTTCGAGGCGGCGGTGGAGGCCGTGCGCGCGGGGCGCATGGCGCCGGAGGCCTTCGTCCCGGTGCGGCTCCAGCAGGGCATCTACGCCCAGCGCCAGGAAGGCCTCCACATGGTGCGGGTCAAGCTCCCGGGTGGCGCCGTCGCGCCGCGCCAGCTCGCCGGCCTCGCCGAGGGCCTCGAGCGCTTCTGCGGCCATCCCGTGGTCAACCTCACGACCCGCCAGGACGTGCAGTACCACGGCGTCCGCCTCGAGGACCTGCCGGCCCTGCTGCGGCTGCTCGCGGGCCACGGGCTCACCACCCGCGAGGCCGCCGGCAACACCGTGCGCAACGTCACCGCCTGCCCCCTCGCCGGGGTCTGCCCGGGCGAGCACGTCGACGTGCAGCCCCTCATCGAGGCCGTCGCCCGCCGCTTCACCGGCGATCCCGTGGCCTCGGCGCTGCCGCGCAAGTTCAAGGTCAGCTTCTCCGGCTGCGAGGCCGACTGCGCCGGGGCCCGCATCCACGACCTCGGCATCGTCGCCGTGCGCCGCGACGGCGCACCCGGCTTCGCCCTCTACGTGGGCGGCGGCCTCGGCAGCCGGCCGCGCGAGGCGGACCTGCTCGACCCCTTCGTCCCCGCCGCGCGCCTGCTGGCGGCGGTGGAGGCCGTGATCCGGCTCCACCACGAGCACTCCGAGCGGCGGCGCCGGGCGCGGGCACGGCTCAAGTTCACCGTCGAGCGCCTCGGCATCGAGCGCTTCCGCGCCCTCTACCGTGAGCGGCTGGCACGCCTCGAGGGGGGCGCCGTGGCCGCGGCCTGGCGCGAGCCGGGGCCGGCGCCGGCGCTGCCCGGCGGGGTGGTGCGCGCCCCCGTGGCCCAGCGCCAGCCGGGACGGGTGGCCCTGCCCGTGGCGGTGCCCCGGGGCGAGCTCGACGCCGCGCAGCTGCGCGGACTGGCGGCGCTGCTGCCGGAGCACGGCGTCGAGGCGCTGCGCGTGACCCAGGACCAGAACCTGCTCCTGCTGGGGGTCGCCGAGGAGCGCCTCGCCGCCCTGGAGGCCGCGCTCGGGCGGCTCGGGCTCGGCCGGCCGCGCGCGGGCGACGGCGTCGTCACCTGCCCCGGCACCACCCTCTGCCCGCTCGCGGTGACCGCCTCGCCCCATCTCGCCGACCGCATCGACGGCGGCGCGGAGGACCTGCGCGTGCGGGTCAACGGCTGCCCCAACGGCTGCGCTCAGTCCCGCGTCGGCGACATCGGCCTGCACGGCCAGGGGCGGCGCGTCGACGGGGTGCTCGTGCCCTGCTACGTGCTCGAGTTCGGCGGGGATCCGGCCGCCGGCGGCGGGCTCGCGGTGGAGGGGCCGGAGGTCCCGGCCCGGCGGGTGCCGCAGGCGCTCGCGCGGGTGCGGGCGGCCTGGCGCGAGCGCCGCGGCGAGGACGAGTCCTTCGGTGCCTGGGCCCGGCGCGAGGGCGCGGGCTTCTTCCACGCGCTGCTCGCGGATCTCGTGCCCGTGCGCGCCGAGGAGGCGGCGGCGCTCGCCGTCGACTGGAGCGGCGAGGGCGCGGTGGCCCAGGACGAGGAGGGTCTCGGCGAGTGCGCCCAGGGCGGCCTCGCGGGCTTCGAGCTGCCCACGGGCACCTGAGGGCGCGGGATCCCGGGGAACGGGGGGCGCGGGCGCCCCCCCGGGCATGCAGAGGAGAGGCGTGGCGATGGAGGCGAGCGTCCTTCCGGTGCGGGAGGAGACCCGGGGCCTCGGCCATCTCGACTGGCTCGAGGCCGAGGCCATCCACATCATGCGCGAGGTGGCGGCCGAGTTCGAGCGGCCGGTGCTGCTGTTCTCGGGGGGCAAGGACTCGGTGTGCATGCTCCGGGTGGCCGAGAAGGCCTTCCACCCGCTGCCGATCCCGTTTCCGCTCCTGCACATCGACACCGGCCACAACTTCCCGGAGGTGATCGCCTTCCGCGACCGCCGCGCGCGCGAGCTCGGGGCGCGGCTCATCGTGCGCTCGGTGGAGGACTCGATCCGGGCCGGGCGCGTGCGCGAGCGCCCGGGGGAGGGGCGCAACCGGCTGCAGACCGTGACCCTGCTCGACGCCATCGCCGAGTTCCGCTTCGACGCCGTCTTCGGCGGGGCGCGCCGCGACGAGGAGAAGGCGCGGGCCAAGGAGCGCATCTACTCCTTCCGCGACGTCCACGGCCAGTGGGATCCGCGCAGCCAGCGCCCCGAGCTCTGGAACCTCTACAACGGGCTCCACCACCCGGGCGAGCACATCCGGGTCTTCCCCCTGAGCAACTGGACCGAGCTCGACGTCTGGCAGTACATCGCGCGGGAGCGGCTGGATCTGCCCGCCATCTACTACGCCCACGAGCGCGAGGTGGTGGAGCGCGACGGCGTCCTCGTCCCGGTGAGCGAGCTGGTGCCGCCGCGCCCGGGCGAGCGGGTCGAGCGGCGCCGCGTGCGCTTCCGCACCGTCGGCGACATGACCTGCACCGCCTGCGTCGAGAGCGACGCCGACACGGTGGAGAAGATCATCGAGGAGACGGCGCTCGCCCGCGTCACCGAGCGCGGCGCCACACGCGTCGACGATCGTGCGAGCGAGGCCTCCATGGAGGAGCGCAAGCGGGAGGGGTACTTCTGATGGCGGCGGTGCTGAAGGAGGCGCGCGGGGTGCTGCGGTTCTCCACCGCGGGCAGCGTCGACGACGGCAAGAGCACCCTCATCGGGCGGCTGCTCTACGAGGCGCGCGCGGTGTTCGAGGACCAGCTCGAGGCGGTGGCGCGGGCGAGCCGCGGCGAAGGGCCGGATCTCGCGCTGCTCACCGACGGCCTCAAGGCCGAGCGGGAGCAGGGCATCACCATCGACGTCGCCTACCGCTACTTCGCCACGCCGCGGCGCAAGTTCATCATCGCCGACACCCCGGGCCACGAGCAGTACACGCGCAACATGGCCACCGGGGCGAGCACCGCCGACCTCGCCCTGATCCTGGTGGATGCGGCGCGGGGGGTCGGCACCCAGTCGCGCCGCCACGCCTGGATCGCCCACCTGCTGGGCATCCCCAAGCTGGTGGTGGTGGTCAACAAGATGGACCTCGTCGGCTTCGAGCGTGCGGCCTTCGAGCGGGTGCGCGCCGAGTTCGAGCGCTTCGCCGCCCGCATCGGCGCGCGCGACCTCGTCTTCGTCCCGGTCAGCGCCCTGCACGGCGACAACGTCACCCGCCCCAGCCCGCGCATGCCCTGGTACGAGGGCCCGCCGCTGCTGGAGCTGCTGGAGACGGTCGAGGTCGGGGCCGACGCCGCCGCGGCGCCGCTGCGCTTCCCGGTGCAGCTCGCCGTCCGCCCGGACAGCCGCTTCCGCGGCTACGCGGGCAGCGTCGCCTCGGGCACCGTGCGCGTGGGGCAGCGGGTGCGGGTCCTGCCCTCCGGGCGCGAGACCACGGTGCGGGCGGTCCACACCTTCGACGGCGCCCTCGCCGAGGCCGCGGCGCCGCAGGCGGTCATCCTCCTCCTCGCCGACGAGATCGACGTCGGCCGCGGCGACATGATCGTGGACGCCGCCGCGCCGCCGGAGGTCAGCCGCGAGCTGGAGGCGGACGTGGTCTGGTTCGACGAGGAGCCGCTGGACCCGGAGCGGCCCTACCTCGTCAAGCACACCACGCGCACCACCCGCGCGCGCATCACCCACGTCGTCCACCGCGTCGACGTCGACGCCCTGAGCCACCGCCACGCCGCCAGCCTCGCCCTCAACGACATCGGCCGCATCCGGCTCCACGCGGCGCAGCCCCTCGCCGTCGACCCCTACGCCGAGAACCGCGCCACCGGCGCCTTCATCCTCATCGACCCGCGCAGCCACCGCACCGTCGCCGCGGGCATGGTGGTGAGCGCCCACCCCGCGGCGAGCCCCAACGTCTTCTGGCGCGAGGGGCGCATCCCGCGCGCCGAGCGCGAGCGGGTGCACGGGCACCGCGCCGGCCTGCTCTGGCTCACGGGCCTGCCCTGCGCCGGCAAGAGCACCATCGCGCGGGCGCTGGAGGCGCGGCTGTTCGAGCGCGGCGTGCACGCCTACGTCCTCGACGGCGACAACCTGCGCCACGGCCTCTCGGGCGATCTCGGCTTCTCCCCCGAGGACCGCAGCGAGCACCTGCGCCGGGTCGCCGAGGTGGCCTCGATCCTCATCGACGCCGGCAACCTCGTGATCGGCGCCTTCGTCTCGCCGCGGGTCGCCCACCGCGAACGGGTGCGCGGCATCGTGGGCGAGGAGGACTTCCTCGAGGTCCATGTCAGCACGCCGCCCGAGGTCTGCGCCCTGCGCGACCGCCACGGCCTCTACCGGCGCGCCCGCGCCGGCGAGATCCCGGGCTTCACCGGGGTCGACGCCCCCTACGAGCCGCCGCCGGCGCCGGATCTGGTGCTGCCGGCGCACGAGCTGGCGGTGGAGGACGCCGTGGAGCGGCTCATGGCCCTGCTCCGGGCGCGGGGCTGGCTGGGACGGGCGGGCGGCGGCTGAACCCGCACAGCGCCTGCAGGATGCGGGCGTCTTCGGGGGCCGCGCCCGCGGCGTCGTTGTCGAAGTAGACGAAGACGTCGCGCCCCTCGGCGCGCCAGGCCGAGATCCGCTCCGCCCAGGGGCGCAGCCCCGCCTCGCCGTAGGCGGAGGCGTAGGTGCGCGGGCGCCCGTGGAGGCGGACGTAGACCAGGTCGGTGGTGACGGCGTCCCAGCGCGGCCAGCGCCCGGCGTCGGAGAGGGCGTGGGCGACGCCCGCGGCGGCGAGGCGCTCCGCCACCGCGTCCGTGAACCAGCCGCGGTGGCGGAACTCGAGCACGTGGCGCGGTCCCGGCCAGGTCCCCAGCACCTCCAGGAATCCGGCGAGCAGCGCCGCGTCGGCGTGCAGCCCCGGGGGCGCCTGCCAGAGGACGCACGCAAGCCGCGCCCCGAGGGGGGCCGAGGCCGCGCGCTGTGCCGCCACCTCCGCGGCGACGTCGCGCAGGCGGCGCAGGTGGGTGACGGCGCGGTGGCCCTTGAGGGAGAAGAGGAAGTCGTCCGGGGTCGCGGCGGCCCAGCGGGCGAGCGTCGCCGGGGCGAGGCGGCGGTAGAAGCTCGCGTTCACCTCCACCGTGTCGAAGTGCGCGGCGAGGTGCGCGAGCCAGCGCGCGCGCGGCACGCCGCGGAAGAAGCCGTCACGCCAGTGCGGATAGCTCCAGCCGCTGGTGCCGATGTGCAGCGACCCCGCCATGGTCGGTCGCCAATGTGCACCGCCGCGGCGGCGTTTGCCAGCCCCCGGGGCGGCCCGCATAATCGGCCGCCATGCCGTACCGTGACCTGCGAGACTTCGTCGCCGACCTCGAGCGCCGGGGGGAGCTCAAGCGCGTCGGTCTCGAGGTGGATCCGCACCTGGAGGTCACCGAGATCTGCGACCGCACCCTGCGCGCGGGCGGGCCGGCGCTGCTCTTCGAGCGGCCGAGGGGCTCGGAGGTGCCGCTTCTGGCCAACCTGTTCGGGACGCCGCGCCGCGTCGCCCTCGGGATGGGCCGCGACGACGTCGGCGCGCTGCGCGAGGTGGGGCGGCTGCTCGCCTTCCTCAAGGAGCCGGAGCCGCCGGCGGGGATGCGCGACGCCTGGCAGAAGCTGCCGGTCTTCCGCCAGGTCCTGCACATGAACCCGCGCGTGCTCCCACGGGCCCCCTGCCAGGAGGTGGTGCTGGAGGGGGAGGAGGTGGACCTCGGGCGCTTCCCGATCCAGACCTGCTGGCCCGGCGACGCCGGCCCGCTCATCACCTGGGCCCTGGTGGTGACGCGCGGCCCGCGCAAGCCGCGCCAGAACCTCGGCATCTACCGCCAGCAGGTGATCGGACGCAACCGCGTCATCATGCGCTGGCTCTCCCACCGCGGCGGCGCCCTCGACTACCGCGACTGGCGCGAGGCCCGTCCCGGCGAGCCCTTCCCGGTGGCGGTGGCGCTGGGCGCGGATCCGGCGACGATGCTCGCGGCGGTGACCCCCATCCCGGACACCCTCTCGGAGTACGCCTTCGCCGGGCTGCTGCGCGGCGCGCGCACCGAGGTGGTGCGCTGCCGCCACGCCGATCTGCAGGTGCCGGCGAGCGCCGAGATCGTGCTCGAGGGCTTCATCCACCCCGGGGACGAGGCCGACGAGGGCCCCTTCGGCGACCACACCGGCTACTACAACGAGGTGGAGCGCTTCCCGGTCTTCACCATCGAGCGCATCACCCACCGCCACCGGCCCATCTACCACAGCACCTACACCGGGCGGCCGCCGGACGAGCCGGCGATCCTCGGCGTCGCCCTCAACGAGGTCTTCGTCCCCATCCTGCAGCGGCAGTTCCCCGAGATCGTCGACTTCTACCTGCCGCCCGAGGGCTGCTCCTACCGCCTCGCCTGCGTCAGCATCCGCAAGGAGTACCCGGGCCACGCCAAGCGCGTGATGATGGGGGTGTGGTCCTTCCTGCGCCAGTTCATGTACACCAAGTTCGTCATCGTCACCGACGACGACGTGGACGTGCGCGACTGGCGGGACGTGATCTGGGCCATGACCACGCGCATGGACCCCGCGCGCGACACGGTGGTGGTGGGGAACACCCCCATCGACTACCTCGACTTCGCCTCCCCGGTCTCCGGCCTCGGCTCCAAGATGGGCTTCGACGCCACCACCAAGTGGCCGGGCGAGACGACGCGCGCCTGGGGCCGCCCCATCCGCATGGACGAGGCCGTGCGCCGCCGCGTCGACGAGCTCTGGGACGCGCTGGGCATCCTCGCCGCGGACGCCGATGGCGGCCGCACCCGCCCACTATAATTCGCCCGGGCCCGGCACGCGGAGGGGCGGCCATGCGCACCATCCTGGTCCTCAACGCCAAGGGCGGCTGCGGCAAGACCACCATCGCCACCACCCTCGCCGCGCACTACGCGGCGCGCGGGCACCAGGTGGCGCTGGCCGACCTCGACCCCCAGGCGAGCGCCTGGACGTGGCTCGAGGCGCGCCCGGAGACGCGTCCGCCGATCCACGGCATCGCCGCCTGGGAGGGCGCCTGGCGCGCCCCGCGCGGCTGCGAGGTGCTGGTCATGGACGCCCCGGCGCGGGTCCACGGCGCGGAGCTCGCTCCGCTGCTGCGCCGCGCCGAGACGGTGCTGATCCCGGTCTTGCCCTCGCCCCTGGACATCCGCGCCGCGGCGCGCTTCGTGGGCGAGCTCACGGCCACCCCCCAGGTGGCGCGGGGCCGGGTGGTCCTCGGCGTGCTCGCCAACCGCGTGCGCGAGCACACGCGCATCTACCACACCCTCGAGGACTTCCTGCGCCGGCTCGGCATCCCCTTCATCGGCGTGCTGCGCGAGAGCCAGAACTACATCCGCGCCGCCGAGCGGGGGCTCGGGGTCCTCGAGCTCGCCCCCGCCCAGGCGGCCCAGGATCGGGAGCAGTGGCAGCGCCTGCTGCGCTGGCTGGGCAGCCGCCGCAGCCGTCCCGCGGCGTGAGCGGAACCCGCCTCCGCGACGGGTGTCCAAGGCATCGGTCCGGGCGGGGGCGACGACGTCGGGGAGCCGGATGCACCGAGGTTCACGCGCGATGAGGTGGTGGGTCGCGGCGGCCCTGGCGCTGCTTGCGGCCGGGCTGGTCGGGGGCGGCACCGCCGGGGCCGCCGTCGCCGCCGGCGCGAGCCTCGCCGTCCCCGCCGGAGAGGCCTCCCGAGCCGGCTGGCTTCCCTGCGAGGCGCGCTTCCACCGCCCGGCCCACCATGAAGGCACCACGCTGCCGCAGGTGGAGCGGCCGCGCTCGCCCGGCGCGCCGCCCGGTCCGGCGCTGGCGCCGGCGATGCCGTTCCAGGCCGCGATGCCGCAGGGGGCGACCCGCCCGCCCGGGGCCTCCCGGCAGCGCCTCTACCTGCTCTACCGGCGTCTCCTCCTCACCCCGCACACGGTGATGCGGCTCGGCTGACCCTTGCGTGCGCCCGCGCGGCGCCCCAGGCCCGTCCCGTTTCCGCGAGGAGGATTCGTCCATGTCCACGCCTTCCTTCCGGCCCTTGCGCCGGCTGATGGCCGTGCTCGCCTTCCTTGGCGCCGCGGCCTCCGCCGAACCCTTGGTCTACGTTCCCACCGGGGAGGCCAACCGCCTGGTGGCGGTGGATCTCGCCCGCGGTGCGGTCACCGCCGCCATCGACGGCGTCGTCGCCAGTCACGGGCTCGCATACGCGCCCGAGGCGGGCGTGCTCATCGCCGGCAGCTTCCAGACGGTGGCCCCGGCGGGCATGCCGGCCAGGCCCGCGGGCGTCTCCCAGAGCGAGCACGAGGCCCATCACCGCGGCGGCGGCGACGCCTCGGCTTCCGGCCTCGTCTATCTCGTCGACGTCGCCACCGGCGCGATCCGGCGGCAGGTGCCGGTGGCCGGTCCCGTGCACCACGTCCTCGCCCTGCCCGGCGGGCGCTGGGGGGTGGCCACGCACCCGACAGGCGGCGGGATCAGCGTCGTCGACCTGCAGACGGGGCGCATGGCGGCGCGGGTGGCCACCGGGCCGGCCCCCAACTACGCGGTGGCGAGCGCCGATGGCGGGCGCGTGTGGGTCAGCAACACGGGCAACGGTACCGTGAGCGAGATCGACACCGGGCGCTGGATCGTCCGCCGCAACATCGTGGTCGAGGGCGGCCCCGAACACATGGCCCTGTCACGCGACGCGCGGCGCCTGTTCGTGGTCGCCGCGGAAACCGGCGAGGTGGTGGAGATCGATCTGCCGGCGGGCGTGGTGGCGGCGCGGTACGCGGTGGGCCGCTCGCCCCACGGGCTCGCCCTGAGCGCCGACGGGCGGCAGGTGTTCGTGGCCGTGAACGGCGAGGACAAGCTCGTCGCGCTGCGGCCGGACGAGCGGTCGATGCGCACGCTCGCGCTCGCCCCGCGGCCCTATCACGTCACCGTCGCCCCGGACAACCGCATCCTGGTGACGAGCAGCGCCGACGGGCGGCTGTGGCTCGTGGACGCCGACCCGCTCGCGGTGCGCTCGACCCTGCAGCTCGGGGCGGTGGGCCATCAGATGGCGCTGGTGCCATGATCCCGGAGCTCGGACATCTCGCCCTCGCCCTCGCGCTCGGGGTGGCGCTGGTGCAGGCGGCGGTGCCGCTCGTGGGCGCGGCGCGGGGGATCGCACCCTGGCTGGCGGTGGCACGGCCGGCGGCGCTGGCGCAGTTCCTGCTCCTGAGCGTGTCGCTGGCGGCCCTCACGCAGGCCTTCGTCGCCAACGACTTCAGCGTCGCCTACGTGGCCTCCAACGCCAACACCCGCCTGCCCCTGCTCTACCGCATCACCGGGGTCTGGGGTGGCCACGAGGGGTCGATGCTGTTCTGGGTCTGGACCCTGTCGGCCTGGGGCCTGGCCGTGGCGCTGCGCAGCCGCGCCCTGCCCGAAGCCATGATGGCCCGCGTGCTGGCGATCATGGGGATGATCGCCGTCGGCTTTCTGAGCTTCCTGCTGCTCACCTCCAATCCCTTCGAGCGGCTGCTGTGGCCGCCGGCCGACGGTCGCGACCTCAACCCGCTGCTGCAGGATCCGGGTCTCGCCTTCCATCCCCCGACCCTGTACATGGGCTACGTGGGCTTCTCGGTGGCCTTCGCCTTCGCCATCGCGGCCCTGATCGGAGGGCGCCTGGACGCGGCGTGGGCGCGCTGGTCGCGGCCGTGGACGACGGCGGCGTGGGTGTGGCTGACCGCCGGCATCGTCATCGGCAGCATGTGGGCCTACAACGAGCTGGGCTGGGGCGGCTGGTGGTTCTGGGACCCGGTGGAGAACGCCTCGTTCATGCCCTGGCTGACGGGGACGGCGCTCATCCACTCCCTCGCCGTCACCGACAAGCGGGGGATGTTCAAGGGCTGGACCGTGTTCCTGGCCATCCTCACCTTCTCGTTGAGCCTGCTGGGGACGTTCCTGGTGCGCTCCGGGGTGCTGACCTCGGTCCACGCCTTCGCCAGCGACCCGGGCCGCGGCCTGTTCATCCTGCTGCTGCTCGGGGTCACCGTCGGCGGCGCGCTCCTCCTCTATGCCCTGCGCGCGCCGACCCTGCGCGCCATCGGCGGCTTCGCCCTGTGCTCGCGGGAGACGGCGCTGCTGCTCAACAACGTCGCCCTCGTGGTGGTGACCCTGACGGTGCTCCTGGGCACGGCCTATCCGCTGGTGCTGGAGGCGCTCGGCGGGGGCAAGATCTCGGTCGGGCCGCCGTACTTCAACGCCGTCTTCGTGCCGCTGATGGTCCCCGTGCTCTTCCTCACCGGGCTCGGTCCCCTCCTGCGGTGGCGCCAGGACGACCCGGTGCGGGTGGTGCGCAGCCTGCGGTGGATCGCGCTGGCGGCGTTGGCGCTGGGTGTGGCGGCCGCCTTCGCCGTCGTCGGCGGCGCCTCCGACGTGGCCACGGCAGGCGGCCTGACGCTGGCGGCGTGGCTGCTCCTCGCGAGCCGGGAGGCGCTCGGCCGGCGGGGCGGGGCGCTGGGGGCGCTGCGGGCGGTGCCTGCGCATCGGTGGGGCATGGTGGTGGCGCACGGCGGTCTCGCGGTGCTGGTGGTGGGGGTGGTGATGGCGAGCCGCTACAGCGTCGAGCGCGATGTGCGCATCGAGCCGGGCGCCGAGGTGGCCGTGGGCGCCTACCTCTTCCGCTTCGGCGAGCCGGTCTCCGGGCGCGGGCCCAACTACCGCAGCGTCGTGTTCCCGGTGCAGGTGCTGCGCGACGGCCGCGAGGTGGCGCGCCTGCGCCCGGAGAAGCGCACCTACCTGGTCTCCGGCCAGCCCATGACCGAGGCCGCCATCCGCGTCGGGGTCCTGCGCGACCTGTACGTGGCCCTGGGCGAGCCTCTGGAGGGCGGGGCCTGGGCGGTGCGGGTCTACGTCAAGCCGTTCGTGCGCTGGATCTGGACCGGGGGCCTGCTGATGATGCTGGGAGGCGTGCTCGCCATCGCCGACCGCCGCTACCGGCGCGTGCGCGTCGCCGCGCCGGCGGCGTGGGCGGCGCAGGAGGGGGCGGCATGAACGGCCTGCGCGGTCTCGTCCTGGGCGCGGTGGCGGGCCTCGTGCTCGCGGTGCCCCTTGCCGGCACCTCGGCGCCGGCCCGGGACCTCTACCCGTTCGACGATCCCGTCCTGGCGGAGCGCTTCTGGCGGCTCGCGCGGAGCCTGCGCTGCCTTGTGTGCCAGAACCAGAGCGTGGCGGAGTCCGGGGCCGATCTCGCGCGCGACATCCGCGCCGAGATCTACAAGCAGCTGCGCGCCGGCGCTACCGACCGGCAGATCGTCGACTGGATGCTCGCCCGCTACGGCGAGTTCGTGCTCCTGCGCCCGCCGCTGCGTCCCGGCACGGTGGCGCTGTGGGCGGCCCCGGCCGTGCTGGCCCTGGTCGGGGTGGTGCTGCTGCTGCGCCTGACGCGGGCCTCCCGGAAGGCGGTGGAGGTCCCGGAGCTCAGTCCCCGCGAACGGGAGCTGGTCGAGCGGCTGCTGGGCGCGGCGCAAGGGGAGGAGCGATCGTGACGACCTTCCTGTTGATGGGGGCCCTCCTCGCGCTCGGGGCGGGCCTGATCCTGGCCTCGGCGCTGCGGCGCGGGTCCGGTGAGGGGACGGCGCCGCAGGCCCTGCAGGTGGCGGTGCACCGCCAGCGGCTCGCGGAGCTCGAGCGGGAGCGGCGGGAAGGCGGCATGGACGAGGCCGCGTTCACGGCGGCGCGCCGCGAGCTCGAGCGCCAGCTCCTCGACGACCTCCGCATCGCCGAGGCGCGTTGCGGGGGCCGGCGTCGGTCGGTCCTGGTGCTCGCCGTGGCCGCGGGTCTCGCCGTCGGACTCGGGGTCTATGCCTGGACGGGGGCGCCCGAGTTCGCCGTCGCCGGCACCGGACAGGGGCTCGATGCGGTGGCGGCGCGGCTGCAGGCGCGGCTGTCGCTTCGCGGCGAGGACGCGGCCGCCTGGGCGGTGCTGGGGCGGGTGGAGCAGGCCCGCGGCCGCCACCGCGAAGCGGCCGAGGCCTTCGCCCGGGCGCTGCGGCTGGCGGGACCCCTGCCGGAGCTGCTGGTGGCGCGGGCCGAGGCGACGGCGATGGCGGCGGGCGGGCGCATCGGCGACGAGGCCCTGGCGCTGGTGGAACAGGCCCTCGACACGGCGCCGGGGCACCCGCGGGCGCTGTGGTTCAAGGGGATGGCACTGGCCCAGCGCGGCGACTACGGCGCGGCGGTCGGGCTCTGGCGGGAGGCCCTGGACGGATTGCCGGAGGATCATCCGGACCGCCCGCTGCTGCTGGCCTCGCTGCGCGAGGCGGAGCGGCGCCGGGGCGGGGCCGCGGGATCGGGGGCGCAGGGGACCCCTCCGGGAGGCTGACGTGGGACGGCACGGAGCCTGCCCCTGCGGCGCCGATGCGTGCACCCTGCGCCGCGCCGTGATCCCGGTCGAGGAGGCCCTGGCGCTCTTTGCCGAGCGGCTCGCGGACACCCTCGACCTGCGCGAGCACGGCACCGGCTTGCACTCGCGGCGGGTGGCCTGCCACACGCTGGTGCTCGCGCGCCACGTCCTCGACGATCCCGACGCCTTGCGGCAGGTCTACTTCGGCGCCCTGCTCCACGACGTGGGCAAGATCGGCATTCCCGACCGTGTCCTCTGCAAGCCGGGACCCCTCGACGAGGAGGAGTGGGGGCTCATGCGTCGTCACCCGGAGCTCGGCTGGGGACTGCTTGCCGGAATTCAGGGCATGGAGGCGGCGGCGGAGCTCGTCCTGTGCCATCACGAACGCTGGGACGGTGCAGGCTATCCGAGGGGGTTGCGCGGGGCCGGGATCCCCCTCGGGGCACGGCTGTTCGCCGTCATCGACGCCCTCGACGCGATGGTGAGCCGCCGTGCCTACGGGCAGCCTCGCGACTTCGAGGCCGCCTGCGGCGAGATCGCGCGCGAAGCCGGGCGCGCCTTCGATCCGGAGGCGGTGGCGCTGTTCACGAAGGAGCGCGAGACGCTGGCGGGGATGGTGGAGGCGGCGTGCGCCGCCCGTCCCCCGGAGGCGCCTCAACCCTGGGGCGGCGGGCGGTCCCCGCCGAGGGTGAAGGGGCGGGGGTGAACCCCGAGCCGCTCGCGCAGGCGTCGGGCGCGGATGCGGCGCGACTCGCCGAGATAGGCCGCGAGGGCGGGCGGCGCCGTCGCCAGCACCTCGGCGAGGGGCCGCGTCGGGGGCCGGGGCAGGCCGAGGTGGTCCGCCACCGCCCAGAGGTATTCCGTCATGCGCCGGGGGTCGCCGTCGGCGACGTCGTAGACGCCGGGCGGGGCGTCGTCGGCGCCGGCGCGGCGCAGCGTCGTCACCAGATCGTCGACGTGGATGCGGTTGGTCCACGGGGCCTCGGCGGGTTCGGGCAGGGCCAGCCCGGAGGCCAGGAGCCGTCGCGGGAGCCGGTCCGGGCCGTAGATGCCCGCCACGCGCAGCACCACCACCGCACCGGCGCCGCTCGCCTGCGCCCGCCCCTCCGCGGCGAGGCGGCGGCGGGCCGCGGGGCGCGCCGGCCGCGGCGGCGTGTCCTCGTCGGTCCAGGCCCCGCCCTGGTCGCCGTAGACCCCGGTGGTGCCGAGATAGACCAGGCGTGCGGGCGGGCGCGGCAGGGCCGCGAGCAGGCGCGCCAGGCGCGGATCGTCCTCGCCCCGGGCAGGGGGCGGCACGAGGTGGTAGACCCGCGCGGCGGCGGGCAGGGCCGGCAGCCCCGCGTCGAGGTCCGCCGCCAGGGCCGGGATCCCGTGGGCGGCGAGGGCGGCGTGGCGGGCGGGGCCGCGGGTCAGGGCCGCCACCCGCAGGCCCTCGGCGGCGAGGGCGCGCGCAAGACGCGTGCCCACGTCGCCGCAGCCGGCGACGAGGACGTCGCACGCTGGAAGGGCGGGGCGGTTCACGGCAGAATGGCCGCCTTTCTCGAGGACAGGGGACATGGGTCGGCCATGACGTACAAGGTTACCATCCAGGGGGACGACCGGGGCTTCGAGGCGGGCCCCGGCGAGGCGCTCCTCGACGCCGCCCTGCGGGCCGGCGTCGAGCTGCCCTACGGCTGCCGCAACGGCGCCTGCGGCAGCTGCAAGGTGCGGGTGGTGGCGGGCGAGGTGACCTACCCCGGCGGCACGCCGGCGGCGCTCCCGCCCGCCGAGCGGGCGCAGGGGCTGGCGCTGGCCTGCCGGGCGGTGCCGGCAAGCGACCTCGTCATCGAGGTGCCGCGGCCGGCGGGCGATGCGGCCTCGCCCAAGGTGGTGCCGGCGCGGGTCGACGCCCTGGAGCTGCTCGCACCCGACGTGATGCGCCTGTGGCTGGTGCTGCCCGAGACCGTGCGCGTGCCCTACCGCGCCGGGCAGTACCTCAACGTCGTCCTGCCCGACGGGCGGCGCCGCGCCTTCTCCATCGCCAACGCGCCGCACAGCGACGAGCGCATCGAGCTGCACATCCGCTACGTCCCGGGCGGCGACTTCACCAGCCACGTCTTCCGCGGGCTCAAGGTCAAGGACCTGCTGCGCATCGAGCTGCCCCTGGGGCGGTTCGGCCTGCGCGAGGACAGCGCCCTGCCGGCCCTGCTGGTGGCGGGCGGGACCGGGTTCGCCCCCCTCAAGGCGATGCTCGAGCACGCCTTCCACGTCGGTCTGCGCCGCCCGCTCCGCCTCTACTGGGGCGCGCGCAGCCGGGCCGGCCTCTATCTCGCGGACCTGCCCGAGCGCTGGGCCGCCGAGCACCCCCACTTCAGCTTCACGCCGGTGCTGTCCGATCCGCTGCCCGCGGACGGCTGGCGCGGCCGCACGGGGCTGGTGACGGACGCCGTGGTGGAGGACCACCCGGATCTGTCGGGCTTCGAGGTCTACGTGGCGGGGCCGCCGGCGATGGTGGATGCGGCGGCGAAGCTGTTCCCGGTCCACCGGCTGCCGCCGGAGCGGCTCTACAGCGACGCCTTCGAGTTCGCCCGCGACGGCGCCCGGGGAGGCTGAGCCTCAGCCGGCGTCGGCGGCGGGCAGCGGCCGCGGGGCGGGGGCCGCCGGCAGCGCCGGGCCGTGGCCGAGGCGCTCCTCGAGGCCGCGCCGGTAGTGCTCGCGCGCGGTCTCGGTCTCGCCCAGCGCCTCCAGCAGCGCCGCGAGCTCCAGCCGCGCCTCGGCCCCGGCGCCACGGGCCACCGCCGCCTCCAGGTAGCTGCGCGCCTTGCCCCACAGCCGCGCCGCCGCGGCCTGGCGGCCGGCGGCGAGGAGCAGCACCGGGTCCTCGGGGGCGGAGCCGAGCCAGCGCTCGAGGGTCCGCAGCCGCGTCTCCGCCCCCTCGCCACTGAGGCGGCCGTAGAGCTCGGCCAGGCGCGGATCGGGGCGGCCCGAGGCGGCGCGCCGCAGGGCCGCCTCGGCCTCGGCGGTGCGGCCGGCGGCGAGGAGCGCCTCGGCATGGGCGGCGACCAGTTCCGGCTCCTGGCGCAGGCCCCGCGGCAGGCGCGCCCACGCCTCGGGCGAGGCCGCGAGCAGCCGCCGCCAGGCCTCGCGCTCGAGGGCCGAGAGCGCCTCGTCCCCGAGGGCGCGGTGGCGGCGCAGGTCCCGCAGCAGCCGCACCAGGGACTCCCAGTCGGCGAGCTCGCGGTAGAGCTCGGCGAGGCGGCGCAGCACCAGCGGATGGCGCGGCGCGAGCTGGCGGGCATGGACGTAGCTTGCCAGCGCCTGCTCCAGCTGGCCGTCGGCGCGCTGCAGCTCGGCCTGGGTCAGGGCCACGGCGAGTGGGCTCGCCGGCCGGGCCTCCCCCGCCGCCTTGAGGTAGCGGTCGCGCCGGTCGCGGGCGCCCTGGGCCTGGGCCGCACGGGCCGCCCCGAGGTAGTGCAGGAGCGGCGCCTCGCTGTCCGCGACCCCCTGCAGCAGCAGCCGCTCGGCGGTGTCCCAGTGGCCCTCGGCGAGCTCCACCAGGCCCTGCACGAGGGCGCGCCGCGCGCGGCGGCGGCGGACCGAGCGCCGCCAGGCGGCGAATCGGCGGGGCAGGCGGCGGGTGCCGCGGACGAGGCGCCAGACGACGGCGACGGCGGCGTAGAGCAGCGCCAGGGCCACCACCGCCACCGCCGGCGTGGTCTCCACCGTCCAGGCGCCGTAGCGCAGGAGCAGGTAGCCCGGCTCGCGCAGCAGCACGCCCGCGGCCGCGGCGGCGAGCACCACCACGACGACGAGGCCGAGGACGAGGCGCACGGCTCAGCCTCCGGCCGCCCGCTGCGCCGTGAGCAGACGCAGCGAGCCCGAGATGTCCGGCCAGGCCGGGCGGACCGGGGCCGCGGCGAGCCCCTCGAGCTCGCCCAGCGCCGCCGCCACCGCGGTGTCGTCGGCGACGAAGTGCCGCTCCAGCCAGGCCCGCGCGGTGCGCAGCAGCTCGCGGTAGGCCGCCTCGTCGCCGCGCAGCAGGGCAAGGCGCGCCCCCTCCAGCTTCAGGCGCAGGTTCTCGCGCAGGAAGTAGGCCGCGTCCGGCGGCAGCAGCGGCTCGGCCGCCTCGGCGTCGCGGCGGATCCGCACCAGGTCACGCACGTCCGCCCACACCGCGCGCAGGAAGCCGCCGAGGTCGCGCACCGGCGGCCGGTCCGCCGCACCGTCCCCCGCCGCCGGGCGGAGGGGCGGGCGCACCCCGCGCACGGGCAGCCGCGGGACCAGGCCCTCGAGGGCCGAGATCCGCGCCGCGAGCCCCGCAAGGTCCGGCACCGCCACCGCCTCGAGGGCCGCGATCTCGCGCGCGACGGCCTCGCGCACCTCGATCAGGCGGGGGTCCGCCGCCTCGCGCAGGCGCCCGTCGGCGGCGCGCAGGGCGGCGAGGGCGGCGGCGCGGTCGCCGGCGAGGCGCAGCCGGTGGTTGGCCACCCGCAGCAGATACTCGGCCTCGGCCACGAGCCAGGCGTTGTCCCGCCCCCGCTCGCGCGCGGCGAGCTCGGCCACGCTCTCGCGCAGCGCCTGCAGGCGCTGGCCGAGGGCGGCGTCCTCGGCGCGGGCGGCATCGAGCCCCGCCGCGAGCTGCGCCACGCGCTCGTCGAGCTTCGCCAGCGTCGCCGCGAGCCGCTCCTGTCCGCCGCGCGCCGCCGCGCGCGTCTCGGCCACCGCGACCGTCGCCTGCCGCCAGAGCAGGTAGGCGCCGGCCCCGGCGGCGAGGGCCGCGGCGAGGGCGAAGAGGGCGACGACGAGGGCGAGAAGGGCGATGCGCCGCGCCCGCGGCCCCGCCCCCTCCTCCGCGGCCGGCGCAGGCGCCGCCTCGCCGCCCGCGCCCTCCGCCGACCCGTCCGCCTCCGGGCCCTGCGGCCCGGTGTCGTCGGGTGCGTCCGTCCCGGGTGACCTGTCCTGGTCCTGCCTGCGTTCTTCGTCGTTCATGGCTGCTCCCCGTCGGCGGCGAGGGCCGCGGCCACCGCCTCCAGCAGCGTGCGGTCGCCGGCGCCGCCCGCGCACCACGGCCGCGCAAAGCCGAGGGCGCGGGCCCGTTGTACCACACGCCCGCTCACCGCCACCAGCGGCCGCTGCTGCAGGTGGGGCAGGACCTCGCCCGCCATCGCCGCGAGGTTCTCGAGGGCCTCGACGCTGGTGGCGAGGGCGACGTCGAGCAGGCCGGCCCGCCGCCAGCGCAGGAGGGGCTCGGGACCCAGCGGCGGCCGCACCCGGCGGTAGAGCGCCACGTGGGCGACCTCGGCCCCGCGCCGGCGCAGGGTCTCGGCGAGGAGCTCGCGGCCGCCCTCGCCCCGCACCACGAGCACGCGCCGCCCCGCCACGTCCTGCAGGGCCGGCTCGGCGAGCAGGGCCTCGCTGTCCGCCCCCTGCGCCGGCACCACGTCCGCCGCGAGGCCCGCCTCGGCCAGGGCCCGCGCCGTCGCCTCGCCCACCGCCGCCACGCGCAGTCCGGGCGGGCGGCGGAAGCCCGCGCCGAGGCGGGCGCGGGCCTCGCGCACGGCGTTGGCGCTGACGAAGACGGCGAGATCGGCCCCGCGCAGCCGCTCGGCGAGGAGGCCGTCGTCCGGCAGCGGCTCGATGGCGATCACCGGGTAGCGCAGGGCCTGCCCTCCCGCGGCCTCGATGAGCCGGCACAGGCCCTCGGCCTGGTGGGCGGGGCGGGTGACGAGGACGCCGGCGCCGCCGAGCTGCGGCAGGGGCGCGTCCACGGCTCAGCCGGCGGCGCCGTCCGGGGGATGCCCCGGCAGCCCGGCGCGGTGGACGGCCTCCAGGATCTCGCGGGCGCCGGCCGCGAGCAGCCGCTCGGCGAGGGCGCGGCCGAGGGCTTCGGCCTGCGCCGCCGGCCCGCGGATCGCGTCCTGCAGCACCGGCTCGCCGTCCGGGTGGCCGACGAGGGCGCGCAGGTGCAGGGTCTCGCCCTCGAGCACCGCGTGGCCGCCGATGGGCACCTGGCAGCCGCCGCCGAGGACGGCGTTGAGGGCGCGCTCGGCGGCGAGGCAGGTGTGGGTGGGGCCGTGGTCGAGGACCGAGACGAGGGCGAGGGTTGCCGCGTCGTCGCGGCGGCACTCGATGCCGATGGCCCCCTGGCCGATGGCGGGCAGGCTCTCCTCCACCGTGAGGGGGCGGCGGATCCGCCCGGCGAGGCCGAGCCGGCGCAGCCCGGCGCAGGCGAGGATGGCGGCGTCGAAGTCGCCGGCGTCGAGGCGGGCGAGCCGCGTGCCCACGTTGCCGCGCAGGCTCTCCACCACGAGGTCGGGGCGGCGGGCGCGAAGCTGCACCTGCCGGCGCAGGCTCGAGGTGCCGACCCGCGCGCCGGGGGGCAGCGAGGCGAGATCGGCGTAGCGGGGCGAGACGAAGGCGTCGCGCGGGTCCTCGCGCTCGAGGATCACCGGCAGGTGGAGCCCCTCGGGCAGCTCCACGGGGACGTCCTTCATGGAGTGCACGGCGATGTCGGCCCGCCCGTCCAGCAGCGCCCGCTCCAGCTCCTTCACGAACAGCCCCTTGCCGCCGATGCGGGCGAGCGGGGCGTCGAGGATGCGGTCGCCCTGGGTGGTCATGGTGACGAGCTCCACCGCGAGCCCGGGATGGGCCGCGCGCAAGCGCGCGGCGACGTGCTCCGCCTGCCAGAGGGCGAGCGGGCTCTTGCGGGTGGCGATGCGCAGGGTCGCGGGCACGGCGCGGTCTCCTTGCGGCGGCGCGGCCGCCCATGCTATCACGCCGGGGATATGGGCGGCAGGCGCCGACCGGGGCACAATGCCCGGGCACGCAGACCGCGCCCGAAGCAGGCGCGGCGGGAGGATGGAGATGGGCCGTCGGATGCGCCTTGCGGTGCTCGCGGCGGGGCTTTGGGCCGCGGCGGCGGCGGCCGCGCCCCGGGTCGCTATGCTCGCGGATCTCGCCGCCGACCTCGCCGAGGCCCGCCGCCTCGGCGCCCCCGTGGTCCTCGTCTTCACGAGCCCCGGCTGCGTCTACTGCATGCGCCTGGAGGCCGAGCAGCTGGTGCCGATGCTGCTCAGCGGCGAGTACGAGGGCCGCATCCTGCTGCGCAAGATCGACATCACCTCGGGCGACCCGGTGGTGGACGCCGCGGGGCGCAGGGTGCCGGCACGCGCCATCGCCGCCCGCTACCGCGTCGCCCTCACCCCGACCACGCTGCTCCTGGGGCCCGACGGCGAGCCCCTGGGCGAGCCGCTCCTCGGCTACAACGGCGAGATGTTCGCCTACTACCTGGACAAGGCCATCGAGCGCGGCCGCGCCCGCATCGCCGAGCGCCTCGCCGCGGGCTGCGCCGAGGCGGCCGCCTACTGCTGAGCCTGCCGGCCGGCGGTCAGGGCCTTGAGCCGCCGGCGCACCGCGGCGGCGTGGCGGCGGCTGACCGGCACCGGCTCCTCGAGGCCGTCGAGACGCAGGTGCAGTCCGCCGGGGCCGGCGTGGAGCGCGCGCACGTGGGCGATGCCCACCAGCGCCGCCCGGTGCACGCGCAGGAAGGCCTCGCCCAGCTCGCGCTCGAGGCTCTTCAGCGACTCCTCCAGGAGCAGCGTGCCGCCCGGGTGCACCACCTCGGTGTACTTGTGGTCCGCCCGCAGCAGCCGCACCTCCGCCACCGGCACCAGCACCAGATCGCCGCGGACGCGGGCCGCGAGATGGGTCCGCGCCGGAGCCGCGGCGGCGGCGAGGGCCGTGGTCTGGGCCCGCGTCGGGCGCTGGGCGCGGGCGAGGGCGGCGGCCAGGCGCTCGCGGCGGATGGGCTTGAGCAGATAGTCCACCGCCTGGGCCTCGAACGCGGCCAGGGCGTGGTCGCCGTAGGCGGTGACGAAGATCACCGCCGGCGGCGCCGGGAGCAGCGCCAGGTGGCGCGCCGCCTCGAGCCCGTCCATGCCGGGCATGCGGATGTCCATCAGGACCACGTCGGGGTCGTGCTCGCCCACGCGCCGGATCGCCGTCCTGCCGTCCGCGGCCTCCGCCACCACGGCGCAGCCGGGGATCTCGCCGCAGAGGCGGCGCAGGCGCTCGCGCGCCGGGGCCTCGTCGTCGACGATGAGGATCCGCATCAGTCCGCCTCCACCTCGATGGAGACGAGGTAGCCGCCGTCCTCCGGCCCCGCCTCGAGCCGCGCGCGCGGGCCGAAGGCGGCGGCGAGGCGCTGGCGGACGTTGTCCAGGGCCATGCGGTGGCCCGCCCGGGGCGGGGCGTCGGCGGGCAGGGGGTTGCGCACCTCGAGGCGCAGCCCCCGCCCCTGCCGCCGCGCCTGCACCAGGACCTCGCCCCCCTCCGGGAGCGGCTCGATGCCGTGGTAGACCGCGTTCTCCACCAGCGGCTGCAGGGTCAGGGGTGGGAGCCGGAAGCGCTCGGTCCCGAGCTCGATCGCCCAGCGCACGCGCAGCCGCGGCCCCAGCCGCAGGGCCTCGATGTCGAGATAGCGGCGCGCGAGCGCCACCTCCTCGCCGAGGCTGGCGTGCTCGCGTCCGTCCTCGAGGGCGGCGCGGAAGAGCTCGGCAAGATCCTGCACCGCCTCCTCGGCGCGCGCGGGATCGCTGCGGGTGAGCGCGGCGATGGTGTTCATGCTGTTGAAGAGGAAGTGGGGGCGGATGCGGGCGCGCAGGGCGGCCACCCGCGCCTCGCTCTCGGCCTCGAGCTGGCGGCGCCACTGGTGCTGCACGTAGAGGTGGCGCAGGGCGAGGCCGGCGCCGATGAGGGCGACGGCGGCGACGCGGGCGACGAGGGCCGGGCCTGCGGGGGCGAGGCCGGCGGCCTGGGCGGCGGCGGCGCTGGCGGCGGCGACGAGCGCGACGACGGCGAGGGCGCCGGCCGCGACGGCGCCGGGGTGGCGCCCGCCGAGGGCGCGGCGCAGCGGGCAGAGCAGGGCGGCGCTGCCGAGCGCCACCCACTGGGCGAGGAGCGAAACGAGGGCGAGCCGCCCCCACGACGGCGCCGGGGCCGCGAGCACCAGGACCAGCGCCAGCAGCTCCACCGCCAGCACCAGCGCCAGCAGCACCCGCACGGCGCAGAAGTCGGGCAGGAAGCTGGTCTCGTCGCGCTCGCGTGGGTGCAAGGTCGCCCTCCCGCACGCGGCGCCGCCTCGCGCCGGCGCCGCCGGTGACCGTATACTGCGCCGTCCTTCCTGCGGCTCGGGGGATGGCTCTCATGGCCAAGGATAACGGAACGCGCAAGCCCTGGGGCGGACGCTTCGAGGAGGCCACCGACGCCTTCGTGGAGGCCTTCACCGCCTCGGTGGACTTCGACCGCCGGCTCTACGCCCACGACATCGCCGGCTCCATCGCCCACGCCCGCATGCTGGCGCGGGCCGGGGTCCTCGGCGAGGCCGACGCCGAGGCCATCGTCCGGGGGCTCGAGGCCCTGCGGGCCGAGATCGAGGCCGGGCGCTTCACGTGGTCGGTGGCCCTCGAGGACGTGCACATGAACATCGAGGCGCGCCTGACCGAGCGCATCGGTGAGGCGGGCAAGCGGCTGCACACGGGGCGCTCGCGCAACGACCAGGTGGCCACCGACCTGCGGCTGTGGCTGCGCGAGCAGATCGACGCCATCGACGCCGAGATCGGCCGCCTGCAGGAGGGGCTGGTGGCGCTCGCCGAGCGCGAGGCCGACACCGTCATGCCCGGCTACACCCATCTGCAGGTGGCGCAGCCGGTGACCTTCGGCCATCACCTCATGGCCTGGTTCGAGATGCTGCGCCGCGACCGCGACCGCCTCGCCGACTGCCGCCGGCGGGTCAACGTCATGCCGCTGGGGGCGGCGGCGCTCGCCGGCACCACCTTCCCCATCGACCGCGCCTACACCGCCGGCCTGCTGGGCTTCGACGGCGTCTGCGAGAACTCCCTCGACGCCGTCAGCGACCGCGACTTCGCCATCGAGTTCGTCTCCTGCTGCGCCCTGCTCATGGTGCACCTGTCGCGCATGGCCGAGGAGCTGGTGCTGTGGGCCTCGCCCCACATCGGCTTCGTCCGGCTGCCCGACCGCTTCTGCACCGGCTCCTCCATCATGCCGCAGAAGAAGAACCCGGACGTGCCCGAGCTGGTGCGGGGCAAGTGCGGCCGCGTGCAGGGGCATCTGGTGGCGCTGCTCACCCTCATGAAGGGCCAGCCCCTCGCCTACAACAAGGACAACCAGGAGGACAAGGAGCCGGTCTTCGACACCGTCGACCAGGTCCTCGGCTCGGTGCGGGCCTTCGCCGACCTCGTCCCCGCCCTCGAGCCCGACCGCGGGCGCATGCGGGCGGCGGCGCGCGAGGGCTTCGCCACCGCCACCGACCTCGCCGACTATCTGGTGCGCAAGGGGGTGCCCTTCCGCGACGCCCACGAGATCGTCGGCCGCGCGGTGCGCCACGCCCAGGCCGAGGGCTGCGATCTCGCCGACCTCCCGCTGGAGACCCTGCGCGGCTTCTCCGAGGCCATCGACGAGGACGTGCGCGAGGTCCTCACCCTGGACGGCGCGGTGGCGGCGCGGGACCACATCGGCGGCACCGCACCGGCCCAGGTGCGCGCCGCCTGCGCCCGTGCCCGCGCCTGGCTGGCGGCGCGCCGCCGCGGCTGAGCGCCGCCCGCGCGCTCAGGGGTTGTCGGGGTCGCAGGAGCCGGCGCGGATCCAGGAGCCGCGCATGCAGCGCAGCAGCTCCGTGCCGCTGCACACGAACTGGCCGTGGCGATAGGCGACGCCGTTGAAGTAGCAGACGGGCAGCTCGTCCAGCTCCTGCCCCACCACCTCGAAGTCCTCCGCGGTGTCCTCGATGATGGGCGAGTTCCTCAGCTCCGGATCGGGCGCGCCCACCTGCGGCGGACGGAACGGATCGCGCATGGCTCCTCCCTCGGCCCTGGCCGTGGATGCGGGCCGCCATTGTACGGTGCAGGCCGCCACGGGCAAGCGCGGGGGCGGCGGCTGCGCTAGCATGGTCGCGGTGGCGGCACGGAGGGGCGGATGGCGACGGCGACCGGCGGCATCGACCTCGGGACGCTGCAGCAGCTGCGGCGCCGCTTCTACGGCATCAACCGCGAGCGCCTGCGGCGCACCCGCGACGCCCTGCCGCCGCGCCAGCGGGTCTTCCTCGACGTCCTGCCGCTGCTCTTCCACGCCGTCCACGAGGCCCTGCCCGGGCACGTGGGCGACGGCGTCCCCTTCGGCATCGTCGACTACCGTCCGCCCCGCGCCGCGGTGGCCGCCGCAGAGGCCCTCGCCGAGGGTTTCCGCTACCGGCGCCGCGCGCTCGCCCGCTACGACCTGCACGGCCTCTATCTCATCGGTTCGGCCGGCACCGTCGCCCACACCGACCGCAGCGACTTCGATCTCTGGGTCTGCCACCGCAGCGCGCTCGGCGCCGAGGCGCGCGCCGCCCTGCGCGCGCGCTGCGACGCCGTCGAGCGCTGGGCCGCGGGCCTCGGGCTCGAGGTCCACTGCTTCCTGATCGACCCGGCGGAGTTCCGCGCCGGGCGCCACGCGCCGCTGTCGCGGGAGAGCAGCGGCAGCACCCAGCACAACCTGCTGCGGGACGAGTTCTACCGCTCGGGGCTGCTGCTCGCCGGCCAGCATCCGCTGTGGTGGCTGGTCCCGCCGGAGGCGGACGCCGACTACGAGGCCTGGACGCACCGGCTGGCGCGGGCCGGCATCGTCGCCGACCGCGACTGCATCGACTTCGGGCCCCTGTGGGCGATCCCCGCGGGGGAGTTCGTGGGCGCCGCCCTCTGGCACCTCTACAAGGCCATCGCCTCGCCCTACAAGTCGGTGCTCAAGCTGCAGCTGCTGGAGGCCTACGCGGAGGGGCCCGCGGGCGACACCCTCGCCCGGCGCTTCAAGGCGGCGGTGTACGGGGGCGAGACCGGGGTCGACGCCGTCGATCCCTACGTCATGATGATCAACCGGGTCGAGGAGCACCTGGTGGCGCGGGGGGAGCTCGAGCGGCTGGAGCTGGCGCGGCGCTGCCTCTACTTCAAGGTGGGCGAGCCGCTCAGCCGCAGCGGCGCCGAGCGGCCCTGGCGGCGGCGGCTCCTCGCCGAGCTCGTCGCCCGCTGGGGCTGGGACGAGCCGCAGCTGGTGCTCCTGGATGCCCGCCCGCGCTGGAAGATCCACCGCGTCCTGGAGGAGCGGCGGCTGCTGGTGGGGGAGCTCACCCGCGCCTACCGGGCGCTCGCCCGCGCCGCGGCGGAGCAGGCCGCCGCCGTCACCGCCACCGCGGAGGACCTGGAGCTGCTCGGCCGCAAGCTCCACGCCGCCTTCGAGCGCCGTGCCGGCAAGGTGGAGCTGGTCAATCCCGGGATCTCGGCCGACCTCAGCGAGGAGGCGCTGTCGCTGCACGAGGTGCGCGGCGCCGGGGCGCGGCGGGGCTGGCTGCTGTTCCGCGGTGCCGTGGCGCCCGAGGACGGCGCCCGCCAGCCCCCCCTCAAGCGCGCGCCGCAGCTGCTCGAGCTGCTCGCCTGGTGCCACCTCAACGGGCTCGTGCGGCCGGGGACCCGCATCCACCTCCACGCCCACCCCGGCGGCGTCGGCAGCGCCGAGGTGCGCGCCGTCCTCGACCGCCTCGCCGCCGCGCTGCCCCGCAGCGCCCTCGGCGACCCGCCGGTGGAGCGCCTCGGGCGGGCGGCGGTGGCCGAGCAGCTGCTGGTCTTCGTCAACCTCGGCGTCGACCCCATGGCGCCGCTCACCCGTGCCGGCCGCCAGCTGGTCAGCGACCGCACCGACCCGCTGCAGTACGGCGGCGCCCGGCGCAACCTGGTGCGCACCCTCGACCTGCTGGTGCGCAACAGCTGGGGCGAGGTGCTGACCCACCGCTACGACGGGCTGGAAGGGCTGCTGGCGGCGCTCGCCGACCACCTGCGCTGGGCCGCCGGCGGGGTGCCGCCGCGGCCCGCGGCGGCCTGCTTCACCCCCGGCCGGGGCGGGGCCATCGCCGCCCGCGTCGAGGCGCTCTTCACCGCCGCCGCCGCGGCCCTGGGGCCCGGCGGGGCCGGCCGCTTCGTGTTCGAGGCCGACGGTCGCTGTTGCCTGCTGGAGGCGGGCCCGGAGGGCGTGCGCGGGCGGATCCTGGCCGACACCGAGGCCCTGCTGGAGGCCCTCGCGGCGCCCCAGCCGCGCTTCCGCGGCGTCGCCCTGGACCGCCTCGCGCTCGCCGGGACGCCGCTGCCGGCGGTGCTGGCCGCGGCCCGGCCGGGGCGCATCCAGGTCCTCTACGAGGCCGAGGGCGGGGCCGTGGGGCTCTACGTCGTCGACGAGCGCGGCTCCCTCTTCCACGAGCGCTACGAGGGGCGCGACCCCGAGATCCTGCTGCGCCAGCTCCAGCGCTTCCTCGAGGCGGTGGCGCGCCGCCGCGCCCTGCTCGCGCCGCACGCGGCGGCGGCGGTGGGCTATGCGCGCCTGCGCCCGGGCCCCGGCGGCTGGCGCGCCGAGCCGGTGGTGCTCGAGCCCGGGGACGCCGGGGGCTACTACAGCGTCCAGGTCCTGGTGGAGGAGGAGGCCGACGGGCGCGTGGGCTATCGCATCTACTGCGGCGAGCGCGAGTTCACGACCCTGGAGCACGGCGAGGCCCTCTTCGCCGCGGTGAGGCGGCACGTGCTCGCCCGCCGCCCCAGCGGCGCCCGCTATCCGGTCTACATCACCGATCTCGACATCTCCCGCCTGCGCCCGGACGCCGGCGGCGAGCCGCAGCTCCAGACCATCCGCTACCTGGCCTACAAGAAGGCCATCGAGGCCCGGCTCAACGCCGCCCCGGAGGGCGGCTGAGGCGGCTTCAGGGGGCGCGCACGCGGGCGAGGATGCGCTCGAGATCGGCGGCCCAGCGCTGCAGCACCGGCGCCAGCGCGGGATCGTCGAAGAAGCCGGCGAGCCGGCGCGGGTCGAGGGCTACCGCCAGGGTCTCCTCGCCCTGGGCGAAGAGGGCGATCTTGAGGGGCAGGAAGGGGATGAGCTGCGGGTGATGCTCGGCCAGCCGGTCCACCTCCCCGGCGCGGCCGAAGAAGACCACCCGGTACTTGTCGCTGCGATAGCCCATGGCGGCCAGGCCCACATCCACCCGCTGCACCCGCGAGACGGTGTAGCCGGCCTCGCGGATGGCCTCCTGGAGGGTCGCCATGGCCTCGGGGAAGGGCTCCGGCGAGCGCACCATCAGCAGATCCGCCGCGCGCGCGGCGGCGGTGGTGAAGAAGAGGAGCGCCGCGAGCAGCCAGGGCGTGGTGCGGGGCGTCACAGGGTCGCCTCCTCGAGGATCGCGCGGTAGATCTCCGCCATGCGCGCGCAGGCCGCATCGAGCTCGGCGTTGTTGAACAGCACGCTGAGGCGCTTGGGGTTGACGGCCATGACGCGGACCCGGTCCCCGTCCGCGACCACGGTGACGCGGCAGGGCAGGAACAGCCCCACCCGCGGGTCGATGGCGAGGGCCTCGTAGAGAAAGGCGAAGTTGCAGAAGTAGACGATGACGCGGCGGCGGTCTTCGGTGCCTTCCGGCACGAGGCCCTGGTCCAGATACTGGACGCGGATCAGGCGGAAGTTCTGTCCCACCACGGCGCGCTTGACCGCCTCCACGGTCTCCTCCAGCCCGATCGCCGACTCCGCCTCCAGCAGCGCAGGCTCGTCGCGTCCCGCCGCGCGCGGCGCCGCCGCCGAGCCCAGGCGGCGCAGATGGGCCACCAGATCCTCCACGTCCTCGCCGCTCAGGCCCAGGTCCGCGGCGGCGGGCATGGGCGTGCCGCGCCGCCCGCGCAGGAGGGTGGCGCGCAGCTCCTCGTCGGAGACGCTGGCGGCAAAGCCCGGATTGGCCAGCGCGGGCGGCACCACCGGAAGGTCGCGCGGGCGGGCGAAGGCGACCCCGGTGCCCCGGCCGCCCTCCCCGGCGGCGCCGTGGCGGGCGTAGAGACGGGCGCCGCGGGCGGCGTCCCCCCGCGCCGGGCGCGGCGCATACCGCGGTGCCGGCACGCCGCCGAGGCGGCGGACGTGGGCGACGATGGCCGCCACCTCCTCCTCGCTCAGCTCCGGGAAGGCGGGCATCACCCGGCCGGGGCGGCCGCGACGGACGGTCTCGGCGAGGTAGCGGTCGGTCATGGTGGCGAGGAAGTCCGGCAGGGCCAGCGGCACGCCCACCCCGCCGCTGCCGTCGTCGCCGTGGCAGGCGGCGCAGTGGCGTCCGTAGAGGGCGGCGCCGTCCGGGGCCGCGGCGGCCGCCGCGGCCGCGAGGAGCAGGACCGCCCCCAGGGCCGGGGCTGTGCGCATCGAACCTCCCCGCGGCGGGGCCTGCCCCGCCGCTGCTATACTCCGGCGCTCGATTGTAGCGGAGGGCCGATGCGGATGCGGGCGCTTGCCGGGCTGCTGCTCGCCGCGCTGCTCCTCGGCGGCTGCGGCCAGAAGGGGCCGCTCTACATCCCGGAGGAGCCGGCGCAGGGCGCGGGCGGCTGAGCCAGATGGACCACTTCCACTACCGCGACGGGCGGCTGCACGCCGAGGACGTCCCCCTCGAGGCCATCGCCGAGGCCTGCGGCACGCCCTGCTTCGTCTACGCCCGCGCCACCCTCGAGCGGCACTACCGCGCCTTCGACGAGGCCCTGGCCGGGCTCGATCATCTCGTCTGCTACGCGGTCAAGGCCAACGGCAACCTCGCGGTGCTGGACGTGCTGGCCCGCCTCGGCGCGGGCTTCGACATCGTCTCCGGGGGTGAGCTCGCCCGCGTCCTGGCCGCCCGCGGCGATCCGGCGCGGGTGGTCTTCTCCGGCGTGGGCAAGGGCGAGGCGGAGATGCGGCGGGCGCTGGAGGCGGGCATCCGCTGCTTCAATGTCGAGTCGGCGGCCGAGCTCGAGCGGCTGGACCGCGTGGCGCGGGCGCTCGGCGTGCGCGCGCCGGTGAGCCTGCGCGTCAATCCCGACGTCGACCCGCGCACCCACCCCTACATCGCCACCGGCCTGCGCGAGAGCAAGTTCGGCATCCCCGCCGCCGAGGCCCCGGCCCTCTACCGCCGCGCCATGGACATGGCGGGGATCGAGGTCACCGGCATCGACTGCCACATCGGCTCCCAGCTCACGACCCTGGCGCCCTTCCTCGAGGCCGCGGAGCGCGTGCTCGCGCTCGCCGATGCGCTGCGCGCCGAGGGCATCCCCATCCGCCACCTCGACCTCGGCGGCGGCCTCGGCATCCCCTACCGCGACGAGCGCCCGCCGGAGCCGGCCCAGTACGCCTCGGCCCTGCGCCAGCTCCTCGCCGGGCGCGACTACGCGGTCATCCTCGAGCCCGGGCGCGCCATCGCCGGCAACGCCGGCGTGCTCCTGACCCGGGTCGAGTACGTCAAGGAGCAGGGGGGGCGGCGCTATCTCATCGTCGATGCCGCCATGACCGAGCTCATCCGTCCGGCCCTCTACGATGCCTGGCACGAGATCGTCCCCGTGCGCCTGCGCCCGGACGCCGAGCCGGTGCTGTGCGACGTCGCGGGGCCGGTGTGCGAGAGCGGCGACTTCCTCGGCCGCGGGCGGCGCCTCGCCGCCGCCGAGGGCGATCTCCTCGCGGTGCGCTCGGCCGGGGCCTACGGCTTCGTCATGGCCTCCAACTACAACGGCCGCCCGCGCCCGGCCGAGGTCATGGTGGACGGCGGGCGCTTCCACGTCGTGCGCGAGCGCGAGCCGGTGGAGGCGCTGTGGGCGGGCGAGCGGACGCTGCCGCGGGGGTAGGGCGGTGCGCTTCGTCAAGATGCACGGGCTCGGCAACGACTTCGTCGTCATCGACGCCGTGCGCCAGCGGGTGGAGATGACGCCGGAGCTGGCGCGCCGGCTCGCCGACCGCCGCCGCGGCATCGGCTGCGACCAGGTGCTGCTGGTGGAGCCGGCGGCGGACCCGCGGGCCGACTTCCGCTACCGCATCTTCAACGCCGACGGCGGCGAGGTGGAGCAGTGCGGCAACGGCGCCCGCTGCCTCGCCCGCTTCGTGGTGGACGAGGGCCTGTGGCAGGCGCCGCGGCTGGTGGTGGAGACCCGCGGCGGTCTCGTCGGCCTCTTCCTCGAGCCCGACGGCCAGGTCCGCGTCGACATGGGGCCGCCGCGGCTCGAGCCGGCCGAGATCCCCATCGACGCGCCCGCGCGCGCCCTGCGCTATCCCCTGGAGGTGGAGGGCGAGCGCGTGGAGGTGGGGGCGGTCTCCATGGGCAACCCCCACGCCGTGCTCGAGGTGGCGGACGTGGCGGCGGCGCCGGTGGGGCGCCTGGGGCCTGCGCTGCAGCGCCATCCGGCCTTCCCCGCCGGGGTCAACGTCGGCTTCCTCCAGGTCCTCTCCCCGGAGGCGGTCCGCCTCCGGGTCTACGAGCGCGGCGCCGGCGAGACCGAGGCCTGCGGCAGCGGCGCCTGTGCCGCGGTGGTGTGGGGGCGGCTCGCCGGGCGGCTCGGGCCGCGGGTGCGGGTGCACCTGCGCGGCGGGGACCTTGTGATACATTGGCCCGGCGAGGGCGAGCCGGTGTGGATGACCGGACCCGCCGAGCGGGTCTTCGAGGGACGGATCCGGACATGAGCAGCCAGCGGCAGAGCGGTCTCGACGAGGACGCGGCCACCGAGGCCCTGGTCGCCCGCTATCTCTCGGCCCATCCGGACTTCTTCGAGCGCCACAAGGCCCTGCTCGCGGCGATGCGGCTGCGCCACGAGTGCGGGGCCGCGGTCTCCCTCATCGAGCGCCAGGTCCAGGTCCTGCGCGAGCAGAACCAGGGGCTGCGCCGCAAGCTCACCGAGCTGATCGAGGTCGCGCGCGACAACGACCGGCTGCACGAGCGGCTGCACCGCCTGGCGCTGGCGCTCATGGACGCCGGCGGGGCCGAGGACGTGGTGGCCACCGTGCGCGAGCACATGATGGGGACCTTCCACGCCGACGCCGTGGCGCTGGTGCTCTTCGACGCCGACGCCGCGGCCCTGCCCGACGGGGCGCGCGCGGTGGCCCGCGACGACCCCGAGCTCGAGCGCCGCTTCGGCAACTTCCTCGGCCTCGGCAAGCCACTGTGCGGGCGGCTCACGCGCGAGCAGCTGGAGTTCCTCTTCGCCGAGGCGGCGGGGGAGGTCGCCTCCGCCGCCCTCGTGCCCCTGTGCGCCGGGCGCGTGCAGGGGATCCTCGCCATCGGCAGCCGCGAGCCCGAGCGCTTCCTGCAGGGCATGGGCACCCTCTTCCTCGGCCACATGGGGGAGCTCGTCGCCCACGCCCTGGGCGGGCGCCTCGGGGGCTGAGGCGCGGCGGTGTCCGGGCCCGATCCCGGGGCGGTCGAGGCCTTCCTGCGGCACCTCGCGAGCGAGCGGCGCCTCTCGCCGCACACCGTCGCCGCCTACCGGCGCGATCTCGAGGCCCTCGCCGCCTTCTGCCGCCGCCAGGGGATCGCCGCCTGGGAGGCCCTGCGGCCGTGGGCGGTGCGGGCCTTCGCCGCCGAGCGCCGCCGCCGCGGCGCCTCGCCGCGCAGCATCGCCCGCACCCTCAGCGCCGTGCGCGGCTTCTACCGCTATCTGCTCCGCGAGGGGCGGGCGCGGCTCGACCCCGCGGCCGAGGTCTCCGCCCCGCGCGCCCCGCGCCGGCTGCCGGAGACCCTCTCGGTGGAGGAGGCGGCGGCGCTGGTGGAGGCGCCGGGGGACGACCCCCTGGGGCGGCGCGACCGCGCCCTCCTGGAGCTCTTCTACTCGTCGGGCCTGCGCCTCGGCGAGCTCGCCGCCCTCGACGCCGACGGGCCGGATCTCGGCGCGGGCACGGTGCGCGTGCGGGGCAAGGGCGGGCGCGAGCGCGAGGTGCCGGTGGGCCGCCGCGCCCGCGACGCCCTCGCCGCCTGGCTCGCGGTGCGCCCCGGGCTCGCCGCGCCGGACGAGCGTGCGCTCTTCGTCTCCCGGCGCGGGCGGCGCCTGAGCGCGCGTGCGATCCAGGCGCGGGTGCGCCACTGGGGGCTCGCCGCCGGGCTCGGCCGCCGCGTCCATCCCCACCTCCTGCGCCACGCCTTCGCGACCCATCTCCTGGAGTCCAGCGGCGACCTGCGCGCGGTGCAGGAGCTGCTGGGCCACGCCCACATCGCCACCACCGAGGTCTACACCCACCTCGACCTGCAGCATCTCGCCCGCGTCTACGATCAGGCCCATCCCCGCGCCCGCAGGGGCCGCCGCTGACCCCGGCGGTGGGGTCTGCGGGGAGGCCTCAGGGGGCGGGGCCGGTGAGGCGGTCGAGGCGCAGGCGCGGCGCGGACACGTGGGCGCGAAGCGCCGGAAGCGGGGAGCGCCGCGGAGCGCCGTCGTCGGGGCGTCGGCGGTGGGGGTCTGCGGGGAGGCCTCAGGGGGCGGGGCCGGTGAGGCGGTCGAGGCGCAGGCGCGNNNGCGGGGAGCGCCGCGGAGCGCCGTCGTCGGGGCGTCGGCGGTGGGGGTCTGCGGGGAGGCCTCAGGGGGCGGGGCCGGTGAGGCGGTCGAGGCGCAGGCGCGGCGCGGACACGTGGGCGCGAAGCGCCGGAAGCGGGGAGCGCCGCGGAGCGCCGTCGTCGGGGCGTCGGCGGTGGGGGTCTGCGGGGAGGCCTCAGGGGGCGGGGCCGGTGAGGCGGTCGAGGCGCAGGCGCTCCCGCCCGTCGGTGAGGCGGCGGGTGGCGATCCAGACCGCGCCGAGGGTGCCGAGCCCGCTCGCCGCCGCGATCAGGAGCAGGATCAGGAGCTGATAGCGCACCGCCTCCAGCGGCGGGGCGCCGGCGAGGATCTGGCCGGTCATCATCCCGGGCAGGCTGACCACGCCGGCGGCGGCCATGGCGTTGATGATGGGGATCATGCCGGCGCGCACGCTCTCGCGGCGCAGGCCGCCCACGGCCTCGGCCCAGGGCTCGCCGAGGGCGAGGCGCTGCTCGATCACCGCGGCCTCGCGCCGGATCCCCTGGTGCAGGCGGTCGAGGCCGATGGCGACGCCGTTCATGGCGTTGCCGAGCAGCATCCCGAGCAGGGGCACGGCGTAGCGGGGCGCGTACCACGGTTCGGGGGCGATGATCACGGCGAGGGCGAGGACGGTGACGGCGAAGGTGGACAGCGCGATGGGCAGGGTGCTCGCCGCCAGCCCCCAGCCGCCGCGCAGGCGCACCTGCTGGCGCGCCAGCACCTCGCGCCCGGCCACCGCGAGCATGAAGGCGGCGACGGCGGCGACGAGCGCGGGGTGGCGGGCGGCGAACAGGGCCTTGAGGACGAGCCCGACGAGGGCGAGCTGCAGCGCCGCCCGCGCCGCCGCCGTGAGGAGGCCGCGGCCGATGCCGAGGCCGAGGGCCGCGGAGAGGCCGGCGAGGGCGAGGACGAGGGCCGCCGCGAGGGCCAGATCCAGGGGCGAGAGCGGGATCACGCCGCCGCCTCCAGCCGCCGGCCGCGGATCTCGAGGACGGAGCCGCCGAGGCGCGCGGCCTGCTCCTCGTCGTGGGTCACCCACAGCGCCAGGGCCCCGGTGCGGGCGAGGTGCTCGCCCACCAGCCGCTCGATGCGGCGCGTGTTGACGGGGTCGAGGCGCGCGGTGGGCTCGTCGAGGAGGAGCACGCGCGGCCCGCGCGCGAGCAGCCGCAGCAGGGCGAGGCGCTGGAGCTGGCCGCTGGAGAGGCGCTCGAGCGGCTCGTCGAGCACCGTCGCCGCAAGCCCCGCGGCGGTGAGCCCGGCCTCGACGCCGGGCGGGAAGTGATCGCGCGCCCGCGCGCCCCACCAGCGCGGCTCCGCGGGAAGCCACGCCACCTTGCGGCGCCACTGGGGTGCCGGCATCGCCTCGGCGGGGACGCCGTCGAGCAGGGCGCGGCCGCGGTGCGGCTCGAGGTCGGCGATGGCGCGCAGGAGCCGGGTCTTGCCGCTGCCCGAGGGGCCGCGCAGCACCGTGATGGTGCCGGGGGCGAGGTGCAGGTCCACGGGCTCCAGCGGCGGGACGGCCAGCCCCTCGAGGACGAGCCCCTCAGCCATCGCCGGCCTCCAGCGGGGCGGCGTCGAGGAGGCGGATGTCGCGGGCGAGCCCCGCCAGGGCCCGCGCCGCCCGCCGCCCGAGCCAGCGCTCGGCCCCCTCGTAGGCGTTGCGCTCGAGGCTCGTCACCACCAGCTCGAGGCGGGCGCGGTCCGGGGCGTAGTGGTGGGCCAGGGCCTCCACCGCGCGGGGGTCGGCGGGGCGCATGGGGGGCATGGTGTGGGCGGGGCTCGTGACGCGCTCGACCCGCACCGAGGAGAAGAGGGCGGCGAGGCGCTGGCGGCCGCCGTTGCGCGCCGCCTGCAGCACGAAGGCGGTGACGTCGTCCACCGCCGCCAGGAGGTCGGGCTCGGCGAGCCCCAGCTCCACCAGGCGCGGCAGCGGCGGGAAGTAGCCGAGGCCGCGCTCGGCGACCCCGCGGGCCACCGCCTCGGCCAGCGTCTCGCCGAGCAGGCGCGGCGAATAGCGGGCCATCGCGGTGACCGCGGCGTCGTCGAAGCGCAGCAGCAGCGCGATGCGGGCGCGGTGGACGTGGAGCGAGGCCATCGCGGCAAGGATAAGGGCGGGGGCGCGCCGCCGCCATCCGCGCCGCCCGGTTGCGTGCCGGCGGGGGCTGCGGAACAATCCTCTCCCGTTCCCCGTGGAGGCGTCGGCCATGATCAGCCAGAAGACCATCGACGAGCTCGCCAAGGGCCTGGCGGCGATGGTGCCGCCGGGCATGCGCGAGCTGCAGCAGGACATGGAGCGCAACTTCCGCGCCGTGCTCCAGGCCTTCTTCGCGCGCATGGACCTGGTCACGCGCGAGGAGTTCGACGTCCAGGCCGAGCTGCTCGCGCGCACGCGGACGATGGTGGAGCGGCTGGAGCGGCGCGTGGCGGCGCTGGAGGCCCACGCGGGCATCACGCCGCCGGCCGAACCGCCGCTGGAGGAGGGGCCGGAGGACCCGCCCACCTGAGGGGCGTCCGCGGGGGGAGGGATCCGCCCTGACGCTTGCGGTGGTCCACAGCCGCGCCCAGGAGGGGGTCGCGGCGCCGGAGGTGGTGGTCGAGGTGCACCTGGGTGCGGGCCTGCCCGCCCTCACCCTCGTCGGCCTCCCGGAGGCGGCGGTGCGCGAGGCCAAGGATCGGGTGCGCAGCGCGCTGGTGAGCGCCGGCTTCGACTTCCCCGCCCGCCGCATCACCATCAACCTCGCCCCCGCCGATCTGCCCAAGGAGGGCGGGCGCTTCGACCTGCCCATCGCGGTGGGGATCCTCGCCGCCTCGGGCCAGGTGCCGGCGGAGGCCCTCGACGGCCACGAGCTCATCGGGGAGCTGGCCCTGACCGGGGCGCTGCGGCCCTGCCGCGGGGTCCTGCCGGCGGCGCTGGCCGCCCGCCGCGCGGGCCGCGCCCTCGTCGTCCCCGAGGGCAACGCGGCCGAGGCCGCCGCCGCGGGCGGCCGCGTCCTCGGCGCCGGGCACCTGCTCGCGGTGTGCGCCCACCTCGCCGGGCGCGAGCCGCTGGCGCCGGCCGCGGCCCCCGAGCGGGGCGGCGTGGGGGCGGTGCCGGATCTCGCCGACGTGCGCGGCCAGCACCAGGCGCGTCGTGCCCTCGAGGTGGCCGCCGCGGGTGGCCACAGCCTGCTCCTCATCGGCCCGCCCGGGACCGGCAAGAGCATGCTCGCCCAGCGCCTGCCGGGGATCCTGCCGCCCATGACCGAGGAGGAGGCCCTGGAGGCGGCGGCGGTGGCCTCCGCCGCCGGCTGCTTCGATCCCGCCCGCTGGGGCCTGCGGCCCTTTCGCGCCCCCCACCACACGGCCTCGGCGGTGGCCCTGGTGGGCGGGGGCGGGCAGCCGCGGCCGGGGGAGGTCTCCCTCGCCCACCACGGCGTGCTCTTCCTGGACGAGCTCCCGGAGTTCGACCGCCGCGTCCTCGAGGCCCTGCGCGAGCCCCTCGAGAACGGCAGCATCACCGTCTCGCGGGCGGCGCGGCAGGCGGAGTTTCCCGCCCGCTTCCAGCTCGTCGCGGCCATGAATCCCTGCCCCTGCGGGCACCTCGGCGACCCCGCCGGGCGCTGCCGCTGCACCGAGGAGCAGGTGCGCCGCTATCGCGCCCGCATCTCCGGGCCGCTGCTCGACCGCATCGACCTGCACGTGGAGGTGCCGCGGCTGCCCCGCGAGGAGCTGCTGGCGGGGCGCCCGGGGGAGGACTCGGCCGCGGTGCGCGCCCGCGTGGCGGCGGCGCGCGGGCGTCAGCTGGCGCGCCAGGGGCGGGCCAACGCCGCCCTCGACGCCGCCGGGGTGGAGCGCCACTGCCGTGCGGCGCCGCAGGCGGCGGCGCTGCTCGCCGCCGCCATCGAGCGGCTGCGGCTCTCGGCACGCGCCTACCACCGCATCCTGCGGGTGGCGCGCACCATCGCGGATCTTGCCGGCGCCGAGACCATCGCCCCCGAGCACGTGGCCGAGGCGGTGGGCTACCGCCGCCTCGACCGCCGCCTCGCCTGAGGCGCTCACGGGCGCGCCGGCGCCGGGCGCAGCCCCGCGACGAGGCGGCGCAGGTCCTCGAGGATCAGATAGCCCACCGGGACCAGGACCAGGCTCAGGAGGGTCGCGTAGAGGACGCCGAAGCCGAGGGAGACGGCCATCGGGATGAGGAACTGGGCCTGGGTGCTGCGCTCGAAGATGATCGGCGCCAGCCCCCCGAAGGTGGTGAGCGAGGTGAGGAGGATGGGGCGGAAGCGGGCCACCCCCGCCGCCCGTACCGCCTCGGCGAGCGCCATGCCGCGGGCGCGGTGGCGGTTGGTCCAGTCCACCAGGACGAGGCTGTCGTTGACCACCACGCCCGCCAGCGCCAGCAGCCCCATGACGCTCATGATGCTGAGGTCCATACCCATGAGGACGTGGCCGAGGAAGGCGCCGACGAGGCTGAAGGGGATCACCAGCATCACGATCAGGGGCTGGACGTAGGAGCGCAGCGGGATCGCCAGCAGGGCGTAGATGGCGAAGAGGAGCAGCGCGGTGCCGGCGGCGAGCCGGCCGAAGGTCTCGCGCTGCTCGGCGAGCTCGCCGCCGAAGCGCCAGGCGAGCCCCGGGTGGCGGGCCGCGAGCCCGTCCAGGAACGGGGCGAGGTCGCGGGCGACGGCGTTGAGGTCCACGCGCCCCTTGTCGGCGTCGGCGTGGACGGTGACCACGCGGCGGCGGTCGAGGTGGCGGATGGTGGTGAGGCCGCGGCCGAGGTGGAGCTCGGCCACCCGGGCGAGGGGGACGGCGGCGCCGTCCGGGGTGCGGATCCGCAGCCGCTCCAGGGTCGCCACCGAGCGCCGCTCCGCCTCGGGGTGGCGCACCATCACCCGCACCTCGTCGCGGCCGCGCTGCAGCCGCTGCACCTCGGCGCCGTGGAAGGCGGCGCGCACCTGCCGCGCGACGGTGGCGGCGTCGAGCCCGTAGCGGGCCGCCTGCGGGCGCAGGCGCAGCTCGATCTCGGGCTGGCCGCGGTCGAAGTCGTCCTCGATGTCGAACACCCCGGCGTAGCCGGCGAGGCGGCCGCGCACCTGCGCCGCGACTGCGCGCAGGGCGGCGAGGTCGGGCCCCGAGAGCTCGATCTCGATAGGGTCGCTGCTGCGACCGATCTCGGCGCGGAAGGTGAGGCTGCGGGCGCCGGGGACGTCGCCGATGAGGCGCCGCCAGGCCTGCACCAGCTCGGGCGTGGTCACCGCCACCGTCCGCTCCTCCGGGGGCACCAGCTCGAGGGCCACCTGGCCCAGGGTCGGGCTGCCGCCGCGCCGTCCCGGCGAGCCGCCCGAGGCGGTGGCGCCGGTGCGCACGAGGATGTGGCGGATCACCGACTCGCCGCTCGCGGGGTCGGTGTAGCGGGCCTCGAGCTCGGCCGCGGCGGCGGCGATGCGCGCGATCTCGGCGGCGGTGACCTCGGCCGGGGTGCCGGGCTCCATCTGCAGCGTCGCCTGCGCCACCTCGCTCGCCACCCGCGGGAAGTAGGTGAAGCCGTAGCGGCCGCTGGCGGCGATGGCGAGCACCGCCACCGAGACCGCGACGAAGAGGGCGAGGGCGGCGTAGCGCCAGGCCAGCACCCGCGCGAGAAAGGGCCCGTAGGCGCGCGCCACCCACGCCTCGAGCCCGTCGGCCACCGCGTGCTGCAGCCGCGCCCAGGCCGAGGGTGCGGTCTCGCGCGCGCGCACGTGGCGCATGTGCGCGGGCAGGATGAGCTTCGACTCGAGCCAGGAGAAGACCAGGGCGACGATGGCGACGAGGGCGATCTGGGCGAAGAGCTGGCCGCGCACGCCCGGCACCATCATGAGCGGCGCGAAGGCCGCCGCGGTGGTGAGCATGCCGAAGGTCACCGGCACCGCCACCTCCCGGGTGCCCGCCACCGCCGCCTGCAGCGGCGCCTCGCCGCGGCGCAGGTGGGCGTAGATGTTCTCGCCGGTGACGATGGCGTCGTCCACCACCACCCCGAGCATGAGGATGAAGCCGAAGAGGCTGATGATGTTGAGGGTGATGCCGAGGTCCGGCAGCAGCGCGAGGGTGCCGAGGAAGGCCACCGGGATGCCGAGGCAGACCCACACCGCCACCGCCACCCGCAGGAAGAGGGCGAGGAGGACGAAGACCACCAGCCCCCCCTGCCAGGCGCTCTTGGCGAGGGTCTCGAGGCGCAGGCGGACGATGCGCGAGCGGTCGCGCCAGTAGTCGATGCGCACCCCCTCGGGCAGGCGCGCCTGCGCCGCGGCGACGTAGTCGCGCACCGCCCGCCCCACCTCGATGGCGCTTCCGCGGGCGCTGCGGTAGACGTCGAGGACGAGGGCCGGACGGCCGTCGAAGCGGGTCTCGAGGGGGGTCTCCTCGAAGCCGTCGCGCACGGTGGCGATCTCGCCGAGGCGCACGAGGCCGCCCTCGGCGTCGGCGAGCACCGGGATCGCGGCGAAGCCCTCGGCGCTGCGCGGCTGGGCGCGGGTGCTGAGCAGGATCTCGGCGCCGGGCGTGCGCAGGCTGCCGGCGGGGAGGTCGAGGGCATGGCGGCGCACCGCCTCCACCACCTCATCGAGGGTCAGGCCGAGGCGGTCGAGGGCGGCCTCCGGGACCTCGATCGCGAGCTCCCGCGGCCGCACCGCCGCGAGCTCCACCGCCGCCACGCCGGGCAGGCGGGCGAGCTCGTCGCGCACCTGCTCGGCGATGCGGCGCAGGGCGTCCTCGCCGAGGGCGCCCGAGACCACCACGCTGATCACCTCACGGCGCGAGACCGAGACCGCGTAGCGGGGCCGCTCGGCCTCGGCGGGGAAGGCGGTGATGGCGTCGACGCGGTTGCGGATCTCGTCCAGGAGCTCGCGCGGGTCGGTGCCCTCCTCCACCTCCACCGAGACCCGGCCCGCCCCCTCGTAGGCGTAGGAGGCGATGCGCGCGATGCCCTCGAGGTCGGCCACCGCCTCCTCGATGCGGGTCACCACCCCCTCCTCCACCTCCCGCGGCGTCGCCCCCGGCACCGCCACCGCCACCTCCACCACGTCACGCTCGATCGCGGGGAAGACCTCCAGGGGCAGGCGGCCGGCGAGGGACCAGAGCCCGAGGGCCATGATCGCCGCCATGAGCAGGTTGGCGGCGACCTCGTTGCGGGCGAACCAGGCGATCACGCCCCGCCCCCGGCGGCGGCCACCGGGCGCACCCGCGCCCCGTCCGGGAGGGTGGGCGGCACCCCGAGGGCGATGCGGCTCCCGGCCGCCAGCCCGCGCACGGCGAGCCGGTCGCGGTCGCGCCAGACCACCTCTACCGCCTGCCGGCGCAGCCGTCCGCCGTCCTCGATGAGCGCCACCCGGCCGTCGGCGTCCACCGCCTCGCGCGGCAGGGGCACCACCGCGGCGAGCAGCCGCCCCTCGATCTCGGCCTCCACGAACTGGCCGATGGGGATGGGCGGCGTGCCGTCGGGCCGCGGCCGGAAGGGGTCGCGGATCTCGGCGACGAGGATGTGCTCGCGCGTGCGCGGGTCCACCGCGGGCTCCACCCGCGCGATGCGCCCCGTCCACGCCTGCCCGCCGGCGCGCAGGCGCACCGCCCGGCCCACCGCCGGCGCGAGCAGCGCCAGGTCGGCATCGCCCACGGGCAGGCGCACCTCGGCGCGCTCGACGGCGTGGATCTCGGCCAGCGCCGTGCCGGGGGTGACGTAGCGGCCGAGATCGGCGAGGCGGCGCAGGACGCGCCCGGCATAGGGGGCGCGGACCTCCGTGCGCGCCAGGTCCAGCTCGGCCCGGCGCAGCCGCGCCTCGGCCGCCGCCACCTCGGCGCGGGCGCGGGCGAGCTGCGGCTCGCGCGCGGCGAGCGGTGGAGCCGGCTCGCCCGGGTGGAGCTGGCGCCAGTCGCGGCGGGCCTGCTCGGCCCGCGCCTCCTCCTCGCGCAGGGCGGCGCGGGCGGCAGCGAGGGCGGCGCGGGCCTCGTCGCGGGCGATGAGGTAGCCGGCCGGGTCGATGCGCGCGAGGAGCGCACCGGCATCGAAGAACCCGCCCGGCTCGAGCTCCACCGCCACCAGCCGCCCCGCCGCCTCCGCGGCGAGGGTCGTCTGCACCGCCGCGGCCACGGTGCCGTGGCTCTGCACGGTGGCGCGCACCGGGCGCGGCACGGCCTCGATCCAGCGCACCGGGGGCGGCGCCGCCGCCGGCGGGCGGCGCGGGGCTTCGGGCGCGGTGGCCATGAGCCAGGCCGCCACCCCGGCGCCGGCGGCGAGCAGCGCGAGGGCGGCGAGGGCGTGGAGGGCGCGGCCGGGGGCCCGGCGCGGCGGCGCCTGCGCCGGCGGCTCGTGGGCGGGGGGCAGGGGCTCGGGGCGGCTCATGGCTCGAGCAGATCGGCGAAGGGGCGGTCCCGCTCGAGCCGCTCCACGAACCAGGCGAGGGCCCGCCCCCGCGCGTCCTCGCGCCAGGCCAGGTGGAGGTCGGCCGGCGCGCTGGCGTGGGCGAGGCGCTTCTCCACCAGGCGCCCGGCGGCGAGGTCCGCGGCCACCAGGTAGCGGGGGACGTGGCCGACGCCGAGGCCGTGGCGGTGCGCCGCCACCTTGTCGCGCATCTCGGGCAGGGTGAGCACGTCCTGTCCCGAGAGCAGGGCGGCGGTGCGCGGGGGCAGGCGGCGGGAGCTGTCCGCCGCGGCGACGGCGCGATGGCGCAGCAGGACCTGGTCGCTCACGGGCTCCGGGGCCTCGGCCAGCGGATGGCCGCGCGGGACCACGAAGACGAAGGGCAGGTGTCCCAGGGGGCGGGTGGCGTAGCCGCCGTTGGCGGGGCCCTCGCCGCTTGCGCCGATGGCGAGATCGGCGCGCCCCGAGGCGAGGGCGTCCCAGACGCCGCCGAAGACCTCCCGCAGCAGCCGCAGGCGGGTGCCGTGGTGCTCGGCGTAGAAGGCCTCGACGAGGGGGAAGAGCCGCTCCAGCGGCAGCAGGTCCGAGACCGCCACCGCAAGCTCCGCCTCCCAGCCGGTGGCCACCTGCCGCACCATGCGCTCCAGCCCCCCCGCCGCCCACAGCAGGTTGCGGCCCTGCTCCACGAGGACGCGGCCGGCCTCGGTCAGGCGCGCGCGGTGGCCGCTGCGGTCGAAGAGGACGACGCCGAGGTCCTGCTCCAGCTTCTGCACCGTGTAGGTGATGGCCGAGGGGACGCGGTGCAGCTCCTCGGCGGCGGCGGCGAAGCTGCCGCGCCGCTCGATGGCGTCGAGGACCACGAGGGCGTCGAGGCTGATGCGCGGTCGCAACGGCTCCTCCGCGGCGGGGGCTCTCCCCGTTTTAGGCGCAGCGCGCGCCGCTGGCAAGGGCCCCGGCGGCGGCGCCGGGCCGGCTGCTAGAATGGTCGGCCACCGTCGGAGCGGGGCGCCGGACGACAACCAAGAGAGGAGGCCTGCCCGTGAGCGCGACACCCGATGCCTTCAACGCCTGGCTCATCGAGAGGGACGAGGGCGGCTACCGCTGCGCGCCGCGCACCCTGAGCGCGGCCGACCTGCCGGAGGGCGACGTGCTGGTGCGTGTGCGCTACTCCAGCCTCAACTACAAGGACGGCCTCGCCGTCACCGGCAAGGGCAAGATCGCCCGCCGCTTCCCGCTGGTGCCGGGGATCGACCTCGCCGGCGAGGTGGTGGAGTCGGCCGCGTCCGACTTCAAGCCGGGCGACCAGGTCCTCATCACCGGCTGCGAGATCGGCGAGCTGCACTGGGGCGGCTACAGCCAGTACCAGCGCGTGCGCGCGCAGTGGCTGGTCCCGATCCCGGCGCCCTTCGACGCCCGCCTTGCCATGGGCATCGGCACCGCGGGCTTCACCGCGGCGCTGGCCGTGCTGGCGCTGGAGGACCACGGCATCGGTCCCGACCTCGGCCCCATGGTGGTGACCGGGGCGGCCGGCGGCGTCGGCAGCATCGCCGTGGTCCTGCTCGCCCGCGCCGGCTACCGGGTGGTGGCCTCCACCGGGCGGGCCGGCGAGCGCGGCCCCTTCCTGCGCGAGCTCGGCGCGGCGGAGGTGATCGAGCGCGAGGTCCTGGCCGCGCCCTGCCGGCCGCTGGAGTCGGAGACCTACGGCGGCGGCGTCGACACCGTGGGCGGGCAGACGCTGGCCTCGCTCATCGCCCGCACCCGCCACGGCGGTGCGGTGGCGGCCTGCGGCCTCGCCGGCGGCCACGAGCTCCACACCACGGTCTTCCCCTTCATCCTGCGCGGGGTCAGCCTGCTCGGCATCAACTCCGTGATCCTGCCGCCGGAGCGGCGCCGCCGCGCCTGGGACCGCCTCGCCGCCGACCTCCCGGTGGAGGTGCTGGAGCGGCTGATTCGGGTCGAGCCCATGAGCCGGCTGCGCGAGCTGGCCGAGGACATCGTCGCCGGCCGCATCGCCGGGCGCGTGGTCATCGACGTCGACGCCTGAGCGGCACCCCGCAGTCGCCCGCGCGGGGGTAGAATGCGCCGCTCGCTCGCGGAGGCGCCATGGAGCTCAACCCCCGACAGCGCGAGGCGGTGACCTGGATCGACGGGCCGCTGCTGGTGCTCGCCGGCGCCGGCAGCGGCAAGACCCGCGTCATCGCGCACAAGATCGCCCACCTCCTCGGGCCGTGCGGCTACGCCCCCCGCCACGTGGCCGCGGTCACCTTCACCAACAAGGCGGCGCGGGAGATGCGCGAGCGCGTCGCGGCCCTCACCGGGGGGCGCGGGGCGCGCGGCCTGACGGTGTGCACCTTCCACAGCCTGGGGCTGGAGATCATCCGCCGCGAGACCGAGGCCCTGGGGCTTCGCCGCGCCCCCACCATCCTCGACGCCGCCGACAGCCTCGGCGTGCTGCGCGAGGTGGCGGGGCCGGCCTCGCCGGCGCTGGTGGAGGCGGCGCGCGCGCGCATCTCGGCGTGGAAGGACGATCTGGTCACGCCCGCCGAGGCCCGGGCGCGGGCGGCGAGCGACGAGGAGGCCCGCGCGGCCGAGCTCTACGAGGCCTACCAGCGGCACCTTCGGGCCTACGGGGCGGTGGACTTCGACGACCTCATCCTGCTCCCGGTGCGGCTGCTGGAGGGGGATGCGGCGGCGCGCGAGCGCTGGCAGGGGCGCATCCGCTACCTGCTGGTGGACGAGTACCAGGACACCAGCGGCGCCCAGTACCGGCTCGTGCGCGCGCTGGTGGGGGTGCGCGGCGCGCTCACCGTGGTGGGCGACGACGACCAGTCCATCTACGCCTGGCGCGGGGCCCGTCCCGACAACCTGGCGCGGCTGGCGGAGGATTTCCCCGGCCTCAAGGTGGTCAAGCTGGAGCAGAACTACCGCTCCACCGGCCGCATCCTGCGCGCCGCCAACCGGCTCATCAGCCACAACCCGCACCTGTTCGAGAAGCGGCTCTGGAGCGAGCTCGGCGCGGGCGACCCCATCCGCGTGCTGGCCTGCCGCGACGAGGAGGACGAGGCCCTGCGGGTGGTCTCGGAGATCGTCACCGACCGCTTCCGCCGCGGCGGGCGCTGGCGCGACTATGCCATCCTCTACCGAGGCAACCACCAGGCCCGCCCCTTCGAGCGGGCCCTGCGCGAGCAGGGGGTGCCCTACTTCATCTCCGGCGGGACCTCCTTCTTCGAGCGCACCGAGATCCGCGACCTCGTCGCCTACCTGCGGCTGATGGTCAACCCCGACGACGACCCCGCCTTCCTGCGCGTGGTCAACACGCCGCGGCGCGAGATCGGGGCGCGGACGGTGGAGGCGCTGGCGCGCTACGCCGGCGAGCGCGGGGTCGGGATGCTGGCGGCGTGCCTCGAGCTGGGGCTGCGCGAGCACCTGCCGGCGCGCGCCGCCGAGCGCCTGGAGGCCTTCGCGCGCATGATCGTCGAGCTCGGCGACCGCGGCGAGCGGGGCGATCCGGCGGCGGCGGTGCGCGAGCTGGTGCGCGCCATCGACTACCGCACCTGGCTCGAGGCGTGCTGCGCCGACGGCGCCGCCGCCGAGCGCCGCTGGGCGAACGTCGAGGAGCTCATCGCCTGGATCGGGCGCCTGGCGGAGGAGGCCGGCGGTGAGGGGCGTCTTGCCGCCGTCGTCGAGCGGCTGGTGCTGATGGACATCCTCGAGCGCGACGACGAGGAGCGCGGCGGCGACCGCGTCACCCTCATGACCCTGCACGCGGCCAAGGGCCTGGAGTTCCCCTGCGTCTTCCTGGTGGGCTTCGAGGAGGGGCTGCTGCCCCACCAGAACGCGGTCGAGGCCGGCACCGTCGAGGAGGAGCGGCGGCTCGCCTACGTCGGGATCACCCGCGCCCGGCGCCGCCTGGTCCTGACCTGGGCGCGCAAGCGCCGGGCCCGCGGCGAGACCGTCGAACGCGAGCCCAGCCGCTTCCTCGACGAGCTGCCGCGGGAGGAGCTGGTGCTGGAGGGGGCCGGTGCCGTGGCCGACCCCCGGGAGCGGGCGGCCCGGGGCCGCGCCCACCTCGCCAACCTCAAGAGCCTGCTCGGGGCCGGCTGAGCCGGCGGGCGCGGCCCCCGCGCCCTCAGCGGCCCTTGCGGACCTTCTTCGGCCGCGTGTTGCCGTAGGTGCCGCGCCAGATCTTGCCCCGGCGCGTGCGGCGATCACCCTTGCCCATGATGGAACCTCCGCAATCGTCAGGGATCCTCAGCGCGGCGCCATTCTACGGGCGGGACGGGCGCCGCGGAAGGCGGGCGCGCCACGGCGGCGGAAGGGGGCGGGGCCGGCGCAGGGGGTTGGCGCGCCCGAGAGGATTCGAACCTCTGACCTTCGGCTCCGGAGGCCGACGCTCTATCCAGCTGAGCTACGGGCGCCTTGCGACGGCGGCCGCGCGGGATGCGGGCCGCCCCGGTGGCGCGCACTGTACCGCCGGCGCCGCCGCTGTGCAACCGGCTAGGGTGCGGCCACCCGCGCCGCCACCACCTCGGCGCGCAGGGCGGCCAGCGCGGCATCGGGCAGGGGGCCGAGGCCGGGATCGACGAGGCGGCGCCCGCCGGGCGGGAGGGTGCCGGGCAGGCGCTGCGCGAGGATGCGGACCCCGTCTGCGGCGGGTGCGCGGATGCGCACCACGACGTCGGCGACGGCGACCGGCGTCGGGTTGCGAAGCTCCACCAGGACGCGGCCCGAGCGCCCGCGGCCGATGCGCACCGGCAGGTAGCGGCCGGGGCGGTGCGGGAGGTCGATGCGGGCCAGCGTCGCGTAGGCCGCGCGCCCCTCGGGGTCGTCGGCGCCGGCGGCCTCGGCGAGCAGCCGCACGGCCTCCTCGCGCCGCCCCTGGGCGAGCGCCAGCTCGCCCAGGGCGCGCAGGGCGGCGGCGGTGCGCAGCAGCCGGTTGCTGGCCTCGAGGTCGGCGCGGGCGGCCTCGCGCTCGCCCAGCTCGCGCAGGAGCAGTCCGCGGCGAAGCCGCGGGTAGTAGTAGCCGGGATTCGCGGCCACGGCGCGGTCGTAGGCGGTGCGGGCCTCGCGCCTGCGCCCGAGGGCGGCGAGGGCGTCGCCGCGCAGGGCGTGGAAGAGCGCCTCCGCGGGCTCGATGGCGAGGGCGCGCTCGGCCTCCCGCAGGGCGGCGGCGGGGTCGCCCCGGGCGAGCGTCTCGCGGCCCCGGCTCCAGGCGGCGTAGGCGGGCGCGGTGCGGCGCAGCCGTTCGGTGCGGGCCTGGTAGCGCTCGGTGCCGAGCTCGCCGCCCTGGGGCAGGGTGGCGACCCAGGCGCGCAGGGCGCGCACGCGCGCCTCCGACGGCGGGTGGGTGGCGAAGAGCCGGGCGAGCAGGTCCTTGCGCCGGCCCTTGGAGAGGCGCACGAAGGTCTCCTGGAGGCTGACCGCGGCGCGGGGGTCGTAGCCTGCCCGCGCCATGTAGAGGGCGCCGTAGCGGTCGGCCTCGAGCTCGGCCTCGCGGGAGTAGCGCAGGTTCAGCAGCCCGGCCGCGAGCCGGGCGCCGCCCACGAGCAGCGGCGCCGAGCCGCGCTCGGCGGCGCCGGCGGCCACGGCGAGCACCGCACCCTGCAGCAGGAGGCCGCGCTCCATGGCCTTGGCGCCGTGGCGCGCGGCGGCATGGACCACCTCGTGGCCGAGGACGGCGGCGAGCTCGGCCTCGCTGCCGAGTTCCAGGAGGAGGCCGCGATGCACGGCGATCTTGCCGCCGGGCATCGCCCAGGCGTTGGGGGTGCCGTCGTTGACGATGGTGAACTCGTAGGGGAGCCTGCGGTCGGCCACCGCGGCGATGCGCCGGCCCACCTCGCGCACGTAGGCGAGCAGCTGCGGGTCGGCGACATAGTCCCCGCCCTGCATCTGCCGCGCCGGCAGGTAGGCGCGGGTCCCGGTCTCGATCTCCTGCGCGGTGGAGACGAGGCGCAGCTCGCTGCGGCCGGTGACCGGATTGACGGCGCAGCCGGCGAGGAGGGCGGCGGCGGACAGGGCGATGGCGAGACGGCGCATGCTCCGCGATACCCTACCACCGCCGCGGCCGCGGCCGTAGACTGCGCCCGATCCCGAGGAGAGGTGCCGCCATGTACGTGGATCTCGACGCCCTGGCCCCCGACCAGGTCTACTTCACCCTCACCCAGACCGTGATCCCGCGCCCCATCGCCTGGGTGCTGACCGGCAACGCCGACGGCTCGCTCAATCTCGCCCCCTTCTCCTATTTCAACGCCGTCGCCAGCGACCCGCCCCTGGTGATGCTCTCCATCGGCCGCAAGCCCACCGACGGCGGCCCCAAGGATACCTGCCGCAACATCGCCGAGCGCGGCCGCTTCGTGATCCACATCGCCCACCGCGAGCTGCTCGACGCCCTCAACGAGAGCTCGGCGACCCTGCCCTACGGCGAGTCGGAGCTGGAGCGGCTGGGGCTTGCGCTCGAGCCCTTCGAGGGCTTCGACCTGCCGCGCCTGGCCGCCTGCCGCATCGCCATGGCCTGCGAGCGCTTCGCCATCCACGAGATCGGTGCCGCGCCGCAGGCGCTCATCCTGGGGCGGGTGCGCAGGATCTGGTACGACGACGCCGTCGCCGAGCACGACCCCCGCGGCCGGTTGGTGGTGCACGCCGAGCGGGTCGATCCCATCGCGCGGCTCGGCGCCAGCGAGTACGTCACCTTCGGCGCCATCGAGCGCCGCCGCCGCCCGCGGTGAACGCGCCGGGGGCCGAGCGGCGGTGCCCGCGCTGCGGCGCGGCCTTCCGCTGCGGCATCGACGACTCGTGCGGCTGCTGGTGCGCGCGCGACTTTCCGCCCCTGCCGCCCGAGCCCGGGATCGCGGGCTGCCTCTGCCCGCGCTGCCTCGCCGAGCGGGTGCGGCGGGTGCGGGAGGCCGAGGGCCCTCGCTAGGCCGGTACGGCGGCGCCGAGACGGGCCGCGGCGGCGGTGAGGGTGGCCACGCAGTCGGCCTCCCAGCGGGCCCCGGCGAGGGCGTCGCCGCGGGTGCGGCCGAGGTTGAGGATCGCCACCGGCAGGCCGCGCGCGGCCGCCGCGCGCACGAGCCGGAAGCCCGAGTAGACCATGAGCGAGGAGCCCACCACGAGCAGCCCCGCGGCCTCCTCCACCGCCGCCTGCGCGGCGGCGGCGGCCGCCCCCGGCACGGCCTCGCCGAAGAAGACCACGTCGGGCTTGAGCAGCCCCCCGCAGCGCCGGCACCCCGGGACGCGGAAGCCGGCGGCGAGCTCCTCCGCCAGCGCCGCGTCGCCGTCCGGCAGGACCCGGGCGGCGGGCGCGGCGGCGAAGGCCGGGTTGAGCGCGAGCAGCCGCCGCTGCAGCCGGGCGCGGGACTCCAGCGCGCCGCAGGCGAGGCAGCGCACGCGGTCGAGGCGGCCGTGCAGCTCCACCAGGCGGCGGCTGCCGGCGCGCCGGTGCAGCCCGTCCACGTTCTGGGTCACGACGGTGGAGACGAGCCCGGCCCGTTCCAGCTCGGCGAGGGCGCGATGCGCGGCGTTGGGACGGGCGGCGGCGATGCGGGGCCAGCCCGCGGCGCTGCGCGCCCAGTAGCGCCGCCGCGTCTCCGGCCCCGAGAGGAAGACCTGCAGCCGCATCGGCTCGGGCCGCTTCCAGCGTCCCTCGCGGTCGCGGTAGTCGGGGATGCCGGAGGCGGTGCTGCAGCCCGCCCCGGTGAGCACCGCCACCGGGGCGTGGCGGGCGAGCCAGGCGGCCACTTCGCGGCCCGTCCGCGTGCCCATGGGGCGAGGGTAGGCCGCCGCCGCGGCGGCGGCAAGGCAAAAAGATGCCGGCCCGAGGGCCGGCGAAGCGAGCAACGAGGGAGAGAAAGAAAGCCTGGGTCAGGCGGCGGCGCGGCCGTGTCCCCCCACGAGCGGCCCGCGCCCCTCCAGCAGGCGCGCAAGCCCCTGCCGCAGGGCGCGTCCACCGGCCGTGAGCAACCGTGCCAGGTGGCGCGCGCGCTCGGCCCGCGCCTGCTCGATGATGCGCTGCACGGCGTCGGGGTCACGCGCCAGCGCCGCCCGCTCCGGATCGATCTGCATCTTCATGGCGGCCACTCCAGAGACCTTCGATGCTGCACCGCCGCAAATTGTGGCGCGCCCGGGCGAGCTTTACAAACAACGATTTATCATGCGATGATTTAGGAAAGCTAAAAATTGAGGACGCGATGCCGCACCGACTCCCGCCCCTCAACGCCCTGCGCGCCTTCGAGGCCGCGGCGCGCCATCTGAGCTTCACGCGCGCCGCGGAGGAGCTGCACGTGACCCCGGCGGCGGTCAGCCAGCAGGTGGCCTCGCTGGAGCGCTATCTCGGCGTGCGCCTGTTCGAGCGGCATGCCCGCAGCCTGCGCCTGACCGAGGCCGGGCGCGCCTGCCTGCCGGAGGTCAGCGAGGGCTTCCGGCTGCTGGCGCGGGGCGTGGCGCGAGTGCGGGAGGTGGGCACCACCGGGCCGCTGGTGGTGAGCGTGGCCCCGGCCTTCGCCGGCAAGTGGCTGGTGCCGCGCCTCGACCGCTTCGCCGAGCGCCACCCGCAGGTGGACGTGGAGATCTCGGCCCGCTACGGGCTGCCCGACTTCGGCCGCGAGGAGGCCGACGTCGCCATCGACTTCAGCGACGGCCGCTATCCGCAGGGGCTGCACGCGGAGCGGCTCTTCGGCGTCAGCGCCGTGCCGCTGTGCAGCCCGTCGCTGGTGGCGCGCGGCCTGCGCGAGCCGAAGGATCTCGCCCGCTTCACGCTGCTGCACGACGAGGGCCTCGGGCGCGACACCTCGCAGCAGGGCTGGGCCTCGTGGCTGCGTCTCGCCGGCGTGGAGGGGGTCAACCCGCGGCGCGGGCCGCGGTTCAGCCACACCACGCTGGCCCTGGAGGCCGCCGCCGACGGTCAGGGGGTGGTGCTCGCCATCGACAAGCTGGCCGAGCCGGACCTCGCCGCGGGGCGGCTGGTGATCCCCTTCGACATCCGCCTGCCCCTGGAGTACGCCTACTACCTGGTCTGCCCGCGCGCGGCGGTGGAGCGGCCCAAGGTGGCCGCGTTCCGCGCCTGGCTGCTGGAGGAGGTGGCGGAGGCGTAGGCGCGCGCCGGCCGCCGCGCCTCAGGGCAGCTGGATGCCGCCGCCCGGGATCCCCCCGGGGGGCATGCCGCCGCCGGCGCCGCCGAGGCCCCCGCCGCCGAGGCCGCCCTCGGGGATGACGATGCGCGAGGCGGCCTCGCGGCGCAGCTCCTGCAGCTCCCGCAGGGTGTCCTCCACCGCCTCCTTGGCGGCGTCGCCGAACTTCGCCACCGCCTCCTCGAGGCTCTTGGCCGGGATCTCGAAGGCGATGGGCAGGGTGCCCACCGCGGTGAGGATCTGCGTCTGGCCGACGTAGAGGACCTCCCGCGCCGGATCCTGGAGGCCCTCGTCGGTGACCGGGACGAGCCGGCGGATGGTGCCGGCGCGCCGGTCGGTGAAGACCTCCTCGCGGTAGAGCTGGCCCGGCTCCATCTTGAGGGCCTCGGCGATATCCTGCGTGCTCATGCTGACCTCTCGGGTTCGCGATGGACGATCCCCACAGGGTACCAGAAGGCGCGGGGGTGGAGGCGGCGACGGCCTGGGCGCGGGCGCTCATGGGCAGGCTTGCCGCCGCGCGCCACCGCCGCGCCGTGCTCCTCGCCGGCGGTGCCGCCTGGGGGCGGGGGACGGCGGCGGCGATGGCGCGGGCGGCGGGCGACGCCCTCTGGATCGGGGCGCAGCCGCCGGCGGGCCTCGCCGCGGCGGCGCGGGGGCAGGCGGCGGGACACCTCGGCGGCGAGCACGACGCCGTCGTCGTGGACCTCCACGAGGGCTTCGATCCCGACCTCCTTGGGATGGCGGCGGGGATGGTGCGGGGCCCGGGCCTGCTCCTGCTGCCGGCGCCGCCCCCGGAGCGCTGGCCCGTCCACCCGGATCCGGAGCGGGCCCGCATCGCCGTCGCCGGGTACGGCCCCGAGGCGGTGGCGGGGCGGTTCCTCGCCCGCCTGGCGCGGATCTCGTCGGCGCATCCGGGGGTGATCGTGGTGCGGGAGGGCGGGGGGCTGCCGCCGCTTCCCGCGCCTCCCCCGGACCGCCGCGGCGAGGCGTCGCCGGACCCGGACTGCCTCAGCGCCGACCAGGCGGCGGCGGTGGCCGCGCTCCTGCGCACCGCCGAGGGGGGCCGGCGCCGCCCCGCGGTGCTCGTCGCCGACCGCGGCCGCGGCAAGTCGGCGGCGCTGGGGATCTGCGCCGCGCGCCTGGCGGCGCGGGGACGGGCGGTGGTGATCACGGCGCCGCGGCCCGAGGCCGCGGCCACGGCGCTGCGCCATGCCGCCGCCCGGCTGGGGGTGGCCGCGGGGCGGGCGCTCGCCGCCGCGGGGGTGCGCTTCCTCCCCCCCGACGCCCTCGTGCGCCGTCCGCAGCCGGGGGCGATGGTGCTGGTGGACGAGGCCGCGGCCCTGCCGGGTGCGCTCCTCGCCGCTCTCTTGGCGGCCCACCCGCGCATCGGCTTCGCCACCACCGTGCACGGCTACGAGGGCTCGGGGCGCGGCTTCGCCCTGCGCTTCCTGCCGGCGGTGGAGGCGGCGAGCCGCGGCGCCCGCGTCGTGCGCCTGCAGCAGCCCGTGCGCTGGGGGGCGGAGGACGCCCTGGAGGCGTGGCTCTTCCGTGCCCTGCTGCTGGATGCCGAGCCGGCGCCCCTCCCCCCGGCGGCGGCGTGCGCGCCGGCGATCGCCGTGGCCGGGCGCGACGCCCTCGCCGCCGACGAGGCCCTGCTGGCCCAGGTCTTCGGCCTCCTGGTGAGCGCCCACTATCGCACCCGGCCCTACGATCTGCGATATCTGCTGGACGGGCCGAACCTGCACGTGCTGCTCGCCCGCGAGGGTGCGGCGGCGGTGGGGGTGGTCCTGCTCGCCGAGGAGGGCGGCTTCGATGCCGACGCGGCGCGCGCCGTCTGGGCTGGGGTGCGCCGCCCCCACGGCCACCTCGTGCCGGAGACCCTGGCCGCCCACCTGGGCCTCGAGGCGGCGGCGCGCCTGCGCTGGGGCCGGATCGTGCGCATCGCAGTGCATCCCGCGCGCCGCCGCCGGGGGATCGGCCGCGCCCTCGTGGAGGCGGCCCGCCGCGAGGCCTGCGCCCGCGGCTGGGACGGCCTCGGCGCGAGCTTCGGCGCCACGCCGGGGCTCGTCGCCTTCTGGAGCCGGGCGGGGCTGCGCCCGGCGCGGGTGAGCGTGCGCCGGGGGGCGGCCAGCGGCGAGCACTCGGTGCTGATGCTGGAGGGCCTGAGCGGGGGCGGGCGCGACGCGGTGGAGGCCGCCTGCGTCGACTTCGGGCGCGGCCTGCCGCGCCGCCTCGCCGACCCCCTGCGGGGGCTGGAGCCGGAGCTTGCGGCGGCCCTCCTGGGGGCCGCCGGGCCGGCGCGGTGGGAGGCCGTGGGGGAGGCGGCGTGGGCGCAGGCGGCGGCCTTCGCCTGGGGCCGGCGCATCTACGAGGAGGCGCAGCCGGCGCTGGCGGAGCTGCTGCCGCCCCTGCTGGGGGATCCGGCGACCGCGCCGGCGCCGCCGCAGGCGGCGGCCCTGGTGGCCAAGGTCCTGCAGGGGCGGCCGTGGCCGGAGGTGGCGGGGATGCTGGGTGTGCCCGGCCGGGCGCAGGCGGCGGCGCGGCTGCGCGAGGCGCTGCGCCCGGCCCTGGAGGCCCGCGGCGGCGAGGCCGTGCGCGCGGTGCGGCGGCGGCTGCGCGATGCGGGGGCGTGAGCGCGGGCGGCGGGGGTCAGGCGCGGAGCCGTCGCTCCAGGGTGCGATGGACGGCGCGCGCGGCGGCGACCATGCCGAAGACGGCGGTGACGTGGGCGGCGGAGCCGTAGCCGAGGCGGCAGTCGAGGGAGACGCCGTGGATGCCCGGCTTCTCCGGGCCGACGCTGCCGTCGGGGCGGGGGTAGCGGGGCTGCTCGATGCTGAAGACGCACTCGACGCCGAAGCGCCGCCTCGGGTTGCGGCTGAAGCCGTAGTCGGCGCGCAGCTTCGCGCGCACCTTGGCGGCGAGGGGGTCGTTCCAGGTGCGGCTGAGGTCGCGCACCTGGACCTGCGTCGGGTCGGTGAGGCCGCCGGCGCCGCCGGTGGTGACGACGGGGATCTTGAGCCGCCGGCAGCGGGCGATGAGCGCGGCCTTGGCGGCGATGCCGTCGATGGCGTCGATGACGCAGTCGAGGCCGGCTGCGGGCGTGATCAGCTCGGCGACGTTGCGCGGGGTGGCGAAGTCGTCGATGCAGGTGACGCGGCAGCCGGGATGGATGGCGGCGATGCGCTCGGCGAGCACGGCGTGCTTCTTGCGCCCGAAGTTCGCCGTCAGCGCCGGCAGCTGGCGGTTGCAGTTGCCGGGCTCGACGGTGTCGTAGTCGACGAGGGTGAGGGCGCCGACGCCGGTGCGGGCGAGCGCCTCCACCGCCCAGGACCCGACCCCGCCGAGGCCGACGACGCAGACGTGCATGGAAGCGAGCACCGGCAGCGCGGCCTCGCCGTAGAGGCGCCCGAGGGCGCCGAAGCGGGCGCGCCAGTCGGCGTCGGGCTCAGGCGAGGCGCAGGACACGGCGGGCGTTGGCGGTGGTGAGGGCGGCGAGCCGCTGCGGGTCTTCGCCGCGGACGTCGGCCAGCGCGGCGAGCACGTGCGGCAGGTACTCGGGGCTGTTGCGGCTGCCGCGGTGGGCGGCGACGGTGAGGTCGGGGGCGTCGGTCTCCAGCACGATGGCCTCCGGGGGCAGGTCACGGGCGAGCCGCCGCAGCCGCCGGGAGCGCTCGTAGGTGAGCATGCCGCCGAAGCCGAGGCGGAAGCCGAGGTCGAGGTAGCGGTGGGCCTGCTCCAGGCTGCCGTTGAAGGCGTGGGCGATGCCGCCCTCGACGCGGGCCTCGCGGATCAGGCGCAGGGCCTCGTCGTGGGCCTTGCGCACGTGCAGCAGCACCGGCAGGCGGGCCTCGCGGGCGATGGCGAGCTGGGCCGCGAACAGCCGCCGCTGGGCGGCGTGGTCGAGGCCGTCGACGTAGTGGTCGAGGCCGATCTCGCCGATCGCCACCGGGCGGTGCTCGCCCAGGCGCCGCTCCAGCGCGGCGAGATCCTCGGGGCGGTGCTCGGCGAGGTAGACCGGATGGAGCCCGAGCGCGGGGTGCAGGCGGGCATCGCCGGCGCAGAGCATGAGGAGCCGATCCCAGCCGGCGGCGGTGACGCCGGGCACGACGATGTCGGCGACGCCGGCCGCCCGCGCCCGCGCCAGGACCTCCGCCCGGTCGGGGTCGAAGTCCGCGACGTCGAGGTGGCAGTGGGTGTCGACGAGCTCCATCGCCCGGGATTGTAGCCCCGGCGCATGGGCGCGCGGTCCGGCCCGGTCCTGTTGTACGCTGGCCGCGGGGGCAGGGGCGTGCCCCCGGACAACCCAGCGGAGGAGCCATGAGCCGTCGCCGTCGCACCACGCCGGCCTATCTGCGCCGGGACTTCATCGAGAGCCGGGAGGCGCGTCCCCTGCGCATCCTCTCGGAGTACCTGGAGCCGTGGGGGCGCTTCGACCGCCATCGTGTGGAGGACACCGTGGTCTTCATGGGCTCGGCGCGCATCCCCTCGCGCGAGCAGGCCGAGCGGGAGCTGGCCGAGGCCGAGGCCGAGGGCGGCGACGTCGAGCGGGCGCGGCGGCGTCTGGCGATGTCGCGCTACTACGAGGCGGCGCGGGAGCTGGCGCGCCGGCTGACCGAGTGGTCCAAGGGCCTCGGCGAGGAGGCCCGCCGCTTCGTCGTCTGCACCGGCGGCGGGCCCGGCATCATGGAGGCGGCCAACCGCGGTGCCTCCGAGGCCAGGGGGCTCAACGTCGGCCTCACCATCTCCCTGGAGCACGAGGAGTTCGAGAACCCCTACGTCACCCGCGAGCTCCATTGCCACTTCCACTACTTCTTCATGCGCAAGTTCTGGTTCGCCTACCTCGCCAAGGCGGTGGTGGTCTTCCCGGGCGGTTTCGGGACCCTGGACGAGCTGTTCGAGCTCCTGACCCTGGTGCAGACGCGCAAGATCCGCAAGCACCTGCCCATCGTGCTCTTCGGCACCGAGTACTGGGACCGGGTCCTGCACCTGGAGGCGCTCGCGGAGTGGGGCACCATCGACCCGGAGGACCTCCGCCTCTACCTGCGCACCGATTCCGTGGACGAGGCCTTCGACTACCTCGTCCAGCAGCTCGCCCGCCACGGCGTGCCCGAGCGGGGGGCGATCCTGTGACCGGCGCGGTGGCACGGGCGGTGGCCGAGGCGCGGGCGCTGCTCGCCGACGCCGTGGTGACCTGGCGCGGCGAGCCCGTGGGGCTGCTGGCGGTGCCGGCCTCGGACCGTGCCGCGGCCGAGAACTACTACCACTGCTTCGTGCGGGACGTCGTCCCCGCGGCGCTGCTCGAGCTGCCGGAGGGCAGGAGCGGGATGGTCCGTGCCTTCCTCCTGGTCCTGGCGCAGCTGCAGGCCGCCCGCGCCAGCCCCGCGGGCCACCGGCGCGCCCCGGGCCTGATGCCCGCGAGCTTCGCGGTGGAGCGCGGGCCCGACGGCGGCGAGCGGCTGCGCGCCGACTCCGGCGACTAGGCCATCGGCCGCGTCACGCCCGTGGACTCCATGCTCTGGTGGCTGGTGCTGTTGGATGCCTACGTCCAGCTCACGGGGGCGAGCCCCTCGCCCGGGACCCGCGCATCCATGCCGCGGCACGGCGCATCGTGGAGTTCTGCCTGCGGGAGGAGCTCGAGGACATGCCCACGATGCTGGTGCCGGACGGCGCCTTCATGATCGACCGGCGGTTGGGGGTCTACGGCCACCCGGTGGACATCCAGGTGCTGCTGCTGGCCGCCCTGGGGGCGGCGGGGCGGGTGCTGCACCGCACCGGCGCGGACCACGACCTGTGCCGGGCCGTGGAGGCGCGGCGGCGGAGCCTGCGCTCCTACCTGCCGCTCTGTTACTGGCTCGACCTGCCGCGCCTCAACGAGATCCTGCGCTTCGGCACGGAGGAGTTCGGGGCGCGGGCGGAGAACCTGTTCAACGTGTATCCGGAGGCGGTGCCGGACTGGGTGATCGACTGGCTGCCGGACGGCGCCGGCTACTTTCTCGGCAACCTCGGCCTGGGGCGGATGGACTTCCGCTACTTCGCCCAGGGCAACCTGCTGGCGGTGCTCACCGATACTGCCACGCTGCCCCAGCGCCACGCCCTCACCGCGCTGTACACGCGGCGCTGGGACGACCTGGTGGGGGCGATGCCGGCCAAGCTGTGTTACCCGGCGCTGCAGGGCGAGGAGTGGCGGCTGCTCACGGGCAGCGACCCCAAGAACCTGCCCTGGTCCTATCACAACGGGGGCAACTGGCCCGTCCTGCTGTGGCTGCTGGTGGGCGCGTGCCGGCGCGCCGGGGCCGACGAGCTCGCCGAGCGGGCCTTCGCCGTCGCCGCCCGCCGCCTCCTTCCTGCTCGCTCACGACCTGCTGGAGCGGCCGGCGGCCCACGCCCTCCTCGCCGCCCCGGCCAGCTGCCAGGTGGCCTCCGGATCCCCTCCGGGCGGCGGCTGAGGCCGCGCCCGCCGCGGCGGCCGGCCCCGGCCTGCCGGGGGTCCGTCAGGGCCCCGCGCCCGCGACCTCCAGGGGCAGCTCGGCCACCACCGCCACCGTGCGCGGCTCGTCGAGCCGCTGTCCCAGAAGTTCGGCCTTGCCGCGGAACGTGCCGCCGAGCAGCAGCCGTCCGCCGGCCACGGCGGCCGCGGTCCAGCGCAGCTCCGGGGGGCGGTCCGTGCGCCGCGCCCGGGGCAGCGGCCGGCGCCCGCGCAGGGTGCCCGTGCCCGCGTCGAGGGCCAGGGCCTCCTGGGCGGTGACGGCGACGAGCCGTCCGCCCCCGGCCGCGAGCCCGATGACCTCGCCGCGGCACCCGGGCACGTCCCGCAGCCAGCGCAGGCTGCCGTCGGGCTCCCAGGAGGCGGCGAAGCAGTGGGTCTCGTCCGCGGCGGCCTCTTCCACCACGATGCGCCGGTCCCCCGAACGCACGGCATGGACGTAGCGGCCGACGAGGTAGGCGCGGCCGGCCCCGTCGGCCGCCAGCACGGGGAAGCCGTCGATGCGGGCGGGGTCCATGCCGCCCCCGCCGGCGGTCCCGCCGACCCGCACGGCATCGGGGGTCACGGTGTCGAGCCAGCGCAGCCGGCCGCCCGCGTCCAGGTGCACCACCAGCGCCGCCGGCAGCGGCGGCAGCGACCCGCTGGCGAGGAGCCGGCGCAGGGCCTCGAGGGCCGGCGGGGGCAGCGTGCCGAGGATCGGCATCTCGCCCGGGGCGGGGCTGCGTGCCTCGGCCCCGGCGACCCGCACCGATCCGTGGAAGCGCGCCGCGGCGAGGACGCCCCCGGCCGCGGCGGCGATCCCGGGCCCGGGGGTCCACGAGAAGAACGGGGCGGTCCCCGCCACCGGGAGGCGGGCGGTCCAGCCGCCGTGGCGCGCCAGGGCCGCCACCGGCACCGGCGTCCCGGGCTCGGGATTGCGCGCCACGTACACCGTCCCCGCCCGGGCGGCCACGGCCACCGCGGCGGGCCCGGCATCCACCGCCACCTCTGTGCCGCCCGCGGCATCCAGGTGCGCGAGGAAGTAGCGCCCGATGGGCCGTTCGGGCAACACCAGGGGACCGGTGAGCCAGACCGTCCCGCCGTCCGCCGCCATGCCGCTCACGCCGTAGGCCCGGCGACCGCCGAGGGCGAGGTCGCCCGGCAGGGCGGCGAGCCGGTCCACGCCGCGCCGGCCCCAGTGCCCGATCACCACGGAGCCCGCGGCCTTGCGTCCGCCCGCCTCCACCGGGATGAACACCGGCGGCGCCTCGGCGTGGGGCTGCCACGGTTCCGGCGGCACCACCGCGAACCAGACCCCGGAGGGCGACGGGGCCAGGGCCGCCAGCGCCCTGGCGGGGCGCACCACCAGCAGCCGGCCTTCCGCGGCCGGGGCCGCGACCGCCCAGAGCCCCAGGGCCAGGGCGAGGAGGGCACGACGGGTCATGTCGGGGGCACCTTGTCGGCGGGGATGGCGATCGCCCGCCAGCCGGGGCTGTGGGGTGTGCGCCGCGCCTGCCCGTCGCGCAGCAGCTCCAGGACCTCGGCGGGGAAGCGGGGATCGGCGCGGATCTCGGTGATCTCGTACCGGCCGGACAGCGTCAGGCCCTGGGCGGTGCCGGGCACCAGCACCGGGATCAGGTCGCGGTCGAGGCGCAGCTGCCTCTCGCCCTGACCCAGGGCGTCCAGCACCGCAAGCAGCACCGGCTCGCCCGCCGCCGCCTCCAGGGCCGCCTCCAGCTCCCGCGCCGACGGCGTCCCGGCCCCCGCCCCGCCGTAGGGTGCCGCCGGGCGGTGGCCGAAGATGCCCTCGGCATCGGAATAGATGTCCGCGTGGTAGGCGACGGGCATCTGCAGGTCGGACCAGACCACGATGGTGGGCAGGTAGCGCCCGTCCCGCACCGGGCCCAGGCGCACGTACACGCAGGTGCGCGGCGCCACCGGGGTGAGGCCCAGCGGCCCCAGGTAGCCGCCCACGAAGGGCATCACCGGCGCCGCGGGCATCGCCGTGCCCTGCGGGGTCTCGAGCCCGCCGGTCACGAGCAGGTGGCCGCAGTAGCTGAACCGCTCCAGCGCCGCGGCCGGTGCCGCTGCGCCGAGCAGCAGGGCGAGCACCGCGAGCCCCCGGCGGGCAAGACGCATGGACCGGGACAACATCTCCTGACCCTCCCCCCTGAAAAAGCCCTTCTCACCGGCAGCGGGGCGGCACCATCCTGCCCAGCAGGCTGTGCAGGGCGGGCCGCACCGCCTCGCAGCCGCCCGGCCGGCCCATGGCCTCGAGCAGCCGCGGCGTGATCCCCTCCTCCCACGCGCGCCGCTGCAGTCCGGGATCCTGGCCCAGCGCGTACAGTCGCAGCAGCCGCACCAGCGGGCCGAGCCGCCGCGGCTCCGCCTGCGCCCCCTGCAACTGCCGCGCGATCCAGGGCAGATCCCCGGCCCCCGGCCGCGGCGGGCCTGCGCCGCCGCCTCCCCCCGCCGCGGCGCGGCGCGAGGCGAGGTCCGCCGCGCGCTCCAGCAGCCGGGCGGCGCGGGCGAGGGCCTGCGGGTCGTCGGCGAAGGCCTCGGCGAGCGCCCGCACGGCGCCGTACCCCAGCCGGCCGAAGATGTCCAGAAACTCCGCCGGCCCGACGGCATCCGCCCGCACGCCGGCCACGAGCAGCGCCTGCAGCGCCTCCGCCACGCCCGGCTCCCCGCCTCCCTCGAGCCGGCGCAGCAGCCCCCACCGTGCCCGCCAGTCGAGGGCCGGGTCCCGCGCCCGCGCCAGCAGCCAGGCGTCGCGCACCGGCGCCGGTGTCATGCGCGCGACCAGGCTCCAGGGAGGCGGGTCCTCCTCGGCGCGCCGCAGCGCGTCCGCGAGGCGTCCCCCATCGGCAGCGGGCGCCTCCTCCCGGGTCAGCTCCCGCACGAGGCCCTCCCCCGCCGCCTCGAGCAGGGCACGGGCGGCGCCGGCCTCCAGCCGGCACCGCGCCGCCAGCGCCTGCCGCAGCGCCCGGTCCCCGGCCCGGTGGAGCACCACCGCGGCGAGGCGGGGCCGCGCCGCCGGGTCCGCGCACAGCGCCGCGGCGGAGGCCCTGCGCAGCGCGCCCGCCAGGTCCGGGTCGGCGTCGCCGCGTCCGAGGCGCGCCTCCAGCCGGGCGCCGAACCCCGCCGGCACCGCACCCACGGCGGCCAGGGCCATGGCGGCCTGCCCGCGCACCCGGGGGTCCGGGTCCTCGGTGGCGGCGAGGAGTGCCTCGGCGGTGGCGGGCTCGCGCGCCGGGATCGCGACGAACCAGGCCGCGGCCTCGCCGCGCAGGGCGGCATCGGGATCGGCGAGCAGGGTCCGCACCCGGGGCTCGGTGGCGGCGCCGAAGCGTTCCAGAAAGGCGCGGGCGCGGGCGCGGTCGGCGGCCGCGCGCGCTGCCTCCTCCGGCAGGTAGGCGCGGGAGAGCAGGTCCTGCGCCCACTCGCCGGCGCGCCGGGCCGTGCGCAGGGCCTCGATGCGAAGACGCGGCGCCGCGGTCCCGGCCGCGAGCGCGAGCAGCGTCCCGGGCAGGGCCTCGGGCAGGCCCTCGACGAGCGCCGAGGGCACCGGCGTCTCGAACGCCGCGAGCAGCGCCAGCACCTCCTCCCGCCCCGGTCCCGCGCGGAGCCGGGAGAGTAGCCGCTGCCAGGTGAACACCTCGTCCCGGCTCGCCAGCAGCCCCTGCCAGGCCTGCGCCCGGACCCACAGCTCGGGGTCGTGCTCGGCGGCCCGGCGCAGGGCCGCGCGCACCTGGCGGTCGGCGGGGCGGGCGAGCAGGTACCGGGCTAGGGCCCGTGCCGCCTCGGCGCGCGCCGCCCGGTCGCCGCCGGCGAGGGCCTGAAGGGAGCGCCTCGGGTCCGTCGCCGGCGCCTCCCCGCCCGTCCCGGGGGCCTGGCGGAGCAGATCCCGCGCCGCCGCCGCCACGCGGGCGTCGGGATCGGCGGCGAGCCGCTCGAGGCGCCCCCGCGCCTGCGGGTCGAGGTCGCGCCCGGCCAGCGCGCGCAGGGCGTCGGCGCGGATCGCGCCCGCATCCGCCCAGCGCGCAAGCTCCGGCGGCACGGACAGGTTCCGGCGCTCGGCGAGGTAAAGCAGCGCCTGCGTCCCCGCCCGCCCGGGCAGCCGCGAGAAGAGCTCCGGCAGGCGGTAGAGGTCGTTGCCGGCGGCCTGGACGAGGGCCTCCAGGTCGGCCGGGGCGAGGGGCGGCAGCGGGCTGGCGGCGGGCAGCGCCGACAGGCGCTCGAGGACCGCGGCGGCGCGCCCGGGACCGCCCCGGGCGAGCGCCAGCAGGCGGCCGAGCGCCTGCGCGAAGGCCTCCGGGTCGTGGAACAGCAGCGCCGGGCCGAGCTCCAGGGGCAGCGGGGCGTAGTCCGCCCACGCCTCGGGCCGGCGTGCCAGGCAGGCGAGCGGAAGCTCCAGGAACACGCGCCGCGCCAGGGCCGGCTCCTCGATGGCCACGGCCTCGGCGACGGGCGCCAGGGCCGCCGTGAGGGCGGCCACCACGGCGCCGTCGCCCGGGCAGGCGGCGAGCCGCTGCGCGGCCAGCCCGGCGATCTCCGACTCCCGCCCGAAGCAGCAGCCGCGCTCCAGCGCCCCGCCGAGGCGCAGGGCGGTCTCCCGCACGGCCCCGGGCTCCTGCGCCGAGGCGAGGGCGGCCACCGGGTCCGCGGCCCCGCGGGCCGCGCCGGCCAGGATCAGCAGGACGAGCCCGCCGAGGCGAGCGGGACGCATGGCCCGCCCTCAGCGGGATGCGGCCCCGGGCCGCTCCAGGATCACCTCCACCCGGCGGTTGCGGGCCCGGTGCGCGTCCGAGTCGTTGGGCACCGCGGGCCGCGTCTCGCCGAAGCCGCGCGCCACCAGGCGCCCCGGCTCGACCCCGCGGCGCGCCAGCGCGAGCGCCACCACGTGGGCGCGCAGCTCCGAGAGCACGCGATTGAACTGCTCCGGGCCCACGTCGTCCGTGTGCCCCTCCACGCGCACCGTGCCCTTGCGCAGCGCCGCGAGCCGCGCCAGCTTGTCCAGCACGGGCCGGGCCTCGGGCCGGAGCGCCCAGCGGCCGAAGTCGAACAGGATGGCCTCCGACAGGGTCACCTTGAGGCCCTCGGGGGTCTCCTCGGCGCCGAGGTCGCGGATCAGGTCGCGCTCGGCCTCGGGGGCGGCCTCCCGCGTGCGGTAGCCCGCGATGCGGATGTCCCGCACCAGCACCGGCGCCTCGGCGAAGGGCTGGGGGGCATCCACCAGGCGGCGGAAGAAGAGCGTGAGTACCTGGGGCGGCGCCGCCGGCGCGAAGGGCTTGTGGCCGACGCGCGCGCCGTCCACGAAGAAGCGGATCTGGCCCCGGCGCACCTGGACCGCGATGCGGTGGTCGCGCCCGGGCTCGATCGCCCGGCGGAAGTCCCAGCGCCCGTCCAGATTCCCCCGGGGGGCGTCCTTGGCCCCGAACAGGGACGCCTCGCCCACGCGGATGACGCCGGCGACGAGCTGCGCGTCGTCGGCCGCGTGGGCCTGGCCCTCCTGCAGCCGGGCGAGGACCTCCGCCGGGTGGAGGGCGAAGCGCAGCAGCGGCCGGCCGGGCGTGAAGCTGCGTACCGTGAACTCCAGCGAGAACGCCTCGGGCAGCGGCCCCGGCAGCGCCAGGTAGAGGGTGGTGCCGTGCTCCAGCGGCCGGATCCAGATGCGGTCGGCGAGGCGCGCGCACTCGTAGGCGCCGCGGGCGATGCGGAGCTCCGGCAGGAACTCGCCCACCGGGCAGCGTGGGAGATCGCTCTCGTAGATGACCTCGTCGCCGGGCTCGAAGCGGTAGCGCTCGCCCCCGCCCTCGATCGCCGCCCCGGCCTGCGCCGCGGCGAGGCCGAGGGCGAGGGCTGCGCCGGCCAGGCCGAGACACCGTCCGTCGCGCATGCCATGCCCCTCCTCTGCGGTGATCGCGACACGCCCCTATGTATGGCGCCGGGTGGCGGGCGGGACAAGGGGGGCGGCGTTCAGGCCGGGGCGGCGCGTGCGGCGAGGAATGCGGCGAGGGCGCGCCCGGTGTGGGTCGGCCGGCGGGCCACCGCCTCCGGCGGGCCCTCGGCGACGACCCGCCCGCCGGCCTCGCCCCCCTCGGGGCCGAGATCGATGACCCAGTCGGCCTCGGCGACGACGTCCAGGTTGTGCTCGATGACGAGCACCGTGTGGCCTGCGTCCACCAGCCGGTGCAGCACGCGCGTGAGCTTCTCCACGTCCGCCATGTGCAGGCCCACGGTGGGCTCGTCCAGGAGGTAGAGGGTCGGCTTCGGGGCCCCCATCCGGCGCGGGTCGGGGCGGACGCGCGCAAGCTCCGCCACCAGCTTGATGCGCTGGGCCTCGCCCCCGGACAGGGTGGGGCTCGGCTGGCCCAGGGTGAGGTAGCCGAGGCCCACGTCGCAGAGCAGGCGCAGGGGGTGGTGGATGCGCGGGTGGGCGGCGAAGAAGGCGGCCGCCTCCTCGGCGCTCATCGCCAGCACCTCGGCGATGCTGCGCCCGCCCCAGCGGGCCTCCAGGGTCTCGCGGCCGAAGCGGGCGCCGCCGCAGAGCTCGCAGGGGACCTCCACGTCGGGCAGGAAGGCCATCTCGACGGTCTTCACCCCCTGCCCCTGGCAGGCCTCGCAGCGGCCGCCGGCGACGTTGAAGGAGAAGCGCCCCGGGCGCCACCCCCGCATCCGCGCCTCGGCGGTCTGGGCGAAGAGGCGGCGGATCTCGTCGAAGACGCCCACGTAGGTGGCGGGACAGGAGCGGGGCGTGCGGCCGATGGGGGCCTGGTCCACCTCGAGGACGCGGCCGAGGGCCTGGTGCCCGGCGATGGCTGCGCAGCCCGTGAGCCGCCGCGGGCGGCGGCCGCGGCCGAGGAGCCGGGCGAGGTTGGCGCGGAGGACGTCGTGGACGAGGGTGCTCTTGCCGGAGCCGGAGACGCCGGTGACGCAGACCAGCCGGCCCAGGGGGATGCGCAGGTCGATCCCCTTGAGGTTGTGGGCGCAGGCCCCGCGCACCGCGAGCCAGGCGTCGTCCTGCGGCGGCGGGCGGCGCGCGAGTCCGGGCAGCGGGTGGCGCAGGGGCTCGGCGAGCAGCCGCCCCGTCACCGATTCCGGCGCCGCGCACACCGCCGCGAGATCGCCCTCGGCGACGACCCGGCCGCCGTGGGCCCCGGCCCCGGGACCGAGGTCGATGAGGTGGTCCGCGGCGCGGATGGTCTCCTCGTCGTGCTCCACCACCAGCACCGTGTTGCCCTTGTCGCGCAGGCGGCGCAGGGTCGCGAGGAGGCGGGCGTGGTCGCGCGGGTGCAGGCCGATGGTGGGCTCGTCGAGGACGTAGCAGACCCCGCGCAGGTTCGAGCCGAGCTGGGCCGCGAGGCGGATGCGCTGGGCCTCGCCGCCGGAGAGCGTGGGCGCGCCGCGGTCGAGGCGCAGGTAGCCCAGACCCACCGCGTCGAGGAAGGCCAGGCGGGCCTCGATCTCGGCCAGCAGGTCGCGGGCGATGGCGGCCTCGCGCCCCTTCGGGCGCAGGCGGCGGAACCAGGCCAGCGCCTCGCGCACGGGCAGGGCCGAGACCTCGGCGATGGAGCGGCCGCGGAATCGCACCGCCAGGGCCTCGGGGCGCAGGCGCGCGCCGCCGCAGGCGGGGCAGGGGCGCGCCTCGCCCTCGGAGCGTGCCGCCCACGCGGGGGCCTCGCCGTCGCCCTCCTCGGGCCCGGGCAGATCCGCCCCCGTGCCGTGGCAGGCGGGACACCAGCCGTGGCGGGCGTTGTAGGAAAAGAGCCGCGGGTCGGGCTCGGGGAAGCCGCGGCCGCAGCGGGGGCAGGCGCGGCGGCTGGAGAGCACGGTGGCCGCGCCGGCGGCGCCGGCCTCGATGACGTGGACGACGCCGTTGCCCAGCGCCAGGGCCTGGTCGAGGGCGCGGCGCAGGGCCGGCTCCGCCTCGGGCACCGCCTCCAGCACCGCCAGCGGTAGCTCGATGGTGTGCTCGCGGTAGCGGTCGAGGGCGGGCCAGGGCGCGGTGGGCCGGCGCGCGCCGTCGACGCGCAGCTCCTCGTGCCCGCGCGCCGCGGCCCACTGGGCGAGCTCGCGGTAGACGCCCTTGCGCGCCACCACCAGGGGCGCCAGGAGCTCGATCCGCCGCCCGCGCCAGCGGCGCAGGATGCGTGCGGCGATGGCCTCGGGGGAGAGGGCCTCGATGGGGACCTCGCAGTCCGGGCAGTGCTGGGTGCCGAGGCGCACGTAGAGCAGGCGCAGGAAGTGGTGGATCTCGGTCTGGGTGCCCACGGTGCTCCTGCGCCCGCCGCGACTGGTGCGCTGCTCGATCGCCACGGTGGGGGGGATGCCGAGCACGGCGTCGACGTCGGCGCGGGCGGCGGGCTGCACGAACTGGCGCGCGTAGGCGTTGAGCGACTCGAGGTAGCGGCGCTGGCCCTCGGCGAAGAGGATGTCGAAGGCGAGGGTGCTCTTGCCGGAGCCGGAGACGCCGGTGATCACGGTGAGGCGGTCCCGGGGCACCGTCACCGAGACATCCTGCAGGTTGTGCTCGCGCGCGTGCAGCACCTCGATGGCGGCCGGCGCCGTCCGCCGGCGCCGCGGCCGCGGCGCGGGGACCTGGGCCGCGCCCCCCTGGAGATGGGCGCGCAGGGCCCGGCCGGTGTGGCTTGCGGCACAGGCGGCCACCGTCTCCACGGTGCCGGCGACCACGATCTCGCCCCCCGCCTCGCCGCCCTCCGGGCCCAGGTCCACGATCCAGTCGGCGGCGGCGACCAGGTCGAGGTTGTGCTCGATGACGAGCAGCGAGTGACCGGCGTCGAGCAGGCGCTGGAAGGCGCGCAGCAGGACCTCGACGTCGGCCGGATGCAGGCCGGTGGTGGGCTCGTCGAAGAGGAAGAGGAGGCGGCGCCCGCGCGGGGCGGCGGCGAGGTGGCCCGCGAGCTTGAGGCGCTGGGCCTCGCCGCCGGAGAGGGCGGGCAGCGGCTGGCCGAGGCGCAGGTAGCCGAGCCCCACCGCCTGCAGCCGCTCGAGGCGACCGAGCACCGCGGCGTCGTCGGCGAAGAAGGCGGCCGCCTCGTCCACCGTCATCTCCAGCACGTCGGCCACCGTCGCCGGGGCGAGGTCCGAGCCGCGGGGCGGCGCCAGCGCCACCTCCAGCACCTCGCTGCGGTAGCGGCGCCCGTCGCACTCGGGGCAGCGCAGGTAGACGTCGGCGAGGAACTGCATCTCCACGTGCTCGAAGCCGGAGCCGCCGCAGGCCGGGCAGCGCCCGCCGCCGGCGTTGAAGCTGAAGGTGCCGGCGGTGTAGCCGCGGCTGCGCGCCAGGGGCTCGGCGGCGAAGCGGCGGCGGATGGCGTCCCAGGCGCCGACGTAGCTCGCCGGACAGCCGCGGGCGGTGCGGCCGAGGGGCGACTGGTCCACGAGGACGACGCCGTCGAGGTGCTCGTGCCCGATGAGCGCGCGGTACCGCCCCGGCGCCTCGCCGCCCTCGCCGAGGGCGCGGCGCAGCGCCGGGTACAGGACCTCGGTCACGAGCGTGCTCTTGCCCGAGCCCGAGACCCCGGTGAGGCAGGTCAGCCGCTCCAGGGGCAGGCGCAGGTCGATGCCCTTGAGGTTGTGCTGGGCCGCGCCCAGCAGCGCCAGCCAGCGCGTCCCGGCGTCGGGCGGGCGGCGCGTGCGGGCGGCCCAGGCGCGGCTTCGCCCCGAGAGGTAGCGTCCCGTGACCGACGCGGGGTGGCGGGCGAGCTCGGCGGGCGGGGCGAAGGCCACCACCCGCCCGCCCCGCTCGCCGGGGCCGGGGCCGAGGTCGAGGACGCGGTCGGCGGCGGCCATCACCTGCGGGTCGTGCTCCACCACCACGAGGGTGTTGCCGGCGTCGCGCAGGCGGCGCAGGACCCCGAGCAGCCGCGCGGTGTCGCGCGGATGCAGGCCGACGGTGGGCTCGTCGAGGACGAAGAGGGTGTTGACCAGGGAGGCGCCGAGGGCCGTGGTGAGGTTGATGCGCTGCACCTCGCCGCCGGAGAGGGTGCGCGACTGGCGGTCCAGCGTGAGGTAGCCGAGGCCCACCTCCTCGAGATAGGCCAGCCGCGTGCGGATGTGCTCGAGCAGGAGGCCGGCGGCCTCGTCCAGCGGCCGCGGCAGGCGCAGGGCCTCGAAGAAGGCGCGGGCGCGGGCGATGGGCAGGGTCGCGAGCTCGTGCAGGTGGAGGCCGGGCAGGGCCCGGTAGGCCTCGGGGTCGAGGTCGTGCCCGCGCGGCGGGCGGCGCGCACCGGAGGGCAGGACGCGCGCCGCGCCGTCGGCGTCGCCGAGGCGCCAGGCCAGCGCCTCCGGGGTGAGCCGTGCGCCCTCGCAGGCGGGGCAGGCGGTGTAGCTGCGGTAGCGGGAGAGGAGGACCCGCACGTGCATCCGGTAGGCCTTGCCCTCCAGCCACTGGAAGAACCCGCGCACGCCGTACCAGCCGCCCTCCTCGCCGTCGCCTTCGATCACCCAGCGCCGCTCGGCCTCGGTGAGCTCGGCCCAGGGCACGTCGAGGCGGATGCCGCGGCGGCGCGCGTGCCGCACCAGGTCGCGCTGGCACTCGGACGAGACCCTGCCCTGGAAGGCGCGGACGGCGCCCTCGGCCAGCGTCTTCGTGGGATCCGGGATCACCAGGTCCCAGTCGATGCCGATGACGCGGCCGAAACCGCGGCAGACGGGACAGGCGCCCACCGGCGAGTTGAAGGAGAACAGCCCCGGCGTGGGGTCGCGGTAGCGGCGGTCGCAGTCGGGACAGTGCAGCGCGGTGGAGAAGCGCAGCGGCGCCCCCGCGGGGGTGCGCCCGTCGAGGCGGTGGACGTGGACCCGGCCGTGGCCGTGGCCGAGGGCCGCCTCCACCGCCTCGGCGAGCCGCGCCCGCGCCGCCTCGTCCACGCGCAGCCGGTCCTGCACCACCTCGAGCCCGTCGCCCGTCTCCAGGGTCCGGATCCAGCCGGCGCGCGCGAGGAAGCCGCGCACCTCCTCCGCCGACAGCGTCTGTGGCACCTGCACCGGGAAGGTCACCGCCACCCGCTCGCCGCCGACGCGTCCGAGCACCGCCGCCACCACCGAGTCCACGGTGTCGCGCCGGACCTCGCGTCCGCAGCCGGTGCAGAACAGCCGGGCCGCGCGCGCGTAGAGGAGCTTGAGATGGTCGGCGAGCTCGGTCATGGTGCCCACCGTCGAGCGCGAGGTGCGCACCGGGTTGGTCTGGTCGATGGCGATCGCCGGCGGGATGCCCTCGATGGCCTCGGCCCGCGGCCGGTCCATGCGCTCGAGGAACTGCCGCGCGTAGGGGGAGAAGGTCTCCACGTAGCGCCGCTGGCCCTCGGCGTAGAGGGTGTCGAAGGCGAGCGAGGACTTGCCCGAGCCCGAGACCCCGGTGACCACGATCAGCTCCCCCAGCGGCAGCTCGAGGTCGAGGCCCTGGAGGTTGTTCTGGCGGGCGCCGCGGATGCGGATCACGGCGTCGACCCCCGCGGCCGCGCTGCGCGCGTCCGAATCCGTTCCCGACGGATTCGTGACGCGGGCCGTCCCTGGCCCGCGCCCTGCGGGCGCGCTGCGCGCGTCCGAATCCGTTCCCGACGGATTCGTCACGGCGGGTCGGCGACGGCGCGCAGCACCGTCATCGGGCGGGCCGCGAGCAGCCGCGCCAGCCCGGCTCGATCGGGGGCGAAGAGCGAGCCCGCGAAGCCGAGGCCGTTGACGGAGACCCCGGCGTAGCGCTCGCGGCTGCGCGGCACCAGCAGCATCCACTCGCGGGTCAGGAGGAGGTTGTAGGGCCGCCCCTGGCGTTCGCCGTCCGCGGCCGCGCGCACGCCGACGCCGGCGGCCTCCAGCAGCGCGCGGTAGAGGGCGTGCAGGACGCCGGCCGCGGCGGCCGGCGCCTCGGGCAGCGCCGGCAGGCGCGCGAAGGCGTGGCGGAAGGGCAGCCCCGGCACGCGCTCGCCGCGGGCCTCGGCCGCCAGCGCGGCGAGAGGGAGGTCCTCGCCTGCGCCCAGCGGGTAGGGGGCGAGCTGCAGGTGCTTGTGGGGCTGGCTCGCGCCCGCCTCGACACCGCCGTTGTAGAAGCCGAGCCCGGGGATCTCCGCCATGCAGCGCCAGAGCGCCTCGAGGTCCCCGGGGCGGAGGAGGCGCTCCTGGTGCTCGAAGCCGCGGGTGACGAGGAGCAGATGCCCGGGCAGCACCGGGAACTTGTTGAGGACGATCACGTGGTCGGGCGGCACCGAGGCCACGGTGAGGGGCGGCTCGGGGGGCAGGAAGGGGTCGTCCCGGGGCGGCCCCGACCAGTCCGGCCGCGGCTTGGCGGCGAGGGCGGGCAGGTGGCGGACGACGAAGCGCATGCCGCCGTCGCGGACCGTGACCGCCTCGGTGGGGATGGGCCGCAGGGCCCCCGCGGCCAGGGCCGCGCGCACCTGCGACGCGGCCAGCGCGGCCAGGGTCCCGGGGGCGAAGGGGGGCGGTGCGGGCGGCATCGCGGCGGTCTCAGGGCGCGGCGAAGCGGGCGGCGAGCCGTGCGGCATAGGGTCCCCGGCGCAGCCTCGCGGCGCGGGTCTCGTCGAGCCGGATCAGCAGGCACTGCAGCCGGCGCGACAGCGCCGCGCGCTCCTCGACGGTGCGGATCTCGCGCCGCAGCGCCGCCTCCGGCGGCAGGAAGCCGGCGTTGCGCAGGATGCGGTAGGCGACGCGCAGGTGCTCGGGGACATGGCGGTCGTCGTCCAGCACCAGCGGCCGGCCGGCCCCCGGCAGGCCGTCGAAGGCCCCCTGCGCCATGGCCTCCCGGATGCGGGCCTCGGCGATCTGGTCGATGAGCCACATGGGCCGGCCTTGTGCCAGAATCGGACCGCCATCGTCAACCATGGGCCGGCGCATGCAGGGGCCGCAGGAAGGCGGCATCGGCCCCGCCCGGCGCTGCGGCTGGTCTATGCTCGGGGCATGCGCGGGGAGCTGCCGTGAACCTGTTCCGCTCGCCCTTCAAGGCGCGCCTGCCCACCCCGGAGGAGGCCCTGCCGGGGCGGGCCGAGCCGATGCCGGTGCCCGGGCGCCACGCGGTGCTGGGCACGCCGCTGGTGCCGCCGTGGCCCGAGGGCATGGAGACGGCGGTCTTCGGCATGGGCTGCTTCTGGGGCGCGGAGCAGCGCTTCTGGCGCCTCGGCGAGGGCATCCACACCACCGCCGTGGGCTATGCCGGGGGTCTGACCCCCAATCCCACCTACGAGGAGGTGTGCAGCGGCCGCACCGGGCACGCCGAGGTGGTGCTGGTGGTGCACGACCCCCGCCGCATCCCCTACGAGGCCCTGCTGGAGGTCTTCTGGGACGGCCACGACCCCACCCAGGGGATGCGTCAGGGGGTGGACGTGGGCACGCAGTACCGCTCCATCATCCTCTGGACGACGCCGGCCCAGGAGGCGGCGGCCAGGGCGTCGCTGGCCCGCCGCCGGGCGGCGCTGGAGGCGGCGGGCGTGCGCCGGCGCATCACCACCGAGATCCGCCCCCTGGAGGCCTTCTACTACGCCGAGCCGGCGCACCAGCAGTACCTGGCGCGCGGGGGGTGGTGAGCAGGCCTTCCCCGGCCTCCCTGCCCCGGGGTCCCCGTGAGGCCGGCCCTGCCGGGCGCCGGGGCGGCGGGCATGCCCCGTTGATGGCGCCATAACGGATGGATTGCGGCGGCCGAGGGACCGGCCCGGTATACTGCGCGGCCGCTTCGGGACTGGATCCGCGGGAGGTAGACCGATGCAGCACGGGACCACGCTGACGCAGTTCATCATCGAGGAGCAGCGCCGCCACGCGGCCGGCGCCAGCGGCGACTTCTCGCTGCTGCTCAACGACCTCGCCACCGCCTGCAAGACCATCGCCCACGCCGTGCGCCGCGGCGAGCTCGCCGGGGTGCTGGGCTCGGCGGGGACGGCCAACGTCCAGGGCGAGACCCAGAAGAAGCTCGACGTCATCGCCAACGAGGTGGTGATCGGCTCCATGGAATGGACCGGGCACCTGGCGGCCATGGCCTCGGAGGAGATGGAGGACATCCTGCCGGTGCCGGCGGCGTATCCGCGGGGCAAGTATCTGCTGCTGTTCGATCCCCTGGACGGTTCCTCCAACATCGACGTCAACGTCTCGGTGGGCACCATCTTCTCGGTCCTGCGCAGCCCCGACCCGGGGCGGGAGCCGCGCCTGGAGGACTTCCTGCAGCCGGGCACGCGCCAGGTCTGCGCCGGCTACGCCCTCTACGGCCCGGCCACCATGCTGGTGCTGAGCACCGGCCACGGGGTGCACGGCTTCACCCTCGACCCGGGGATCGGCGAGTTCATCCTCACCCACCGGGACATCCGCATCCCCGAGCGGACCGCGGAGTTCGCCATCAACGCAGCCAACCAGCGCTTCTGGGAGCCGCCGGTGCAGCGCTACGTGGCCGACTGCCTCGCCGGCGAGGAGGGGCCGCTGGGGAAGCGCTACAACATGCGCTGGATCGCCTCCATGGTGGCCGAGGTGCACCGCATCCTCATGCGCGGGGGCGTCTTCCTCTACCCGCGCGACCGCCGCGAGTCCGTCCGCTCGGGCAAGCTGCGCCTGATGTACGAGGCCAATCCCATGGGCTTCCTGGTGGAGCAGGCGGGCGGCCGCGCCATCACCGGCGAGGAGCGCATCCTCGAGATCCAGCCGCAGGGGCTCCACCAGCGGGTGCCGGTGATCCTCGGCTCGCGCGAGGAGGTGGACCGCATCGAGGCCTACCACCGGCGCGAGGCCGCCTGAGGCGCTATCCTCTGCGGGCATGGACGCCCGCGACCCCGATCCCCGCGAGGTCCTCGACTTCTGGTTCGACGCGCGCGTGCGCGGGCAGTGGTTCCGCGCCACGCCGGCCCTCGACGCCGAGATCCGCGACCGCTTCGAGGGCCTGTGGCGCCGCGCCGCGGGCGGGGGGCTGGCCGCCTGGGAGGCCACCGCCGAGGGTGCGCTGGCGCTGGTGATCGTCCTCGACCAGTTCCCCCTCAACATGTTCCGCGGCCGCCCCGAGGCCTTCTCCACCGAGGCGCTGGCGCGCGAGGTCGCCGCCCGGGCCATCGCCCGCGGTCTCGACGCGGCGCTGGACGATGCCGGGCGGGCCTTCCTCTACCTCCCCTTCATGCACAGCGAGGATCTGCGCGACCAGGACCGCGCGGTGGCCCTCTTCGCCGCCGCGGGCCTCGAGGACAACCTGCGCTGGGCGCGCCACCACCGCGAGATCGTGCGCCGCTTCGGTCGCTTCCCCCACCGCAACGCCGTCCTCGGGCGGCCCTCGACGCCGGAGGAGGAGGCCTGGCTCGCCTCGCCCGAGGCCTTCCGCGGCTGAGCCGGTAAGGGCTGGGGCGGGTGCGCGGTCTGCTGGCGGGAGGGGGCGATGTCCGCCCCGACGGAGGAAGCCCGCACCCATGACCCGATCCCGCCTGCTCGTCCTCGCCGTCCTCGCGCTCCTCGTGGCGGCCTTCTTCGCCCTCGACCTCGACCGCCACCTCAGCCTCGAGGCCCTGCGGGGGCGGCAGGAGGCGCTGCAGGCGCTGGTGGCCACGCACCCCTTCGCCAGCGCCGCCGTCTACTTCGGGATCTACGTCCTGGTCACCGCGCTGTCGCTGCCGGGGGCGGCGGTGATGACCCTGGCCGGCGGCGCCGTCTTCGGCCTCGTCTGGGGCACGGTGCTCGTCTCCTTCGCCTCCACCGTGGGGGCGACCCTCGCCTTCCTCGTCGCCCGGTTCCTCTTGCGCGAGGCGGTCCAGCGCCGCTTCGGCGACCGCCTCGCCGCGGTCAACGCCGGGATCGAGCGCGACGGCGCCTTCTACCTCTTCTCCCTGCGCCTGGTGCCGGCCTTCCCCTTCTTCGTCATCAACCTGCTCATGGCCCTCACCCCCATCCGCGCCCGCACCTTCTACTGGGCGAGCCAGCTCGGGATGCTCCCGGGCACCGTGGTCTACGTCAACGCCGGCACCCAGCTCGCGGGCCTGCGCTCGCCGGGCGACATCCTCTCGCCCGGGCTCCTCCTCTCCTTCACCGCGCTGGCGCTCTTTCCCCTCGCCGCGCGCTGGGCCCTGCGCGCCCTGCGCCGCGGCGGGGCCGTCCCCTCCTGAGCGGGCTCAGGCGGCGCGCTGCCGGCCGAACCACTCCCGCGCCGCGATCCCGCCGACGATGAGCGCGAGCCCCACCGGCGTCGAGGGGTAGATCGGCTCGCCCACCACGAGGTGGATCAGGATCAGCGACAGGAAGGGGCTGAGGTAGATGAGCCCGCTCACCTGGGCGGTGGTGCGGGCGTGGCGCAGGGCCTGGAGCCAGAGCACGAAGGTGAGCCCCATCTCGAACAGCCCCACGTAGACGGCACCGGCGAGGCCGGCGGGCGACGGCGGGCGCAGCGCCCCGGCGGCGAGGACGACGAGGGTGACCCAGAGGGTGCCGAAGGCGAAGTTCCAGAACAGGCGCTCCACCGGGTCGGCCTCGTCGCGCAGGTTGGCGAGCCAGTAGGCGGCCCAGATGACGGTGGAGCCCAGGGCCAGGCCCACGCCCAGGGGGTCGGTGATGCGCATCGCGGCGAGCTCGCCGCGGGTGGAGATCACGGCGACGCCGGCGAGGCTCACGGCGAGCGCCGCCACTTCGCCCGCGCGCACGCGCTGGCGCAGCACCAGGGCCGAGAGCAGCACCAGCACGATGGGCCAGCCGTAGTTGAGGGGCTGGGCCTCCTGGGCCGGCAGGCGGTCGTAGGCCTCGAACAGGACCAGATAGTAGGCGAGCGGGTTGAGGAGGCCGAGCGCCGCCGAGCGGGCGAGCCGCCGCCCCCGCCAGCGCAGCGCCGCCGCGAGCCGCCCGCGCCGGGCCAGCACCAGGGCCACGGCCGCGGTGGAGGCGGCGGAGGCGTACCAGAGCATCTCCAGCGGCGAGAGACGGGCCAGGGTCAGCTTGAAGGCGGAGGCCACCGTCGACCAGGCGGCGACGGCGCCGGCGGCGTAGAGGTAGGCCTTGCGATGCGGGTGCATGTGCGGGTCTTGTCGTGGCTGGCGCACGCCGGCGCCGCGGACCATGCTATAGCAGCCGGGGAGCGCGCGCACGGAGGAGGAGGATCATGCACGTCACCATCGTCCACGTCCGGGTCCGGCCGGAGCACGTCGACGACTTCATCGAGGCCACCCGCGCCAACCACGAGGCCTCGGTGCGCGAGCCGGGCAACCTGCGCTTCGACGTCCTCCAGTCCGCCGAGGATCCGACCCGCTTCGTCCTCTACGAGGCCTACCGCAGCGCCGAGGACGCCGCCGCCCACAAGGAGACCGCGCACTACCGGCGCTGGCGCGACGCGGTGGCGGGGTGGATGGCCGAGCCGCGGCGCGGCGAGCCCTACCGCGGCCTCTTCCCCGGGGCCGGGGGATGACGCCCTTCGACCTCGGGCGCCTGCCCCGCATCCGCTTCGGCCCCGGCCGCATCGAGGCGCTGCCGCAGGTGCTCGCGGGCCACGGCCGCCGCGTGCTCCTGGTCACCGGGGCGCGCTCCTTCGTGGAGGGGCCGCGTTGGGCCTGGCTGACCGCGGCGCTGGAGGGCGCGGGCATGGCCTGGCGCCACCTCGCCGTCGCCGGCGAGCCCTCGCCGGAGCTGGTGGATGCGGCGGTGCGCCGCCACGCCGGGGACGGCATCGAGGTGGTGGCGGGGATCGGCGGCGGCAGCGCCCTCGACGCCGCCAAGGCCGTCGCCGGGCTGCTGCGGGTGCAGCGGCCGGTGACCGACTTCCTGGAGGGGGTCGGTCCCGAGCACCCCTACCCGGGCCCGGCGCTGCCCTTCGTCGCCGTGCCCACCACCGCCGGCACCGGCAGCGAGGCCACCCGCAACGCCGTTCTCAGCGTGGTCGGGCCGCAGGGCTACAAGAAGTCCTTCCGCGACGAGGCCCTGGTGGCCCGCGACGCCATCGTCGACCCGGACCTGCTGGCGACGTGCCCGCCGGAGGTGATCGCCGCCAACGGCATGGACGCCCTGACCCAGCTGCTGGAGTCCTTCACCTCGCTGCGCGCCCACCCGGTCGCGGCGGCGCTGGCGCGCGACGGTCTTGCCGCGGTGCGGGACGGGCTGCTGCCCTGGCACCGCGCGGCGCGCGAGGGGCGCGACGCCCCCGAGGCCCGTGCCCGCATGGCCTACGCCGCGCTGCTCTCGGGGATCTGCCTCGCCCACACGGGCCTCGGCGCCGTCCACGGCCTGGCCTCGCCGCTGGGCGCCTTCCATCCGGTGCCCCACGGCGTCGCCTGCGGCACGGTGGTGGCGGCGGCGACGCGCGCCAACCTCGCCGCCCTGCACGCGCGGGCCCCCGACAGCCCCGCCCTCGCCCTCTACGCAGAGGCGGCGCGCATCCTCTGCGGGCGGGACTTCGCCGGCGACACCGCCGCCCACGAGGCGCTGGTGGCCCTGCTGGATGCGTGGCGGGAGGCGCTGGCGCTGCCCGGCCTCGGCCGCTACGGCGTCGGTGCCGCCGACATCCCCCGCATCGTCGCCCACGCCCGCGGCAGCAGCATGCGCACCAATCCGGTGGTGCTCACGGACGAGGAGCTCGCGGCGATCCTCGAGGCCTGCCTGTGACCGGGGCGGGCCGCGGGCGCTGACGACGCAGGCCGCACCGGCGTCCGCGGCAAAATCCACACGATCCATGCGTCTGTACGGAAAACATGGACACGTCCATCGAGATGTCGTGCTATGTTTCCGGTGGTGGCGGCTTCCTAGCGGGGGGAGAGGGCGTCCGTGGAGGCGGATCCGTTGGCACGGGGGGACGGGCGGCGCGGCGCCGAGGCGGCGCCGGTGCTGGCGCCCGCCGTCGCGGCGGAGCTTCGCCGGCGCGGTGTCGCCCACCGCATGGTGGCGCGGGGCTGGGGGGTGTCGGTGGAGGGGCTCGTGCGCGCAGGGCGGATCCCCGCCGGGCGCGCGGCCCGCGCGGTGCTGCTGGGCAGCCGCCAGGGGCCCGTCATCGCCCTCCTGCCGTGGGATCATCTCGTAGACTTCCGGGTCCTCGAGGCCGAGCTGGGCGGCGCCGTCGCCCCCCTCCCGCCGCGCGCCGTGCGCCACCTCTTTCCCGACTGCGACGCCGGCTGCATCCCGCCCGTGGGACGGCCCTACGGGCTGCCCACGGTGGTGGAGCCGGCGCTGCTCGAGCGGCGCGAGGTGGTCCTCGAGGGGGGGCGGCGGCATGCGCTGTTCGCGATCCGCGGCCGCGACCTGTGGCGGCTGGCCGCGAAGGGGCGCGCCCTGCGCTTCACCTGCGCCCCCGAGCGGCTGGCGCTCGTCGTGGCGGCGGAGGTGGAGACCGCCGCGGGGGGCGGTGCGGCGCTGCGCGCGCTCTGCCCCCGGCGTGACCCGGGCGCGCTGGAGGGGCTGCCCGAGCGCCTGCCCGCCCCGGACGCCTTCGCCGCCCGCCTGCTGGAACTGCCGGCGGTGCGCGCCGACCGCGCCGCCGCCCTGGCCGACGTGGTGGGCGCCGATCCCGTGCTCGCGGTCCAGCTGGTGCGCTGGGCGCGCCTGCCGCTGCGACCCGCGGCGGGTCCGGTGCGCAGCCTCCGGGAGGCGGTGGGGCGCGTCCTGGGCTTCGGCCTCGCCTTCGAGCTGGCGCGGGCGATGCGGATCCTGCGGGTCTTCCGGGGGCCGAGGCTCGGCGGCCTCGGGCGCGAGGCCGTGGTGCGCGGGGCGGTCTATACGGCGGCCCTGTGCGAGGCCCTGGCCCCGCTCGTGCCGCCCAAGGCGCGGCCGGCGCGGGGGGCGGCGGTGGCCGCCGGGCTGCTGCACAAGGCGGGGGTGCTCGCCTGGGGCGAGCTGCTGCGCCCGGAGTACCTGCTCATGGAGCGGGTGCTGGAGCTGCGACCGGATCTCGCCCTGCCGGTGGTGGAGCGAAGAGTCCTCTCGGCGACCCTGGGCGCGGGCTGGACCCGCCTTGCCCATGCCCCGCTGGGTGCGGCCCTGGCCGAGCGCTGGGGGCTGTCGCCGGAGGCGACGCGGGCGGTGCGCGAGCATCACAACGAGCTCTGCCGCGGGGCGGATGCGGGCGCGGCCAACCTCGTGCTGGCGGCCGCCCACGCCCTGCGCCAGGCCGGGATCGGTCACGCCACCCCGAGCCGTGACCCGCCGCGGGAGGTGCTCGCCGCCCTCGGGCTCGGCTGGCCGCAGGTGCTGGCGCAGACGCGGCGGGTCCTCGCCGCGGCCGCGGCCCTCGACCGCATCGCCCGCGCCCTCGCCGCCTGAGGGCGGCGGGCGCTGGAGGCGGGCGCCGCCCTGTGCCATGCTGGGGTCGAGGAGGACCGATCCGTGGCCACCGTGCTCGTCACCGGCGCCAGCCGCGGCCTCGGCCTGGAATGGGTGCGCCAGTATGCGGCCGAGGGCGCCCGCGTCCATGCCTGCTGCAGGCGCCCGGCGGAGGCCGCCGCGCTCGCGGAGCTGGCCGCCCGGCGGCCCGAGGTGCGCGTCCATCGCATGGACGTCACCCGCGCCGACGAGGTGGCGGCGGTGGCGGCCGAGCTCGGCGGCGAGCCCCTCGACCTGCTGGTGCTCAACGCCGGCATCTATCTCGAGAAGTACGGCGAGGCGCGCCTCGGCGCCCTGCGCTACGACGACTGGCGCTTGACCCTCGAGGTCAACCTGCTGGGCGCGGCGCGGGTGCTGGAGGCCTTCCGCGGGCACCTCGAGGCGGCGCGGCGCGCCGTGGTGGTGGCGGTGAGCAGCCACATGGGCGCCATCGCCGACATCGGCCAGGCGGGCGACACCTACTATCGCTCCAGCAAGGCCGCCCTCAACGCCGCCATGCGGGGGTTCGCCCACGAGCTGGCGCCGCGCGGGATCGGGCTGCTGCTCCTCCACCCGGGCTGGGTGCGCACGCGCATGGGCGGTGCCGCGGCGCCGCTCACCGCGGCCGAGAGCGTGCGCGCCATGCGCGCCCTGGTGGCCCGGTTCGAGCCCGCCATGAGCGGGCGCTTCTTCCGCTGCGACGGCGAGGCGCTCCCGTGGTGACGGGGGGCAAGGGGCGGGGCGCGGCGGCCAACCCGCCGCCGCGCTACGCGGCCTGGCAGCGCCACCCCTGGGACGACGGCTGGGGCGGCGGACCGGAGCCGCCGCCGCCCACCGAGCTGCGCCCGGAGCGGGCGCGCGGCGCCATCGCCCGCAACGACTCGCCGGATCTCCCCTTCGACCGCTCCGTCAACCCCTACGCCGGCTGCGAGCACGGCTGCATCTACTGCTACGCCCGGCCAACCCACGCCCGCCACGGCCTCTCTCCGGGCCTCGACTTCGAGACCCGCATCCTCTACAAGGCGGGGCTCGCCGAGGCGCTGCGCCGCGAGCTCGCCGCGCCCGGCTACCGCTGCGCGCCGGTGGCGCTCGGCGCCAACACCGACCCCTACCAGCCGGTGGAGCGCCGCCTCGGGATCACGCGGGCGGTGCTGGAGGTCCTCGCCGCGCACCACCATCCGGTGATGGTGACCACCAAGTCGGCCTTGGTGGAGCGCGACCTCGACCTCCTCGCGCCCATGGCCGGGCGCGGCCTGGCGCAGGTGGCGCTGTCGCTGGCGACGCTGGACGCGGATCTGGCACGGCGCCTGGAGCCGCGCGCGGCGAGCCCGCGGCGGCGGCTGCAGGCGATGGCGCGGCTCGCTGCCGCCGGCGTCCCCGTGGGGGTGCTGGTGGCGCCGGTGATCCCCGCCCTCACCGACCACGAGATCGAGCGCGTGCTGGCGGCGGCGCGCGAGGCCGGCGCCGCCTTCGCCGGCTACGTGCTGCTGCGCCTGCCGGGGGAGGTGGCGGCGCTGTTCGAGGACTGGCTCGCCCGCCACCGGCCCGCCGCCGCGCGGCACGTGTTGTCGCAGCTGCGCGCCTGCCGCGGCGGCGGGCTCACGGACGGGCGCTTCGGCGCGCGCATGACCGGGCAGGGCGAGCGCGCGCGCCTCATCGGGCGGCGCTTCGAGCTCGCCGCGCGCCGCCTCGGCTACGGCGCGCCGCCGTCCCTCGACTGCAGCCGCTTCCGCCCGCCGGGCGGACGGCAGCTCGCCCTCTTCGAGGGCGGATCCGCAGGCGGGGCCGGACTATAATCGCAGCCTCCCGCCGCACGAGGACCCGCCGCATGCCGAAGAGCAAGCCCCATCCGGACCTGCGCCACCTGACCCCGACCGAGGCCTGGCGGATGCTGCAGGAGAATCCCCGCGCGGTGCTCATCGACGTGCGCACCACCGCCGAGTACCTCTTCGTGGGGCACCCCAAGGGGGCGATCCACATCCCGTGGATGGACGAGCCGGACTGGGCGCCGCACCCGGAGGAGTTCGTGCGCAAGGTGCGCGAGGTGCTGCTCGGTGGCATCGCCTGCGACGACGAGGGCGGGTGCGCGCCGGTGATCCTCATCTGCCGCAGCGGCAAGCGCTCGGTGCAGGCCGGGCGGGCGCTGCTGGAGGCGGGGGTGCGCGAGGTCTACAACGTCCTCGACGGCTTCGAGGGCGAGCTGGACGAGAACCACCACCGCAGCACCCTGGGCGGATGGCGCTTCGAGGGGCTGCCCTGGGAGCAGTGCTGAGCGATGGCCCGTGAGCCCCTCCTGGAGCGGCTGCGCCGGCGGGTCCTGCTCGCCGACGGCGGCACCGGCACCTTCATCCAGGGCCGCGCATGGGACGTGGAGCGGGACTTCCTCGGCCACGAGAACTGCTCCGAGATCCTCAACCGCACGCGGCCGGACTTCGTCGCCGGGCTGCACCGCGCCTACCTCGAGGCCGGCGCCGACTGCATCGAGACCAACACCTTCGGCGCCAACCACGTGGTTCTCGGCGAGTTCGGCCTCGCCGGCGAGACCCGCGCCCTCAACCGCGAGGCCGCGGCCATCGCCCGCGCCGAGGCCGACCGTCTCTCGACCCCGGACTGGCCGCGCTACGTGCTGGGCTCCATGGGCCCGGGGACGCGCCTGCCGAGCCTCGGCCAGATCGACTACGACGCCCTCGAGGCCTCGTACCGCGAGCAGGCCCTGGGGCTCGTCGAGGGCGGCGTCGACGCCCTCCTGCTGGAGACCCACCAGGACCTGCTCACGGTCAAGGCGGCCATCAACGGCGCCCGCGCGGCGCGCGTCGAGCTCGGGCGCGAGGCGGTCCCGATCCTCGTCTCGGTCACGGTGGAGGCCACCGGGACCCTGCTCGTGGGCAGCGACATCGGCGCCGCCCTGGTCAGCATCGCCGCCATGGGAGTGGACGGGATCGGCCTCAACTGCGCCACCGGCCCGGCGGAGATGGCCGAGCACGTGCGCTTCCTCTGCGCGCGCTGGCCCGGGCCCGTCTCGGTGATGCCCAACGCGGGGCTGCCGATCCTGGTCGAGGGCGAGACCCGCTATCCGCTCACGCCCGAGGAGCTCGCCCTGTGGCAGGGGCGCTTCGTGGAGGAGGACGGCGTCAACCTCATCGGTGGCTGCTGCGGCACCACGCCCGAGCACATCGCCCGCCTGCGCGCCATGCTCGACGCGCGCTCCGACCCGGCCCCGCGGCCGCGCCGGGTCGAGCCGGAGCCGGCGGTGGCCTCCCTCTACACCGCGGTGCCGCTGCGGCAGGAGAACGCCGTCTTCGCCATCGGCGAGCGCTGCAACGCCAACGGCTCGAAGCGGTTCCGCGAGCTGCTCGCGGCCGAGGACTGGGACGGCCTGGTGGGGATCGCGCGCGAGCAGGAGCGCGAGGGCTCCCACGCCCTCGACGTCTGCGTCGCCTACGTCGGCCGCGACGAGGCCCGCGACATGGCCGAGCTGGTCTCGCGCCTGCGCGCCCAGGTGACGGTGCCGCTGGTGCTGGACTCCACCGATCCGGCGGTGCTGGAGACGGCGCTCAAGCTCCTCGGCGGCAAGTCGGTGATCAACTCCATCAACTTCGAGGACGGCGAGGACCGCCCCGCCGAGATCCTGCGCCTGGCGCGCCGCTTCGGCGCCGCGGTGATCGCCCTCACCATCGACGAGGCCGGCATGGCCAAGTCGGTGGAGGACAAGCTGCGCATCGCCGAGCGGCTCCACGCCTTCGCCGTGGACCGCCACGGCCTGCCCGAGGAGGACCTCTTCTTCGATCCCCTCACCTTCACCATCTGCACCGGGATGGAGGACGACCGCGAGCACGCCGTCCACACCCTGGAGGCCATCGAGCGGCTCGCCGAGCGCTTCCCCCGCTGCCAGATCCTGCTCGGGCTGTCCAACGTCTCCTTCGGCCTGAGACCGGCGGCGCGCCACGTCCTCAACTCCGTCTTCCTCCACCACGCCCAGCAGCGGGGGATGACCGCGGCCATCATCCACGTCTCCAAGATCGCGCCGCTGCACCGCATCCCGGAGGCGCTGCGCGAGGCCGCCGAGGACCTGATCTTCAACCGCTGGCGCGACGGCGCCGATCCCCTCGGGCGCTTCATCGCGCTCTTCGAGGAGGCGCAGGAGGAGGAGCAGGCGCAGCGGGCGGCGCCGGCGAGCGTGGAGGAGCGGTTGCGCCGGCGCATCGTGGACGGCGACCGCCGCGGCCTCGAGGACGACCTCGAGGAGGCGCTCCAGCGCCACGACCCGGTGCAGATCATCAACGAGATCCTCCTCGACGGCATGCGCGAGGTGGGCGAGCTCTTCGGCGCCGGGCGCATGCAGCTGCCCTTCGTGCTCCAGTCGGCCGAGACCATGAAGGCGGCGGTGCGCTACCTCGAGCCGCGCATGCCGCGGGTGGAGGGCGCGCAGAAGGGCACCCTGGTGCTGGCCACGGTCAAGGGCGACGTCCACGACATCGGCAAGAACCTCGTGGACATCATCCTCACCAACAACGGCTACAAGGTGGTGAACCTCGGCATCAAGAAGCCGATCCAAGAGATCATCGAGGCCGCCGAGCGCCACCGCGCCGACGCCGTCGGCATGTCGGGGCTGCTGGTCAAGTCCACCGTGATCATGAAGGAGAACCTCGAGGAGATGCGCCGGCGCGGGCTCGACATCCCGGTGCTCCTCGGCGGTGCGGCGCTGACGCGCCGCTACGTCGAGGAGGACTGCCGCCGCGCCTATACGCGCCCGGACCGCGTCCACTACGCCAAGGACGCCTTCGCGGGCCTGCGCCTGATGGAGCGGATCTGTGCCGAGCGGCGCGCGGAGGGCTGAGGATGGCCCGGGGCGGTGCCGAGGGCATGGGGGTGCGGCCGCGGGCCGCGGAGGCAGAGGCATGGTGAGATCCGTCGACGAGCCCCTGGCCGACGCCGACTACCGGCGCCTGGAGGCGTTCCTCGCCTCCGACGCCTGCGGCGAGGAGGCCCTGTTCGTGGACGAGGTCCACGGGCTGTTCACCGCCATCGTCTGCGGCCCCGAGCCGGTCGGGCCCAGCGAGTGGCTGCCGGTGATCTGCGACGGCAACCCGGTCTTCGAGGATCTCGCCGAGGCCGAGGAGATCCTCGACCTCCTCATGCGCATGCACAATGAGATCGCCGCCACCCTGGCCCTGCGCGGCGAGCTCGAGCCGCTGTTCGCCGAGCGCGAGGAGGCCGGCGGGGCGCGGGTGCCGAGCGCCGAGGGCTGGTGCCAGGGCTTCATCCGCGGCATGAGCCTGCGCGGCGAGCAGTGGCAGGCGGCCATGGGCGGGGAGCTGGTGGATCTCCTCTACCCCATCGTGGTGCTCGCCCAGATCGACGACGAGGAGGCGCCGGAGGCGGACCTTTCCGATCCCGAGCGCTACCGGGCGCTGTGCGCCATGATCCCGCGCAGCGTCGGCGGCATCTACGCCCACTGGCGCCGGCGCATGGCCGCGGGGGCGGCGCCCGCAGGCCCCGATCCCGGCGCCGGCGAGGCCTGCCCCTGCGGCAGCGGCCTGCCCTTCGACGAGTGCTGCGGAGGGGCGGGCCGCAGCCTGCACTGACCGCGCCGCCGCCCCCGGGAAGCACCATGAGCGAGCAGGAGATCCGCAACGTCGCCCTCGTGGCGCACGTCGATCACGGCAAGACCACCCTCGTGGACGCGATCCTGCGCCACTGCGGCGCGCTCGGGCGCGGCGTCGAGGGCGAGCGGCTGCTCGATCGCGACGCCCAGGAGCGCGAGCGCGGCATCACCATCCTCGCCAAGGCCACCGGCGTGCGCTGGCGCGGCCGGCGCATCCACCTGGTGGACACCCCGGGGCACGCCGACTTCGGCGGCGAGGTGGAGCGCGTCCTCTCCATGGTGGACGCGGTGCTGCTGCTGGTGGACGCGGTGGAGGGGCCGATGCCCCAGACCCGCTTCGTCACCCGCAAGGCCCTGGCCCGGGGCCTCGCCCCCATCGTGGTGGTGAACAAGATGGACCGTGCGGGGGCGCGCCCGGCGGCGGTGGTGGACGCGGTCTTCGACCTGCTCTGCGAGCTGGGCGCCAGCGAGGCGCAGCTGGACTTCCCCGTGGTCTACTGCTCCGGGGTCGAGGGCTGGGCCAGCCTCGACCCCGACCGGCGCGGCGCCGACCTCGAGCCGCTGCTGGAGACGCTGGTGGCGCACACGCCGCCGCCGCGCACCGGCGAGGGGCCCTTCCGCATGCAGGTCAGCCTCCTCGACTACTCCAGCTACGTGGGCGTGATCGGCATCGGGCGCGTCGAGCGCGGCCGCCTCCGCCGCAACCGCCCGGTGGTGGCGGTGGACCGCGAGGGGCGCCGCCGCGAGGCGCGGGTGCTGGAGATCCACGGCTTCGAGGGGCTGGAGCGGGTGCCGCGGGAGGAGGCCGTGGCGGGGGACATCGTCGCCGTGGTGGGGGTCGAGGAGGTGGCGGTCTCGGACACGCTCTGCGACCCCGGCGCCGTCGAGCCGCTGCCGCCGCTGGCGGTGGACGAGCCCACCGTGGCGGTGCACTTCGAGGTCAACACCTCGCCCTTCGCCGGGCGCGACGGGCGCTACCTCACCAGCCGCCAGCTGCGCGAGCGCCTCGAGCGCGAGGCCCTGCACAACGTCGCTCTGCGCGTCGAGCCCACCGCCCACCCCGACCGCTTCCGCGTCGCCGGCCGCGGCGAGCTCCATCTCGCGGTGCTGATCGAGAACATGCGCCGGGAGGGCTACGAGCTCGCCGTCTCCCGCCCCGAGGTGGTGCTGCGCGAGATCGACGGGGTCCTCTGCGAGCCCTGGGAGCGGCTGGTGCTGGACCTGCCGGCGGCGGGCCAGGGCGCGGTCATGGAGGAGCTGGGGCGGCGCCGCGGCGAGCTCGTGGATATGCGCCCCGAGGGGGCGGGGCGGGTGCGGCTGGAGTACCGCATCCCGACGCGGGGGCTGTTCGGCCTGCGCACGGAGCTGCTCACCCTCACCGCGGGCGAGGGGATCCTGCACGCCGTCTTCGACGGCTACGGCCCGCGCCTGCCGGGGGAGGTGGCGCGGCGCCCGCGCGGGGCGATGATCGCCAACGCCACCGGCAAGGCCCTGGCCTACGCCCTGTTCAACCTGCAGGAGCGGGGCCGGCTCTTCATCGGCCCCGGCGAGGCCGTCTACGAGGGCATGGTCATCGGTCTGCACAGCCGCCCCGGCGACCTCGTGGTCAACCCGCTGCGGGCGAAGAAGCTCACCAACATCCGCGCCGCCGCCAACGACGAGAACATCCTCCTCACGCCGCCCCTGCGCCTGACCCTGGAGCGGGCCCTGGAGCTGGTGGGCGACGACGAGCTGGTGGAGGTGACGCCGGCGGCGATCCGCCTGCGCAAGCGCCACCTGGACGAGGCGGAGCGGCGCCGCGCCGGGCGCCGCTCGGCGGCGGGGTAGGCACGGCGCGCCAAAAGGAAGCCCCGGCGGGGGGCCGGGGCAAGGTCGCCGTGCTTCAGTTGACAGGGGATGGTCCTCCGTCCGTGGAGTGGTGTCAGTGAGGGTCAAACCTCGCCGGCCCCTCCATGGGCCGGCTCAGCCTGACGGGACCCATGATCCGCGCCGCGGCGGGGCTGCGGCATCGGCCGCCGGGGGAAAGGCGCGTAAACTGGGGCGGAGGAGGCTGTAAGCCTAGGCCTACAGGAGGGGTCGCGGCGTGATCGGGCTGCTGCAGCGGGTCGCGCGCGCCGAGGTGCGCGTGGGCGCCGAGGTGGTGGGCGCCATCGGGCGGGGGCTGCTGGTGCTGGTGGGGGTGCAGCGCGGCGACGACGAGGCGGCGGCGGCGCGCCTGCTGGAGCGGCTCCTGGGCTACCGCGTCTTTCCCGACGAGGCCGGGCGCATGAACCGCAGCCTGGCGGAGGTGGGCGGGGGCCTGCTGCTGGTGCCGCAGTTCACCCTCGCCGCCGACACCCGCAAGGGCACCCGGGCGAGCTTCACCCCGGCCGCCCCCCCCGAGCAGGGGCGGCGCCTGTTCGAGCACCTCGTCGCCCTCGCCGGCAGCCGCCATGCCCCGGTGGCGAGCGGGCGCTTCGGCGCCGACATGGCGGTGGAGCTGGTCAACGACGGCCCCGTGACCTTCTGGCTCGAGGTCCCGCCGGGCCGGCGCTAGCGTCCGTCCTCCTCCCGTTCGTCCTCGGCTCCGGTGGCGGCGGGCGCTTCCTCGTCGTCCAGCAGGATGCGGTGCGCCGGCCCCTCGAGGTCGTCGAACTGGCCGCTGCGGGCGGCCCAGATCAGGACCCCGGCGAAGGCGAGCCCGATCAGGAGGACGCCGGGGAGCAGGCCGTAGATGACTTCCATGGCTCCTCGCGCAGACGGCGGCCGATGCGGGTCGCGTTGAGGGTGACGGCGATGGAGCTCGCCGGCATCGCCAGCGCCGCAAGGAGCGGCGTCACGTGGCCGCTCATCGCCAGCGGCACCATGACCGCATTGTAGGCGAGGGCGAGCCCGATATTCTGGCGGATCACCCGCAGGGTGTCGCGGGCAAGGGCCACCGCCTCGGCGAGGCGGCCCAGATCGTCGCCGGTGAGCAGCAGCCCCGCGCTCTCGGCGCTGAGGTCGGCGCCGCGGTCAACGGCGATGCCCACGTCGGCGGCGGCGAGGGCGGGGGCGTCGTTGACGCCGTCGCCCACCATGGCGACGCGGCGGCCCTCGCGGCGCAGCGCGGCGACCGCGGCGGCCTTGTCCTCGGGCAGCATCTCGGCCTCGAAGCGGGTGATGCCGAGGGTGTCGGCGACGGCGGCCACCGCGGCGCGGCGGTCGCCCGAGAGGAGCACCGGGTGCAGGCCGCCCGCGGCGAGGGCGCGCACCACCTCCGGTGCCTCCGGGCGCAGCCGGTCCTCGGCCTCGAGCAGGAGCCGGGCGCGGCCGTCCTCGGCGACGAGCAGCGGCGTCCGCCCCGCCTCGGCGGCGCGGGCGGCGGCGGCGGCGAGGTCCAGGGGCACGACGGCCCCGTGCTCGGCGAGCCAGGCGGCGGTGCCGGCGACCAGGGCGTGCCCCTCCACGCGCCCGGCGACGCCGCGTCCGGGCCGGTAGCGGAAGCCCTCCACCGGCGGCAGCGGGCCATCCACGCCGGCCCACGCCCCCACCGCCCGCGCCAGGGGGTGCTCGGCGCGCGCCTCGAGGGCGGCGAGGCGGCGGCGCAGGCCGGGGTCGGCGGGGCCCGCCTCGTGGGCGGCGGCCACCGCGGGTCGGCCCTCGGTGACGGTGCCGGTCTTGTCGAGGACCACGGTGTCGCAGCGGGCGAGCGCCTCGAGGGCGGCGCCGTCGCGCACGAGGATGCCGCGGCGGGCGCCGCGGCCGGCGGCCACCGCCACCGCCATGGGGGTGGCGAGGCCGAAGGCGCAGGGGCAGGTGACGATGAGGACCGCGGTGGCGGTCACCAGGGCGGGCCCTGCGCCGGCGTCGAGCCAGGCGAGGAAGGTCGCGGCGGCGAGGGCGAGGGTGGCGGCCACGAACCAGGGCACGACCCGGTCGGCGAGGCGCTGGATGGGGGCGCGGGAGGCCTGCGCCGCCTCCACCAGGCGCACGATGCGCCCGAGGGCGGTGTCGGCGAGCACGGCCTCGGTGCGCACGGTGAGGGCGGCATCGAGGCTCAGCGTGCCGGCGCGCACCCGCGCCCCGGGCCGCTTGGGCACCGGGCGCGACTCGCCCGTGAGGAGCGACTCCTCGGCGCTGCCCTCGCCCTCCACCACGAGGCCGTCGACGGGGATGCGCTCGCCGGGCCGCACGCGCACCAGGTCCCCGGGGCGCAGGGCCCGCACCGGGGTCATGCGTTCGCTGCCGTCGGCCTCGAGGCGCCGCGCCGCCTGCGGCTGCAGCTCGAGCAGGCGCCGCCCCGCGGCCACCGCGTCGCGTCGGGCCAGCGACTCCAGGAAGCGGCCCACGAGGAGCACGAAGACGAAGCCCACCACGGAGTCGAAGTAGGGCTCGGCGGCGCGGGTGCCGGAGAGGGTGATCGCGGCCGAGTAGCCCCAGGTGGCGAGGGCGCCGAGGGCGATGGGGACGTCCATGGTCGGGCGCCGGCCCCGCAGCGAGGCCCACGCCCCGCGCAGGAACGGCCAGCCGGCGTAGAACACCGTCGGTGTCGCCAGCGCCAGCCCCACCCAGTGGAAGAGGTCGCGGAACTCGCCCTCGGCGGCGCCGGCGTAGAGGGCGATGGCGACCCACATCATGTTCATGGCGGCGAAGCCGGCGAAGCCGACGCGGTAGAGGAGGCGGCGCGCCTCGCGCCGCACCGCCCCCTCGGCGATCTCGGGGTCGTAGGGGACGGCGGCGTAGCCGAGGCCGGCGAGCCGGCCGAGCAGCGCCGAGAGACGGACGCGGCGGTTGTCCCAGGTCAGGTGCAGGCGCTTCTGGGCCAGGTTGACCTCCGCCTCCTCCACCCCGGGAACGGCGGCGAGCGCGTGCTCGATGAGCCACATGCAGGCGCTGCAGTGGATCCCCTCCACGAGCAGGTGGATGCTGCGCCGGGGCTGGCGGATGTCGGTGAAGGCCGCCTGGACCTCGTCGAGGTCGTAGGTCTCCAGATCCGGGCGCCGGGGCGGGGGCGGGGCGCCCGCGGCGGCGGGGCGGCGGCGGTAGTAGCCGTCGAGGCCGGCGGCGTGGATGGCCTGGGCCACGGCGCGGCAGCCGGCGCAGCAGAAGGCGCGGGGCGCGCCGCCGATCTCGGCCCGCCAGTCGGCGCCGGCGGGCACCGGCAGGCCGCAGTGGTAGCAGGCCTGCGCGGGGGCGGAGCGCGCCGCCTCGGCGGCCATCGCCTCAGCCCCCGCCGGCCAGCACCTCGATGCGGCGGGCCACGCGCACGATCCGGCCGCCCTGCTCGAGCTCGCCCACCAGGTCCCAGACCCCGGGCAGCGGGAAGCGCAGCTCCGCCCGATAGCGCCCGGCGGCGGTCTGGGTGAGGGGAAGGTCGAAGTCGGCGCGGGCGTCCGCGGGCCGGTAGGCATAGAGGTGGGCGCGGCTGGCCTGGAGGGGCAGCCCGCTGCCGTCGCGGGCGAGGAGGTGGACCGAGGCCGGCGCCCCCGCCCGCGGCTGCGCCGGCAGCGCGAGATCCAGGGACCAGCCGAGGGCGCGGGCCTCGCGCTCGGCGGCCAGGGTCTCGCCGTAGCGCTGGCCGCTCTCGTAGTAGTCCTTCTTCACCAGCCCCGGGTTGGTGCGCACGGCGAGGGTGATCATGACGCCGTTGGCGACGAGGATGGCGAGCACCACCCCGTACCAGGCGAGCACCCAGGGGTTCTTCCAGGCGGGTCCGCGGTCTCGACGTGTCGTCTCGCCCATGGCGCGTTCCTCAGGGCGCTGCGAAGATGCTCTCGCGCTCGGCGGTGTCGCCGCCGCCGAGGCGCCGGAGCCGGAAGCGGATCGGGCTCAGCCCCGAGGGGGCGGCGTCGCGGGGGGCGCGCACGAGCACCGTGAAGGCGGAGACGCGCCCGGGGGCGGCGGTCACCGGTCCCTCGATGCCTGCAAGCTCCAGGCCCGGGAGGCCCTCGACGGAGACCCCCAGGCGCGCCGGCTCCGGGAACTTGTTGAGGACCTTGAGGGTGTACTTGTTCTGGATCCGCCCGTCGCTCAACAGGACGTAGAGCGGCTGGCGCTCGTGCAGCACCTTGAGGTCGATGCCGCCGAGGCTGCTCAGGCCATAGAGGATCCCGGCGAGGGCGAAGGCGAGGGCGGTGCCGTAGATCCACACCGGCGGGCGGCGCCAGAAGGGCCGGACCGGGCGGCCCTCGATCTCGTCGAGGCAGGCGTAGCGGATCAGGCCCCGCGGGCGGCCCACCTTGTCCATGACCGCGTCGCAGGCGTCGATGCACAGGCCGCAGGTGATGCAGCCCTCCTGCTGCCCCTCGCGGATGTCCACCCCCATGGGGCAGACCGCCACGCACTGCTTGCAGTCGATGCAGTCGCCGCGTGCGCCGCCGTCGAGGGCCTCGCCCTTGCGCAGCCGGCCGCGCGGCTCGCCGCGGCGGAAGTCGTAGGTGGGCAGGATGGTCTGGCGGTCGTACATGATCCCCTGGAAGCGGGCGTAGGGGCAGAGCCAGAAGCAGACCTGCTCGCGCATGCGGCCGGCGAAGAGGTAGGTGAAGAAGGTGAAGACGCCCACCGCGGCCCACGCCACCGGGTGCGCCGACAGCGTCAGGTACTGCCGCCAGAGGGTGGGGGCGTCGCCGAACCAGAGGGTGAAGGTGATGCCGGTGAGGACGCCGATGGCGAGCCAGAGGGTGTGCTTGAGCAGCCGCAGGCCGATCTTGCGCGCGTCCCACGGGGCCTTCTCCAGGCGGCGGCGCGCCTGGGGCGGGCCGTCGATCCGCTCCTCGATCCAGGTGAAGACGTCGGTCCAGACGGTCTGGAAGCAGAAGTAGCCGCACCAGACGCGCCCGGCGACGTTGGTCACCACCGCGAGCAGGGTGGCGAAGAAGAGCAGGGTCAGGGTCAGGAGCCAGAAGTCCTGCGGCAGCACGGTGGCGCCGAAGATGTGGAACTGGCGGCGGGGGATGTCGAACATGACCGCCTGGCGCCCGTCCCAGCGCAGGTAGGGGCCGAGGAAGAAGATCAGCCAGACCGCGCTCGTCAGCCACTTGAGGCGGCGGAAGCGCCCCGGCATGCGCTTGGCGTGGATGACCTCGTCGCCGGTGTTGACGTGCCAGTGGACGGCCTCGGCGTAGAGGTCCGCGACCCCCTCGTGGTCGATCCCGCCCCCGCCCGGGGGCGCGGGGGGGGTGCTGCGTGCCGGCTCGGTCATGGTCCGACCTCTAGAACATTCGCATCTTCGAATGAAGCGTAGCGGAAAAAGGGGGGGCTTACAGCCCCCCGCCGCGGGGCGGTCAGTCGCCCGGCCCCTTGCGCATGAGGCTCGCGATGCGCCAGCCGAGGAAGCCGATGATGCCGATGGTGACGATCACCGCGACCGCCGCCCCGATGACCACGCTGTCCACGTTCATGGCGTCTTCCCTCCGCGGCGGCCCCCGGGCGGGGGCCGCCGGCTTCCGTCACCGGCCGCCGCCCAGCTCGTGCACGTAGACGGCGAGCTTCTTGATCTGGCTCTCCGAGAGCTTGCCCTTCCAGGCCGGCATCTCGGCCCGGCGCGTCTCGGGGTCGGAGGGGTCGTTGACGCCGTGGGCGATGGTGCGGCGGATCTCCTCGTCGGTGCCAGAGAAGCGCCAGATGGCGTCGGTGAGGTTGGCCGCGCCGATGGCCTGATTCCCCTTGCCGTCGCGGCCGTGGCAGGCGAAGCAGGCGGCCTTGCCGGTGAACAGGGCCTTGCCCTCGGGGTCCTCGCCGCCGCGGGAGAGGGCCTTGACGTGGCGCACGAGGGCGTCGATCTCCGCCGCCGAGAGGCGCCCGGCGTGGGCGGGCATCATGCCGCGGCGCCCGTTGGTGATGGTCTCCTGGATCTTCTCCACCGTGCCGCCGTAGAGCCAGTCGTCGTCGGCGAGCACGGGGAAGCCCGGGTTGCCCTGGCCGCCGGCGCCGTGGCAGGCCGCGCACTTGTCGCCGAAGTCCACCCGCGCCGAGGCGATGGCGTACTGCTTGAGCTCGGGATCCTTGAGGATCTCCGCCGCGCTGAGGGCCGCGATGCGCTGCTCGAACGGGGCGCGGATGCGCTCGACCTCCGCGACCTGCGCCTTGTAGCGCTTGATGGAGCTCCAGCCCAGGATCCCGTGGGTGTAGTCGTGGACGAGGGGGATGCCCGGGAACAGGATCAGATAGATCACGACCCCGATCCAGCTCGCGTGGAAGGCGATCTGCCACCAGCGCGGCGGCGGGTTCAGCAGCTCCCGCAGGTTGTCGTCCCAGACGTGGCCGGTGTCCGGCACGCCGAACGGATTGTCCTTGCGCTCGTTCATGGAAACCTCCGCGATCCGGTCATTCGTCGTCGAGCGGGATGTGGCGGTGCCGCTCCAGGCGCTCGCGGTTGCGGGGGCGGAAGACGTAGACGTAGAGCCCCAGCATGAGCAGGAACGTCCCCACGGTCACCGACAGGCCGATCCAGTCGACCCAGGTCATCGCCGCCCAGTCGGTGTGGAAGTACTCGCGCAGGCTACTCACGGTAGTCCTTGCCTTCCTCGAAGCGGATCCAGGTGCCGAGCACCTGCAGGTAGGCGACCAGGGCCTCCATCTCGGTCTTGCCCGCCACCTCCTTGGGCGCCTCGGCGATGTCCTCGTCGGTGTAGGGCACGCCGAGCAGCTTCATCGCCCGCATGCTGCGCTGCACCCGCTCGGGATCGAGGGTGCGCTCCTCGAGCCACGGGTAGCGCGGCATCACCGACTCGGGCACCACCGAGCGCGGGTCGCGCAGGTGCTGGTAGTGCCACTCGTTGGAGTACTTGCCCCCGACGCGGGCGAGATCCGGTCCGGTCCGCTTGGAGCCCCACTGGAAGGGGTGGTCGTACTTGGACTCCACCGCCAGCGAGTAGTGGCCGTAGCGCTCGCGCTCGTCCCGGAAGGGGCGCACCATCTGCGAGTGGCACAGGTAGCAGCCCTCGCGGATGTAGATGTCGCGTCCCGCGAGCTCCAGCGCCGTGTAGGGGCGCAGCCCGTCGCCCGGCTTCCAGTCGCTGAGCTTCTGCCCCGCCTTGCGGTCCCAGATCAGCTCCGGGTACTTGGGGCTTCCGTCGGGGTTCTTGAGCCGGTCCTCGACCGCGTTGTCGAGATAGAACAGCGGCACGATCTCGACGATGCCGCCGATCGCCACGACGATGGCGATGAGCAGGACGAGGACACCGATGTTCTTCTCCGCGAGCGGCTGCAGGCCGCCTGCGTCGACCTTGCGCTGGGCCATGTCGAACCCTCCCTCAGGCGCCCGCGGCCACGGCGGCGGCCGGGCGCCGCTCGCCTGCGGTGCGGATGGTCATCACGACGTTGTAGAGCATGAGCAGGGCGCCGGCGAGATAGAGCATGCCGCCCACGGCGCGCAGGACGTAGTACGGGTGCATCGCCGCCACCGACTCGGCGAAGGTGTAGGCGAGCGTGCCGTACTCGGTGTAGGCGCGCCACATCAGCCCCTGCATGATGCCCGAGACCCACATCGCGGTGATGTAGAAGACCACGCCCACGGTGGCGAGCCAGAAGTGGACGTTGACGAGCCGCGTGGAGTAGAGCTCGGTGTTCCACAGCCGCGCCGTGAGGTGGTAGAGAGCGCCGAAGGAGACCATCGCCACCCAGCCGAGGGCGCCGGAGTGGACGTGGCCGATGGTCCAGTCGGTGTAGTGCGAGAGGCTGTTGACGGTCTTGGTGGACATGACCGGCCCCTCGAAGGTGGACATGGCGTAGAAGGCCAGGGAAGCGATGAGGAAGCGCAGCACGTAGTCGGTGCGCAGCTTGTCCCACGCCCCCGAGAGGGTCATCATGCCGTTGATGGCCCCGCCCCAGGAGGGGATGATCATGGCCATGGAGATGGCCGCCCCCAGCGAGCCCGTCCAGTCCGGCAGCGCCGTGTACTGCAGGTGGTGGGCGCCGAGCCAGACGTAGCCGAAGATGAGCGCCCAGAAGTGCAGCACCGACAGCCGGTAGGAGTAGACCGGCAGGTTGGCCTGCTTGGGCACGAAGTAGTACATGATCCCGAGGAAGCCCGCGGTGAGGAAGAAGCCCACCGCGTTGTGGCCCCACCACCACTGGATCATGGCGTCCTGCACGCCGGAGAAGATGGAGTAGCTCTTGAACAGGCCCACCGGGATGGCGAGGCTGTTCACCACGTGCAGGTAGGTGATCATGATCATCATGGCGAGGAAGAACCAGTTGGCCACGTAGATGTGCTTGGTCTTCCGGTGCACGATGGTCATGATGAAGTTGAAGGTGTAGCTGAGCCAGGAGACCGCGATCAGGATGTCGATGGGCCACTCCAGCTCGGCGTACTCCTTGGCCTGGGTCAGCCCCAGCGGCAGCGTGATCACGGCGAGCACGATGACCGCGTTCCAGGTCCAGAAGGTGAACCAGGCCAGCCGGTTGCTCCACAGCGGCACGCCGCAGGTGCGCTGCACCACGTAGAAGGCGGTGGCCATGAGGGTCGAGCCGCCGAAGGCGAAGATGACGGCGTTGGTGTGCACCGGCCGCAGCCGCCCGAAGGTGATGTAGGGGATGTCCAGGTTGAGGGCCGGCCAGGCCAGCTCCGAGGCGATGTAGACCCCGGCCGCCAGGCCCACCACCAGGTACACCACCGCCATGATGGTGAACCACCTGACCACCTCCAGGTGGTAGTGTGGTCTGCTCTGGGTCGCTTCCACGATGCATCCTCCCTAGTTCACGAGGCAGGAAAGCTTGGGGCCGCCCGCGATGGCGCCGCCCGCCGCGGCCGGGCACGGACAGGGAACGTTGACGCGCCTGCGCGCGGGGCGCATTGACGCACGTCAATTATGGTTGCATAAACGGTGTGGGATTGGCCGGCGCCCCGGGCCCCGGGGCGCGGCGTCGCATACGGCCTGCGCTGGTGCGGCAAGCTCCCCGCCCTTTCCCGGGCCCGCGCCCGGCCCGCCGCCCTAGAACTGCGCCTGCAGGGCGTGCTCGAGCCGCGGGCGTCCGGCCACCTCTCTGAGCGCCTCCAGGTCGTGGATGCGCACGTACTTGCGGCGCACCGTGATCAGCCCCTCCTCGTCGAAGCGGGTGAAGACGCGGCTGACCGTCTCCACCGCCATGCCGAGGAAGTTGCCGATGTCGTTGCGGGACATGCTGAGATAGAACTCGCTCGGCGAGAAGCCGCGGCGGCCGAAGCGCATCGAGAGCGAGAGCAGGAAGGCCGCGAGGCGGGCCTCCGCGGTCTTGCGGCTGACCAGCAGCAGCAGGGTCTGGTAGTGGGCGATCTCCTGGGTGAGGAGCGCGAAGAGCTGCTCGGTCAGGCCCGGGATGCGGCGGGCGAGCGCGTTCAGGCGGTCGAAGGGGATCTCGCAGATGCTGCTGGTCTCGAGTGCGACCGCGGCGGTGGGAAGCCGCTCCATCCCCATGGCGTCGATGGCGATGAGCTCGCCGGGCAGGTGGAAGCCCGTCACCTGCTCCTCGCCGTCGTCGGTGGTGGCGTAGGTCTTGATGCAGCCGGAGCGGACGCAGTAGATGGCGCGGAAGGGCTCGCCGGCGCGGAAGACGTGCTGGCCGCGCGCCAGGGGCTGGCGGCGGCGGACGATGGCGTCGAGCTCGGCCCGCGCGCTGCGCTCGGCGCCGGACGGGTTGCAGACGTCGCGCAGGCTGCAGTGGGTGCAGGCCACCGTCAGGCGGGCCAGCTTGATGACGTTGCTCTCGGCAGGCTGCACCGCGTCGCGCCTCCGCCCAGGCGAAGCCTCGCCCCTATTGCAGCAGAAGGGGCGCCGCGGCGCAACGCGCGCGGTGGTTCCGGCGCCTGCCGGGGGCGGTTATCCTAGGGCGTCTCACGGTGCCGGGGGCGCGGACGGGCATGGGCGAGCAGGCAAGGTGCGGCGAGGTGGAGCGGCGCACGGGCGAGACCGCGGTGGCGGTGCGCCTGGTCCTCGACGGGACGGGGCGGGCCGAGGTGGCCACCGGGGTGCCCTTCCTCGACCACATGCTCGAGCAGGTGGCTCGCCACGGGCTGCTCGATCTCGAGGTGCGCGCCCGGGGCGACGTCCACGTGGACGACCACCACACCGTGGAGGACGTGGGCATCACCCTGGGCCAGGCCCTTGCGCGCGCGCTCGGCGACAAGGCGGGGCTCACCCGCTTCGGCCACGCCTACGTCCCCCTGGACGAGGCCCTCGCGCGCGTGGTGGTGGACCTCTCCGGCCGCCCCGGCCTCTGCTACGAGGTGGACTTCCCCCGCGCCCGCATCGGCACCTTCGACGTGGACCTGGTGCGGGAGTTCTTCCAGGGGCTGGTCAACCACGCCGGGATGACGCTGCACGTCGACCTCCTCCGGGGCCGCAACGCCCACCACATCGCCGAGTGCCTCTTCAAGGCGTTCGGCCGCGCCCTGCGCCAGGCGGTGGCGCCGGATCCGCGCCTCGGCGGTGCGATCCCCTCCACCAAGGGCAGCCTCTGAGGGCAGACCCATGGGGCGGGTGGTGGTCATCGACTACGGCATGGGGAATCTCCACTCCATGGCCAAGGCCCTGGAGCGGGTGGCGCCGCCGCGGGTGCGGGTGCGGGTGAGCGGTGACCCCGCCGCGGTGGCGGCGGCCGACCGCGTGGTCTTTCCCGGCGTCGGCGCCATGCGCGACTGCATGGCGGAGCTCGCGCGGCGCGGCCTCGTCGAGGCGGTGCGCGAGGCCGCCGCCTCGCGGCCCTTCCTCGGCGTCTGCATCGGCATGCAGGCGCTCTACGAGGAGAGCGAGGAGAACGGCGGCACCCGGTGCCTGGGGATCCTCCCCGGGCGGGTGCGCTTCTTCGGCCACGGCATGCGCGAGCCGGACGGGCGCGCCCTCAAGGTCCCGCACATGGGCTGGAACCGCGTCTGGCGCACGCGGCCGCACCCGCTCTGGGACGGCATCGCCGACGGCGCCTGGTTCTACTTCGTCCACGGCTACCACGCGGAGGCCGCGGGGGCGGCGCTCGCCGCCACCTCGGACTACGGCGTGCGCTTCGCCGCCGCGGCGGCGCGCGGCAACCTGTTCGCGACCCAGTTCCACCCCGAGAAGAGCTCGGCCACGGGCCTGCGCCTGCTGGCCAACTTCCTGGCGTGGGACGGTGAGGGCTGAGGGCAACGGAGGAGGCGAGAGGCCATGCTGGTGATCCCGGCCATCGACCTCAAGGGCGGGCGCTGCGTGCGCCTGCGCCAGGGTCGGATGGAGGAGGAGACGGTGTTCTCGGACGACCCGCTCGCGGTGGCCGAGCGGTGGGTGGCGGCGGGTGCGCGCCGCCTCCACATCGTCGATCTCGACGGCGCGGCGAGCGGCCGCCCGGTGCATGCGGACGTGGTGGCGCGGATCTGCGCCGCGTTTCCGGACCTGCCGGTGCAGGTGGGCGGCGGCATCCGCGACGAGGAGACCATCCAGGCCTATCTCGATGCCGGGGTGAGCTACGTCATCCTCGGCACGCGGGCGGTGACGGCGCCCCACTTCGTCTCCGACGCCTGCCTCGAGTTCCCCGGCCACATCCTCGTCGGGCTCGACGTGCGCGACGGCCGCGTCGCCCTCGACGGCTGGTCCAAGCTGGCTCGCCACAGCGTCGTCGAGCTCGCCCAGCGGCTCGAGGCCGAGGGCGCCGAGGGCATCGTCTACACCGACATCACCCGCGACGGGATGCTGAGCGGGATCAACGTCGAGGCCACCGCGGCGCTCGCCCGCGAGCTCGCCATCCCGGTGATCGCCGCGGGCGGCATCCGCGACCTCGACGACATCCGCGCCCTCTGTGCGGTGGCCGACGAGGGCATCCTCGGCGCCATCACCGGCCGCGCCCTCTACGAGGGCACGCTGGATCTCGCCGAGGGGCAGCGCCTCGCCGACGAGCTCACCGGGACGGCGGCCTGAGATGGCGCTCGCCCGCCGCGTCATCCCCTGCCTCGACGTCGACGCCGGCCGCGTCGTCAAGGGCGTGCGCTTCGTCGACATCCGCGACGCCGGGGATCCGGTGGAGATCGCCCGCCGCTACGACGAGCAGGGCGCCGACGAGCTCACCTTCCTCGACATCACGGCCAGCCACGAGGGGCGCGAGACCATGCTCCACGTGGTGGAGCGGGTGGCGGGGCAGGTCTTCATCCCCCTCACGGTGGGCGGCGGGGTGCGAAGCTGCGAGGACGTGCGCCGGCTCCTTTCGGCGGGGGCGGACAAGGTCGCCATCAACACCGCGGCGGTGCAGCGCCCGGAGCTCGTGCGCGAGGCCGCCGAGCGCTTCGGCTCGCAGTGCATCGTGGTCGCCATCGACGCCAAGCAGGTGGCCGAGGCACCGTCGCGCTGGGCGGTCTTCACCCACGGCGGGCGCCGGCCCACGGGGCTCGACGCGGTGGAGTGGGCGGCGCGCATGGCCGCCTACGGCGCGGGCGAGATCCTGCTCACGAGCATGGACCGCGACGGCACCCGCGAGGGCTTCGACCTCGCGCTGACGCGGGCGGTGAGCCGCGCCGTCCCGGTGCCCGTGATCGCCTCCGGCGGTGTGGGCAGCCTCGACCACCTCGCCCAGGGGATCCTCGAGGGCGAGGCCGACGCGGTGCTCGCCGCGAGCATCTTCCACTTCGGCGAGCACACCGTCGAGGAGGCCAAGCGCCACATGGCGGCGCGCGGCATCGAGGTGCGCCTGTGAGCGCGGATCCGGGGCCGGTGCGCTGGAACGCCGACGGGCTGGTGCCCGCCGTGGCCCAGGACGCCGACACCGGTGAGGTGCTGATGCTCGCCTGGATGAACCGCGAGGCCCTGGAGGCGACCTTGCGCGAGGGGCGGGCGGTGTACTGGTCGCGCTCGCGGGGGCGGCTCTGGCGCAAGGGCGAGGCCTCGGGGCACGTGCAGGAGGTGGTGGAGGTGCGGCTCGACTGCGACGGCGACGCGGTCCTGCTGCGGGTGCGCCAGCGCGGCGGCATCGCCTGCCACACCGGGCGGCGCTCCTGCTTCTACCGCGCCTGGGACGGCACCGGCTGGCGCGAGGTCCTGCCGGTGCTGCGCGACCCGGACGAGATCTACGGAGGCGGCGGTGAGTGACATCCTCAGGCGTCTCGACGAGGTGCTGGCGGCGCGCCGCGGCGCCGACCCCGAGCGCTCCTACGTGGCCTCGCTGCACGCCCGCGGCGAGGAGGCGATCCTGCGCAAGGTGGGCGAGGAGGCGGTGGAGGTGCTGCTGGCGGCCCGCGGCGGCGAGGCCGGGCCCCTGGTGCGGGAGGTGGCCGACCTCTGGTTCCACACCTTGGTGCTGCTGTCCCATCGCGGGCTGGGGGCGGGGGCGGTGCTGGCCGAGCTGGAGCGGCGCTTCGGCACCTCGGGTCTCGAGGAGAAGGCCGCGCGGGGACGGTCGTGAGCTGCGTCTTTTGTGATATCGTTGCCGGGCGCGCTCCGGCCCGCTTCGTCCACCAGGACGAGCAGGTGGTGGCCTTCCACGACATCCACCCCAAGGCCCCGGTCCACGTGCTGGTGGTGCCGCGGGTGCACGTGGCGAGCCTCGACCACCTGGGGCCCGAGCACGAGGCGCTGGTCCTGCACATCATCCGGCTCCTGCCGGGGCTGGCGCGCCGGCTGGGGTTGGCCGAGGGGTACCGTACGGTGGTCAACACCGGCCGGGGCGGGGGCCAGATCGTCGATCATCTGCACCTGCACCTGCTCGGGGGATTCCGGCACCCGGGGCGGTGACCACGAAGAGGGGACGAGGAGATGGGCATCAGCGTCTGGCAGCTCCTGATCATCCTGCTGATCGTCCTGCTGCTGTTCGGGACCAAGAAGCTGCGCAACCTGGGCGCGGACCTCGGGGCCTCCATCAAGAGCTTCCGCCAGGCCGTGCGCGAGGGCGAGAGCGAGGCCGAGGCCGAGCCGCCGAAGCAGATCGCCGAGGGCGAGAAGGGCCCCGCCGAGGGCACCGCCGAGGGCGGGGCCGGGCAGGAGGCGGCGAAGGCGGGCGGGACCGCCTCCGGCGACAAGGGCCAGGCCTGAGGCTGGGCGGCGGCGGCTGCCGCCGCGGCGGTCATGTTCGACATCGGTTTCTGGGAGGTCGCCCTCGTCCTGCTGGTGGCGCTGCTGGTCATCGGGCCGGAGCGGCTGCCGCGGGTGGCGCGCACCGCCGGGCTCTGGGTGGCGCGGCTGCGGCAGATGGTGGGCTCGGTCAAGGCCGACATCGAGCGCGAGATCCGCGCCCAGGAGCTCAAGGAGCTGATGGAGCAGCAGAAGGCCGCCCTCGGCGACCTCGAGCCCGTCGAGGACCTCAAGGAGGACCTGAGCCGTCCGATCCCGGTGGATGCGCCGCCGCCGGCGGGCAAGACGGCGCGCTCCGCCGCTGAGGGCGGCGCCGGCGACAAGCCTTCCGCGTCATGAGCACGACCGCGCCAGGGCAGGGGCCGGACCCCGGCGAGCTCGAGCAGCCCTTCATCAGCCACCTCATCGAGCTGCGCGACCGCATCCTGCGGGCGCTGCTCGGGGTGCTGGTGGTCTTCCTCGCCCTCTTCCCCTTCGCCAACCCCCTCTACACCTGGCTGTCGGGGCCGCTGCTGAAGCACCTCCCGCAGGGGGCGACCATGATCGCCATCGAGGTCGCCTCGCCCTTCCTCGCCCCCCTCAAGCTCACCCTGGTGGCGGCGGCGTTCATCGCCATGCCGTGGATCCTCTACCAGGCGTGGGCCTTCGTGGCCCCCGGGCTCTACCAGCACGAGCGGCGCCTGGTGCTGCCGCTGCTGGTGGCGAGCACCATCCTCTTCTACCTCGGCGCCGCCTTCGCCTACTTCGTGGTCTTTCCCCTGGTGTTCGGCTTCCTCACCTCGACCGCGCCCGAGGGCGTGGCGATCATGACCGACATCAACCGCTACCTGAGCTTCGTGCTCACGGTCTTCTTCGCCTTCGGGGTCGCCTTCCAGGTCCCCATCGCCACCATCCTGCTGGTCTGGGGCGAGTTCACCACGCCCGAGGCGCTGGTGGCGAAGCGCCCCTACGTGATCGTCGGCGTCTTCGTGGTGGGCATGATCCTGACGCCGCCCGACGTGATCTCCCAGACCCTGCTCGCGATCCCGATGTGGCTGCTGTTCGAGCTCGGGGTGCTCTTCTCGCGCTTCTACGCGCGCAGGGACGGCGGCGAGACCGGCACCGACGCACCCGAGGGCGGCGGCTAGCGGGGCGGGCCTCAGACGGCCCGCATGGGCTCGCGGGGCGGTGGCGGCAGCGTGGCCGGGGCCCGTGTCGGCTCGTAGAGATAGCGGGCGAAGCGGGCGGTGCTCTCCAGCGCCTTGGTCAGGCGCAGATAGACGATGCGCGATTCCATCTGCACCAGCAGCACGGTGCCGACGTCGTAGATGTAGGCCGGGGTGACGAGGGCCGCGGGGCGCTCCAGGGGATCGGTGTCGGGGACCACGAGGGCGCGCTGGTAGACGCCCCCGCTGCCGGTGCCGGCGACCGCGCGCACGGCCACGGCGCGGGCGCTGCGGTCCAGGCGCTTGATGCCGATGCGCAGGGTGCCGTCGTCCGCCACCTGGCGCATCCAGCGCACCGTCCCCACGTGCCAGCCGTCCCCTTCGGCCCCGCGGTAGGCGAGGAGCTCGCCGACGAGGAGCCGCACCGGCGCCCCCGGGCGGATCTCGGCGGCGAGGCCGCCGGCGCTGACGTCGGCGCTCTCGACGATCGACGGCTCGGACTCGTCCGCAGGCCGGATTTCGGCCGCCGGCTCCTCGGGCGTCTCGTAGACCCGCTGCCAGACGTCGGCGGCGGGATCGATGGCGCGGAAGGTGCGCCGCTCGGGCGGCGGCGTGTGCGGCTCGGCCTCGTCCAGCACCCGCAGCAGGTGCAGGTCGCGGGTGGCGCGGGCGATGCGGGCCTCCTGCTCCGCGGGGGCGAAGGGCGCGCCCCCCGTGAGTACGGCATGGACGTTGGACAGCCCGGCGACGATGGCGAGCCGGCCGGGCACCGCTGCCCGCTGCTGATGCCGGCGCGGGCGTCTGCCCCAGGCCTCCAGCAGCCGCAGCAGCAGGTCGCGCTCGCGGCGCACCGGCAGGGGCATGGCCCGGCCCGCGGCAGGCGGGTGCTCGCGCAGGATCTCCCCGAGGCGATCGCGCAGCGCCGCCGCCACCGGTTCGGGGTCGATGCGCAGGGTGCCTGCGCTGCCGGCGAGGAGCTCCACCGGCACCGGGCCGGCCTCGCCCGTGAGGTCCACCGCCGCCCAGCCGTCCTCGCCGCCGAGGGTGAGCCGGCCGGCCAAGGGGGCGGCCCAGGCGTAGACGGTGTCCGCCTCCCCCAGCATCAGGTGATACGGGTTGGCGAGGGCGAGGAGGAGGGCGCGGGCATAGGCCGCTCGGGGTGTCAGCGTGACACCCTCGAGGTCGTGGGCGGCGCGGGCGGCGGCCTCGGCGTCGCCGTGCAGCCGCGCGAAGCTTCGATGCAGCAGCCGCCAGGCGGCGGGATCCGGCGGCTGGTAGTGGGCGTAGCGGGCGAGGAGCCAGCGCGCGGCGTGGTCCAGCACGCGCACCGCTGCGGTCGCCCGCGTGCGCGCCGCGCCCTTGTCCTCCAGCGCCTCGAGGAGGCGCGCCCAGGCCGCGGCGGCGCAGGCGTGGAGGGCCTCTCGCGCCACCAGGCCGGTGCGCGCCGTCGGCCCCACGGGGAAGCCGGGGATGCGCCGCAGCTCCTCGCGCAGCGCGCCCTCGAGCTCGCCGACGGCCGGCGTGAGCGTCTCGAGGGCGGCGATGGCATCCTGCGGGCGCAGGGCGAGCGCCCCCAGCTCGTCGAGCCGCTCCGCGAGCAGGGTCGCCGCGCGGCGCGGCTGCGCCAGCGGCAGCCCCCGCAGCCACTCGCGCAGCCGCTCGGGACGCGCCTCCGCCGCCGTGAGTCCTCCGCCTCTTCCTCCGTCCGTCCCGTTCACCATCCCTCCTTTCGGGGACACGAACGCTTTGTTTCCCCTTATCGGTGTCCCCAGTCTTCCTGTCTATCGGCAGGCGACAGCGGCTAGGCTAGCACCGCCCCTGCACCCCGTCCACGACGCCGCCCCGTCAGGGCAGGAGGCCCAGCTGCGCCAGCGAGCAGGGCTCGCCGTCGCCGACCACGAAGTGATCGAGGAGGCGCACCTCGAGCAGGGCCAGGGCCTCGGCCAGGCGGCGGGTCAGGGCGCGGTCGGCGGCGCTGGGCTCGGCCACCCCCGAGGGGTGGTTGTGGGCGGCGATGACGGCGGCGGCGTTGTGGGCGAGGGCCCGCCGCGCCACCTCGCGGGGATGGACCTGGGCGCCGTCGATGGTGCCGGTGAAGAGCTCCTCGTAGGCGATGAGACGGTGGCGCGCATCGAGGAAGAGGCAGGCGAAGACCTCTCGCGGACGGTGGCGGAGCCGGGCCGCGAGGTAGCGCGCGGCGGCGGCGGGGTCGGTGACGGCCTCGCCGCGGCGCAGCCGCTCCTGCAGATGCCGGCGGGCGAGCTCGAGGGCGGCGGCGAGCTGGGCGTACTTGGCCGGGCCGAGCCCGGGCAGGGCGCAGACGGCGGCCGGCGGGGCGTCGAGGAGGGGGCGCAGGCCGCCGAAGCGGGCGAGGAGCTCGCGGGCGAGATCGAGGGCGCTGCGCCCGCGCACCCCGGTGCGCAGGAAGATGGCCAAGAGCTCCGCGTCCGAGAGGGCCTCCGGACCTTGGGCGAGGAGCTTCTCCCGCGGCCGCTCGGCGGCCGGCCAGTGGCGGATCGCCATGGGCACCTCCCTGCGCCGGGGCGGCGTCCGTTGCCGCGTCCGCATCGCCGGATGGTATCTTAACGGCCCATCGGGCACCACGGGATGCGGAGGAGGCGGGTGCGAGGCTGGCGCGTGGGCGGGCGCGGAGGGAGCGGGTGAGCGCGCTCGCCGGGCGGCGCATCGTCCTCGGCGTGAGCGGCGGCGTCGCCGCCTACAAGGCCGCCGAGCTCGCCCGCGAGCTGGTGCGCGCGGGGGCCGAGGTGGATGCCGTGCTCACGCGCGGGGCGACCGCCTTCGTGACCCCGCTCCTCTTCCAGGCGGTGACGGGCCGCCCGGCCCGGGAGGCCCTGCTCGATCCCCAGGCCGAGGCCGGCATGGGCCACATCGAGCTCGCCCGCAGGGCCGACCTGGTGCTGGTGGCCCCCGCCACCGCGCACCTGCTGGCGCGCCTCGCCCACGGGCTCGCCGACGACCTCCTCACCACCCTCTGCCTGGCGACGCGGGCGCCGCTGGCGCTGGCCCCGGCGATGAACGCGGCCATGTGGGCGCATCCGGCGACCCAGGACAACGTCGCCCGGCTGCGCGCGCGCGGGGCCCACGTCCTCGGCCCCGCCGAGGGGGCCCTCGCCTGCGGCGAGGAGGGGCCGGGGCGGATGCTCGAGCCGGCCGAGATCGCGGCCGCGGTGCAGGGGCTGCTGGAGCGGGGCCCGCTCGCCGGGCTGCGGGTGCTGGTCACCGCCGGCCCGACCCGCGAGGCCATCGATCCCGTGCGCTACATCAGCAACCGCAGCTCCGGGCGCATGGGCTACGCGGTGGCCCAGGCCTGCCGCGAGGCCGGCGCCGAGGTGGTGCTGGTGAGCGGGCCGACGGCGCTGGCGCCGCCGCCCGGGGTGCGCCTGGTGCGGGTGGAGAGCGCGGCCGAGATGCTGGCGGCGGTGGAGGCGGAGGTGGACGCCTGCGCCATCTTCATCGCCGCCGCGGCGGTGGCGGACTACCGGCCGGCCGAGACCGCCCCCGCCAAGATCAAGAAGCGGGCGCAGCGGTTGGGCCTCGAGCTGGTGCGCAACCCGGACATCCTCGCCACCGTGGCCCGGCGCCGGCCGCGGCCGTTCGTGGTCGGGTTCGCGGCCGAGACCGAGGCGGTGGAGGCGAACGCGCGCGCCAAGCTCGCCGCCAAGGGCCTCGACCTCGTCGCCGCCAACCGGGTCGGTCCCGGGATCGGCTTCGATCGCGAAGACAACGAGCTGACGCTCATCTGGGAGGACGGCGCCGAGCCGCTGGGGCGGGCGTCGAAGCTGGAGCTTGCGCGGCGGCTCGTCGCGCGCATCGCGGAGCGCCATGGAGCGAGAGATCCCGCTGCGGATCCTGGATCCGCGCCTCGGCCGTGACTGGCCGCTGCCCGACTACGCCACCGCCGAGGCGGCGGGGATGGACCTGCGCGCCTGCCTGCAGGCGCCGCTGGAGCTCGCCCCGGGGGCGTGCGAGCTGGTGCCCACCGGGATCGCGGTGCACATGGGCGACCCGGAGATGGCGGCGGTGGTGCTGCCGCGCTCCGGCCTCGGGCACCGCCACGGCCTCGTGCTCGGCAACCTCGTGGGCCTCATCGACGCCGACTACCAGGGCGAGATCCTCATCTCCTGCTGGAACCGCGGGGTGCGCCCGTTTACGATCGAGCCGGGGGAGCGCATCGCGCAGCTGGTCTTCGTGCCCGTGATCCGGGCCCGCTTCTGCCTCGTCGAGGCCTTCGAGCCGAGCGCGCGGGGCGCCGGCGGGTTCGGCCACTCGGGGCGGCGCTGAGGGGGGAGTCATGGCGCTGTTCGGTGCTCGGAGCAAGGCCCCGGCGGCGGGGCGCCCGGCGGGGGGGCGGCTGGGACTGCCGCTTCTCGGGGCCGCCCTCTGGGCGGGGGCGGGGGCCGCCGCCGCGGCCGCGGTGCTGCTCGCCGCCGCGCTGGTGGAGGCGCAGGAGCGGGGGGCGCAGGCGGTGCTCGGCGAGGCCGCGGCGCGCGCCCATGCGGGCGCCGTGGCCGCCTTCCTCGACGGGCCGCGGCGCACCCTGGAGGCGGTGGCGGCCCGCGCCGAGGTGGCGGCGGCCCTCGCCGGCGATGCCGCCGCGCGCGAGGCCATGGCGCGCCGGCTCGCCGCGGCCTTCCCGGGGGCACGGGTGCGGCTCCTGCCGGCGGGATGGGACCGCCTCGAGGAGGAGGCGAGCCCGCCCTTCGGCTTCGCCGACCTCGAACTCGTGCGCAGCCTCGAGCGCGGCGGTCCGCTGCCGCCGGTGGAGGTCTACCTCCCGGGCAGGCCGGGGGCGCACTTCGACCTCGCCCGCGCGGTGCCGGCCCCCGGCGGCGGGGTGGCGGGGGTGGTGCTCGCGGCCTACCCGCAGGAGGCGCTCGCGGCCTTCCTCGGGCGGCTGGAGACGCCGGGCGGGCGGCTCGAGCTGCACCAGCGCGGCGTCGGCGCGCTCGCCGCGCGCGGCCAGGCCGCAGGCGGCGCGGTCTTCCGCGCCCCCGTCGCGGGGACCGGCTGGGAGGTGGTGCTGCAGACCCCGGCGGTGGCCTCGGCGGGCCCGGTGCGGCCGCTGGTGCTCGGCGTCGCCGGCGGGGCGGTGGCGGTGATCGCCCTGGTGGTCTTTGCGCTCCTGCGCGTCCTCGCCGGGGCCATGCGCCGCGACCAGGTGACGATCCTCAACCTCGTGCGCGACCTCCTGGCCCGCCGCCTCGGCACCGACTACCCGGTGCGGCTCGCCTCCTCGGCGGTGACCGTGAGCCTGCTCATCGACATGGGCCGCGAGATGGCGGCGCGGACCCCCGCCCCGGCGGCGCGGCCGGTGCCCGAGCCGAAGCCTGCGGCACCCGCGGTGGAGGAGGTGGCCCCGGCGGCGGTGGCGGTGGAGGAGGAGGTCGCGCCGGTCTTCGGGGAGGCCTCGGAGGCGGAGGGCGGGAGCCTCGAGCGGGTGCCGGCGAGCATCTTCCGCGCCTACGACATCCGCGGCGTGGTGGGCGAGACCCTGACCCCGGAGATCGTCGAGGCCATCGGCCGGGCCCTGGGCACGGAGGCCTACGAGCGCGGCCAGCAGTCCCTGGTGGTGGGCCGCGACGGCCGGCTGTCGGGGCCGGAGCTCGCCGAGGCGCTCATGCGCGGCATCCAGGCCTCGGGCCGCGACGTGGTCGACATCGGCATGGTGCCGACCCCGGTGCTCTACTTCGCCACCCACTACCTCGGCACCGGCTCGGGGGTGGCGGTGACGGGCAGCCACAACCCGCCGAACTACAACGGCCTCAAGATCATGCTCGCCGAGGAGACCCTGTCGGGGGAGGCGATCCAGGCCCTGCGCGCCCGCATCGAGTCCGGGGACCTCCTCGCCGGCAGCGGCGCGCGCGAGCGCCGCGAGGTGATCGACGACTACATCGACCGCATCGTCGGCGACGTGCGTCCGGCGCGGCCGCTGCGGGTGGTGGTGGACTGCGGCAACGGGGTCGCCGGTGCGGTGGCGCCGCGGCTGCTGCGGGAGCTGGGCTGCGAGGTCACCGAGCTCTACTGCGAGGTGGACGGGCGCTTCCCCAACCATCACCCGGACCCGAGCCAGCCGGAGAACCTGCGCGACCTGATCATGGCCGTGCGCCGGCAGGGCGCGGACCTCGGTCTCGCCTTCGACGGCGACGGCGACCGCCTCGGCGTGGTCGACGGAGGCGGCCGCGTGGTCTGGCCGGACCGGCTGCTGATGCTCTTCGCCGTGGATCTGCTGCGCCGCCAGCCCGGCGCGGCCGTGATCTACGACGTCAAGTGCAGCCGCCACCTGCGCCGGGTCATCGCCGAGCACGGCGGCCAGCCGATGATGTGGAAGACCGGGCACTCCCTGATCAAGGCCGCGATGCGCAAGACCGGGGCGCTGCTGGCCGGCGAGATGAGCGGCCACTTCTTCTTCAAGGAGCGCTGGTTCGGCTTCGACGACGGGCTCTACGCCGCGGCGCGGCTGCTGGAGGTGCTGGCCGCCGATGCGCGCAGCCCCGAGGAGGTCTTCGCCGCGCTGCCCGACAGCGTGACGACGCCGGAGCTGCGGGTGGACCTGGCGGAGGGGGAGCAGTACGCCTTCATCGATCGGCTCCTCGCCGAGGCGAGCTTCCCCGAGGCGGAGGTCTCCACCATCGACGGCCTGCGCGCCGACTTCCCGGACGGCTTCGGCCTCGTGCGCGCCTCCAACACCACGCCCTGCCTGGTCCTGCGCTTCGAGGGCGACAGCCCGCAGGCGCTGCGGCGCATCCAGGAGACCTTCCGCAAGGCGATCCTCGCCGTGCGGCCCGACCTCGAGCTGCCGTTCTGAGGGCGGGCCCGCGGCGGGGGGAGGCAGGAGATGACCATCGACCAGCAGTCTGCGACGCGCATCGCCCGCGTGCTCGCCGAGGCGCTGCCCTACATCCGGCGCTTCCGCGGCCGCACGGTGGTGATCAAGTACGGCGGCAACGCCATGGTGGACGCGCGCCTCAAGAGCGGCTTCGCGCGCGACGTGGTGCTCATGAAGCTGGTGGGCATCCACCCCGTGGTGGTCCACGGCGGCGGGCCGCAGATCGGGCGGCTGCTCGAGCGCATCGGCAAGGAGAGCCGCTTCGTCGACGGCATGCGCGTCACCGACGCCGAGACCATGGACGTGGTGGAGATGGTGCTCGGCGGGCTGGTCAACAAGGAGATCGTGCAGCTCATCGCGAGCCACGGCGGCCGCGCCGTGGGGCTCACGGGCAAGGACGGGGGCCTGATCCGCGCGCGCAAGCTGCACATCCGTCGCAAGGGGCCGGAGCTGGAGCAGCCCGAGATCATCGACCTCGGCCACGTCGGCGAGGTGGAGGCGGTGGACACCGGGGTGGTGGACATGCTGGTGGCGGGGGACTTCATCCCCGTCATCGCCCCCATCGGGGTCGGCGAGGACGGGCGCTCCTACAACATCAACGCCGATCTCGTCGCCGGGCGCGTGGCCGAGGTGCTGCAGGCGGAGAAGCTGATCCTGCTCACCAACACCGCCGGCGTCCTGGATCGCGAGGGACGGGTGCTGACCGGGCTGGGGCCCGAGGAGGTGGACGCCCTCATCGCCGACGGCACCATCCACGGCGGCATGCTGCCCAAGGTGCGCTGCGCCCTGGAGGCGGTGCGCGCGGGCGTGCGCGCCGCCCACATCATCGACGGGCGGGTCGAGCACGCGGTGCTGCTCGAGCTCTTCACGGACGAGGGCGTGGGCACCCTGATCCGCGGGGAGGGGCCTTGAGCGCGGCGCGCCCGGCCGGCGGCCGCCGCCAGGCGATCCTCGAGGCGCTGGCGCGCGAGCTCGAGCGCGGCCCCGGCGAGCGCATCACCACGGCGCGGCTGGCGCGGGCGGTGGGCGTCTCCGAGGCCGCCCTCTACCGCCACTTCGCCTCCAAGGCGCAGATGTTCGACGCCCTCATGGACTTCGCCGAGGAGGGCGTCTTCGCCCGCATCAACCAGATCCTCGACGGCCACCGCTCGGCGAGCCTGCGCTGCGAGCGCATCGTGTGGCTGGTGCTGGGGTTCGGCGAGCGCAACCCGGGCATCGCGCGGCTGCTCGTGGGCGAGGCCCTGGCGGGCGAGCGCGAGCGGCTGCGGGCGCGGGCGAGCCGGCTCTTCGAGCGGCTGGAGGTGCAGCTGCGGCAGGTCCTGCGCGAGGGCCACATGCGGGGCGAGCTGCTGGATCCGGCGCCGGCGGCGGCGGGGGTGCTCGCGGCCTACGTCGCCGGGCGGCTGCAGCGCTTCGTCCAGAGCGGCTTCACGGAGCGGCCGCTGGCGCGCTGGGAGGCGGAGGGGCCGCGGCTGCTGGCGGTGCTGCCGCTGGCGGGACCGGGCGCGCCGTGAGGCCTCAGGGGCGGCGCGGCGCCGCCCGATCTCCCGCGCCGTCGCGCTCCGCGGCGAGCTCGCGGAAGCGGGCCATCTCGGCCTCGAAGCGCGCGCGCAGCCGCGCCTGCTCCTCGCGCTTGGCGCGGATGAAGGCCTCGTGCTCGGCGATCTGGCGGCGGGTGGCGCCGATCTCGCGCCGCAGCGGCTCCGGTACCGCCTCGCCGCCGCGCTCGTGCGCCGCCGCCTGGCGCAGCAGGCGGTCGAGCTGGGCGCGGAGGTTGTCGGCGGTGCCGGCGGCGACCTGGATCAGCCCCTCGAGGGCGTTCAGGGCCTCGTCGCGGGCGCGCGCGATGTCGGCGAGGCTCGAGTAGGTGGCGAGGAGCCGGCGGTCGCGCTCGGCCTGCTCGCGCGCCCGCCGCTCGGCCTCCTCGCGGCGGCGCCGCTCGGCCTCGGCGGCGGCGAGCTCCTCCGGCGTCGGGGCGCGCTCGATGCGGCGGACGGTCAGCCCCCGCTCGTCGAGCTCCTCGCGCCCGCGGGGCGCGGCCTGGGGCGGCACGGTGTCGCTGTAGTGGACGACGCCGTTCTCGTCCACCCATTTGTAGAGCTTCGCCGCCCATGCCGGCAGGGCGGTGAGCAGCAGGAGCGCGGCGACGAGGTGCCGCATCGCGCCCTCCCCTCAGTCCGCGCCGTAGCGGGCGCGGTAGGCGCGGATCGCCGCCACCTCCGCCTCCCGCCCCTCGGCGGCGAGCCAGGCCTCGAGGTGGTCGAGGCGGACGATGCTGATGACCGGGATCCCCAGGCCCTCCTCCACCTCGGCCACCGCCGAGCGGGGCCCGACGCCGCGCTCCTGGCGGTCGAGGGCGATGAGCACGCCCGCGGGCTCGGCGCCGAGGCCGCGGATGATGGCCACCGACTCGCGCACCGAGGTGCCGGCGGAGATGACGTCGTCGACGATGAGGACGCGGCCGCGGATGGGGGCGCCCACCACCACGCCCCCCTCGCCGTGGTGCTTGGCCTCCTTGCGGTTGAATGCGAAGGGGAGGTCGCGGCCGTGCTCGCGGGCGAGGGCGATGGCGGTGGCGGCGACGAGGGGGATGCCCTTGTAGGCGGGGCCGAAGAGCATGTCGCAGGCGACGCCGGAGGCGGTCAGGGCGGCGGCGTAGAAGCCGCCGAGCCGCGCGAGCCGCCCGCCGCTGTCGAACAGCCCGGCGTTGAAGAAGTAGGGCGAGACGCGGCCGGACTTGAGGGTGAACTCGCCGAAGCGGAGGACGCCGCACTCCACGGCGAAGCGGATGAATGCCTCCTGGTAGTCGCGCATCGTGCCCTGCTCGTCCGGGTCGACCTGTATCATACACGCTGGCCCGGGTGCGGGGGCGGCGGTGCGCGTCATCACCCTCAACGTCAACGGCATCCGCGCGGCGGTGGGCAAGGGGCTCTACGCGTGGCTCCCGAGCCAGGACGCCGACGTCATCTGCCTGCAGGAGACCAAGGCCCAGCTCGGGGCGCTGCCGGCGCGCTATCGTACCCTGCCGGGCTATGCGCTGTACGGGTGCGACGCCGAGCGCAAGGGCTACAGCGGGGTGGCGATCTTCACCCGCCTGCCCCCGCGCGAGGTGCGCTGCGGCATCGGCTGGGAGGAGGCGGACCGCGAGGGGCGCTATCTGCAGATCGACCTCGGTCCGGTGCGGGTGGCGTCGGTCTACGTCCCCTCGGGCTCGGCCGGTCCCGAGCGGCAGGAGGCCAAGTACCGCTTCCTGGACGCCTTCCTCGCCTTCCTGCGCCGGCTGCGCGGCGACGGCCACGAGTACATCCTCTGCGGCGACTGGAACATCGCCCACCGCCCCATCGACCTCGCCAACTGGCGCGGCAACCAGCGCAACTCGGGCTTCCTGCCCGAGGAGCGGGTTTGGCTCGACCGGGTCTTCGACGAGCTCGGCTTCGTCGACGCCTTCCGCGTCGTCAACCGCGAGCCGGGCCAGTACACCTGGTGGTCGAACCGCGGGCGGGCGTGGGAGAAGAACGTGGGGTGGCGCATCGACTACCAGATCGTGACGCCGGGCCTGCGCGGGCGCGTGCGCGCCGCCGCCATCTACCGCGAGCAGCGCTTCTCCGACCACGCCCCTCTGATCATGGACTACGACCTGGAGGTGCCGGGGTGAGCCTGCTCGGCGAGGGTGCAGGGCCGGCCGCGGCCGTGCTCCTGGGGCTCCTCGGCGCCGGCCACTGCGTCGGCATGTGCGGCGGCATCGCCGCCGCGCTGGCCCTCGGCGCCGCCCCCGGGCGGGGCCCCGCCTGGGTGCTTCAGCTCGGCTACGGGCTCGGCCGGGTGGCGAGCTACGCCGCCGCGGGGGCGGTGGCCGGAGGGCTCGGCGCGACCGCGGCCGAGGCGGTGACCCTGGATGCGGCGCGGCGCCTGCTCCAGGGGGTGGGCGCGCTCTTCCTCCTCGGGCTGGGGCTCCACCTCGGGGGCTGGTGGGCGGGGCTCGGCCGTCTCGAGGCCCTCGGTGCGGTGCTGTGGCGGCGGCTGGAGCCCGCCGCGCGCAGGCTGCTGCCGGTGCGCACGCCGATGCAGGCGGTGGCCTGCGGGATGGTCTGGGGGTGGATCCCGTGCGGTCTCGTCTACACCGCCCTCGCCGGGGCGCTGGCCGCCGGGGGCGCGGCCGGCGGTGCGGTGTGGATGGCGGCCTTCGGCCTCGGGACCCTGCCGGCGACGCTGGCGGCGGGGCTCGCCGGGCGCGGGGTCGCGGCGTTCCTGGCGCGGCCCGCGGTGCGCACGGCGGCGGCGCTGGCGGTGATGGGGCTCGGGCTTGCCGGGCTCGCCGCGGCCGCGGGCTGGCTCCCGGGCCCCGGTCACGCCGGTCACGGCGGCGGCTGAGGGCGCTCAGCCGCCCCCGTCGCGGCGCACGCGGTAGAGGGCGATCTCGCCGAGGAGGTTGGGCAGCAGGCGCATCCAGGGGCGCTCGCGGTGGCGTGTGTCCACCATCGCCCGCTGCAGGATGGCCCAGCCGCGCTCGCGGCACAGGGCCTCGAAGTCGCGCACGGTGCAGAGGTGGATGTTGGCGGTCTCGTACCACTGCGCCGGCAGCGCCCCGGTGACCGGCATGCGCCCGCGCAGGGCGAGCTGGGCCCGCACCCGCCAGTGGCCGAAGTTGGGGAAGGTGACGATGCCCTGGCGGCCGACCCGCATCATCTCCGCCAGCAGGCGGTGGGGGTAGCGCACCGCCTGCAGGGTCTGGGTCATGACCACGTAGTCGAAGGCGTCGTCGTCGAAGTCGGCGAGCCCCGCGTCGAGGTCGCGCTGGATGACGTTGACCCCGCGCTCGATGCAGCGGGCGACGCTCTCGTCGTCGATCTCGATGCCGTAGCCGCTCACCCCGCGCGTGCGGCCCAGGTGCTCGAGCAGGGTGCCGTCGCCGCAGCCGAGATCGAGCACCCGGCTGCCGGGCTCGATCCACTCGCTGATGGTGGCCAGGTCCGGCCGCAGCGCGGTCACGCCCCCACCTCCTCGGCCACCCGCGCCAGGTAGCCGCGCAGGATGCGGTGGTAGTGCGGGATGGGCATGAGGAAGGCGTCGTGGCCGTGGTGGGCCTCGATCTCGGCGTAGCTCACCTCGCGCCCGGCGTCGAGCAGGGCCTTGACGATCTCGCGCGAGCGCGCCGGGGCGAAGCGCCAGTCCGAGGTGAAGGAGAGCACGAGGAAGCGGGCGCGGGCGCGGCGCAGGGCCTCGGCGAGGTCGTCGCCGTGGTCGGCGGCGGGGTCGAAGTAGTCCAGGGCCTTGGTCATGAGCAGGTAGGTGTTGGCGTCGAAGCGCTCGACGAAGCGCGCCCCCTGGTAGCGCAGGTAGCTCTCCACCTGGAACTCGACGTCGAAGCCGTAGCCGATGCGGCCCGCGCGCAGCTCGCGCCCGAACTTCGCGCGCATGACGTCGTCGGAGAGGTAGGTGATGTGGCCCAGCATGCGCGCCAGCGCGAGCCCCCGCCGCGGCACCACGCCGTGCTCGTAGAAGCGGCCGCCGTGGAAGTCGGGGTCGGCGAAGATGGCCTGGCGCGCCACCTCGTTGAAGGCGATGTTCTGGGCCGAGAGCTTGGGGGCGGCGGCGATGACCACGGCGTGGCGCACCCGCTGCGGCTGGTCGATGGCCCACTGCAGCGCCTGCATGCCGCCGAGGCTGCCCCCCACCACCGCGGCCCAGCGCTCGATCCCCAGGCGGTCGGCGAGCCGTGCCTGGCTCGCCACCCAGTCCGGCACGGTGACGATGGGGAAGTCCGGCCCGTAGGGACGGCCGGTCTCGGGATTCGTGCTGGCGGGGCCGGTGGAGCCCGCGCAGCCGCCCAGGTTGTTGAGGCTGACCACGAAGAAGCGCCGGGTGTCGATGGGCTTGCCCGGACCGATGCAGTTGTCCCACCAGCCGGGCTTGCGGTCCTCGGGGCCGTGGTAGCCGGCGGCGTGGTGATCGCCGGAGAGGGCGTGGCAGACGAGGACGGCGTTGGTGCGCGCGGCGTTGAGCTCGCCGTAGGTCTCGTAGACGAGCTCGTAGGGGCCGATGCTGCGGCCGCAGCGAAGCGGCAGCGGCTCCTCGAAGCGCATCCGCTGCGGCGTGACGATGCCGACCGATCCGGCCGACGGCTGGCTGTGCTTCCCGGCTGCAGGGTCCATGGGAACCGGCAAGTCTAGAGGCGGGATCGGCCGGCGCGCAACCGCGCCCTCACGGGCGCGCCCACGCCGGGAGACGGCGCGGCGCGACGATGCGCACACGTTTGTCCCGCGCGCCGGCCCCGGCGAGGATCTCCACCTGGCGGCGCGGCACGCCGAAGGCCTCGGCCAGGAGCTCGGCGAGGGCGGCGTTGGCCCGTCCGTCCGCGGGCGGTGCGCTCACCCGCACCCGCAGCCGCTCCCCCTCCGGGCCCACCACGGCGGTGCGGCTCGCCCGCGGCTGCACCCGCACCGCCAGCACGAGGTCGTCGCCTTCCCGGCGCAGCCAGGCGCTCATCCGGCGAGCGCGAGCAGCGGCGGCAGGATCAGCCGCTTGGCCAGCTCCAGGGCGATCATCGCCACCAGGGGCGAGAAGTCGATCCCCCCCGCCACCGGCACGAAGCGCCGGATCGGCCTGAGGACCGGTTCGGTGAGGCTGTGCAGGAGCGAGGTCAGGGGGTTGTGCAGCCCCGGGTTGACCCAGGAGAGGACCGCCTGGATGAGGATGGCGAAGAAGAAGACGTTGATGGCGAGCCGCACGAGCTCGGCGAGGCTCACCGCGAGCAGGGCGCCCACCGGGAGCGGCCCGCCGCGCAGGAGGACGATGAGGGCGAGGGCGGCGAACTGCACCGCCAGCATCAGCACCAGCGCGGCGAGGTCGATGCCGCCGAGCGGAGGGACGATGCGGCGCAGCGGGCGCAGCGGCGGGCTGGTGATCCGCACCAGGAACTGGCTCAGGGGGTTGTAGAAGTCGGCCCGCACCCAGGCGAGGAGGAAGCGCAGCATGAGGGCGAGGACGTAGAGCCCGGCCACGGTCTGGATGAGGAACTCCAGCGGCGAGGCCAGATACGGGTTCACCGCCCCTCCCCCCCGAGGATGCGGCCGAGCTCCTCGGCGCGGTCGCGGGCCGCGGTGACGGCGCGGGCGACGATCTCGCCGAGGCCGGCCTCGGCGAAGACGCGAAGCGCCGCCTCCGTGGTGCCGCCCGGCGAGGTCACCCGCGCTCGCAGCACCGCGGGGTCCTCGCCGCTGGCGAGCGCCATCTTGGCCGCGCCGTAGGCGGTCTCGAGGGTGAGGAGGCGGGCCTGCTCCGGCGTCAGCCCCAGCCGCACCCCCGCCGCCTCCAGGCACTCCATGAGGAGGAAGAAGTAGGCCGGACCGCTGCCCGAGAGGGCGGTGACCGCATCCAGCAGCGCCTCCTCCTCGACCCACAGGGTGACCCCCACGGCGCGCAACACGGACTCGGCGACCTCGCGCTGGGCCGCGCTCACCAGGGGGTTGGCGTAGAGGGCGGTGGCCCCGCTCTGCACCAGCGCCGGGGTGTTGGGCATGGTGCGCACCACCGGCACCTCGCCGCCGAGCCAGCGGCGGATGTCGGGCTCGCGCACGCCGGCGGCGATGGAGATCACCAGCGGGCGGCGGGCCTGCACCACCGGGGCGAGGCCCTCGGCCACCGCGCGCAGCACCTGCGGCTTGACCGCGAGTACCACGACCGCGGCGTCCGCCGCCGCCTCGGTGTTGTCGGCGTGGACGGCGACCCCGTAGTCGGCGGCCAGCGCCGCCCGCTTCTCGGCGCTGGGGTCGGCGACGCGGATGCGCGCCGCCGGGTGGCCGTCGGCGACGAGGCCGCCGACCAGGCTGCGGGCCATGTTGCCGCCGCCGATGAAGGCGAGGACCGGCTGCTCCATGGCGGCGAAGATACTGGAGGGGCGCGCGCGCGACAACCGCGCCGGCGCCGTCAGCGGCGCGGGCGGAGGCCGAAGATGGCGGTGCCGATGCGGACCACGGTGGCGCCCTCGGCCACCGCGGCCTCGAGGTCGTCGCTCATGCCCATGGAGAGGGTGTCGAGGGCGAGGCCCCGGGCGCGCAGCCCCTCCAGGAGCTCGCGCAGGCGGCGGAAGGGGCGCCGCTGGGCCTCGGGGTCGTCGCAAGGGGCGGGGATGGCCATGAGCCCGCGCAGGCGCAGCCGCGGCAGCCTCGCCACCGCCTCGGCGAGCGCCGGCAGCGCCTCGGGGCTGCAGCCGGACTTGGTGGCCTCGCCGCTGACGTTGACCTGGATGCAGACCTCGAGCGGCGGGAGCCCCTGCGGGCGCTGGGCGGAGAGGCGCTCGGCCACCTTGATGCGGTCGACGCCGTGGACCCAGTGGAAGCGGGCGGCGATGGCGCGGGTCTTGTTGGACTGGATGGGGCCGATGAAGTGCCAGACGAGATCGCGCCCGGCCAGGGCGTCGATCTTGCCCGCCGCCTCCTGGACGTAGCTCTCGCCGAAGTCGCGCTGGCCGGCATCGGCGGCCGCCGCCACCGCCTCGGCGGGGTGGGTCTTGCTCACCGCCACGAGCCGGATCGCCGCGGGGTCCCGTCCGGCCGCGGCGGCGGCCGCGGCGATGCGGGCGCGTACCCGTTCAAGGCCCGCTCTGATATGCTCGAAGTCCTGCACGGATCCCGACATCTTCGTCGCCACGGGGGGAGAGATGGACATCGCCGAGCTCTTGGCCTTCAGCGTCAAGAACCGCGCCTCCGACCTGCACCTCTCGGCGGGGCTGCCGCCCATGATCCGGGTCGACGGCGACATCCGCCGCATCAACCTGCCGCCCCTCGACCACAAGACCGTGCACGCCCTCGTGTACGACATTATGAACGACAAGCAGCGCAAGGACTACGAGGAGTTCCTGGAGGCGGACTTCTCCTTCGAGCTGCCGGGGGTGGCGCGCTTCCGCGTCAACGCCTTCAACCATCACCGCGGCGCCGGCGCCGTCTTCCGCACCATCCCCACCAACGTCCTGACCCTGGAGGAGCTCGGCGCCCCGGCCGTGTTCAAGGACATCGCCGACAACCCGCGGGGGCTGGTGCTGGTGACCGGGCCCACGGGCTCGGGCAAGTCCACCACCCTGGCGGCGATGATCGACCACATCAACGAGACCCGCTTCGACCACATCCTCACCATCGAGGACCCGATCGAGTTCGTGCACCAGAGCAAGAAGTGTCTGGTCAACCAGCGCGAGGTGCACCGCGACACCCTCGGCTTCAGCGAGGCGCTGCGGGCGGCGCTGCGCGAGGATCCGGACGTGATCCTGGTGGGCGAGATGCGCGACCTCGAGACCATCCGCCTGGCGCTGACCGCGGCCGAGACGGGGCATCTCGTCTTCGGCACCCTGCACACGGTCTCGGCGGCCAAGACCATCGACCGCATCATCGACGTCTTCCCCGCGGGCGAGAAGGAGATGGTGCGCTCGATGCTCTCGGAGGCGCTGCGGGCGGTGATCTCGCAGACCCTGCTCAAGAAGATCGGCGGCGGGCGCGTGGCCGCCCACGAGATCATGATCGGCACCCCCGCCATCCGCAACCTGATCCGCGAGAACAAGGTGGCGCAGATGTACTCGGCGATCCAGACCGGGGGCGCGGTGGGGATGCAGACCCTGGATCAGAGCCTGCAGGAGCTGGTGCGCAAGGGCGTGGTCAGCGTCCAGGAGGCGCGCGCCAAGGCGCACAACCGCGACCTCTTCCGCTGAGGGAGGCGTCATGGACTTCAACGGCCTGCTGCGGCTGATGGTGCAGAAGAAGGCCTCCGACCTCTTCATCACCACGGGCTTTCCGCCCGCCCTCAAGATCGACGGCAAGCTCCATCCGGTGAGCCGCAACCCCCTCACGCCGGACCAGTCGCGCGAGCTCGTGCTGGGGATCATGAACCAGCGCCAGCGCGCCGAGTTCGAGCGCACCCACGAGTGCAACTTCGCCATCAGCGCCTCGGGCATCGGCCGCTTCCGCGTCAGCGCCTTCGTCCAGCGCAACCAGCCGGGGATGGTGCTGCGTCGCATCGAGACCCGCATCCCCACGGTGGAGGAGCTCAGGCTGCCCCCCATCATCAACGAGCTCGCCATGCTCAAGCGCGGGATCGTGATCTTCGTGGGCGGCACCGGCACCGGAAAGTCCACCTCGCTGGCGGCCATGGTGGGCTATCGCAACCAGCACTCCAGCGGCCACATCATCTCCATCGAGGATCCCATCGAGTACGTCCACCAGCACATCAACTGCATCGTCACCCAGCGCGAGGTGGGCCTCGACACCGAGTCCTTCGAGGTGGCCCTCAAGAACACGCTGCGCCAGGCCCCGGACGTGATCCTCATCGGCGAGATCCGCACCCGCGAGACCATGGAGTACGCCATCGCCTTCGCCGAGACCGGCCACCTGGTGCTCGCCACCCTGCACGCCAACAACGCCAACCAGGCCCTCGAGCGCATCATCAACTTCTTCCCCGAGGACCGGCACAACCAGATCCTGCTCGATCTCTCCCTCAACATGCAGGCCATCATCGCCCAGCAGCTCGTGCCCCGGAAGGACGGCGTCGGGCGGCGCGTGGCGGTGGAGATCCTGCTCAACACGCCGCTGGTCAAGGACCTCATCCGCAAGGGCGAGGTGCACAAGATCAAGGACGTCATGAAGCGCTCCACCCAGCAGGGCATGATCACCTTCGACCAGTACCTCTACCAGCTCTACCGCAACGAGGAGATCAGCGCCGAGGAGGCGCTGCGCCACGCCGACTCGCCCAACGAGGTGCGCCTGATGATCAAGCTCGGCGAGGAGCGCGGGGTCGACGAGTTCGCCGCCGGCCTCGACGGGGTCAGGCTGGTCGATCCGGAGCGCTAGCCCCGCCGGGTTCGCGCAGCACCGCCACGCGGGGGCGGTGTGCGCCCCAGCCGAGCGCGTCGAGCACCGCGGCGAAGTCCTCGGCGAGCGGCGCGGTCAGCTCCAGGGTGCCGCCGGCGGGATGGGCGAGGCGCAGGCCCACGGCGGCCAGCAGCAGCCGGCCGCAGCCGAAGCGGGCGCGGAAGAAGCGGTTGTGGCTGCCCTGGCCGTGGGTGGTGTCGCCGATGATGGGGTGGCCGGCGTGCTTGAGGTGGCGGCGGATCTGGTGGTGCCTGCCGGTGCGGGGGCGCACCTCCAGCAGCGCATACCAGGCCACGGGATAGCGGTCCACCGGCTCCGGGATCTCCACCGTGGCCAGGCGGCGGAAGGCGGTCACCGCATCGCGCAGGGGCGCCCCCGGGTGCGCGTGATCGCGCAGGGGCCGGTCGATGACGCCCGCCTCGGGCGGGTGGCCGCGGACCACCGCGAGATAGCGCTTCGCCACCCGCCCCGCGGCGAACTCGGCGCCGAGATGGCGCGCCGTCGCGGGGTCGAGGGCGAAGAGGAGCAGCCCCGAGGTGGCGCGGTCGAGGCGGTGCACGGGCCAGACGCGTCGGCCGAGGCGCTCGCGCACCAGCTGCAGGGCATGGCGGCGGTCCCGCCGGTGCAGGCGGCTTCGGTGCACGGCGAGGCCGGCCGGCTTGTGCACCGCCACCAGGCAGTCGTCGCGGTAGAGGATCTCGAGCCCGTCCACGGCGCGCATTGTGCCGCCTCCGCCGCCGCGGGGCGAGGTCGCCTCAGCCGAGCTCGTGGCGGAAGTGGCGCAGCACCGAGCGCACCGGGTTCGGCGCGGCCTGGCCCAGGCCGCAGATGGAGGCCTCGGCCATGAGCTCGCAGAGGGCCTCCAGGGTCTCCACCGCCCAGCGCCCCTCGGCCATGAGCTCGGCGGCGCGTGCGGTGCCGGCGCGGCAGGGGGTGCACTGGCCGCAGGACTCGGCGGCGAGGAAGCGCATCACCGCGAGCGCCGCGTCGCGGGCGCGGTCGCCCTCGGCGAGCACCGTGAGGGCGCCGGTGCCCGGGGAGGCGCCCAGCGGGGCGAGCGTCTCGGGCAGGAGCGGCAGGTGGGCGGCATCCGCGGGCAGGATCCCCGAGGCCGCGCCCCCCGGGAAGAACGCATAGAGGGGGCGGTCGTCGGCCATGCCGCCGGCGTGCTCCTCGATCAGCTCGCGGGCGCTCACCCCCACGGGGGCGACGTAGACACCGGGGCGGCGGACCCGTCCGCTCACCGAGTAGGCGCGCAGCCCGCGGCCGCCGTTGCGGCCGCAGGCGGCGAAGCGGGCGCCGCCGCGGTCGAGGATCTCGGGCACCCAGTAGAGGGTCTCGCCGTTCTGGACCAGGGTCGGGCGGCCGTGGAGGCCGCGCTCGGCGACGTAGGGCGGGCGCAGCCGCGGCCAGCCCCGGCGGCCCTCGATGGACTCGAGCATCGCCGATTCCTCGCCGCAGATGTAGGCGCCGGCGCCGCGGCGAAGCGCGAGCTCGGGCAGGGGGGCGGGCGGGTCGGCGGCCAGCGCGGCGAGCTCGCGCGCAAGCACCGCGCGCGCCCCCGCATACTCGTCGCGCAGGTAGAGCACCACCCGCTCCGCGCCCACCACCCGCGCCGCCACCAGCGCCCCCTCCAGCATCCGATGGGGGGCCGTCTCCAGGAACCAGCGGTCCTTGAAGGTGCCGGGCTCACCCTCGTCGAGGTTCACCACCACCGCCTTGGGGGCGGGCTGCGCGCGCACGATCCGCCACTTGCGCGCGGTGGGGAAGCTGGCGCCGCCGAGGCCCCGCAGGCCCGCCGCCTCCAGCTCGGCGAGGACCCGCTCGGGGTCGAGCCTGCCGTCGGCGAGGGCGGCGAGGTGGCGATAGCCGCCGCGGGCCCGGTAGGCGGCGAGGCCCTCGGCCGCGGGGACGGGGGCCTCGGTGTCGCTGCCGAGGGCGGCGGCGGTGACCGCGGCGGCGTCGGCCGGGGCCAGCGGGCGCCGGCCGACGAGCACCGCCGGGGCGCCGTCGCAGCGCCCGATGCACGATGCGGCGACGACCCGCGCCCGCGTCGCCGGCAGCCCGGCGCGCAGGCGGGCGAGCAGCGCCTCGGCGCCGCCGAGCCGGCAGGCGGGCGAGGTGCAGACGCGCACCGTCACCGGCGGCGGCGGGGCCTCGCCCTCGCGCACGAGGTCGAAGTGGTGGTAGAAGCTTGCGGTCTCGTGGACCTCGGCGGGGGCGATCCCGAGGTGCTCGGCGAGGGCCGAGAGCAGCCGTGCGGGCAGGTGGCCGCAGGCGTCCTGGATCCGGTGCAGGTGCTCGAGGAGGAGGTCGGGGCGCACCGCGAGGCCCGCGCCGAGCCGGCGCACGGTCTCGAGATCGCCCGCCTCGTGCCGCGGGACCTGCTTGCGCATCGCCGCCCCCGGGGTCGTGGCCCGGGGGCAAGGATAGCAGGGTCTCAGGCGGCGCCGTGGTAGGCGGGGCTCAGCTCGCGCACGGCCTCCACCAGCGCCGCCACGTGCTCGGGATCGACGTCCTTGTGGATGCCGTGGCCGAGGTTGAAGACGTGCCCCGGGCCGTGGCCGTAGGAGGCGAGCACGCGCGCCGCCTCCTCGCGGATGCGCGCGGGCGAGGCGAAGAGGGCGCAGGGGTCGAGGTTGCCCTGCAGGGCGACGCGGTCGCCGACGCGGGCGCGGGCCTCGCCGATGTCCACGGTCCAGTCCAGGCCGAGGGCGTCGCAGCCGGTCTCGGCCATGGCCTCGAGCCAGGCGCCGCCGCCCTTGGTGAAGAGGATCACGGGCACGCGCCGGCCCTCGTGCTCGCGCGGCAGGGCGGCGACGATGCGGGCCATGTAGTCGAGGGAGAAGCTGCGGTAGGCGCGCGGGGTGAGCAGCCCGCCCCAGGTGTCGAAGATCATCACCGCCTGCGCGCCGGCGGCGATCTGGGCCTGCAGGTAGGCGGTGACGGCCTCGGCGAGCAGCCCCAGCAGGCGGTGGAGGAGCTCCGGGCGCTCGTAGAGCATCCCGCGCACGCAGCCGAGCTCCTTGCTGGCGCCGCCCTCCACCATGTAGGTGGCCAGCGTCCAGGGGCTGCCGGAGAACCCGATGAGCGGCACCCGCCCGGCGAGCTCGCGCCGGATCAGCCGCACCGCATCCATGACGTAGCCGAGATCGTCCTCCGGATCCGGCATCCCGAGGGCGTCCACGTCGGCCTCGCTGCGCACGGGCCGGGCGAAGCGCGGGCCCTCGCCCTCGGTGAAGGACAGCCCCAGGCCCATGGCGTCGGGGATGGTGAGGATGTCCGAGAAGAGGATGGCGGCGTCGAGGCCGAAGCGGTCGATGGGCTGGAGGGTGACCTCGCAGGCCAGCTCCGGGGTCTTGCAAAGGGTCATGAAGTCGCCGGCGCGGGCGCGCGTGGCGCGGTACTCGGGCAGGTAGCGCCCGGCCTGGCGCATGATCCAGAGGGGCGTGCGCTCCACGGGCTGGCGCAGCAGGGCCCGCAGGAGGAGGTCGTTCTGCGGCATGGTTCTCTTCCGCTGTGCCCGGGGCGGTCAGACCCCGAGGAACTCCAGGATCCCCTTCGCCGCCTCCCGGCCCTCCCAGATGGCGGTGACCACGAGGTCGGAGCCGCGCACCATGTCGCCGCCGGCGAAGACCTTGGCGCAGGTGGTCTGGTGGGGGAGGCCGCCGTCGACGCGGACGCGGCCGCGCCCGTCGGTCTCGATGCCGTGCTCGGCGAGCCACGCCGGCGGGCTCGGCTGGAAGCCGAAGGCGACCACGACGCGTGTGGCCGGGATCACCTCCTCGCTGCCCGGCACCGGCTCGGGGCGGCGGCGGCCGCGCTCGTCGGGCTCGCCGAGGCGCGTCTCCACCACCTTGACGCCCTCGACCCGTCCGCGCCCGACGATCTCCACCGGCTGGCGGTTGAAGCGGAAGCGCACGCCCTCCTCCTTGGCGTTGGCCACCTCGCGCCGCGAGCCCGGCATGTTGGCCTCGTCGCGGCGGTAGACGCAGGTGACCTCGGCCGCCCCCTGGCGGATCGCGGTGCGGGTGCAGTCCATGGCGGTGTCGCCGCCGCCCAGGACCACGACGCGCTGGCCGCGCATGTCGATGAAGCCCTCGGGCCCCGGCTCCAGGCCCAGCGAGCGGCGCACGTTGGAGACGAGATAGGGCAGCGCCTCGTGGACGCCGGGCAGCTCCTCGCCGGGGAAGCCCCCCTTCATGTAGCGGTAGGTGCCCATGCCGAGGAAGACCGCGTCGAACTCCTCCAGGAGCTGCCCGAAGGGGAGGTCGCGCCCGATCTCGACGCCGAGGCGGAAGGTCACCCCCATCGCCTCGAGGACGGCGCGGCGGCGGCGCACCACCGCCTTCTCGAGCTTGAACTCGGGGATGCCGAAGGTGAGCAGGCCGCCGATCTCGGGGTTGCGGTCGAAGACCACGGGGCGGACGCCGTTGCGCACCAGGACGTCGGCGCAGGCCAGCCCCGCGGGGCCCGCCCCCACCACGGCCACGCGCCGGCCGGTGTCCTTGACCGCCGAGAGGTCGGGCCGCCAGCCCTGGGCGAAGGCGGTGTCGGTGATGTAGCGCTCGATGGCCCCGATGGTGACGGCGCCGAAGCCGTCGGCGAGGGTGCAGGCGCCCTCGCAGAGGCGGTCCTGGGGGCAGACGCGGCCGCAGATCTCGGGCAGCGAGTTGGTCTGGTGGCAGAGCTCGGCGGCGGCGAGGATCTCGCCCTGCTCCACCAGGCGCAGCCAGTTGGGGATCAGGTTGTGGACCGGGCAGCGCCACTCGCAGTAGGGGTTGCCGCAGTCGAGGCAGCGCCCGGCCTGGATCGCCGCGGCCTCGCCGTCGAAGGGCAGGTAGAGCTCGCGGAAGGCGCGCACGCGCTCCTCCACCGGGCGCTTGTCCGGGTCCTTGCGCGGGGTGTGCAGGAACTGGAACGCGTTCTTCTTGCCCATGGCGCCCTCCCTCAGGCCGCCCGCTCGAGGGTGTCGAGCAGCGACTCGATCTCCATCGCCTTCGGCTTGACCAGCCAGAAGTGCGGCAGGAAGTCGGCGAAGTGCTCGAGGATCTCCCGCCCCCAGGGGCTGTCGGTCTCGGCCACGTGCTCGGCGACGAGCCGGCGCAGGAACGCGCGGTGGGCCTCCATGGGCTCCGGGTGGAGGCGGTGGATGTCGATCAGCTCGTGGTTGTAGCGGTCGACGAAGCAGCGCTCGCGGTCGAGCACGAAGGCGAAGCCCCCGGTCATGCCGGCGCCGAAGTTGATCCCGGTCGGACCCAGGACCACCACCGCGCCGCCGGTCATGTACTCGCAGCCGTGGTCGCCCACGCCCTCCACGACGGCGACGGCGCCGGAGTTGCGCACGGCGAAGCGCTCGCCGGCGATGCCGGCGGCGTAGAGCCGCCCGCCGGTGGCGCCGTAGAGGCAGGTGTTGCCCATGATGACGTTGTCGCGCCAGACGTAGCCCGCCTCCGGCGCCGGGCGCAGCACGATCTTGCCGCCGGTCATGCCCTTGCCGACGTAGTCGTTGGCGTCGCCCTCGAGGTGCAGGTGGAGGCCGCCGACGTTCCAGACCCCGAAGCTCTGCCCGGCGGTGCCGCGCAGCCGCACCGTGATGGGGGCGTCGGCCATGCCCTGGTTGCCCCAGCGCCGGGCGATCTCGCCGGCGACGCGGGCGCCGATGGAGCGGTCGCAGTTGCGGATCTCGTAGCGGAACTCGCCGCCCCGGCGGTTCGCGATCGCCTCGCGCATGTCGGCGACCATGCGCTCGGCGAGCTCGCCCTTGTCGAAGGGCCGGTTGCGCTCGACGCGGCAGGTGTGCGGCTTGTCCGCGGGCACGCCGCCGTCGGAGAGGATGGGCGAGAGGTCGAGCCGCCGCTGCTTGGGGGTCTCGCCGGGCAGCAGCTCGAGCAGATCGGTGCGCCCCACCAGCTCCTCGAGCCGGCGCACGCCGAGCCGGGCCATCCACTCGCGCGCCTCGCGGGCGACGAAGCGGAAGTAGTTCATGACCATCTCGGGGGCGCCCTTGAAGTGATGGCGGCGCAACGTCTCGTCCTGGGTCGCGACGCCCGTGGCGCAGTTGTTGAGATGGCAGATGCGCAGGTACTTGCAGCCGAGGGCCACCATCGGCGCGGTGCCGAAGCCGAAGCTCTCGGCGCCGAGGATCGCCGCCTTGACCACGTCGAGGCCGGTCTTGAGGCCGCCGTCGGTCTGCAGCCGCACCTTGTCGCGCAGGTCGTTGGCGCGCAGCACCTGGTGGGTCTCGGCCAGGCCCAGCTCCCAGGGGGCGCCGGCGTACTTGACCGAGGTCAGGGGGCTGGCGCCGGTGCCGCCGTCGTGGCCGGCGATGGTGATGAGGTCGGCATAGGCCTTGGCGACGCCGGCGGCGATGGTGCCGACGCCGCGCTCGGCGACCAGCTTGACCGAGACCAGGGCCTCGGGGTTGACCTGCTTGAGGTCGTAGATGAGCTGCGCGAGGTCCTCGATGGAGTAGATGTCGTGGTGCGGCGGCGGCGAGATGAGGGGCACGCCGGGCCGGGTGTAGCGCAGCCGCGCGATGAGCTCGTTGACCTTGTGGCCGGGGAGCTGGCCGCCCTCGCCGGGCTTGGCGCCCTGGGCGATCTTGATCTGCAGGACCTCGGCGTTGACCAGGTACTCGGCGGTGACGCCGAAGCGGCCGGAGGCCACCTGCTTGATCTTGGAGACCCGCTCGGTGCGGTAGCGGGACGGGTCCTCCCCGCCCTCGCCCGAGTTGGAGCGCCCGCCGAGGCGGTTCATGGCGATGGCGAGGGCCTCGTGGGCCTCGGGCGAGAGCGCCCCGAGCGACATCGCCGCGGTGTCGAAGCGGGGGAAGAGCGCCTCCTCCGGCTCCACCTCCTCCAGCGGGATCGGCTCCGGGGCCTCGCGCAGGCGCATGAGGTCGCGCAGCGCCGCCGGCGGGCGGCCGTTGACCAGGCGCGCGAACTCCAGGTAGCGGGCGTAGTCGCCGCTGCGCACCGCCTCCTGCAGGGCGCGCACCACGTCGGGGTTGTAGGCGTGGTACTCGCCGCCGTGCACGAACTTGAGCAGGCCGCCGGGGCGGCGCGCTCGGCGCGGGTTCCAGGCCTCGCGCGCCAGCAGGCGCTGCTCGGCGTCGAGCTCGGCGAAGCCCGCGCCCTGGATGCGGCAGGTGGTGCCGGCGAAGCACAGCGCCACCACCTCCTCGTGCAGCCCCACCGCCTCGAACAGCTGCGCGCCGCGGTAGCTGGTGATGGTGGAGATCCCCATCTTGGAGAGGATCTTGTAGAGGCCCTTGTTGATGCCCTTGCGGTAGTCGCGGGCGAGCCGCGCCGCGTCCTTGCCCCGCACGAGGCCGCTCGCCGCCATGTCGTGCAGGATCTGGTAGGCGAGGTAGGGCACCACCGCGGTGGCGCCGTAGCCGATGAGGCAGGCGAAGTGGTGCGGATCGCGGGCGGTGGCGGTCTCCACCACGATGTTGGCGTCGCAGCGCAGCCCCGCGCGCACCAGGCGGTGGTGCACGGCGCCGGTGGCGAGGAGCGCATGCACCGGCAGCCGCCCCGGGGCGACGTCGCGGTCGCTGAGGAGGAGGATCACCTTGCCCGCGCGCACCGCCTCCTCGGCCTCGGCGGCGATCCGCTCCACCGCCGCGCGCAGCGTCTCCTCCTCGCCGTAGGTGCAGTCGATGCGATGATGGGCGTAGCGGGGATCCTCCAGCGCCAGCAGCCGCTCGAGCTTGTCCTCGGAGAGCACGGGCGAGTCCACCACCACGCGGTGGGCATGGGCCTCGCCGGCCTCGAACAGGTTGCCCTCGGCGCCGAAGCAGGTCTCCAGCGACATCACGATCTGCTCGCGCAGGGGATCGATGGGCGGGTTGGTGACCTGCGCGAACTGCTGGCGGAAGTAGTCGTAGAGTACCCGCGGCTGGCGCGAGAGCACCGCCAGCGGGGTGTCGTCGCCCATGGAGCCCACCGCCTCCTGGCCGGCCTCGGCGAGGACGCGGATCACCTGCTCGCGCTCCTCGAGGGTCACCTGGAAGAGCTTCTCCAGCGCGTGCAGGCGCTCGCGCGGCATGGGCTCGCGCACCGCGGGGGCGTCCTCGGCGGTGCCGATGCGCACCGCGTGGGCGGCGAGCCAGCGCTTGCACGGCAGGCTCTCGCGCAGGCGCGCGTCGATGTCGGCCGGCAGGAGCAGCTCGCCGGTGGCGGTGTCGGCCGCGATCATCTCGCCGGGACGCAGCCGCCCGGTGCGCACCACGTCCTCCGGGCGGTAGTCGTGGACCCCGATCTCGGAGGCCAGGGTGATGACGCGGTCGCGGGTGATGACCCAGCGCGCCGGGCGCAGGCCGTTGCGGTCGAGGATGCAGGCGGCGTGGCGCCCGTCGGTGAGGACGATGCCCGCGGGCCCGTCCCACGGCTCCATGTGCATGGAGAAGAACTCGTAGAAGGCCCGCAGGTCCGGGTCCATGGTCTCGATGTTCTGCCACGCCGGCGGGATCAGCAGCCGCATGGCGCGGAAGATGTCGAGCCCGCCCATGACCAGGGCCTCGAGCATGTTGTCGAGGGCGCAGGAGTCCGAGCCCTCCAGATCCACCAGCGGCGCCAGCCCCTGCAGGTCCAGGTGGGGCGAGCGCAGCTTGGCGGTGCGGGCGATGGACCAGTGGCGGTTGCCCTGGATGGTGTTGATCTCGCCGTTGTGGGCGAGGAAGCGGAAGGGCTGGGCGAGGCGCCACTGGGGCAGGGTGTTGGTGGAGAAGCGCTGGTGGAAGACGCACAGCGACGAGGCCAGGCGCGCGTCCTCCAGGTCCGGGTAGAAGACCGGCAGGTAGGCCGGCATCACCAGGCCCTTGTAGGCGATCACCCGCGCCGAGAGGCTCGGCACGTAGAAGACGGGGTCGTCGGCGAGGGCCTTCTCGGCCCGGCGGCGGGCGGCGTAGAGGCGCCGCTCGGCGGCATCGCCGTCGAGGTCGGCGGGCAGGTGGACGAAGACCTGCTCGATGCGCGGCATGGTGGCGAGGGCCTGCTCGCCGAGGGCCTCCGGGCGCACCGGCACCGTGCGCCAGCCGGCCGGCTCCAGCCCCTCGGCGGCGAGCTCCGCGGCGAGGCGCTCGCGCGCGCGTGCCGCCTGCGCCGGATCCTGCGACAGGAACACCGGCCCTGCGGCGAAGCGCGCGCCGAGACGGATGCCCGCCTCCGCCGCGGCCTCGCGCAGGAAGGCCTCGGGCAGGCGCATGAGGAGACCGCAGCCGTCGCCCGTCTTGCCGTCGGCGGCGATGGCGCCGCGGTGGGTCATGCGCTCGAGCGCGGTGATGGCGGTGCGCACGAGGCGATGGCTGGCCTCGCCGTCCATCTGCGCGATGAGGCCGAAGCCGCAGCTGTCGTGCTCGAACTCGGGCCGGTAGAGGCCGCCCCGGATCGCGATGCCTGTCTCAGCCATAGTCTGCAACCGCTTGATTGGCAAGGCCGTGCGCCCGGCCTGCCGGGGGCCGCCGGCAAAGGGCGCAAAGGGCCGATCAGACTACCACGACCCGCCATGGTGCGGCAAAGCCGCCGCCGTGCAAAGCCCCTCCGCCGCCGCCTTCCCCCGCTACAATGCGCCACGGCATGGACGGGGCGGCGGAGCAGGGGGCGGCGGCGCTGGCGGGGCTGCCCGGCGTGGGGGCGCGGACGCTGGAGCGTCTGGCCCGGCTCGGCGTGCGCGGCCTCGGCGACCTCCTGCTGCACCTGCCCCTGCGCTACGAGGACCGCACCCGCATCACGCCCCTGGGGCGGCTCCTGCCCGGCCGCGAGGCCCTGGTGGAGGGCGAGGTCACGGCCGCGGTGGAGGCGGGCGGGCGCCGGCGCAGCCTCCAGGTGGAGATCACCGACGGCAGCGGCGTCCTGCGCCTGCGGTTCTTCCACTACCGCGCCGGCCTCAAGGCGCGGCTTCGCCCCGGGGTGCGCGTGGGCTGCTACGGCGAGGTGCGCCTCGGCCCCGCCGGGCTGGAGATGGTCCACCCGGAGTGGCGCCTCGGCGGGGCGCGCCCGGAGCCGGCGCTGACCCCCGTCTACCCGGCCACCGAGGGTCTGCCCCAGCGCACCCTGCGCGCCCTGGCGGGGGAGGCCCTGGCGCGTGCGGGCAGGGCGGAGACGCTGCCGGCGTGGCTGCGCGAGGCCTACGGGCTGTACCCCCTCCCCGACGCCCTCGCGCGGCTGCACCGCCCGCCCCCCGGCACCGACCCGGCCGCCCTCGCCGATCCCGCCGATCCGGCGCGGCGCCGGCTCGCCTTCGAGGAGCTGCTCGCCCACCAGGTGAGCCTGCGCCTGCTGCGGGCGCAGGCGCGGCGGCGGCAGGCGCCGCCCCTGGCCCCCGGGGGGCGGCTCGCCGAGGCCTTCCTCGCGGCGCTGCCCTTCGAGCTGACCGCGGCCCAGCGCCGGGTCGCGGAGGAGATCGGCCGCGACCTCGCCGCGCCACGGCCCATGCTGCGCCTGGTCCAGGGCGACGTGGGCTCGGGCAAGACCGTGGTGGCGGCGCTGGCGATGCTGGCCGCGGCGGAGGCCGGCTGGCAGGCGGCGCTGATGGCCCCCACCGAGCTCCTCGCCGAGCAGCATCGCGCCAATCTGGCGCGCTGGCTCGAGCCGCTGGGCCTCGAGGTGGTGTGGCTCGGCGGGCGGGTCAAGGGGGCGGCGCGGCGCGCGGCGCTGGCGCGCATCGCCGCCGGCGCCCCCGCGGTGGTGGGCACCCACGCCCTGTTCCAGGACGACGTGCGCTTCGCCCGCCTCGGCCTCGTCGTGGTGGACGAGCAGCACCGCTTCGGGGTGCACCAGCGGCTCGCCCTGCGCGGCAAGGGCGAGGCCGGCGCGCTGGTGCCGCACCAGCTCATCATGACGGCGACCCCGATCCCGCGCACCCTGGCCATGACCGCCTACGCCGACCTCGACCTCTCGGTGATCGACGAGCTGCCCCCGGGGCGGACCCCGGTGCGCACGGTGACGGTGCCGGCGGCCCGCCGCGGCGAGGTGGTGGCGCGGCTGCGCGCGGCCTGCGCCGCCGGCCGCCAGGCCTACTGGGTCTGCACCCTCGTCGAGGCGTCGGAGGCGCTGCAGGCGGAGGCCGCGGAGGCCACCGCGCAGACCCTGCGCCGCGCCCTGCCCGAGGTGCGCGTGGGCCTGGTCCACGGGCGCATGCGGGGGGAGGACAAGGAGCGGGTGATGCGGGCCTTCGCCGCCGGCGAGATCCAGCTCCTGGTGGCGACGACGGTGATCGAGGTCGGGGTCGACGTGCCCAACGCCACCGTGATGGTGATCGACAACGCGGAGCGGCTGGGGCTGGCGCAGCTGCACCAGCTGCGCGGCCGCGTCGGCCGCGGCGGCGGCGAGAGCCACTGCGTCCTGCTCTACGAGCCCTCGCGCCTCGGGGAGACCGGGCGGGCGCGGCTCGCGGTGCTGCGCGAGACCTGCGACGGCTTCGAGATCGCGCGCCGCGACCTGGCGCTTCGCGGCCCCGGGGAGCTGCTGGGCACGCGCCAGAGCGGCCCCCTCGCGCTGCGGGTCGCCGATCTCGTGCGCGACGGCGACCTCGTGCCCGCGGTGCAGGAGGCCGCCGAGGCGCTGATCCGGCGCGACCGCGAGGCCGCCGAGGCCCTCGTGCGGCGCTGGCTGGGCGGGCGCATGGCCTACGCCGAGGCGTGATCGTATGATGCCTGCTGCCATGGGGAGCGGGAGTCGGGGGTTCGCGGCGGGGCTGCGACGGGCGCGGCTTGCGCCGCGTCCGCTGCGGCGCTGGCTGTGCTGGCAGGGGCCGCTGCTGCCGGCGCTCGGGCGCGCCGCAGGCGGGGCGCGGGTGCGGCTGCTGCGCGCAGGCTTCCTGCCCCTCGCGCCGGCCGAGGCCCGGGTCCTGGGGCGGCGTTTCGGCTACGTGCGGGAGGTGGTGCTGGAGGGGCCGCGGGGGGTGCTGTGCCGGGCGCGAAGCGCCGCCGACCCCGGGCTGGTGCGGCGCGGTGGGGGGCGCGCCCTGGCGCGGCTCGGCACCCGCCCCCTCACGGGGTGGCTGCACCGGCCGCGGGGGCCGCGGCTGGTGCGCCGCACGGTGGCGCCGGTGGCGGGGGGATGGGCGCGGCGCAGCCTCTACCGCGTCCACGGCGCGCGGCTCCTGCTCGAGGAGCGGTTCACGAGGGAGGAGGAAGGGCGATGAGCGTGCGCGTGCTGCCGCGCTGGGAGGAGGTGCGGGCCCGGCTCGACGCCTACGTGCGGCTGGTGCGGCTGGACCGGCCGATCGGGATCTGGCTCCTGCTCTGGCCCACCCTGTGGGCGCTGTGGATCGCCGGCGAGGGCCGCCCCGAGCCGCGCCTGGTGCTCATCTTCACCCTCGGGGTGGTGCTCATGCGCTCGGCCGGCTGCGCCATCAACGACTGGGCCGACCGCGGCTTCGACCCCCACGTGGCGCGCACCCGCACCCGCCCCCTGGCCGCGGGCGAGATCGCCCCGGGCGAGGCGCTGGCGGTGTTCGCGCTGCTCGCCCTCCTGGCCTTCGGCCTCGTCCTCCTCACCAACCGCCTCACCATCCTGCTGTCCCTCGCGGCGGCGGCGCTGGCCGCCACCTACCCCTTCGCCAAGCGGTGGACCTGGATGCCGCAGGTCCACCTGGGGGCGGCCTTCGGCTTCGCCGTGCCCATGGCCTTCGCCGCCCAGACCGGGGCGGTGCCGCGGCTGGCGTGGCTGCTCTTCGTGGTCACCCTGCTCTGGGCGGTGATCTACGACACCATGTACGCCATGGCTGACCGCGAGGACGACCGCCGCATCGGCGTGCGCTCCACGGCGCTCCTCTTCGGCGAGGCCGACCGCCTGATCCTCGCCGTCCTCCAGGGGGTGTTCCTGCTCGGGCTGCTGCTGGTGGGGCGGCTCGCCGGCCTCGACGGCTACTACCACCTGGGGCTGGCGGTGGCGGCGGCGCTCTTCCTCTACCAGCAGTACCTGATCCGCGACCGCGACCCCGCCGCCTGCATCCAGGCCTTTCTCAACAACCACTGGCTGGGGATGGCGGTCTTCGTCGCCATCCTCCTCGACTACCTGGGGCGCGGCTGACTCAGGCCGGCGGCGCCGCCCGCGCCGCCACCCACAGGTGGATCTCGGCGGCGCCCGCCCGGCGCAGGGCACGGGCGGCGGCCTCGGCGGTGGCGCCGCTGGTGAGGACGTCGTCGACGAGGATCACCCGCCGCGGCGCCGCGTCGCGGGCGACGAAGGCGGTGCGCAGGTTGCGGCGGCGGGCGCGGGCGTCGAGCCCCACCTGGCTCGGGGTGTCGCGGCGGCGTGCGAGGAGCGCGGGGGCGAGGGGGAGGCCGCGGGCGCGGGCGATGCCGCGGGCGAGCTCCAGGGCCTGGTTGTAGCCGCGCTGCGCGAGGCGGCGGCGGTGCAGCGGCACCGGCACCAGGACCCCGTCCACCGCCGGCGCCGCCTCGGCCATGAGCGCGGCGAGGAGCGCGAGGGCGGCGAGGTCGCCGCGGTACTTGGCGCGGTGGACGATGCGGTCGGCAGGCGGGGCGTGGGCGAGCGCGGCCCAGGCGCGGAAGGGCGGCGGGCGGCGCAGGCAGCGCCCGCAGGGGCCCGCCGCCCCCTCGGGCAGCGGCGCCGCGCACAGGGGGCAGGGGCGCGGATGGCGGGGCAGGGCGTCGGCGCAGTCCCGGCACAGGTCGCGGCCGTCGCCCGGCCCGCCGCAGAGGAGGCAGCGCCAGGGATAGAGGAGCCGCAGGATGCGGCGGGCGATCCCGTCAACCATCGGCATCCCTTCCGGTTGACAGCGTCCGGCCGCGGGCTACCATCGGGGGCCGGTCGCAGCCGAGGTACGCCAGCATGACCAGCCATAGCAGCGCCGCGCAGGCGGCGCAAGCCGTCCGCCACGACTGGACCCGCGACGAGGTGGCGGCGCTCTACGCGCGCCCGTTGCTCGACCTCGTCTTCGAGGCCGCCGCGGTCCACCGCCGCCACTTCCCCGGCAACCGGGTGCAGGTGAGCACCCTGCTCAGCGTCAAGACCGGCGGCTGCTCCGAGGACTGCGGCTACTGCGCCCAGAGCGCGCATCACGACACCGGGCTCGCGCGCGAGCCGCTGATGGCGCTGGAGGCGGTGGTGGCGCGGGCGCGCGAGGCGCGTGCCGCCGGCGCCGGCCGCTTCTGCATGGGGGCGGCCTGGCGGCGGCCGCGGCCGCGCGAGTTCGAGGCCCTGCTGGAGATGGTCCGCGCGGTCAAGGCCCTGGGGCTCGAGACCTGCCTCACCGCGGGGGCGCTCACGGCCGAGCAGGCGCGGTGGCTCGCCGAGGCCGGGCTCGACTACTACAACCACAACCTCGACACCTCGCGCGAGCACTACCCGCGCATCGTCACCACCCACGGCTACGACGAGCGCCTCGAGACCCTGCGCCACGTCCGCGAGGCCGGGCTCAAGGTCTGCTGCGGCGGCATCCTCGGCCTCGGCGAGTCGCGCGAGGACCGCATCGGGCTGCTGCTGGAGCTGGCGCGCATGCCCCGCCACCCCGAGAGCGTGCCCATCAACCGCCTGGTGCCCATCGCGGGCACGCCCCTGGCCGACGCCCCGCCCCTGGACCCGTTCGAGCTCGTGCGCACGGTGGCGGTGGCACGCATCCTCATGCCCCGCTCCTGGATCCGCCTCTCGGCGGGGCGCGAGTCCATGAGCGACGAGCTCCAGGCCCTGTGCTTCCTCGCCGGCGCCAACTCGGTCTTCTCCGGCGAGCGCCTGCTCACCGCCCCCAACGCTGGCGCCGAGCGCGACCGCGCGCTGTTTGCGCGCCTCGGGCTCGAGCCCGAGCCCCACGCCGAGCGCGCCCACACCGGCGGCACCGGGTCGGGGCCGCTGCTCTACGGCGAGGCCTGCCTTGGCGAGCGCGCCGAGCCTCACTGAGGCCGCGCTGCGCCGCGCCCTGCTCGAGCGCGAGGCGGCGGGGCTGCGGCGCCTGCGCCGCCTCGTGGACGGTCCCCAGGGGCCCGAGGTGGTGGTGGAGGGGCGGCGGCTCCTCGCCTTCTGCAGCAACGACTACCTGGGCCTCGCCGCCGACCCGCGCCTGGCGGAGGCGGCGGCGCGGGCCCTGCGCCGCCACGGCACGGGCAGCGGCGCATCACACCTGGTGAGCGGCCACATGCGGCCCCACCACGAGCTCGAGGAGGCGCTCGCCGACTTCACCGGGCGGGCGCGGGCGCTCGTCTTCTCCACCGGCTACATGGCCAACCTGGGCGTGGTGGGGGCGCTGGCCGGGCGCGGCGACACGGTGGTCGAGGACCGCCTCAACCACGCCTCCCTGCTCGATGCGGCGCGGCTGGCCGGGGCGCGCCTGCGCCGCTATCCCCACGCCGACGCCGCGGCCGCGGCGCGCCTGCTGGCGCGCGCCCAGGGGCGGCGGCTGCTGGTCACCGACGGCGTCTTCAGCATGGACGGCGACGTGGCGCCGCTGGCGGCGCTCGCGGAGACGGCGCGCGCGCACGGCGCCTGGCTGGTGGTGGACGACGCCCACGGGCTCGGCGTGGTGGGGCCGGGCGGGCGCGGCAGCCTCGAGGCGGCCGGGCTCGACGCCGCGGCGGCGCCGGTCCTGGTGGGCACCCTGGGCAAGGCCTTCGGTACCTTCGGCGCCTTCGTCGCGGGCTCCGAGGCGCTGGTGGAGACCCTGATCCAGCAGGCGCGCAGCTACATCTACACCACGGCGCTGCCGCCCGCGGTGGCGGAGGCCGCGCGCGAGGCGGTGCGCATCGCCGCCGCCGAGCCGTGGCGGCGCGAGCGCCTGCGCGGGCTGGTGGCGCGCTTCCGGGCCGGTGCGGCCGCGCTGGGGCTGCCGCTCGCCCCCTCCGGGACCCCGATCCAGCCCCTCATCGTCGGCGAGGCGGAAGCGGCGGTGCGGCTGTCGCGGGCCCTGGAGGCCCGGGGGATCTGGGTGCCGGCGATCCGCCCGCCGACGGTGCCGCCGGGGCGGGCGCGGCTGCGCATCACCCTGTCGGCGGCCCACGACGAGGCCCACGTGGCGCGGCTGCTGGAGGCGCTCGCCGAGGCCTGGCGGGGGTGCGGCGGTGGGTGAGGCCGTGCTGCCGGTGGTGGCCCTGCACGGCTGGGCCATGAGCGGGCGGGTCTTCGCGCCCCTGGCGGCGCGCGTGCCGGGGCTGCTCGCCCTCGACCTGCCGGGGCACGGCGAGGGCGGCGCGGTGCCCGCGGGCGGGGTCGAGGCCTGGGCGGCGGCAGTGCTTGCGCGCGCGCCGCGCCGGGCGTGGTGGCTCGGATGGTCCCTCGGCGGCATGGTGGCGCTGGCGGCGGCGGCGCAGGCGCCCGAGCGGGTCGCCGGGCTGGTGCTGGTGGCGGCCTCGCCGCGCTTCGTGCGGGGGCCCGACTGGCCGCGCGCGACGGCGCCGGAGGTCCTGGAGGGCTTCGCCGCGGAGCTGGCCCGCGACCACGCCGCCACCCTGCGCCGCTTCCTCGCCCTCCAGGTGCGGGGGGCGCCGGGGGCGCGGCCGCTGGCGCGGCGCCTCGCGGCGGCCATGGCCCCCCCGCGGCCCGAGGCGCTGGCCGCGGGGCTCGACATCCTGCGGGGTGCCGACCTGCGCGGGGCGCTCGCCGCGCTGGCGGTGCCGGCGGCGGTGGTGCTCGGGGGGCGTGATGCCCTGGTCCCGGCGGCGGTGGCGGCGGATCTCGCCGCACTCGCCCCGGCGGCGCGGGTCACGGTGCTGGAGGACGCGGCCCATGCGCCGCTGCTCTCGCACCCCGAGGCGGTGGCCGCGGGGCTGGAGGGGCTGCGCTGTGCCGCGGCCTGAGGGGCGGCCGGAGAAGGGGCGGGTGCGGGCCAACTTCGCCCGCGCCGCGGCGCGCTACGACGGCTTCGCGCTGCTGCAGGCGGAGGTCCGCCGGCGCCTGCTGGGCAGGCTCGACTGGCTGCGGCGCTTCGAGCCGCGGACCGTCCTCGACCTCGGCTGCGGCACCGGCGCGGCCCTGCCCGAGCTCGCCCGCCGCTATCCGCGGGCGCGCCTGCTCGCGGTCGATCTCGCCCACCCGATGGCGGCGGCGGCGCGCCGGCGGGGACGGCCGTGGCGGCGGCCGTGGGCGGTGTGCGGCGACGCCGAGGCGCTGCCCCTGGCCGGCGCCTCGGTGGACCTCGTCTTCTCCAATCTCACCCTGCAGTGGTGCCCCCGGCTGGAGGGGGCCCTGGCCGAGATCGCCCGCGTGCTGCGCCCCGGGGGGCTCGTGCTCTTCACCACCTTCGGCCCCGACACCCTGCGCGAGCTGCGCGAGGCCTGGGCCGAGGCCGACGGCGGCGCGCATACCCACGTCAACGCCTTCCACGACCTCCACGACGTGGGTGACGCCCTGGTGGCGGCGGGGCTCGCCGACGCGGTGGCCGACGTCGAGCGCATCACCATGACCTACCCGGACGCCTACACCCTGATGGGCGACCTCAAGGGGCTGGGCGCCGCCAACGCCACCGCCGGCAGGCCGCGGGGGCTGACCACGCGGCGCCGTCTGGAGCGGGTGGCGGCGGCCTACGAGCGCTTCCGCCGCGCCGAGGACGGGCGCCTGCCGGCCACCTGGGAGGTGGTCTTCGGCCACGCCTGGGGGCGGGCGCCGCTGGAGGTGGGGGTGGCGGGCCCGTGACGGCGGGCTGGTTCGTCACCGGCACCGACACCGGCGCGGGCAAGACCGTGGCGGCGGCGGCGCTGATCCACCGCCTGCGCGCCGAGGGCCTGCGCGTGGCGCCCATGAAGCCGGTGGCCTCGGGCTGTCGCGCCACCCCCGGGGGGCTTCGCAGCGAGGACGCCGAGATCCTGATCGAGGCCGCCGGCGGCGGCTGGGACTACGCCGACGTCAACCCCTACGCCCTCGCCCCGCCCGTCGCGCCCCACATCGCCGCCGCCGAGGCCGGGGTGGAGATCCGCCGCGCGCCGATCCTCGAGGCCTACGCGCGGCTGCGGGCGGGGGCCGACGCGGTGGTGGTGGAGGGAGTGGGCGGCTGGCTCGTCCCCCTCGGCGCGCACTGGACCACGGCCGACCTCGCCGTGGCGATGGGTCTGCCGGTCCTGCTGGTGGTGGGGCTGCGCCTCGGCTGCATCAGCCACGCCCTGCTCACCGCCGAGGCGGTGGCGGCGCGGGGGCTACGGCTCGCGGGCTGGATCGCGGCGCGGGTCGAGCCCGCGACGGAGCGCGCCGGGGCGGTGGTCGAGGCCCTGCAGGCGCGCCTTGCGGCCCCGCTGCTGGGGGTGCTGCCGCACGCGCGGCCGCCGCGCCCGGAGCGCCTTGCCGCCTCGCTCGCCCTGCCGCGGTGAGGCTCAGGCGGCGAGCTGCATGCGCATCTTGCGGATCGCGGCGTTCTCGATCTGGCGCACGCGCTCGATGGAGATCCCGTACTCGGCCGCCAGCTCCTGCAGGGTCGCCTTCGGCTCGGCCAGCCAGCGGCGCGTGACGATGTCGCGGCTGCGCGGATCGAGCGCCGCCAGCGCCGCGTGCAGGCGGGCGCGGCTGTGCGCCTCCCACTCCGCCTGCGCCACCTGCTCGGCGGGGTCGGCGCCGCGGTCCTCGAGGTAGGCGACGGGGGCAGGCCGGTGGCCCTCGTCGTCGTCCTCGGGGCCGGCGTCGAAGGGGACGTCGTGGGCGGCGAGGCGGCGCTCCATCTCCACCACCTCGGCCTCCGGCACGCCGAGGTCGGCGGCGATGCGCCGGGCCTCGTCGCGGCTGAGCCAGCCCAGGCGCTGCTTCGCCCGGCGCAGGTTGAAGAAGAGCTTGCGCTGGGCCTTGGTGGTGGCGACCTTGACGATGCGCCAGTTGCGCAGGATGAACTCGTGGATCTCCGCCCGGATCCAGTGCACGGCGAAGGAGACCAGGCGCACCCCCATGGCGGGGTCGAAGCGCTTGACCGCCTTCATGAGGCCGATGTTGCCCTCCTGGATGAGGTCGCCGAGGGGCAGCCCGTAGCCGAGGTAGCCGCGGGCGATGTAGACCACGAAGCGAAGGTGCGCGAGCACCAGGCGCCGGGCCGCCTCGAGGTCGCGCCGCTCGCGCCAGGCCCGCGCGAGCTGCCGCTCCTCCTCGGCGTCCAGCACCGGGATGCGGTTGACGGCCTCGATGTAGGCGTCGAGGTTGCTGACCGGCGCCGGCAGCGTCAGGCGTGCCTCGATCGGCAGCGTCATGGTGCATTCCTCCCCCTGCGTCGGTGTCCGTGTCTCGCGGGCACCTTGAGTTTAGCACTCACCGCCTTCGAGTGCTAACGGCGGGGAAGGTTCCCCGGGCGCAGGGGCGGGCGGGTTTCGTATCAAATTTGGTCGCGTCAACGATCAGGTTATTGCTATAATTCGCGTGATGAGAGAGGCGACCTCCAAGGCCCCCGACGAGACCCGCCTGGGCTTCCTGCTCACCCGACGCTTCGCCTTGTTCGCGCTGGCCGCGGCGCTGGCGGTCGGGGCCGGGCTCGCCGCCCTGTACCGTTTCTACGTCGTCGAGGCCCTGGTGTTGCAGGAGCGCCGCCACGCCGAGAGCCTCGCGCGCAGCCTGGTCTCCGTGCTGCACCACCACTACGACGGGCTGCTCGACGCCAGCGCCGCCATGACCGCGGTCGAGCTCGCCCGCCATCCCCTCCAGGAGGACCTGCGCGAGCTCCTCGAGGCCGCGGGCGGCGGGCGCGTGGTGCGCGCCAAGCTCTACGACGGGCAGGGGCGGACGGTGTTCTCGACCCGGCCCTACGAGGTGGGTGAGGACCAGGCGCGCAACCCGGGGGTGCGTTCCGCCCTCGGCGGGCAGGTGCACTGGGCCATCGAGCGGCGCGGCCACTTCAACGTCCACGACCGGGTGGTGGAGCAGCAGGACCTGCTCGAGACCTACGTGCCGGTGGCGGAGCGGGACGATGGGGGGCGCGTCCACGGCGTGGTCGAGCTCTACACCGACATCGGCCCTCTCTTCGCCCAGGTGCGGCGGGTGCAGTGGGCCCTGGCGGCGGGGACGGCGCTGGCGCTGCTCCTGCTCTGGGCGGGGATCACGTGGTACGTGCGCCGCGGGGCGCTCGCGCTGGCGGCGCGGCTCGTCCGGCGCGAGACCCGGCTCGCCGAGGCCGAGGCGCGCATCGCGGGCCTCGAGGCCGACCTGGCGGCGGCGCGGGAGGAGGCGCGGCGGGCCGAGGGGGAGCGCCGGCGGGCGCTTCGCGAGCTCGAGTACGCCCGCATCGCCTTCGAGAAGACCAGCGAGGGGATCGTCGTCACCGACCGCACCGGCGCGATCCTCGCGGTCAACCCCGCGTTCACGCGGCTGACCGGCTACGCCCCCGAGGAGGTGATCGGCGAGAACACCCGCATCCTCTCCTCGGGCCGGCACGAGCCGGCCTTCTACGAGGCCATGTGGCGGGAGCTGGCCGAGCAGGGGCAGTGGCAGGGCGAGATCTGGAACCGGCGCAAGAGCGGCGAGTTCTATCCCGAGTGGCTCAACATCACCGCGGTGCGGGAGGCCGACGGCGAGATCACGGGCTACATCGGCATCTTCTCCGACCTCAGCCGCGTCAAGGCGGCGGAGGAGCAGGCGGCCTACCTGGCCCAGCACGACCCGCTCACGGGGCTGCCCAACCGCGCCCTGCTGCGCGACCGCATCCAGCAGGCCCTGGCGCACGCCCGCCGCGCCGGGGAGCGGCTGGCGCTGCTGTTCGTGGACCTGGACCGCTTCAAGGACATCAACGACACCCTCGGCCACGCCGCCGGCGACCTCGTCCTCAAGGCCGTGGCGCGCCGCTTCGCGCGCTGCATCCGCGCCGACGACACCCTCGCCCGGCACGCCGGCGACACCTTCGCCGTGCTCGCCCGGGGCATCGACCAGGCCGACGACGCCGCGCGCCTCGCCCAGTGCCTGCTGGACGCCCTCGCCGAGCCGGTCACCGTCGAGGGGCGGCAGCTCTTCCTGCGGGCCAGCATCGGCATCGCCGTCGCGCCGGAGGACGCCGAGGACCCGGACTCGCTGCTGCAGCACGCCGATGCCGCCATGTACGAGGCCGCCTCCGCCGGCGGCGGCCGCTACCATTTCTTCGCCATCGCCCTCGAGGAGCAGGCGCGGCGGCGGCTGGACCTGGAGGGCGCGCTGCGCAAGGCCCTCGAGCGCGGGGAGCTGCTGCTGCACTACCAGCCGCAGGTGGACCTCTCCGACGGCGCCATCGTGGGCGCCGAGGCCCTGGTGCGCTGGCGCCACCCGGAGCGGGGCCTGATTCCGCCCGGGGAGTTCATCCCCGTGGCCGAGGAGAGCGGGCTCGTCGTGCCCCTGGGCGAATGGGTGCTGCGCGAGGCCTGCCGCCAGGCCTACCGCTGGCGCGTCGAGGGGCTGCCGCCGGTGCGGGTGGCGGTCAACCTCTCGGCGCGCCAGTTCGCGGCCGGCGACCTCGCCGAGCTGGTCGAGCGCATCCTCGACGAGACCGGGATGGAGCCGCACTACCTGGAGCTCGAGCTCACCGAGAGCGCGCTCATGGCCGACACCGACCGCGCCGCGCGCACCCTCGGGGCGCTGCGCGAGCTCGGCGTCCATGTCGCCGTCGACGACTTCGGCACCGGCTACTCCTCCATGGCCTATCTGCGCCGCTTCCCCCTGAGCGCGCTCAAGATCGACCAGGCCTTCGTGCGCGGCCTGCCGGGGAGCGAGGAGGATGCCGCCATCGTCGGCGCCACCGCGGCGCTGGCCCGCGCGCTGGGGCTGCGCACCGTCGCCGAGGGGGTCGCCACCAAGGCGCAGTGGCTCAAGCTGCTCCAGCTCCGTGTGGACGAGATCCAGGGCGAGCTCACCGGCTGGTCCGGACCGCCCGAGGAGCTGGCGCGGCGGCTGCGGGAGGGGCGGATCCTGCAGGCCTGAGGAGGCTTTGCGTCGAGGCGGCGCAAGGCGCTAGGATCGGCGTCACGGGTGAGGGGGGAGCATCCGGCCACCGTGACCAGGGAAGGTGCGGCAAGGGACCTGATCCGCTTCGCGCTGGCGGCGCTGGTGGCCGGCACGGTCGTTCTCGCCTTCCTCGCCGCCGCGGTGTGGCTGGCCGCGGCCGGCACCGCGGGCGGCTACGAGACCCTGGTGCGCGGCGCCCTTGCCCTGCGCCGCGGCCTCGATCTTGCGCTGCTGCTCGCGGCCGGGCTCGCGCTGGGACTCGGCGCCCTCGCCGCGGGGGCGGCGGCGCTCTACGCCTCCTTCCGCGTCGTCGGGCCGCTCTACCGCATCGCCCGTAATTTCGAGCGCCTGCTGGAGGCCGGCCCGGTGCCGCCGGTCCCGGTGCGCCGCGGCGACCGCCTGCGCCGGGAGGCGCGGCTGCTGGAGCGGGCCAGCGCCGCCCTTGAGGGCCACGCCGCGGCGGTGGCCGAGGAGGCGCGGCGGGCGCGCGAGGCCCTCGCCCGGGGTGAGGACGCCGGGCCCCGGATCGAGGCCCTGAGGGAGCTCGTCCGCCGTGTGGAGGTCTGAGCGGCGGCCCGTGCCCCTGGTCTGGGCGGCGCCGGTGGTGCTGCTGGCGGCGGTGCTGCTGGCGTCGCGGCCCGAGGGCGCGGCGGCGCCGACCCACCCCGACACCGTGTGCGCGGGCTGCCACCTCGCCGGCCCGCGCACGCGTCCGGAGACGGCGCGCTTCCTCGTCGCCTCGGAGGAGCGGCTCTGCGGCGGTTGCCACGCCGCCGCCCTGCGCGCCAGCCATCCCACCGGGGTGCGCCCGGTGCGGCCGCTGCCGGCGGCCTATCCCACGGACTGGAAGGGGGAGCTGACCTGCAGCACCTGCCACGACGTGCACGCCGCGGGGCCGGGCAAGCTGCGCGGGGAGCGCCGCGGGCGCGGGTTCTGCCTCAGCTGCCACGAGCAGGCCTTCTTCGACGCGATGCCGGAGGGCGGCACGGCCCTCATGGTCTCGGGGCATCTGGCCGACGACGGCCCCCCCGCCGGGCGCATCGACCGCTACTCCGCGCAGTGCCTGGGCTGCCACGCGGACAAGCTCGGCCTGAAGGAGGTCCGGATCGACGTCCGCGGCGTCCTCCGCCATCCCGAGCGGGCCCTCAACCATCCCATCGGGGTGCGCTACGCCGACGCCGAGGCGTACGGCGGCTACCGCCCGGCGGCGCTGTTGCCGCGCGAGATGCTGCTCCCGGGCGGGCGCCTGAGCTGCCTCTCCTGCCATCGCGCCTACGAGGCCCGCCACGGCGCCCTCGTGCGGCGCTACGACAACGGGGAGCTCTGCTACCAGTGCCACGACCTGTGACGACCCCGGCAGGCGCGGAGCGGCGTCGGCGGCGCTACCTCGGCGTCGCCCTGCAGCGGCGGCTGATCCTCGTCCTGGCGGCGCTCGAGGCGGTCCTCGTGGCGGCCTTCCTGCTGTGGCTTCGCGCCCGCCTGGGCGGGCTCGCCGAGGCGCTGGCCTTCCGCGCCCACCCGCCTCCGGGACCGGTGGCGCCCCTGTTCCTGGCCGAGATCGCCCGTGCGGCGGCGGGGTTCGTGGCCGCCAACGCCGCGGTCCTCCTCGCCGCCGCCGCGGTCTGGGAGCGGCGCGTCGCGGCCCTGCGCCGCCCGCTGTGCCGGCTGCTCGCGGCGGCGGGCGATCTCGACCTGCGGCCGCGCCCGGCCGGTGGCGGGCACGAGGCGCTGGAGCTGGCGCAGGTGTGGCTCGCCGCCGAGCGGGCCCGGCACCGCCGCGTGCGCGAGCTGGTCGCGGGCCTCGCCGGTGCCGGCGCGGAGGACTGCGCGCGGCGCCTCGCCGAGATCGAGGCCCGGGTGCAGGGGCCGCCGCGCTCCGGCTAGGGCGTGCCGGCCCAGAGGACGTCGGCGGCGTCGAAGACGGGGCCGTCGACGCAGACCCGGCGCATGGCCGGTCCGCTCGGCGTGCGCACCGGCACGGTGCAGCCGGCGCAGCCGCCGACGCCGCAGGCCATGTGCTCCTCCAGCGAGACCTGGCAGGGCAGGCCGAGGCGGCGGGCGAGCGCCGCGGTCGCCGCGAGCATGGCCGGCGGGCCGCAGGCGTAGACCGCGACCTCGGCGAGGGCCTGCGGCGCCAGGGCCTCGAGCCAGCGCTCGGCAAGCCCCGTCACGTGCCCTTGGAAGCAGCCGGGCAGGCCCGCGTTGCTGGCGAGCCGGCAGGGTACGCCGCGGTCCTCGAGCCAGCCGAAGGTGGCGATGACCCCGGTCGGGATGCCCTCGATGAGCATCTGCGAGGGGCGGGGCGGGAAGGGAAAGGGCACCTCGGAGCCTGCGAGCAGCAGCGGCCGGTGGCTGCGCGCCGCCGCCATCCGCTCGGCGAGGAAGATCATGGGCGGGATGCCGACGCCGCCGCCGAGGAGCAGGGCCCGCGGCCGCCCCGCCACGGGACGGAACGGGCGGCCGATGGGGCCGAGGAGGTTCAGCGTCTCGCCCTGGCGGCGGCGGGCGAGAAGGCGCGTGCCCCGGCCCACCACCTTGAACAGCAGTTCCACCGTGCCCCGCAGGCGGTCGGCGCGCAGGATCGAGAGGGGGCGGCGCATGGGCAGGGCCTCGTCGCAGCGCACGTGCACGAACTGGCCAGGCTCGGCGCCGGCGGCGATGCGCGGGGCCTCGAGGCGCAGCAGATGCTGATCCGCGGGCAGGGCCTCGGCGGCGAGGATGCGGGCATCCTCGACGTGGATGGCGGCCGTGCTCACGGCGCCGGCTCCTCGTGCACGATCCGCCCCTCGAGCAGGGTCCAGCGCACCCGGCCGCGCAGGGTGCGGCCGAGGAAGGGGCTGTTGCGGCCGCGGCTGCGCAGGGTGGCCGCCTCCACCGTCCATGCCGCGTCGGGGTCGAACAGGCACACGTCGGCGACGGCGCCGGGGGCGAGGCGCGGCGGCGCAAGCCCCAGCACCGCGGCGGGGCCGGCGGTGAGGCGGGCGAGGGCGGTGGCGAGGTCGCAGACCCCGTCGGCGACCAGGGCCAGGGTCAGGGGGAGCAGGGTCTCCAGGGCCGAGATCCCGGGCTCGGTCTCGCCGAAGGGGGCGAGCTTGGCGTCGGCCTCGTGGGGCTGGTGGTCGGAGCAGACGGCGTCCAGGGTGCCGTCGGCGAGCCCCGCGCGCAGGGCCTCGCGGTCGGCGCCCTCGCGCAGCGGCGGCCGCAGGTGGCACTGGGGGTCGAAGCCCTCGAGGTCGTCCTCGGTGAGGTGGAGCTGGTGGGCGCTCACATCGGCGGTCACCGCCAGCCCCTCGGCCTTGGCGCGGCGCACCAGCGCCACCCCGCGGGCGGTGGAGAGGCGGCAGAAGTGGACCCGCGCGCCGGTCTCCTCGGCCAGCGCCAGGGCCCGGGCGATGGCCACGGTCTCGGCCGAGGGCGGGATCCCGGGCAGGCCGAGGCGGGTCGCCACCCGGCCCTCGTGGGCGATGCCGCCGTCGCGCAGCGCCGGATCCTCCGGGCGCAGGTGCAGGGGCAGGTCGAAGGTGGCGGCGTAGGCCATGGCCCGGCGCAGGAGCAGGGGGTCGCCGAGGGGCTCGAGCCCGTCGCCGACGGCGACGCATCCGGCCTCGCGCAGCGCCGCCATCTCGCTCAGCTGGGCGCCGGCGAGTCCCTGGGTGACGGCGCCGATGGGCAGCACGCGGGCGAAGCCCGCCGCCCGCGCGTGGCGCTGGATGAGCTCCGCCACCGCCGGGGTGTCGATCACGGGCTCGGTGTCCGGCGGGCAGCACAGGGTGGTGATCCCACCCGCCGCCGCGGCCCGGGTCTCGGAGGCGATGGTGGCCTTGTGCTCCTGGCCCGGCTCGCGCAGCCGCGCCGCGAGGTCCACGAGGCCGGGGCAGGCGACGAGGCCCGCGGCCTCGATCACCCGCTCGGGGACGAAGCCCGCCGGGGCGGGGCCGAGGGCGGCGATGCGGCCGTCGGCGACGTGGAGATCGGCAACCGTGTCGAGGCCGCCTGCGGGGTCGACGAGGCGCGCGCCGCGGATCGTGAGCCGCATCTCAGCCCCCCTCCTCCGCGCCGCGGCCGAGGACCATGGACATCACCGCCATGCGCACGGCGATGCCGTGGGTGACCTGCCTGAGGATCACCGAGCGCGGCCCGTCGGCCACCGCCGACTCGATCTCCACGCCGCGGTTGATGGGGCCCGGATGCATGACGATGGCGTCGGGCCGGGCCCGCGCGAGGCGCGCCTCGGTCAGGCCGTAGGTCTGGAAGTACTCGTGGGCGCTGGGCAGGAGCGCCCCGCGCATGCGCTCGCGCTGCAGCCGCAGCATGATGACCACGTCGGCCCCCTCGAGGCCCTCGTCGAGGTGGCGGCACGGGCGCACGCCGAGGGCCTCGGCGGCCGCCGCCGGCAGCAGCGTCCCCGGCGCCACCACGCGCACCTCCCCGGCGCCGAGGGTGCGCAGGGCGTGGATCTGCGACCGCGCCACCCGCGAGTGCAGGATGTCGCCGACGATGGCGATGGTGAGGCCCTCGATGCGGCCCTTGACGCGGCGGATGGTGAAGGCGTCGAGCATCGCCTGGGTGGGGTGGGCGTGGCGGCCGTCGCCGCCGTTGATGACGGCGACGTGGGGGGCGACGTGGCGGGCGATGAAGTGCGCCGCGCCGCTGGCGGCGTGCCGGACCACGAACATGTCGCAGTGCATGGCCTCGAGGTTGCGCACGGTGTCGAGCAGGGTCTCGCCCTTGGTCGCCGAGGAGGTGGCGGCGCTGATGTTGAGCACGTCGGCCGAGAGCCGCTTGGCCGCGAGCTCGAAGGTGGTGCGGGTGCGCGTGCTGGGCTCGAAGAAGAGGTTGGCCACGGTCTTGCCGCGCAGCAGCGGCACCTTCTTGACCTCGCGGCCGGTGACCTCGAGGAAGGACTCGGCGGTGTCGAGGATCTCCTCGAGGACCGCGCGCGGCAGCCCCTCGGTGGTGAGGAAATGGCGCAGCCGGCCCCGCCCGTCCAGCTGCAGCGCCTCGGCCACCGCCTCAGCCCTCCTGCACCGTCAGCGCGAGGGGCTCGGGCCCCGTGAGCTTGACGTGCTGGTGCGGCGCCAGGGCCATGTGGCGCCCCACCACGTCGGGCTGGATCGGCAGCTCGCGCCCGTCGCGCTCCACCAGCACCGCCAGGCGCACCGCGGCCGGGCGGCCGTAGTCGAAGAGCTCGTTGAGGGCGGCGCGCACGGTGCGCCCGGTGTGGAGGACGTCGTCCACCAGGATCAGGTAGGCGTCGTCCACGGCGAAGGGCAGCCGCGAGGGGCGCACCTGGGGGTTGATGCCGATGCGGGTGAAGTCGTCGCGGTAGAAGGAGATGTCCAGCGTTCCCAGCGGCGTGTCGAGGCCGAGGAGGCGGCGCAGCCGCTCCGCCACCCACACCCCGCCGGTGTGGATCCCCACCATGAGGGGGCGCGCCACGGCGTCGGCGGCGAGGCGCGCCCGCAGCGCCTCGGCCATGCGCGCCAGAGCGGCCTCGATGCCGTCCTCAGCCGCCACCGCCCGCCCCGTCGCCGCGCAGCCAGCTCTCGACGATGAGGCGGGCCGCGATCGCATCCACCGGCTCCGCCCCCCCCAGCGCCTCGGCCTCGGCGCTGGTGAGCCGCTCGTCCACTTCCGCCACCGGCAGGCGGCAGCGCCCCCCCAGCCGGCGTGCGAAGCGCCGCGCCGCCCGCGTCATCTCGTGCTCGCTCCCGTCCATGTGGCGGGGACAGCCCACCACCAGGAGGTCCGGGCGCCACTGCGCCACCAGCCGCCGGATCCGCTCCCAGTCGGGCTCGCCGCGGCGCGCCGGCACCACGCCCAGCGCCCGGGCGGTGCCGGTCAGCTCCTGGCCCACGGCGACGCCGATGCGGCGCCGGCCGTAGTCGAAGCCGAGCACCGTCCGCGGACGGCTCACGCGTGCCCCACCTCGCCGGAGAGGTTGTTGAGGTCGACCCCCACGAGGGCCGCCGCCGCCTCCCAGCGCCGCTCCGGGGCGAGATCGAAGAGGATGCCGCGGTCGCCCGGCGCGCTCAGCCAGGCGTTGGCCGCCATCTCCTGCTCGAGCTGGCCCGCGGCCCACCCGGCGTAGCCGAGGGCCACCAGCGCCTGCTCCGGACCCCTGCCCTCGGCGAGGGCGGCGAGGATGTCGCGGGAGGTGGTCAGGCCGAGGTCGTCGCCGATGCGCAGCGAGGCCTCCCACTCGCCCGCCGGGCGGTGGAGCACGAAGCCCCGCTCGCGCTGCACCGGCCCGCCGTAGAAGACCGGCCGTGCGCGCAGGGCCGCATCCGTGCAGGGGATCTCCAGATGGTCCAGCAGCTCGCCCAGGGTCAGCTCCAGGGGGCGGTTGACCACGATCCCCATGGCGCCGTCGGCGTTGTGCTCGCAGACGTAGGTCACGGTGCGGGCGAAGTTGGGGTCGGCCAGGGCGGGCATGGCGATGAGGAACTGGCCGGTGAGATAGGAGGGTCCGTCCATGGCGCGATAGTATCCGTCCGCGCCGGTGGGGGGCGCAAGGCAGGTTGCCCCCGGGGCGCGGCCGCGCTACGGTCCGCCCCCGGAGGCGAGCGGAGGCCCGTCCATGGACATCGTCTACCTGCGCGACCTGCGCATCGAGACCGTCATCGGCATCTTCGACTGGGAGCGTCGCATCCGCCAGGTGGTGAGCGTCGATCTCGACATGGCGGCGGACGTCGCCCGCGCCGCGGCGAGCGACGACATCGCCGACGCCCTCGACTACAAGGCCGTGGCCAAGCGCATCATCGCCTTCGTCGAGGGCAGCAGCTTCCGCCTCGTGGAGAGCCTGGCCGAGGGCATCGCCCGTATCGTCCGCGAGGAGTTCGGGGTGCCCTGGGTGCGCGTCAGCGTGCACAAGCCGGGCGCCATCCGCGGCGCCCGCGACGTCGGCGTCATGATCGAGCGGGGCGTGCGCGGGTGACGGTGCGCGTCTACGTCGGTCTCGGCAGCAACGTCGAGCCGCAGCGCCACGTGCCCTCGGCGCTGGCGGCGCTGCGCCGGCGCTTCGGCGCGCTGGAGACGTCCTCGCTCTACGAGACCGAGGCCGTCGGCTTCGCCGGCGCCCCCTTCCACAACCTCGCGGTGGGCTTCGGGACCGACGAGCCGCCGGAGGCGGTGGTGGCGGCGCTCGCCGCCATCGAGGACGCCAACGGGCGCGACCGGCGCGGGCCCCGCTTCGGCCCCCGCACCCTCGATCTCGACCTGCTCCTCTACGGCGACCTGGTGGGCGAGGTGGCGGGCCGGCCCGTGCCGCGGCCGGAGCTCGTCGAGCACGCCTTCATGCTCGCGCCCATGGCGGAGCTCGCCCCGGGTCTGCGCCACCCCGTGCTCGGGCGTACCCTCGCCGAGCTCTGGGCCGCGCACCCGGGGGGCGCCATCCGCCGCCTCGGCCCCGCGCCCTAGTCCACGACCGAACGGCCGCCGTCGACGGCGAGGATCTGGCCGCTGACGTAGGGGGCGTCGCGGGCGAGGAAGAGGACGGCGCGGGCCACGTCCTCGGGGCTGCCGGTGCGTCCCAGCGGGGTGCGGGCGAGGAGCAGGCGCATGCGCTCGGGGTCGACGCCCTGCTCGGGCCAGAGGATGGCGCCGGGGGCGACGCCGTTGACGCGCACCGCCGGGCCCAGCTCCCGCGCCAGCGCCCGCGTGAGCGCGGCGAGGCCGGCCTTGGCGATGCTGTAGACGGGGTGGCCGGCGAGGGGGCGCTCGGCGTGGATGTCGACGATGTTGACGATGCTGCCGCCGGCGGCGGCGAGGTGGGGGGCGGCGGCCTGGGCGACGAAGAAGGGGGCCTTGAGGTTGGTGCCGAGGAGCCTCTCCCAGTCGGCCTCGGTGACGCTGCCCACCGGGGTGGGGAAGAAGGCCGAGGCGTTGTTGACCAGCAGGTCCAGGCGGCCCCAGTGCGCCAACGCCCCCTCCACGAGGGCGGGCAGGCGCGCGGTCTCGAGCAGGTCCGCCCGTGCGGTGCGCGCGCTGTCGGGCCGCGCGGCGGCAAGCTCCGCCGCCAGCGCCGCGGCGGCCGCCGCCGAGCGGTGGTGGTGCAGGAGGACGCGATAGCCGGCACCATGGAGGGTGCGGGCGATGCAGGCGCCGATGCGGTGGGCGGCGCCGGTGACGAGGGCGACGGGTGCGGCGGTGTCCATGGCTGGCGCTGCACTGTAGCAGAAGGGGCAGGAGGGCGACATGGGGGCGTCGACACGGCTCGAGCTTCCGCCGCCGTCGCCGGAGGCGGCGGCGCACAGCGCGCGGGTGCGCGAGCGCATCGCGGTCGAGATCGAGGCCGCCGGCGGTGCCATCCCGTTCCGCCGCTACATGGAGCTCGCCCTCTATGCGCCGGGCCTCGGCTACTACATGGCGGGCACGGAGAAGCTGGGGCCCGGGGGGGACTTCGTCACCGCGCCGGAGGTCTCGCCGCTCTTCGCCGCGTGCCTCGCGCGGCAGGTGGCGGAGGTGCTGGAGCGGCTCGGCGGCGGCGAGGTGCTCGAGCTCGGTGCCGGCAGCGGGCGGCTCGCGGCGGGGCTGCTGGCGGCGCTGGAGCGGCTCGGCGCGGCGCCTGCGCGCTACCGCATCCTCGAGGTCAGCGGCGAGCTCGCGGCGCGCCAGCGCGCCCATCTCGCCGCCGCGCTGCCGGCCTGGCGGGAGCGCATCGTCTGGGCGCGGGGGCTGCCCGAGGCGGGCTTCCGCGGCGTGGTGATCGCCAACGAGGTCCTCGACGCCATGCCCGTGGAGCGCTTCGAGCGCACCGCCGAGGGCGTGGTGGAGCTCGGCGTGCGCCGCCGCGGCGAGGGCTTCGCGTGGACGGCGCTGCCGCCCGCGGAGGATCTGGCGGCGGCGGTGGCGGGGATCGAGGCCGCCTGCGGGCGGCTGCCTGCGGGCTACCGCTCCGAGCGCAACCCGCAGCTTGCCGGCTGGGTGGCGGCCCTCGGCGAGATCCTGGAGGCGGGGGTGGTGCTGCTCGTCGACTATGGCTATCCGCGCTGCGAGTACTATCATCCCGAGCGCGCCGACGGCACCCTGCGCTGCCACTACCGCCATCGCGCCCATGACGATCCCTTCCTGCTGCCGGGGATCCAGGACATCACCGCCCACGTGGACTTCACCGCGGTGGCCGAGGCGGCGGTGGCGGCGGGGCTGGAGGTCGCGGGCTACACCACCCAGGCGCAGTTCCTGCTCGCCACGGGGCTGGCCGAGCTTGCCGCCGAGGCCGCCGACGCGCTGACCCGGGCGCGGCGGGCGGCCGAGGTCAAGCGCCTGGTGATGCCGTCGGAGATGGGGGAGGCGTTCAAGGTGATGGCGCTTGCCCGCGGGATCGAGGGGCCGCTGGGCGGCTTCGCCCTGCGCGACCTGCGCGGGCGGCTGTGACGGGAGGCGGAGGCATGTCGGGAGGCATCGAGGAGACCCGGGCGCTGCTTGCGCGCCACCACCGCGACGGGCGGCGCTTCGCCGAGCTCATGAAGGCGCACTTTGCGCAGCGCTACGACGAGGCCTTCTGGGCCGAGTGGGCGCGCTGGATGGAGCCGGTCCTTTCGGACCCACCCACGGTGCTGGATCTCGGCAGCGGGCCGGGGCTGTTCCTGCGCGCCCTGGTGGAGCGCTACCCGGGGGCGCGGGCCATCGGCGTCGAGTGCGCCCCCTACATGCTCGACGCCGCGGGCGAGCTGCCCGGCGGCTGCGAGATGGCGCGGGAGGACCTGCACGACCCCCACCTCCCCCTCGCCGACGGCAGCGTCGATGCCGCTCTGGCCTCGGTGGTCCTGCACGAGATGAACCAGCCGGTGCGGGCGCTGCAGGAGACGGCCCGGTGCCTGCGGCGCGGCGGGCGGCTGATGGTGCTGGAGTGGGTGCGGGTGCCGCTGCGGCGCTACCTGGAGGAGGAGGGGCATCTGCCGGCGGCCTTCGACCCGGCGACGCCGGCGGCGGAGCTCGCCGACATCTTCGTCCACTTCGTGGAGCACAACCGCTACACGGTGGAGGACCTGGAGTACCTGCTGCAGCGCACGGGCTTCGCCGTCCTCGAGCGGGTGCTGCTGCGCGGGGGGCGCTTCGTCCGGCTGGTGGCGGAGCGGCGCTGATGGAGCCGCTGCAGGTCGCGGTCCTGGCGCTGCTGCAGGGCTTCACCGAGTTCCTGCCCATCTCCAGCTCCGCCCATCTCATCCTGGTGCCGGTCCTGACCGGCTGGCCCGACCAGGGGCTCGCCTTCGACGTCGCCGTGCACGTGGGCACGCTGGCGGCTGTGCTCGCCTACTTCCGCGACCGCCTGCGGCCCCTGCTGGCGGGGTGGTGGAGCTCGCTGCGCGGGGAGGGGCTCACGGCCGAGGGGCGGCTCGCGTGGGCGGTGATCCTCGGCACGGTGCCGGTGGGGCTTGCCGGGCTCGTCTTCGGGGACCTGGTGGAGACGCGGCTGCGCTCGCCGCTGGTGATCGCGCTCGCCACCGTCGGCTTCGGGCTCCTGCTGGGCTGGGCCGACCGGCGCGGCGGCGGCGCGCGCGACGAGGGGCGGCTGACCTGGCGGGACGTGGCGGTGGTGGGCTGCGCCCAGGCCCTCGCCCTCGTTCCCGGCACCTCGCGCTCGGGCATCACCATCACCGCGGGGCTCGCCCTGGGGCTCTCCCGCGAGGCGGCGGCGCGCTACTCCTTCCTCCTCTCCATCCCGGTGATCGTGCTCGCGGGCGGGCTCAAGACGCTGGAGCTCGCGCAGTCCGGCGATCCGGTGCCGTGGGGTGCGCTGCTCGCCGGGGCGGGGCTTTCCGCGGCCAGCGCCTATCTCTGCATCCGTATCTTCATGGCCTGGATCGAGCGCGCGGGGATGATGCCCTTCGTCCTCTACCGCCTCGCCCTGGGCGGGGTGCTGCTGGCGGTGTTCGCATGACCCCGGCCGGCCTGCGCGCGCTGTGGCGGGCGGCGGGCTGGGGCCTGGTGGCGCTGGTGGTGTGGCTGTCGCTGACGCCCGAACCGGTGGCGGCGGGCAACGACAAGCTGGGCCATCTCCTCGCCTACGCCGCGCTCATGGGCTGGCACGTGCAGCTGCACCCGCGGCGGTGCCGGGCCGGGCTGGCGGCGGTCTTCGTCGCCCTGGGCGCCGTCCTGGAGCTGCTGCAGGGCCTCGGCGGGGCGCGCGCGGCCGAGTGGGGTGATCTCGCCGCCGACGCCGGCGGGGTGGCGCTGGCCTGGGCGGGCGCGGCGCTGGGGCTCGACCGCGTGCTGGCGGGCCTCGAGGGGCGGCTCGCCGCGGCTCAGCGGGCGGTGCGGCGGTAGGCGGCGAGCGCGCGCAGGCGCGCCAGCCGCAGCGCTGCGCCCAGCTCCGGGCCGCGCAGGCCGCGCGCGAGGAGGGGGTGCGGGGAGACCGCGGCCGCCGCCTCGCGCGCCCCGCGCAGGTAGTCCGCCTGGGGGTAGGGACGGTCCTCGAGGCCGGTGCGGCCGCGGGCGTCGGCCTCGCAGGCGAGGACGAAGCGCTCGAGGCGCTCCGGGCGGCGCAGGGCGTCGAGCCGCTCGAGGGTGTCGAGGAGGGTCGCCGGGCGCAGCGCCGGCGCGTCGTGGCAGCGCCCGTGCAGGCGCGCGGCGAGCATGCCCTCGTCGCGGTACTCGCGGGGGGCGCGCAGGCGGGTGCAGAGCCGTTCCACGAGGCGGGCGCCGCGCACCTCGTGGCCGTGGTGGGCGGGCCAGCGCGCGGGCGGGGTGGTGCCCTTGCCGAGGTCGTGCACCAGGGCGGCGAAGCGCACCCGGGGGTCGTCGCTGAGGCGCGCCGCCTGCGCCAGCACCAGCTCCGTGTGGAGACCGCAGTCCACCTCCGGGTGGTGCTCGGGGGGCTGGGGCACGCCGTAGAGGCGGTCCACCTCGGGGAGGATGCGGGCGAGCGCGCCGCAGGCGCGCAGGGCCTGCAGGAAGGCCTGCGGCGCCGGCTCGGCGAGCGCCTTCGCGAGCTCCGCCCAGACCCGCTCCGGCACCAGCGCATCCACCTCGCCCCGCGCCACCATCTCGCGCATGAGGGCCAGGGTCTCGTCGGCGATGCGGAAGCCGAGGGGCGCGTAGCGGGCGAGGAAGCGGGCCACGCGGAGGATGCGCACCGGGTCCTCCACGAACGCGGGCGAGACGTGGCGCAGGATGCGCGCCTCGAGGTCGCGCCGGCCGCCGTAGGGGTCGATGATGCGCCCGGCGGCGTCTCGGGCCATGGCGTTGATGGTGAGGTCGCGCCGCGCCAGGTCCTCCTCCAGGGTCACGTCCGGGGCGGCGTGCACGGCGAAGCCGCGGTAGCCGGGGGCGGTCTTGCGCTCGGTGCGCGCGAGGGCGTACTCCTCGCCGGTCTCGGGGTGGAGGAAGACCGGGAAGTCGCGGCCCACGGGGCGGAAGCCGCGCCGGATCATCTCCTCCGGCGTCGCCCCCACCACCACCCAGTCGCGCTCCCGCACCGGCCGGCCCAGGAGCTGGTCCCGGACCGCGCCGCCGACGAGATAGACCTCCACCGCGCCGCGGCCGCCCTCAGCGGCGGGCGAGGCGGCGGAAGTCCGAGAGCCGCCCCCGCCAGGTGCGCCGGGCGAGGTAGGCGGGCACCACCGCCTCGACGCTCGCCGGCGGGCCGCCGAGGATCGCCGGCCACGGCCCCTCGCAGGTACTCGCGACCTGGAGCGAGAGGTAGTTGTCGTAGGTGAAGGGCTGGCCCGGCAGGCGCTCGAGGATGCGTGCCTGGAGCCGCGAGAGGGCGTCGGGCAGGCCCAGGATCAGCCGGCGCACGCCGAGGGTCCGGGCGGTGAAGCGCACCAGCTCGCGCAGGGTGTAGGTGCGCGGGCCGCAGAGGTCGTAGGCCGCGCCCGCCGTCTCCGCCTCGGCGAGGGCGGTGACGAAGGCCTGGGCGACATCGCCCACGTAGACCGGGGCGAGGCGCGCCTCCGGACAGGCCAGGGGGAAGACCCCGGGCGAGAGGCGCAGCAGGGTGGCGAAGCGGTTGAAGAAGCGGTCGTCGGGGCCGAAGATCACCGAGGGGCGGAAGACGGTCACGGCAAGCCCCTCGGCCTCGCGCACGACGCGCTCGCCCTCGCCCTTGGTGCGCAGGTAGCGGCTCTCGCCGCGGCCGGCGTTGAGTGCGCTCATGTGCAGCAGGCGCGGCACCTGCGCGGCGCGGCAGGCGGCGACGAGCTTGCGCGGCAGCTCCACGTGGACGCGGCGGAAGCCGGCGCCGTCGCGCGCAGGGTCGTTGAGGATGCCGACGAGGTTGACGGCGGCGTCGCAGCCGGCGAGGAGCCGGGTCAGGGTCGCCTCGTCGTGGACGTCGGCCTCCACCAGCTCCAGCACCGGCTCGGTGTAGTTGCCGTTGCCCGCGGGCTGCGGCAGCAGGTCGCGATGGCGGTGGGGGTGGCGGGTGGGCACGACGAGCCGGTGCCGCCCCCGCAGCAGGCGCGGGATCAGGTGGCGGCCGACGAAGCCGGTGCCGCCCAGGATGCAGATGCGCATGGGCCTCATGGTCGCCCTCCGGAAAGGGGTGGTCGGCGCCGATTGTACGGGAATCGGGGCGGTGAGGGGGGCCTTCGGCGGGGGGCGGCAGCCGCTATACTGCGGGCGCCATGACGGCGCTCGCGCTTCTCGCCTATCTCGCCGCCGGCGCCCTCGCCGGGGTCCTCGCCGGGCTGCTGGGGGTCGGCGGCGGCATCGTCATCGTCCCGGCGCTGCTGGTGCTGCTGGAGGCGCAGGGGGTGGCGCCGGAGCTCAGCATGCACATGGCGGTGGGGACCTCCCTCGCCACCATCCTCCTCACCTCGCTCTCCTCGGTGCGGGCCCACCATCGTCGCGGCGCCCTGCGCCGGGAGCTTGTCGCCGCCATGGCCCCGGCCATCGCGGCGGGCGCCCTCGCCGGGGCGGGGCTCGCCGACGCCCTGGCGGGGGCGGTGCTGCGCCGCATCTTCGGCGCCTTTCTCCTGCTGGTGGCGGCGCAGCTCGCCCTCGAGCTGGTCCCCGCCGGGCGGCGGCAGGTGCCGGGGCGAGGCGTGCTGGCCGCCGCCGGGGGGGTCATCGGCGCCGTCTCGGCGCTGCTCGGCATCGGCGGGGGCAGCCTCACGGTGCCGTTCCTGGTCTGGCGCAACGTGCCCGTGCACGAGGCGGTCGCCACCTCCGCCGCCTGCGGCCTGCCCATCGCCGCCGCCGGGGCGGCCGGGTTCGTCTGGGGCGGCTGGGGGGAGACGGGGCTGCCCCCGTGGAGCCTCGGCTACGTCCACCTGCCGGCGCTCGCCGGGATCGCCCTCGCCAGCGTGCCGGCGGCGCCCGTGGGGGCGGCGCTCGCCCACCGTTGGCCGGCCGCGCGGCTGCGCCGCATCTTCGCCGCCTTCCTCGTCGTGGTGGGCCTGCGGATGCTGTTGGGAGGGGGATAAGACCCCCTTATGCAGGCAGAGGAAATACCTGTTTGGCACCATTCCGGCGCCCCCCTAAGGTTTTGTTCCCCCGGGGGCCTGCCCGGGGAGGTGAGGCCGAGGGAGGGGTAGACGCGATGAGCCTGGTGCCGCCGCATGGAGGGGGATCCCTCAAGCCGCTGCTCCTCGAGGGCGAGGCGCTCGCCGAGGAGCGCCGCCGCGCCGAGACGCTGCCGCGGGTGACGCTGAGTTCGCGCGAGGCCGGCGACCTGATCATGATGGGCATCGGCGGCTTCACGCCGCTCGAGGGCTTCATGACCCGGGCCGACTGGGAGGGGGTGTGCGACGGGATGCGCATGGCCAACGGCCTCTTCTGGCCCATCCCCATCACGCTGTCCACGGACCGGGACACCGCCGACGGGCTCAAGGAGGGGCAGGACGTCGCCCTCTACGACCCCGAGCGTGACGAGATCCTCGCCACCATGACGGTCACCGAGCGCTACACCATCGACAAGGCGCACGAGTGCGCGACGGTGTTCCGGACCACCGACCTCGAGCACCCGGGCGTGAAGATGGTGATGGAGCAGGGCGAGGTCAACCTGGCCGGGCCCGTGCGGGTGCTCTCCACCGGCGGCTTCCCGGAGAAGTACGGGGCGCTCTTCAAGACCCCGGCGCAGACGCGGGCGGTGTTCGAGGCCAAGGGCTGGACCACGGTGGCCGCCTTCCAGACCCGCAACCCCATGCACCGCTCGCACGAGTACCTGGCGAAGATCGCCATCGAGGTCTGCGACGGCGTGCTGATCCACTCGCTGCTGGGCAAGCTCAAGCCCGGCGACATCCCGGCCGAGGTCCGGGCCCGCGCCATCGATGCGCTCATCGAGCACTACTTCGTCAAGGACACCGTGGTGCAGGCGGGCTACCCGCTGGACATGCGGTATGCCGGTCCGCGCGAGGCCCTGCTGCATGCGCTCTTCCGCCAGAACTACGGCTGCTCGCACCTCATCGTCGGGCGCGACCACGCCGGGGTCGGCGACTACTACGGCCCCTTCGACGCCCACAAGATCTTCGACGAGATCCCGGCCGATGCGCTGGTGACCAAGCCGCTCAAGATCGACTGGACCTTCTGGTGCGACCGTTGCGAGGGGATGGCCTCGATGCGCACCTGCCCGCACGGCGAGGAGGACCGCCTGCTGCTGTCGGGCACGAAGCTGCGCAAGATGCTCTCGGAGGGCCAGCCGGTGCCGGATCACTTCAGCCGCCCGGAGGTCCTGGCGATCCTGCGCGAGTACTACGAGGGGCTTGCCGAGCACGAGCGCGTGGAGGTGAAGCTGACCGGCCACTCGGCCCGCTGAGGGCCGACGGCGCCCGGCCCGCGAGGGCCGGGCGGGTGTACCTCGAGGTGACCACAAACGGAGACGCTGACGATGCCAACCTACGTCCGTACCGACAAGTGCGACGGATGCAAGGGTCAGGACAAGACCGCTTGCATGTACATCTGCCCCCACGACCTCATGCGCCTGGACAAGGACGGCTCGGAGACCGGCTGGGCGATGAAGGCCTACAACCAGGAGCCGGAGCAGTGCTGGGAGTGCTACTCCTGCGTCAAGATCTGCCCCCAGCAGGCGATCGAGGTCCGCCACTACGCCGACATCGTCCCCATGGGTGCGTCGGTGCAGCCGCTGCGCGGTTCGGACTCCATCATCTGGACCATCAAGTTCCGCAACGGCACCATGAAGCGCTTCAAGTTCCCCATCCGCACCACCCCCGAGGGCTCCATCGAGCCGTATGCGGGCAAGCCCAAGGCGGATCTGTCGCGCATCGACCAGCCGGGCTTCTTCAACAACCCCGACGGCCCGGTCAAGCCCGGCGATCGCAGCCAGCTGATCCGGGTCTGAGCAGGCCCCGCAGCGCCGGCCGCGGCCGGCAGGGAAGGACAAGACGAGAGGGTGACATCCATGTCTGAGGGTACCTTCGGCAATCCCGAGATCGTCCAGGAGGAGGTCGACATCCTCATCATCGGCGGTGGCATGGCCGCCTGCGGCGCCGCCTACGAGATCGGCCCCTGGATCGAGGCGGCCAAGGAGAAGATCGGCCGCGAGCTCAAGGTCAAGCTGGTGGACAAGGCCGCGCTGTCGCGCTCCGGTGCGGTGGCCCAGGGCCTCTCCGCCATCAACACCTACCTCGGCGAGAACGACCCCGCCGACTACGCCCGCATGGTCTCCAACGACCTCATGGGCATCACGCGCGACGACCTCACCTACGACCTCGGCCGTCACGTGGACGACTCCGTGCATCTGTTCGAGGAGTGGGGCCTGCCGATCTGGAAGCAGCCCGGCGACGAGGGCAAGAAGCTCGTCGAGGGCGGCAAGCCGGTGCGCTCCGGGCGCTGGCAGATCATGATCAACGGCGAGTCCTACAAGTGGATCGTGGCCGAGGCGGCGAAGAAGGCGCTCGGCATGGAGCGCATCCAGGAGCGCGTCTTCATCGTCAAGCTCGTCAACGACAAGAACGACCCCAACCGCGTCGCCGGCGCGGTGGGCTTCTCGGTGCGCGAGCACAAGGTCTTCGTCTACAAGTTCAAGGCCTGCCTGCTGGTCTGCGGCGGCGCCGTCAACATCTTCCGTCCGCGCTCGGTGGGCGAGGGCACGGGCCGCGCCTGGTACCCGGTCTGGAACGCCGGCTCCACCTACGCCATGGCGGCGGAGGCCGGGGCGGAGCTCACCATGATGGAGAACCGCTTCGTCCCCGCCCGCTTCAAGGACGGCTACGGCCCGGTGGGCGCCTGGTTCCTGCTCTTCAAGTCTAAGGCCATCAACGCCTACGGCGAGGAGTACCTGTCCAAGCCCGAGGCCCAGCAGCTCCTCGAGGCCTATGCGCCCTACAACAAGGCCCAGGTGACGCCCACCTGCCTGCGCAACCACGTCATGCTCAACGAGATGCTCGAGGGGCGCGGTCCCATCTACATGGACACCGTGACCGCGCTCGGCAAGCTCGCCGAGACCATGACGCCCAAGGAGATCAAGCACCTCGAGGCCGAGGCCTGGGAGGACTTCCTCGACATGTGCATCGGCCAGGCCGGCGTGTGGGCGGGCGAGAACATCGAGCCGGAGAAGAAGAACTCCGAGCTCATGCCCACCGAGCCCTACCTGCTCGGCTCGCACTCGGGCTGCTGCGGCATCTGGGTCTCGGGGCCGGAGGACGTGGGTGCGCCTGACGACTGGCACTGGGGCTACCGCTCCATGACCACGGTCAAGGGGCTGTTCACCGCGGGCGACGGCGTCGGCGCCTCGGGCCACAAGTTCTCCTCGGGCTCGCACGCCGAGGGCCGCATCGCCGCCAAGGGCATGGTGAAGTTCGTGCTCGACAACATCGACTGGCAGCCGGAGCTCGACACCCCGGTGGAGGAGCTGGTGGAGGAGATCTACCGGCCGGTGCGCAACTTCCTCGAGCACAAGGACTACACCACCGCCATCGACGTCAACCCCCACTACATCACGCCCAAGATGCTGCAGTTCCGGCTGCAGAAGATCATGGACGAGTACGTGGGCGGCGTCGCCACCTACTACCGCACCAACGAGAAGATGCTCGAGGTGGCGGAGCAGAAGCTGGAGATGCTCAAGGAGGACGCCCTCAAGATGCGGGCCAAGGACCTGCACGAGCTGCTGCGGGCCTGGGAGAACTACCACCGCATCCTCACCTCCGAGGCGCATCTCAAGCACGTCAAGTTCCGGAAGGAGAGCCGCTACCCCGGCTTCTACTACCGGATGGACTACAACTTCATCGACGACGAGAACTGGAAGGTCTTCGTCAACTCCACCTACGACCGGAAGACCAAGGAGTGGAAGGTCTTCACCCGTCCGCACGTGGACCTGGTGGAGAAGTGGAACAGCCCCGGCAAGGCCGCCTGAGGCGGGGCTGACCGGGCAGGGACGGCCCGGGCGGGGCGCAGGCCCCGTCCGGGCCTTCCCCTTTTGCGTCACCGGGCCGGCCTGCCACGGCCCGAGGAGCGGGAACCCATGAGCGACATCCGGCGCACGGGCGCCATCGACAACCCGGTGGTGCCGGTCCAGCTGCGCGGCGACAGCCGGCTGCAGTTCCGCTGCCGCCAGGGCATCGACTGCTGGAACGCCTGCTGCAGCAACATCGACTTCGCCCTCACCCCCTACGACATCCTCCGCATGGCCCGCCGGCTCGGCCTCACCACCGGCGAGTTCCTGGCCACCTTCACCTTCCCCTACGAGATGGACGCCGACGGTCTGCCGGGGGTGAAGCTGCGCACCCGCGACGACCGCCCCGCCTGCCTCTTCATGGCGGACGAGGGATGCACCATCTACGAGGACCGGCCCACGGCCTGCCGCTACTACCCGCTGGCGCTGCTGTCCATGCGCAAGGCGGGCGAGGCGCGCGACGAGGCCCATTACGCGCTGGTCCGGGAGGCGCACTGCCACGGCCACCAGGAGCCGCGCGAGCTCGCCATCGACGCCTACCGCGCCGAGCAGGGGCTCGAGCCCTACGACCGCCTCGCCCGGGGCTGGCGCCGGCTCCTGCTCAAGAAGCGCTCGGCGGGACCGGCCCTGGGACGCCCGCCCAAGCGCACCTACGATTTCTTCTTCATGGTCTGCTACGACCTCGACCGCTTCCGTGCCTTCGTCGCCAGCGAGGGCTTCCGCCGCACCTACGATCTCGACCCGGTGTTCCTCCAGCGGCTGGCGCGGGAGGACGAGACCCTGTTGGAGTTCGGCTACCGGCTCCTGCGCCAGGTCCTCTTCGGCGAGGCGACGATCCCGCTCACCGCGGAGGCCAAGGCGCGGCGCGAGGCGCGGGCGCAGCGGGAGGCCGCACCGGCGGGGGATGCGGCCGGTTGACGCGCGCCGGTGCGGTCTGACAGCATCGGCCCCCCGAGCACCGGAGGTCCGCCGTGCCGCACCCGCCCGTCGAGGTCGCCGAGGGCATCCACTGCATCGACACCGGCTTCCTGGGCCGCGAGGGGCTCGCCGCCTCCTATCTGCTCCTGCGGGGCGGGCGCGCCGCCTTCGTCGAGACCGGCACCACCCACGCCGTGCCGTGCCTCCTCGCCGCCCTCGAGGCCCTGGGCCTCGGGCGCGACCGCGTCGACTACGTCATCGTCACCCACGTCCACCTGGACCACGCCGGGGGTGCGGGTGCACTCATGACCCATCTGCCGGCGGCGCGGCTCGTGGTCCATCCGCGCGGTGCGCGCCACCTGATCGATCCCGCGCGCCTCGTCGCCGGGGCCACCGCGGTCTACGGCGAGGCGGCGATGGCGCGGGACTACGGCGAGGTGGTGGCGGTGCCGGCGGAGCGGGTGGTCGAGGCGGGCGACGGCTTCCAACTGACCCTCGGCGGTGCGACGCTGCGCTTCCTCGACACCCCGGGCCATGCCCGTCACCACTTCTGCGTCCTCGACGAGGCCACCGGCGGTCTCTTCGCCGGCGACACCGGCGGGATGTCGCTGCGCGCCCTGGACGGGCCGCGGGGGCCGTTCGTCTACCTCCCCAGCGCCCCGGTCCAGTTCGACCCCGAGGCCTGGCACGCGACCCTCGAGCGGCTCGCGGCGCTCGGTCCGCGCATGCTGCTGCTGACCCATTTCGGCCGCATCGACGCGGTGGGGCGCGCCTTCGCCACCCTCCATGCCGAGATCGACCGCTACGTCGCCATCGCCCGCGCCTGCCCCCACGCCGGGGATGCGGCGCAGGCCTGGCTCGAGGCGCGCCTGCGCGAGGCCATGGCCGAGCGGCTGGCGGCCGAGGAGGTGCCCCTGCCCGCGGAGGAGGCCCTGGCCCTGCTCGCCCACGACATCACCGTCAACGCCCAGGGCCTCGCGGTGTGGCGGGCGCAGGCCGGCTGACGCGGCCATAACCGCACCTCGGGCGAGCCCCGGGGTTTTGCATTTCCCCTGGTTATCGTTGGCATAAGCTTCTGGGGCCGCGGGGGCGGGCATAGAATCCGGTCGAGCCGCCCGGCGACGAGGGAGAGGGAGGAGGCGCCATGTCCCGATACGACGAGATCTACCGCCGCTCGCTGGAGGATCCCGAGGGCTTCTGGGCCGAGGCCGCGCAGGCCATCGACTGGACCCGGCCGTGGGAGCGGGTCCTCGACGACCGCAACAAGCCCTTCTACCGCTGGTTCGTGGGCGGCGAGCTCAACACCTGCTACAATGCGCTCGACCGGCACGTGGAGCGGGGTCGCGCCGATCAGAAGGCGCTCATCTACGACAGCCCCGTCACCGGCCAGCAGCGCAGCTACACCTATCGCGAGCTGCGCGATGCGGTGGCGCACTTCGCGGGCGCCCTCCGCGCCCAGGGGGTGGAGAAGGGCGACCGGGTCATCATCTACATGCCGATGGTGCCCGAGGCGGTCATCGCCATGCTCGCCTGCGCCCGCATCGGCGCCATCCATTCGGTGGTCTTCGGCGGCTTCGCCGCCAACGAGCTCGCCACCCGCATCGACGACGCGAGGCCCAAGCTCATCGTCTCGGCCTCCTGCGGCATCGAGCCCGGGCGCATCGTCGAGTACAAGCCCATGCTGGACGGCGCCATCGCGCAGGCGCGGCACAAGCCCGAGCGCTGCATCATCCTCCAGCGCCCGCAGGCCGAGGCGCCGCTGGTGGCCGGGCGCGACATCGAGTGGAACGAGGCGCTGGCCGGGGTGGAGCCGGCCGAGTGCGTGCCGGTGGCGGCCACCGATCCCCTCTACATCCTCTACACCTCCGGCACCACCGGCCAGCCCAAGGGCATCGTGCGCGACAACGGCGGCCACGCCGTGGCCCTGCACTGGTCCATGCGCCACGTCTACGGCGTCGAGCCCGGCGAGGTGTACTGGGCCGCCTCCGACGTGGGCTGGGTTGTCGGCCACAGCTACATCGTCTACGGGCCGCTGCTGCACGGCAACACCACCATCGTCTTCGAGGGCAAGCCGGTGGGGACGCCGGACCCCGGCACCTTCTGGCGCATCATCGCCGAGCACGGCGTGCGCGTGATGTTCACCGCGCCCACCGCCTTCCGCGCCATCAAGAAGGAGGACCCCGAGGGCGAGTACATCCGCCGCCACGACCTCTCGGGCTTCCGCGCGCTCTTCCTCGCCGGCGAGCGCTGCGACCCCGACACCCTGGAGTGGGCCCGCCGGCAGCTCGGGGTGCCGGTCATCGATCACTGGTGGCAGACCGAGACCGGCTGGGCGATCGCCGCCAACTGCCTCGGCATCGAGCCGCTGCCGGTCAAGCCCGGCTCGCCCACGCGCGCCGTGCCCGGCTACGACGTGCGCGTGCTCGACGACGAGGGGGGCGAGCTCGGGCCCAACCAGATCGGCGCCATCGTCATCCGCCTGCCGCTGCCGCCGGGGACGCTGCCCACGCTGTGGAACGCCGAGCAGCGCTTCGTCGACGCCTATCTCAGCCGCTACCCGGGCTACTACCTCACGGGGGACGCCGGCTACAAGGACGAGGACGACTACCTCTGGATCATGAGCCGCATCGACGACGTCATCAACGTCGCCGGCCATCGGCTCTCCACCGGGCAGATGGAGGAGGTGCTCGCCTCGCATCCGGCGGTGGCCGAGTGCGCCGTCTTCGGCGTCGCCGACGAGCTCAAGGGCGAGTTGCCGCTGGGGCTGGTGGTGCTCAAGGCGGGGGCCGAGGTCGAGGAGGAGGCGCTGCGCCAGGAGCTGATCCGGATGGTGCGCGAGCGCATCGGGCCGGTGGCGGCCTTCAAGCTCGTGGGCATCGTCAAGCGCCTGCCCAAGACGCGCTCGGGCAAGATCCTGCGCGGGACCATGAAGAAGATCGCCGACGGCGTGCCGTGGAAGATGCCGGCCACCATCGACGATCCGGCCATCCTCGACGAGATCGCCGAGGTCCTGCGCGGTCTCGGGTATCCGAAGTCCTGAGCCGGGCGGGGCGTCCGCCCCGCCCCCTTGCCGGGTTCGCCCGGAGGAGGTTCGACATGAGCGATCGCAGCAGCGCGGGGGCGCGCTTCCGCGCCGCTCTCGAGGCCGAGCGTCCCCTGCAGGTGGTGGGCGCCATCAACGCCTACGCCGCACGGCTCGCCGAGCGCACCGGCTACCGCGCCCTCTACGTCTCCGGCGGCGGGGTGGCGGCGGCCTCGTGCGGCATCCCCGACCTCGGCATCACCACCCTCGACGACGTCCTCACCGACGTCCGCCGCATCACCGACGTCACCGAGCTGCCGGTGCTGGTGGACGTGGACACCGGCTTCGGGCCGAGCGCCTTCAACATCGCCCGCACCGTGCGCGCGATGATCAAGGCGGGGGCCGCCGCCATCCACATCGAGGACCAGGTCCAGGCCAAGCGCTGCGGCCACCGTCCCGGCAAGGCCATCGTCTCCAGGCAGGAGATGGTGGACCGCATCAAGGCCGCGGTGGACGCGCGCACCGACGAGGCCTTCGTCGTCATGGCGCGCACCGACGCGCTGGCCGTGGAAGGGCTCGAGGCCGCCATCGAGCGCGCCTGCGCCTGCGTCGAGGCCGGTGCCGACATGATCTTCCCGGAGGCCGTGCCCGACCTCGACACCTACCGCCGCTTCGTCGACGCGGTGGGGGTGCCGGTGCTCGCCAACATCACCGAGTTCGGCAAGACGCCGCTGTTCACGGTCGAGGAGCTCGCGGGGGCGGGCGTGGCGCTGGTGCTCTACCCGCTCTCGGCCTTCCGCGCCATGAGCCGGGCCGCCCTCGAGGTCTACCGCGCCATCCGCGAGGAGGGCACCCAGCGCGGCGTCCTCGATCGCATGCAGACGCGCGACGAGCTCTACGACTATCTCGACTACCACGCCTACGAGCGCAAGCTCGACGAGCTCTACGCCAGGGGGGAGTGACCATGAGCGACGCCGTCCAGGATCTGTCCAAGCGCAAGAAGAAGTCGGTGGCCCTGTCCGGGACCGCCGCCGGCAACACCGCCATCTGCACCGTCGGCCGCACCGGCAACGACCTCCACTACCGCGGCTACGACATCGCCGACCTCGCCGCCCAGTGCGAGTTCGAGGAGGTGGCCTATCTGCTGGTGCACGGCAAGCTGCCCAACCGCGCCGAGCTCGCCGCCTACAAGCAGAAGCTCGCCGCCATGCGCGGGCTGCCGGTGGCGGTGAAGAAGGCGCTGGAGCGCATCCCCGCCTCGGCCCATCCCATGGACGTCATGCGCACCGGGGTCTCGGTCCTCGGCACCTGCGAGCCGGAGAAGGACGAGCAGCCGGTGGCCGGCGCCCGCGCCATCGCCGACCGCCTCCTCGCCTGTCTCGGCTCGATGCTCCTCTACTGGCACCACTATGCCCACAACGGCCGGCGCATCGAGGTGGAGACCGACGACGACTCCATCGGCGGGCACTTCCTGCACCTGCTCCACGGGCGCACGCCGCCCGAGCTCTGGGTGCGCTCCATGCACACCTCGCTCATCCTCTACGCCGAGCACGAGTTCAACGCCTCCACCTTCACCGCGCGCGTCATCGCCGGCACCGGCTCCGACATCTACTCGGCCATCACCGGCGCCATCGGCGCCCTGCGCGGGCCGAAGCACGGCGGCGCCAACGAGGTCGCCTTCGAGGTCCAGAGCCGGTACGACAACCCCGACGAGGCCGAGGCCGACATCCGCGAGCGGGTCGCGCGCAAGGAGATCGTGATCGGCTTCGGCCACCCGGTCTACACCATCGGCGATCCGCGCAACCCCATCATCAAGGAGGTGGCGCGCCGCCTGTCCGAGGACGCCGGGGACACGCGGCTGTTCGAGATCGCCGAGCGGCTCGAGGCGGTGATGTGGGAGATCAAGAAGATGTTCCCCAACCTCGACTGGTTCTCCGCCGTCTCCTACCACATGATGGGTGTGCCCACGCCGATGTTCACGCCGCTGTTCGTGATCGCGCGCACCGCCGGCTGGGCCGCCCACGTCATCGAGCAGCGCCAGGACGGCAAGATCATCCGCCCGAGCGCCAACTACATCGGCCCCGAGGAGCGGCCTTTCGTGCCCATCGACCAGCGCTGAGGCCGGCGCCGGCGCACCGCGGGGCCGCCGCCGCGGCGGCCCCGCGCCGTTTCCCCTTCCCGAACCCGAGAGAGGAGCGACACCCATGGCCGACATCAAGAGCGCCAAGCGACCCGATCCGGATCCGCTGCTCGTCGAGATCGCCGACTACGTGGCCGGCGCCGAGATCGACAGCGCCGAGGCCTACGACACCGCCCGCTACTGCCTCATGGACTCGCTCGCCTGCGCCATGCTGGCCCTGCGCTACCCCGAGTGCACCAAGCTGCTGGGCCCGGTGGTGCCGGGGGCGGTGCTGCCGGGCGGCGCGCGCGTGCCCGGCACCGCATGGGAGCTGGACCCGGTGCAGGCGGCCTTCAACATCGGCGCCCTCGTGCGCTGGCTCGACTTCAACGACACCTGGCTCGCCGCCGAGTGGGGCCACCCCTCGGACAACCTCGGCGCCATCCTCGCCGTGGCCGACTACGTCTCGCGCCGCCGCGTCGCCGCCGGCGAGGCCCCGCTCACCATGCGCGAGGTCCTCACCGCCATGATCAAGGCCCACGAGATCCAGGGCGTGCTGGCGCTGGAGAACGGCTTCAACCGCGTCGGCCTCGACCACGTCCTGTTGGTGCGGGTGGCGAGCACGGCGGTGGCGACGCACCTCCTCGGCGGCAGCCGCGACGAGATCGTCAACGCCCTCTCCAACGCCTGGATCGACGGCGGTGCCCTGCGCACCTACCGCCACGCCCCCAACACCGGCTCGCGCAAGAGCTGGGCCGCGGGCGACGCCACCGCGCGCGCGGTGCGCCTGGCGCTGATGGCGCTCAAGGGCGAGATGGGCTATCCCTCGGCGCTGAGCGCGCCGCGCTGGGGCTTCTGCGACGTCCTCTTCCGCGGCGAGCCGATCCGCCTCGCCCGCCCGCTCGGCAGCTACGTCATGGAGAACGTCCTCTTCAAGATCGCCTTCCCCGCCGAGTTCCACGCCCAGACCGCGGTGGAGGCCGCCTTCAAGCTCCACCCGCAGGTGGCGGCGCGCCTCGACGAGGTCGAGCGGGTGGTGATCCACACCCAGGAGCCGGGGGTGCGGATCATCGACAAGACCGGGCCGCTCGCCAATCCCGCCGACCGCGACCACTGCATCCAGTACATGACCGCCATCGGCCTCATCTTCGGCGAGCTCACCGCCGATCACTACGAGGACGAGGTGGCGGCCGACCCGCGCATCGACGCCCTGCGCGAGAAGATGGAGGTGGTGGAGGACCCGGCCTACACCGAGGCCTACTACGACCCGGAGCGCCGCGCCATCCCCAACGCGGTGCAGGTCTTCTTCCGCGACGGCAGCTGCACCGACAAGGTGGAGGTCTACTACCCGGTGGGCCATCGGCGCCGGCGCGAGGAGGGGATCCCGCTTCTCATCGAGAAGTTCCAGGACGCCCTCGCCACGCGCTTCGCGCGCAAGCAGCAGGCGGCCCTCGAGGCGGTCTGCGACGACCACCGCCGCCTCGAGGAGACGCCGGTGGACCGCTTCATGGCGCTCTGGGTGGCCTGAGCCGCCCGGCGGGGTAGGGGCGGCGCGCCCCTGCCCCGTCACGGCCGCGGGCCGCGGCGCTCACCACCACTCGGGCAGGGCGCGCCGGATCTCGGCGGGGTCGAGGCCGGTGAGGTCCTTGGGCGTCTCGGCGGCGACCGCCGCCCGCGTCTCCTCGTCGAGGGCCTCGCGGAGCATGCCGAGGAAGCGCGGCGCCGCCGCGATCACCAGCTTGCGGTAGGCCCCGGCGCGGCGGGCCTCGGCCAGGTGCTCGGCGAGGCGGCGGGCGAAGCGCAGGGCCTCGTGGGTCTTGGGGTCCACCTCCGGCTCGGCGTCGTGGCGGCCGTGGCCGGCGCGGTCGAAGACCTCGCCGGGGGCGTCGGTGACCAGCTCGCCGATGTGGCGCCGCGCCGGCTCGTGGGCGAGCGCCTCGCGCTCCTCCAGGCGTCCGCCCGGCCCGGCGGTCTCGAAGATGCGCGCCCGCGCGGCATCGGCCACGACCACCCAGGTTCCCTTCTCCGTCATGGCAGCCTCCGTCCGTTCGTCGTCTGCGACGGATATGGGGCCGCCCCGGCGCGCCTCAAGGTGTGCGGCGGACCGCACGGCGCGGGGCGTCCGTGTGCGGATTTCCGCACGGCGGCGGGGCGGGGCGGGCGCGCCGGAGGGATGCGAAAGCCTGGCTTGAAGCGGCCTTCAGGGGATCTTGGGCGTGCCCGCCCGTCCTGGCATCACCCTTGCAAGGCTGGCGCCGCCGGCCCCAGGGCCGGTCCCGACCGGCGAGACAACGAGAGGAGGTATCACGCCATGCGACTGATCCGTGCCGCAGTGCTCGGCGCCGCCGCGGCGGCGCTCGCCGCCCCCGCGGCCATGGCCGCGCCGACGGTGATCAAGTTCTCCCACGTGGTCGCGGAGAACACCCCCAAGGGGCGGGCGGCCAACGCCTTCGCCGACATCGTCAACACCTTCATGGGGGACGAGGTGCGGGTGGAGGTCTACCCCAACTCCCAGCTCTACAACGACAACAAGGTCCTGGAGGCCATGCTGCTCGGCGACGTGCAGATGGCCGCGCCGTCGCTGTCCAAGTTCGAGCGCTACACCAAGAAGCTGCAGGTCTTCGACCTGCCCTTCCTGTTCCGCGACATCGACGCGGTGGACCGCTTCATCGCGAGCCCCGCCGGCCAGGGCCTGCTCGCCTCCATGGAGCGCAAGGGGATCGTCGGCCTCGGCTATCTGCACAACGGCATGAAGCAGCTTTCGGCCTCGCGGCCGCTGCGGGTGCCGGCCGATGCCAATGGCCTGAAGTTCCGCATCATGTCCTCGGACGTGATCGCAGCCCAGTTCGAGGCGGTCCGCGCCACGCCCCTCAAGAAGCCCTTCTCCGAGGTCTTCACGCTGCTGCAGACCAAGGCCATCGACGGCCAGGAGAACACCTGGTCCAACATCTACTCGAAGAAGTTCTACGAGGTGCAGCCCTACATCACCGAGTCCAACCACGGCTATCTGGGCTACATGGTGGTGACCTCGAAGGAGTTCTGGAACGGGCTGCCGGAGGCGACGCGGGCGAAGCTCAAGAAGGCCCTGGACATCGCCATCGAGTACGGCAACCAGGTCGCGCGCGTGAAGGCCGGCACCGACCGTGCAGCCATCGCCCGCAGCGGCCGCAGCGAGATCATCCAGCTCACCGACGAGCAGAGGGCCCAGTGGGTGGAGGCCATGAAGCCGGTGTGGAAGAAGTTCGAGCGCGAGATCGGCGAGGACCTCATCGAGGCCGCCCTGCGCGCGAACGAGGGCTGACCGCGCGCCGCCGCCGGGCCAGGGACGGCCCGGACCGAGTCCTTGCACCACGCGGGGCCGCGTGCGCGCGCCCCCGCATCGGCCGCGGCGCCGGCCCGCAGGCCGACACCTCGGAGGTTCGCTGATGTCCGTCCGTGTGCTCAACCGCATCGAGGAGGCGGTGATCGCGCTCCTCCTGGTCGCCACCACGCTGCTCGTGTTCGTCGACGTGGTGCTGCGCTTCGGCTTCGGCACCGGGTGGCTGTGGTCGCAGGAGCTCACCCTGCACCTCTCGGCCTGGTTCGTCCTCTTCGGCGCAAGCTACGGCGTCAAGGTGGGGGCCCACATCGGCGTCGACGCCCTGGTGCGGGTGCTGCCGCGGCGCGCGCGGCGCGCGGCGAGCGCGGTCGCGGTGGCGGCCGCGCTGGTCTACTGCGGCCTCTTCCTCGCCGGATCCTGGATCTACCTCGGCAAGATGTTCCGCATCGGGATCGAGATGGAGGACCTGCCCGTCCCGCTCTGGGTCGCCCACGGGATCCTGCTGGTGGGCTTCGCGCTGCTCGCGCTGCGGCTGCTGCAGCTGCTGTGGCGCGTGTTGCGGGGCGAGGCCGAGGGCTTCCGCTTCGCCGACGAGGCCGAGGAGAGCCTGCATCTGGCGCGGGGCGAGGCGGAGGAGGCGCGGCGATGACCTCGGCGGTGCTCTTTCTGCTGCTGTTCCTGTGCATGGCCATCGGGATGCCGGTGGCGATGGCGCTGGGGCTCTCCAGCGTGGTGACGATCCTCTTCTTCTCGCAGGACTCGCTGGCCTCGGTGGCGCTCAAGCTCTTCGAGGCCCTCTCCGAGCACTACACCCTGCTCGCGATCCCCTTCTTCATCCTCTCCTCCGCCTTCCTCTCCACGGGGGGCGTGGCCCGGCGCATCATCCGCTTCGCCATGGACGCCGTGGGCCACATCCGCGGCGGCCTGGCCATGGCCTCGGTGCTCGCCTGCATGCTCTTCGCCGCGGTCTCGGGCTCCTCGCCGGCGACGGTGGCGGCGATCGGCTCCATCGTCATCGCGGGCATGGTGCGGGCGGGCTATCCGCAGTCCTTCGCCACCGGCGTGATCTGCAACGCCGGCACCCTCGGCATCCTCATCCCCCCCTCCATCGTGATGCTGGTCTACGCCGCGGCGACCGAGGTCTCGGCCGCGCGCATGTTCATGGCGGGCGTCATCCCGGGGCTCCTGATGGGCGGGATCCTGATGTTCGCCATCTACGTCGTCGCCCGCATCAGGGATCTGCCGGCGCGGCCCTGGCCGGGGCTGCGCGAGCTCGCCGCCTCCTTCTTCTCGGCCTCCGGCGGGCTCATGCTCATCGTCATCGTCCTCGGCTCCATCTACGGCGGTATCGCGAGCCCCACGGAGGCCGCGGCGGTCTCGGCCGTCTACGCCTTCCTCGTGGCGGTGCTGGGCTACCGCGACATCGGGCCCCTCAAGGGGGTGCCCTGGCGGCGCGAGGGCGAGCCGCTGGCGCGGGCGGCGGCCCGCAACCTCCTGCAGATGGCGTGGGCGCTGGTGCGCAGCGCGGGCGATGCGCAGGTGCGGGGCGTGGTGATGGAGGCGGCCAAGGTCAGCATCATGCTGCTCTTCGTCATCGCCAACGCCATGCTGTTCGCCCACGTGCTCACCACCGAGCGGATCCCCCACGCCATCGCCCAGCAGATCGTCGAGATGGGCCTGCCGGCGTGGGGATTCCTGATCCTCGTCAACCTCGTGCTGCTTGCCGCCGGCAACTTCATGGAGCCCTCGGCGATCATTCTCATCATGGCGCCGATCCTGTTCCCCATCGCCACCCGGCTCGGCATCGATCCCATCCACCTGGGCATCATCATGGTGGTGAACATGGAGATCGGCATGATCACGCCGCCGGTGGGGCTGAACCTGTTCGTGGCCGCCGGGATCACCGGGCGCAGCCTGCCGTGGGTGGTGCGGGCCGCGGTGCCGTGGCTGGGGCTGCTGCTGCTGTTCCTGATCCTCATCACCTACCTGCCCCAAATCTCCCTCTTCCTGCCGGGGCTCATCGACCGGCTGCAGGGCTATTGAGGGGCGGGCGAGTTTACAGCCGGGCGGCACGCGGCTAGGGTAGCCGCGGCGTTGCGGGCCCGATCCCCGCGGAGGGCCGGATCCCATGGCGGAGAGGCCGCTGTCGCGCACCCTGGCCGCCGGCATCGTCGCCCTAGTGGTGGCGGCGCCGGTGCTGCTCGCCCTCGTCTGGCAGCTCGCCGCCGGGCGGGGCTATGCCGAGCTGCGCGAGCAGGGGGCGCAGCGGCTGCGCCTCTACGCCGCGGTGCTCGAGCGCGAGCTCGGCAAGTACGAACCGCTGGCGCGGCTGCTGGCGGATGTGCCGGTGGCGCGCGCGGCCCTCTCGGGCGCCATGGCCCCGGAGCCCGCGAGCCGCGCGCTCGAGCGCTTCGCCGCCCTCGCCGGGGCCGATGTGGCCTACCTCATGGCCCCAGACGGGCGCACCGTGGCGGCCAGCAACTGGCGCTCGGCGGACTCCTTCCTCGGCCGCGACTTCGGCTTCCGCCCCTATTTCCGCGAGGCCATGGCCGGACGTCCGGGGCGCTACTACGCCCTCGGCGTCGCCTCCCTGCGCCGGGGCTTCTACTTCTCCCATCCCGTGCGCGACGCCGCCGGCGTCGTCCGCGGCGTGGCCGTGGTCAAGGTGGGCACGGAGGCGCTGGAGGCGCTGCTCTCGGCGGACGGGGCGCCGGTGGCGGTGACCGACCCCGACGGGGTGGTGTTCCTCTCCAGCCGCCCCGAGTGGCGCTTCCGGACCCTGGGGCCGCTGTCGGACGAGGCGCGGGAGGCGATCCGCGCCGGCCGCCGCTACGGCGATGCGGCGCTGGAGCCGCTCCCCGTGGCGGCGCAGGAGGTGGTGCCGGGCGGCGTGCTGGTGCGCCTTGCCGCCGGCGGGCGCGGCCCCTCGGTCTTCCTGCGCCAGAGCGTGCGCCTGCCCTATGCCGGGTGGATCGTGCACGTCTTCTCCGACGTGCGGCCGGTGCGTGCCTTCGCCGCCACGGCGACCCTGCTCGCGGGGGTGGCGCTCGCCGGCCTGGGCGTGTTCGCAGGCTACCTGGACCAGCGGCGGGCGCGGCTCATGGAGCGCATCGCCCACCAGCAGGCCATGCGCGAGACCCTGGAGGCGCGGGTCGCCGAGCGCACCGCCGAGCTCGAGGCCGCCAATGCGCGGCTGCGCGAGGAGGTGGCGGAGCGAAGGCGTGCCGAGGCCGCCCTGCGCCGCACCCAGGACGAGCTGGTGCGGGCGGGGAAGCTGGCGGTGCTGGGCCAGATCGCCGCCGGCGTCACCCACGAACTCAACCAGCCCCTGGCGGCGATCCGGGGCTACGCCGACAATGCCCGCGTGCTCATCGAGCGCGGGCGCCTCGCGGAGGCGGCGGAGAACCTCGCCCGCATCGGCGAGCTCACCGAGCGCATGGCCGAGCTCAGCCGCCACCTCAAGGTCTTCGCGCGCGGCGACGACGGCGCGCCGCCGCAGGCGGTCTCCCTGGGCGAGGCGGTGCGAGGGGCGTTGCGGCTGCTGGCGCCGCGCCTGCGCGCGGCCGGGGTGGAGCCGGTCCTGGAGGAGGCCGCCGAGGTGCAGGTGCGGGGGCACGAGGTGCGGATCGGGCAGGTGGCGGTGAACCTCCTCGCCAACGCCCTGGACGCGGTGGCGGGGGTGGCGGCGCCGAGGATCGCGGTGCGGGTGGCGCGCGAGGGCGGCTGCGGCGTGCTCGAGGTGTGCGACAACGGCCCCGGGATCCCCGCCGGCGCCGAGGAGCGCATCTTCGACCCCTTCTACAGCACCAAGGAGGTGGGGGAGGGGCTGGGGCTCGGCCTCTCCATCTCGCTGAGCATCGCCGAGGCCTACGGCGGGCGGCTCCTCGCGCGCGGCGCGCCGGGGGCGGGGGCCTGCTTCCGGCTGGAGCTGCCGCTGGCGCAGGAGGCCGCGGCGTGAGCCGGGGAATGGTCCTCTTCGTCGACGACGAGCCGGCGGTGCGCGCCGCCGCGGTGCAGTCCCTGGAGCTTGCGGGGCTGTCCGCCCGCGCCTGTGCCGAGGCCGCCGAGGCCCTGGCGCTGGTGGGCCGGGACTTCGCCGGGGTGGTGGTGAGCGACGTGCGCATGCCGCGCATGGACGGCATGGCGCTGCTACGGCGGGTGCGCGAGGTGGACCCGGAGCTGCCGGTGGTGCTGGTCACCGGTCACGGCGACGTCCCCATGGCGGTGGAGGCGATGCGCGCCGGGGCCTGGGACTTCATCGAGAAGCCCTACCGCAGCGAGCATCTGGTGGAGGTGGTGCGCCGGGCCTTGGAGAAGCGCGCCCTCGTGCTCGAGAACCGCGCCCTGCGGGCGGAGCTTGCGGCGGCAGGCGAGGGGCCGGTGCTGCTCGGCCGCTCCGAGGCCATGCGGCGGCTGCGCGAGACGGTGGCGGCCGTGGCCGCCACCGAGGCCGACGTCCTCGTCATCGGCGAGACCGGCAGCGGCAAGGAGGTGGTGGCCCGCACCCTGCACCGCCAGAGCGCGCGCCGCGGAGGGCGCTTCGTGGCGGTCAATTGCGGCGCCCTGCCCGAGAGCATTATCGAGAGCGAGCTCTTCGGCCACGAGGCGGGGGCCTTCACCGGGGCGCGCGAGCGGCGCATCGGGCGCTTCGAGTACGCCAGCGGCGGGACCCTGCTCCTCGACGAGATCGAGAGCATGCCGCCGCCGCTGCAGGTGCGGCTGCTGCGGGTGCTGCAGGAGCGCGCGGTGGAGCGGCTGGGGGGCAACGAGCCGGTGCCGGTGGACGTGCGGGTGGTGGCGGCGACCAAGGAGGACCTGCTCGCCGCCGCCCGCGAGGGGCGCTTCCGGGAGGATCTCTACTACCGTCTCGACGTGGTGCGCATCGTGGTGCCGCCGCTGCGGGAGCGGCGCGAGGACATCCCGCTCCTGTTCCACCACTTCGCCGCCGAGGCCGCGGCCCGGCACGGGCGCGAGCCGCGTGAGCCCGATCCCGCCACCGTCGCCCGCCTCATGGCCCACGACTGGCCCGGCAACGTGCGGGAGCTGCGCAACGCCGCGGAGCGCTGGGTCCTGGGGCTGGAGGGCGCCGAAGGCGGGCCGCGCGGTCTCGCCGAGCGGGTGGAGGCGTTCGAGCGTGCGCTGCTCGCCGACGCCCTGCGCCGCCACCGCGGCGACATCGGCGCCGTGTGCGCGGAGCTCGCGCTGCCGCGCAAGACGCTCTACGACAAGCTGCGCCGCCACGGCCTCAGGCGGCGCGACTTCACGGACGGCTGAGGTGGGGTGCCGCGGCCGGCGGGGGCGTGACAGCCGCGGGCGCCGGCCGTACGATCGCGGCGCGAGTCCTTTCGGGAGGGTCTGTACGGTGGCGGATCTGGTGGGGTGGCGCGAGTGGGTGGCGCTGCCCGAGCTCGGGATCGCGCGCATCAAGGCCAAGGTGGATACGGGGGCGCGGACCTCGGCCCTGCACGCCTTCTATGTGGAGCCCTTCGAGGAGGCGGGTCGCAGCTGGGTCCGCTTCGGCGTCCACCCCCTGCAGGGGTGCGACGAGGTGGAGGTGCACTGCCGTGCGCCGTTGCGCGACCGGCGCGTGGTCACGGATTCGGGCGGACATCGCGAGGAGCGGTGCGTGATCGTCTCCGAGGTGGTCGTGGGCGGGCGGCGCTGGCCGCTGGAGCTGACCCTGACCAACCGCGACACCATGCGTTTCCGCATGCTGCTCGGGCGGACCGCGCTGCAAGGAAGGTTCCTCGTGGATCCGGCACGGTCCTTCGTCCAGGGCGACCCGGAGGCGGGCCGGTGAAGATCGCCATCCTCTCGCGCAACCCCAGGCTCTATTCCACGCGCCGGCTTGCCGAGGCGGCCGAGGCGCGCGGCCACGAGGTGCAGATCCTCGACGTCCTGCGCTGCTACATGAACATCACCTCGCACCGGCCCAGCATCCACTACCGCGGGCAGGAGCTCACCGGCTTCGATGCCGTCATCCCCCGCATCGGCGCCTCCGTGACCTTCTACGGCACCGCGGTGCTGCGGCAGTTCGAGATGATGGGGGTCTATCCCCTCAACGAGTCGGTGGCGATCACGCGGGCGCGGGACAAGCTGCGCTCGCTGCAGCTGCTCGCCCGCAAGGGCGTCGGCCTGCCGGTGACGGGGTTTGCGCACTCGCCCGACGACATCGACGACCTCATCGACATGGTCGGGGGGGCGCCGCTGGTGATCAAGCTCCTGGAGGGCACCCAGGGCATCGGCGTGGTCCTCGCCGAGACCCGCAAGGCGGCAGAGAGCGTCATCGAGGCCTTTCTCGGGCTCAAGGCCCACATCCTCGTGCAGGAGTACATCCGCGAGGCGGGGGGCGCCGACATCCGCTGCCTCGTGATCGGCGAGCGGGTGGTGGCGGCGATGAAGCGGCAGGCGCGCGAGGGCGAGTTCCGCTCCAACCTGCACCGCGGCGGCAACGCGACCCTCGTCAAGCTCACGCCCGAGGAGCGCGCGGCGGCGGTGCGGGCCGCGCGCATCATGGGCCTCAACGTCGCCGGCGTCGATCTGCTGCGCTCGGCCCACGGTCCCCTGGTGATGGAGGTCAACTCCTCGCCGGGCCTCGAAGGCATCGAGCGGGTCACCGGCAAGGACATCGCGGGCATGATCATCCATTTCATCGAGAAGAACGCCCGCCCCCACCGCACCCGCACCCGGGGGCAGGGGTGAAGGCGGCCGGCTTCACCATCCGCGGCGAGCGCATCCCGCCGGGGACGCGGCGCACCGTCGATCTGCCGCTGCCCCCTCTCTTCACCCATACGCCGCTCGCCATGCCCGTGCACGTGGTGTGCGGCCGGCGGGACGGGCCGCGCCTGTTCGTGAGCGCGGCGATCCACGGCGATGAGATCAACGGGGTCGAGATCATCCGGCGCCTGCTCAGGAGCCCCGCGCTTGTGCGGCTGCGCGGTGTGCTGGTGGCGATCCCGGTGGTCAACGTCCACGGCTTCGTCACCCACTCGCGCTACCTGCCCGACCGGCGCGACCTCAACCGCAGCTTCCCGGGCTCGCCCGAGGGCTCGCTCGCCGCGCGCATCGCCCACCTCTTCCTCGAGGAGATCGTCGCCCGCTGCACCCATGGCATCGATCTGCACACCGGTGCCGGCCACCGCTTCAATCTGGCCCAGATCCGCGCCAATCTCGACGACGAGGAGACGCTGCGGCTCGCCCGCGCCTTCGGTGCGCCGGTCCTGATCCACGCTGCCGTGCGCGACGGCTCGCTGCGCGAGGCCGCCGCCGCGCGCGGGATCCCGACCCTGCTCTACGAGACCGGGGAGGCCCTGCGCTTCGACGAGCTCTCCATCCGTGCCGGCGTGCGCGGGATCCTCCACGTCATGGAGGCGCTCGGGATGATCGCCGCCCGGCGGCGCGGCCGGCCGCTGCCGGAGCCGGTGCTGACGCGGGAGACGGCCTGGGTGCGCGCACCCATGAGCGGGGTGCTGCGGATGCTGGTGGCCCCGGGCGGCCGGGTCGACGAAGGCGGGCTGCTCGCGGTGATCGCCGACCCCTTCGGCGAGCGGGAGATGGAGGTGCGCGCCCCCTTCGCCGGGATCGTCATCGGGCGCACGCAGCTGCCCCTCGCCAACGCAGGCGACGCCCTCTTCCACATCGCCCGCTTCCGCCGGCCCGACGCGGCGGTGGAGACCGTCGAGGCCTTCCACGAGGCCCTCCAGCCCGAGCCGCCGGATGTGCCCTACCCGGAGGGGCCGCTGCTTTGAGGCCGCACGCCCGGGGCGCCACCGGGCGGGGGCGGACGCAGGCGCGGGGGGCGGAGCGTTTCCTCCTCTTGGGTGGTACCGCGGCCCCGCCGCGCCCGGCTACTTGCCGGCGATCTGCTCCAGCTTCTCGGCGCGGATCACCTGCCCGTCGAGGCCCGCCTCCTTGGCGCTGCGCCCGAAGGCCACCGCCATGAGCGTCGTGTAGTAGACCACCGGCATCCGGAAGCGGGTGCCGTAGCGCTTGTTGATCTCGTCCTGGTAGATCTCGACGTTCATCTGGCATACCGGACAGGGGGTGACGATCATCTCGGCGCCGCCGTCGTAGGCCGCCTCGATGATGTCCTTGACCATCGCCTGGCACTTCTCCGGCTCGGAGAACATGAGGGCCCCGCCGCAGCACTGGACCTTCTTCTCGTAGTGCTCCACCGGCTCGGCCCCCACCGCCTCCACCATCTTGTCGAGATAGACCGGGTTCTCGAAGGATTCGCCGGCGATGCCGAAGGGGCGGTTGGTCTGGCAGCCGACGTAGCCCGCGATCTTGATGCCCTCCAGGGGCCTGGTCACCTTCTCGCGGATGGCCTCGTAGCCGACGTCCTCCACCAGCACCTCCACCATGTGGCGGACGGGCTTGCGGAACTCGGCCTTGAGGCCGCCCGCCTCCAGCACCACCTCCATCTCCCGGCGCAGCTCGGGGTCGGCCTGGACCCGCTCCTGGGTCTCGCGCGTGGCGAGCCAGCAGGCGGCGCAGGTGGCGACGATGTCCTGATCCGGATGGGCCTGCTCGGAGAGGGCGATGTTGCGCGCCGACAGGGCCAGCCGCGGCAGTTCGCCGCCCTTGGCGTAGCCGATGGAGGCCGCGCAGCAGTTCCAGTCCGGGATCTCGTTGAGCTCGATGTCGAGGCTCTCGCACACCGCCTGGGTCGAGACCAGGTAGTTGGAGGACGAGGCCGACTTCTGCGACGAGCAGCCGGGATAGAACGAATAGCGCCTCTTCTCAGCCATGTCGTGGTCCTCAGCCGGCGGACCCGCCGGTGGTGCGGGCCTCCTCGAGCTCGCGGGCCTTGGCGATCATCGCCTTGAGGCCCTGGATGTCCTTGACCTTGTGCGGACGCACCAGCTCCATGGGACTCATGCGCCCGGCCCTGAGCATCGCCTGGCCGATGGGCCGCTTGGCGAGCGCCGTCTTCACCCCCTCGGCGAAGCCGTTCATGAAGTAGAGGCCGAGGCCGAGCTTGAGCTCGTTGACGCGGCCCTTCTTCATGAGGTTGTCCCAGAACATCTCGGCGAAGCGCCGCGTGGGCTGCGTCTTGGGGGCGAGCCCCAGGCGCGCGGCGTAGTGGGCGAGCCCGTGCATGATGTGGGTGATGGGCAGGCCGCGCGGGCAGCGCACGATGCAGTTGTAGCAGGAGGTGCACATCCACATGGAGCTGGAGGCGAGCACCTCCTCGCGCTTGTTGGCGCGGATCATCATGAAGATCTCCTGGGGCGGGTGCTCCCAGTAGGGGCCGAGCGGGCAGGAGCCCGCGCACACCCCGCACTGCATGCACATGCGCACCCAGTGCCCTTCCTCGACGTTGGCCTCCACCTCGCGCAGGAAGTCGTTGCGGTAGCGGGCGGCCATGGCCTGGTTGAGCTCGCTCATCGCCGGCCTCCTAGAACTTGAAGGGGCTGAGCCCGATGCGGTCGATGGTCTCCATGTACTCGCGGATGAGCTCGGGGATGCGCTCGATGTCGGCGATGGAGACCTCGTAGGTGGCGACCCGCTCCTGCTCGAGCGACAGGCTCTTGAGGGTGTCGTCGATCTTGCTCATGCGGTAGTGGGCGAGCTCGGAGCCGCGCACGAAGTGGCACTGGTAGTTGTCGCCCTTCCTGCAGCCGAGGAGCATGACGCCGTCGTAGCCGGAGTTGAGGGCGTCGGAGATCCAGATGGTGTTGACCGAGCCGAGGCAGCGCACCGGGATCACGCGCACGAAGGGGCTGATCTCCCGGCGCAGCATGCCCGCCATGTCGAGGGCCGGGTAGGCGTCGTTCTCGCAGGCGAGGACGAGCACCCGCGGCTTCTCCTCGAACTCGTCCGGGATCTCCACCGCCTTGAGCTGTTGGCCCACGGTCTCCACCGAGTAGTTCTGGAAGGAGATCACCCGCACCGGGCAGGCCCCCATGCAGGTGCCGCAGCGGCGGCAGCGGGCCTCGTTGAAGACGGGATAGCGCTGCTCGTCCTCGTCGATGGCGCCGAAGGGGCACTCCACGGTGCAGCGCTTGCACTGGGTGCAGCCCTCGCGGCGGAAGCTGGGGTAGCTGAGGTCCCCCACGCGCGGGTGCACCGCACGGCCCTGGGCCGCGTTCTCGATGGCCTGGATCGCCTTGAGGGCGGCGCCGGCGGCGTCCTCCATGGCCTGGGCCATGTCCATGGGGCGGCGCACGGGTCCCGCGAGGTAGATGCCGGTGCGCCGGGACTCGTACGGGAAGCAGATGAAGTGGCTGTCGGCGAAGCCGTCCTTGAGCTTGGGCACATCCGGGCCCTGGCGGTAGGTCAGGTTGAGGATGGACTCCACCGGCACCTCCACGGTGGCCTGCTCCTCGGCCACCGCCTCGGGATCGAAGTCCACCCCGGAGTTGGGGATCATCCCCGTGGCCAGCACCACGAGATCCGCCCGTGCCGCGGTGTCCTCGTCGAGGATGAGATCCTTGAAGCGGACCTCGAGGCCGCCGTCGGCGGGCACCACCTCGCGGACCTCGCCCTTGGCGAAGACGATCCCCTTCTCCTGGCCCGCGCGGTAGAAATCCTCGCCCGGCGCCCCGGGGGTGCGCAGGTCGGTGTAGAGGACCGTGGCGTCGATCGCCGGATCGCGGTCCTTGAAGTACATAGCCTGCTTGATGCTGGTCAGGCAGCAGTGGCCCGAGCAGTAGGGCAGCTGTCCCTCCTCGTCGCTGCGCTGGCCCGCGCACTGGACGAAGACGACGCTGCGCACCTCCTTGCCGTCGGAGGGGCGGCGGATGGGGCCGTCCCCCGCCTCGCGGGCGAGGGCCTCGAGGCCCGCCTGATCCACCACGTCGGGGCTCTTGCCGGCACCCAGGTGGGGCAGCCGCGAGAGGTCGTAGGGGGTGAAGCCGGTGGCCATGACGATGGCGCCGGCCCGGACCGTAGTGCTGGCGCCGCTCTCGCCCGCCACCTCGGCCTCGAACCGCCCCGGCGCCCCGCTGGTGCGGGCCAGGTGGCTGTTGAGATGGACCGTGATCCGGGGGTGCGCCTCGACCCTGGCGATGAGCTCGTCGATGCCGGTGGGTTCGGGGTCGCGGTAGGGGGCGCGCTGGGGGATGCGCCGGTGCATGCGCGCGGCGTGCCCGCCGAGCTCGCCCCGCTTCTCCACCACCACCACGTCGTAGCCCGCCTCGGCCGCCTCCAGCGCCGCGGTGAGCCCGGTCACGCCGCCGCCCACCACCAGCACGGTGCGGCAGAGGGCCGCCTCCGGGTTGGCCTGCGGCACCTGCAGATGCTTGATCTCGGCGCAGGCCATGCGGACGTAGTCCTCGGCCATCTCCTGGGTCGTCTCGCGCGCCTCCTCCTCGTCCGGGCGGACCCAGATCACGCCCTCGCGCAGGTTGGCGCGGCTTACGGCGACGCCGTCGAAGCGGAAGGCCTCGGTCTTGGCCCGCGGCGAGCAGGCGGCGATTACGATGTGGGTGGCCTCGCCCGCCTCGAGGTCGGCGCGGATCATGCCCACGCCCTCGCCGCCGCAGAGGAACTCGTGGGTCTTGACATAGCCCATGCGGCCCTCGCGCTCGGCGATCTTCGCCAGGGCGTCGACGTCGAGCCGCTCGCCGATGCCGCAGCCGCTGCAGATGTAGGCCCCGAACTTCTTCTCGTCCGCCACTGGATCAGCCCTCCGTGCCGGCCGCGCGGTTGACCACCTGGATGGCGCGCAGCGCCGCCGCCGTCGCGCTCTGCGCCGCGCGGTTGACGTCCAGCGCGTCCTCGGCGCAGCCGGCGGCGAAGATGGCGCCGTTGGCCGGGTCGCGCTCGATGAAGCCGTGCTCGTTGCCCGCCACCGCCACCGGCAGCTCGGAGGCCTTCACCGCCGGCTCCATCCCCGTGGCGAGCACCACCAGATCGTAGGGTTCGGCGTAGCGGCGATAGCCCTCCGTGTCGACCCCGTGGAGGACCACCCGGCCGTCGTCGCCGCGGGTGATGTTGGCCACCTTCGACTTGATGAAGCGGATCTTGGGATCGCGGCGCACCGCGCGGTGGAAGTCGTCGAGGCGGTCGATGGCGCGGATGTCGATGTAGTAGATGTCCATCTCGACGTCCTCGCCCAGGGCCTCGCGCACGTAGTGGGTCTGCTTGAGGGTCGCCATGCAGCAGATCCGCGAGCAGTGCTTGAGGTGGTTGACGTCGCGCGAGCCCGCGCACTGGATGAAGGCGATGCGCCTCGGGGGCTCGCCGGTGGAGGGGCGCTGGATGCGGCCGCCGGTCGGCCCCATGGGGTCCGCCATGCGCTCGAACTCCATGTTGGTCACCACGTCGGCGTAGCGGTCGTGGCCGTAGGGCTGGATCCGGTCGGCGTCGTAGGGGCGCCAGCCGGTGGCCCAGATGATGGCGCCGACGTTGACCGTGGCCTCGCTCTCGCGCATGTCCAGGTCGATGGCGCCGTAGCGGCAGGCCGCCTTCGCCCGCTCGGCGTCCTCGCTGCCGAGGATGCGCGGGTCGATGACGTAGCGCTGCGGGAAGGCCATGGGGTGGGGGAGATAGGCGCCCTTGCGGCGGCCGAGGCCGAGCTGGAACTCGTCCTCGAACTCCGCCTCCACAACCTCGGCGCAGGCGCCGCAGGCGGTGCAGTCCTCGGTGACGTAGCGCGGGCGCGTGCGCAGGCGGACGCGGTAGTCGCCGGGGCCGCCCTCGATCCCCACCACCTCGGTGAGGGTGAGCACGCGCACGCGCGGATTGGCCTTGAGCCGCCGCAGGTTGATCTCGATCCCGCAGCTCGGCACGCAGAGCTTCGGGAAGTAGCGGTGGAGCTGGCTCACCCGGCCGCCGAGGCTGGGGGATTTCTCCACCAGGATGACGGGCTTGCCCACCTCGGCCGCCTCGAGGGCCGCGGTCATGCCGCTGATGCCGCCGCCGACGACGAGGATCGTCTGGCTCGTGGCGATCGCCTCGCTCATGCAACTCCCTCCCCGCTCGGCCGCCCCGGCAGGGCCTGTGCTAGGCTTGGGCGGCGCAGTCCGGCGAGTAGCATACTGGCCGTCGGGTGCCGGCTTCCACGTCTAAGTGGCGATTTCTCAATAGAAATTTCTTGGGCGCGGATAGAGCCCCCCTATAAATGAGCTTTATGGACGAGTTTCCGGGCGCCATCGCACCCCCGCCGGCCGAGGCCCCCTACTACGAGCCGGTGGGCGACGAGGTGGCCGTGTTCGAGGCGGCCTGGCGCAGCCGCCTGCCGGTGCTGCTCAAGGGGCCCACCGGCTGCGGCAAGACCCGCTTCGTCGAGCACATGGCGTGGCGGCTCGGCCGCCCCCTGGTGACCGTCTCCTGTCACGAGGACCTCACCGCCTCCGATCTGGTGGGGCGCTACCTCGTGCGCGGCGGCGAGACCACGTGGGTCGACGGGCCGCTGGCGCGGGCGGTGCGCGCCGGCGCCATCTGCTACCTGGACGAGATCGTCGAGGCCCGCAAGGACACGACGGTGGTCATCCATCCCCTCGCCGACGACCGCCGCCTCCTCCCCATGGAGAAGCGGGGCGAGCTGCTGCAGGCGCCGCCCGAGTTCGGCCTCGTCATCTCCTACAACCCCGGCTACCAGAGCGTGCTCAAGGATCTCAAGCAGAGCACCCGCCAGCGCTTCGTCGCCCTCGAGTTCGATTATCCGCCCGAGCCGCTGGAGGCGCGCATCGTGGAGCGCGAGGGCGGGGTCGATGCCGAGACCGCGGCGCGCCTGGTGCGCTTCGGCCGCATGACGCGCAACCTGCGCGGGCAGGGGCTGGAGGAGGGGGCGAGCACGCGCCTGCTGGTGCATACGGCGCGGCTCATCGCCGCCGGGATCCCGCCGCGGGCGGCCTGCCGCGCGGCGGTGGCGCGGGCCGTCACCGACGACGCCGAGCTGGTGGCGGCGGTGGAGGAGCTCGCCGGCACGGTGTTCTGAGGGGGCGGCGGTGGGACGGGCGCCCGTCGAGGCCGTCGAGGCCCAGCTCGACCGCCTCTTGGAGGCGGTGCTCTCGTCGCGGCGCACGGCGGCGGCCCCGGCCCGCGCCCTCGCCGGGATGGCGCCGGCGGCCCGCGCCGAGGCGCTGCGCTGGGTGGAGGTGCTCGCGGCCGCCCACCCGGAGCTCGCCTACCGCCTGGCGCTCATGGCCCCGGCGGTGTGGCGCGTGGCCGACGCGGCGCTGCGCGAGGCGTGGCTGCGCGAGGCCCTTGATGCCTACGACCGGGGCGGGATGCTGGCGGGGCTTGCGGTCCTCGACGGCTTCGAGGCCTGGCGGGCGCGCCGCGCCGCCGAGGCGGCGGCGGTGCGTCTGGAGGAGGTGCGCGCGGTGCTCGAGGCCTTCGTGCGCGGGCTCTCGGGGCGGCCGCTTCGGATCGAGCCGGCGCCGCCGGGCGAGCCGCCCCACACCGACACCGAGGCCCTCTACCTGCCCGCGCGCATCGACCGCTTCGCGCGCCGGGAGGACAACCTCGCCCTCTACCGGGCGCTCGCGGTGCACCTGTGGGCGGAGGTGGGCTACGGGACCTGGCGGGTCCCCCGCTGGCTGGGCGAGGCGGGGGCGCACCTGTGGCGGGAGGGGCGGTGGGACCTCCTCGGGGTGGCGCAGGGGCGCTACGCCGATCCCTCGCGCCTCGCCGCCTGCTTCCACACGCTGGAGCGGCTGCGCCTCGACGCCCGGCTCGCCCGCGAGCTGCCGGGGGCGGCGGCGGAGCTCGCGCGGCTGCGGGCCCTCGCCGGCGAGGCCGCGGTGCCGCCGGGGTGGGAGGCGATGGCGGCGCGGCTCGCGCGCCCGGATGCGGAGGTGCGCGACAGCTACGCCCTGCTGGCGCAGGCCGCCACCGAGGCGCCGCCGCCGCCCCTCTGCTACCAGGGCGCCGCCCTTCCCGAGCGGGTGGAGGCGGTGCGCGAGGCGCGCGTGCGCCGCGAGGCCGAGGCGCTCGGGCGCCTGCTGGTGCGCGCCGATCCGCAGCGTGCGCCCCGCGGGCCGGCGCCCGCCGGGACGGAGGCGGAGGCGGCGGAGGCGGGCCGGCGCCTGCTGGAGGCGGTGCTCGAGGGCGGCCTTCGGGTGCCGCCCGAGGAGGCCCGCGCCCTGGTGCGCTCGATCGTGCTCGACTTCGGCGAGGTGCCGCCCGAGCACCTCGTCGCCGCCGGCGACGGGCTCTATCCGTGGAGCCCCGACGCGGCCCCGGGCGGCGGGGACGAGGCGACGCAGGAGGCCGACGGGGACGGGCTGCGCTACGACGAGTGGGACTACACCCGCCGCGGCTACCGGCGCGACTGGTGCGTCCTGCGCGAGCTGGAGGGTCCGGCGGGGGATGCCGGTTTCGTGGCGGGCGCGCTCGCGCGCCACCGCGGGCTGGTGCGGCGCATCCGGCGCGGCTTCGAGCTGCTGCGCGGCGGCGAGCGGGTGCTTCGGCGCGAGCGCCTCGGCGACGAGGTGGACCTCGACGCCCTCGTCGAGGGCCTGGCCGACCTGGCGCGCGGCGAGGAGCTGCCGGAGGGGCTCTTCCGGCGGCGGGTGCGCGACGCCCGCGACGTTGCGGTGCTGTTCATGGTGGACATGAGCGGCTCGACCCGCGGCTGGGTCAACACCGCCGAGCGCGAGGCCCTGGTGCTGCTGTGCGAGGCCCTGGAGACCCTCGGCGACCGCTACGCCATCTACGGCTTCTCGGGGACCACGCGGCTACGCTGCGAGGTCTACCGCATCAAGGGGTTCGACGAGCCCTACGGCGAGGCGGTCCAGGCCCGCATCGCCGGCATCGAGCCGCGCGACTACACCCGCATGGGCGTGGCCCTGCGCCACCTGGGGCGCCGCCTCGCCGCGGTGGAGGCGCGCACGCGGCTGCTGGTGACCCTCTCCGACGGCAAGCCCGACGACTTCGACGGCTACCGCGGCCGCTACGGCATCGAGGACACCCGCCAGGCCCTGCTGGAGCTCATGCGCGACGGCATCCATCCCTTCTGCATCACCATCGACGAGCAGGCCCGCGACTACCTGCCCCGGCTCTACGGCGCCGCCCGCTTCGTGGTCCTCGACGACGTCGCCGAGCTGCCGCGCAAGGTGGCCGACATCTACCGCCGCATCGCCACCTGAGGCCCCCCGGGGGGGCGGTCTTTCTTTTCTGGAACAATCGTTCCATAATTGCGCCATGCCGAGACCGCCGCAGTACGACCGGGACGAGGTGCTCGAACGCGCCATGGTGCAGTTCTGGCGCGACGGCTTCGAGGGCTCCTCGGTCCAGGACCTGGTGGAGGCCACGGGGCTGCAGCGCGGCAGTCTCTACGGCGCCTTCGGGGACAAGCGCGGGCTCTTTCTCGCCGCCGTCGAGCGCTATCTCGTCGAGCACGTGCGCCGCCGCCTCGGGCTCCTGCGCGGCGAGGGGCCGGCGCTCGCGCGGCTGCGGGCCTTCTTCGCCGACCTTGTCGCCTACAGCTGCGGGCCCGGGCGGGGCCGTGGCTGCATGGTGGCGAACACCGCGGTGGAGATGGCGCCGCGGGACGAGGCGGTGGGCGAGCGCATCCGCGCCATCCTCGGCGAGATGGAGGCGGCCTTCGCCGCGGTGGTGGCCGAGGGCCGTGCCGCCGGCGAGATCCGCGCCGACTGCCCCGCCGAGGCCCAGGCCCGGCTCCTCGTGGCGACCCTCATGGGCCTGCGCGTGCTCGCCCGGGCGGGGCTGCGGCGGGCCTTCCTCGAGGCCGTGGCCGAGGGCGCCGTGGCCGGTCTCGCCACCCCCCGCCGCTGACCCAGGCGGCTTCCTGCGCCCACGAGCAAGGAGGAGGACGACCATGCGCCAGATCCGACCCGGACAGCCGGCACCGCCCCTGGAGGTCACGCGCCTCGACGGCGGCCCCTGGCGGCTCGCCGAGCAGCGCCCGCCGCGCTTCACCCTCGTGCTCTTCTACCGCGGCCTGCACTGCCCCATCTGCCGCGTGCAGCTGCGCGACCTGGACCGCCGGGTGGCGACGTTCCGCGAGGCGGGCGTGGAACCCGTCGCGGTGAGCATGGACGATGCCGAGCGCGCCCGGCGCAGCCGCGAGGAGTGGGGGATCGCCGAGCTGCCCCTGGCCTGGGGCCTCGACGAGGCCACGGCGCGGGCCTGGGGGCTGTTCCTCTCGCGCGGGATCAAGGAGGGGGAGCCCGCGCTCTTCAGCGAGCCCGGGCTGTTCCTGGTGCGGCCGGACGGCACCCTCTACGGCGGCGTGATCCAGACCATGCCGTTCACGCGGCCGGACTTCGACGCCCTGCTCAAGGCCGTGGAGTTCATCGAGGCCAACGGCTACCCGCCGCGCGGGGAGGCGTGAGCCGTGGCGCGCATCGAGGCCTGCGTCTTCGACGCCTACGGCACGCTGTTCGACGTCCAAGCGGCGGCGCGGCACCTGGCGGCGCGGCTGGGGGATCGCTGGCAGCCGCTGGCGGAGGTGTGGCGGGCCAAGCAGCTCCAGTACACCTGGCTGCGGGCCCTCATGGGACGCTACGTGGACTTCTGGCAGGTCACGGGGGAGGCCCTGGATCACGCCCTGGACGCGGTGGGCCTTGCGGATGCGGGCCTGCGCGAGGAGCTCATGGGGCTCTACGCGCGGCTCGACGCCTACCCCGAGGTGCCGCAGGTGCTCGAGGCCTTGCGCGCCCGCGGGCTGCGCCTCGCGATCCTCTCCAACGGCGCCCCGGAGATGCTGGCCTCGGCGGTGGAGGCGGCGGGCGTGGGCGGTCTCCTGGACGCGGTGCTGTCGGTGGACGAGGTCGGCACCTACAAGCCCCACCCCTCGGTCTACCGGCTCGCCGTGGACCGCTTCGGGCTGCCCGCCGAGCGCATGGGCTTCGTCTCCTCGAACGGCTGGGACGCCCATGCCGCCAAGGCCTTCGGCTACCGTGTCGTGTGGTGCAACCGCCACGGTCTGCCCCGCGAGCGCATCCCGCAGGCCCCGGACGCCGAGGTGCGCGACCTCACCGCCCTGCCCGACGTCCTGGAGGGATTGGCGTGACCGTCATCGACTTCTTCTTCAGCCCCGTCTCGCCCTGGACCTATCTCGGGATGCCCCGCCTTCGCCGCATCGGTGAGGCCGCCCGCGCCGAGGTGCGCTACCGGCCCGTGGACCTCGGCCCCATCTTCGCCACGGTGGAGGTCAAGCCGCTGCCGCAGCGTCCCGAGCCACTGAAGCGGTACCGCCTGCAGGATCTGGCGCGCACCGCCGAGTTCCTGCGCATGCCGCTGGTGGTGGAGCCGCGCTTCTTCCCCACGGATCCGATGCCGGCCTGCCGCGTCATCGCCCAGGCCGTGGCCGAGGGGCGCGAGGTGGGCGAGCTTGCCGAGCGCATCATGGCCGCCTGCTGGGTGGAGGAGCGCGACATCGCCGACTGGGACACGCTCGCCCAGATCGGCAACGCCTGCCGCCTGGACGGGCCGGGCCTGATCGAGCGCGCCCGGCGTCCGGAGACCGCGCGCATGATCGCGGCCAACACCGAGGAGGCGATCCGCCGCGGCGTGATCGGCTCGCCCTGCTACCTGCTCGGCGAGGAGATCTTCTTCGGCCAGGACCGGCTCGACCAGCTCGCCTGGCGGCTCGGCCTGCGCGGGCCGGCGGAGGGGCTGGCATGAACGCCGCACGGCCCGTCCTCTACAGCGCCGCGGTCTGCCCCTTCGCCCACCGCGTGCGGCTGGCGCTGGCGGAGAAGGGGGTGCCCTGCGAGCAGGTGGAGATCGACCTCGATGCGATCCCCGACTGGTTCCGCAGGCTTTCCCCCTACGGCAAGGTGCCGCTGCTGGTCCGCGGCGAGGACCGCGTCTGGGAGTCGGCGGTCATCAACGAGTACATCGAGGAGGTCTGGTCGAGCCCGCCCCTGATGCCGGCCCGCCCGGGGCCGCGGGCGGAGGTGCGGATGTGGGTGGACCACGCCGACCAGCACTTCGTGTCCGACTTCTACCGCCTCCTGCTGGTCCAGGAGCCCGAGCGCCGGGCCCGCATCGCCGCGCGCCTCACCGAGACCTTGCGCTACATGGACCGCGAGGGGCCCGGCGCCCACGGCGGGCCGTACTGGCTCGGGGGGCGGGTGACACTCGCCGATCTCGCCTACTATCCCTTCTTCGAGCGCCTGGGCGTGCTGGAGCACTACCGCGGCTTCCGCCTGCCCGAGGACTGCCGCGCCCTGGCGCGCTGGCGGGTGGCGATGGCGGGACGGCCGGCGGTGGCGGCCTGCGCACGGGATCTCGGCTTCTACCTGCCCCGCTACGCCCGCTACGCCGACGCCACGGTGGACAGCGACACGGCACGCGAGGTCATGGAGGACGCCTGAGGCAGGAGGGGAGGGCGGTGAGCGAGGACAAGGTCTGGTACGTGGACATCGGCGGCACCCCGCACGGGCCGTGGAGCGCGGGGGAGGTGCGCGCCGCCCTGCGCGAGGGTCGCATCCATCGCGACACCCTCATCTACGGGCCCGGCATGACCAAGTGGGAGCCGGTCGGCTGGAACCCCCTCTTCGGCGAGCGGCCGCCGCCGGTGCCCCGCGCGGCCGTCCACCGCGAGCGCCTCGCCCACGACATCGACTTCCGCGTCCTCGGCAGCGAGATGCAGTACGTGGAGATCGAGCTCGATCCCGGCGAGGCGGTGGTGGCCGAGGCCGGCGCCCTCATGTACATGGACGAGGGCATCGCCATGGAGACCGTCTTCGGCGACGGGCGCGCCCAGGGCGGGATCATGGAGCGGCTGGTGGGGGCGGGCAAGCGGCTGCTCACCGGCGAGAGCCTGTTCATGACTGTGTTCACCCGCGAGGCCGCCGGCAAGGGGCGGCTGGCCTTCGCCGCGCCCTATCCGGGCAAGATCCTGCCCATGAACCTCGCCGAGCTCGGCGGCGAGCTGCTGTGCCAGAAGGAGGCCTTCCTCTGCGCCGCCAAGGGCGTGGCCGTGGACATCGCCTTCCAGAAGCGCCTCGGCGTCGGCCTCTTCGGCGGCGAGGGCTTCGTCATGCAGCGCCTGCGCGGCGACGGGCTGGCCTTCGTCCACGCCGGCGGCAGCATCCACGAGCGCCGCCTCGAGGCGGGGGAGGTGCTGCGCGTCGACACCGGCTGCCTGGTGGCGCTCGAGCCCACCGTCGACTACGACATCCAGTTCGTGGGCTCCATCAAGAGCGCGGTCTTCGGCGGCGAGGGGCTCTTCCTGGCGCGGCTCGCCGGACCGGGCACGGTCTGGCTGCAATCGCTGCCCTTCAGCCGTCTCGCCGGGCGCATCTGGCAGGCGATGCCCCGGGGCGGCGGCGACCAGGTGGGGGAGGGCTCCGTCCTCGGCGGCCTCGGGCGCATCTTCGAGCGCTGAGCCGCGGCTTGACCGGCTGGTCCGTGCGCTGTAGCCTTCGGCGCTCCCTGCCGGAGGGAGTGCGGCACCCATGCTCGAGGCGGTGATCTTCGACGTCGACGGAACCCTCGCCGACACCGAGGAGGCGCACCGGCGCGCCTTCAACGAGACCTTCGAGGCCTTCGGCCTGCCCTGGCACTGGGACTTCGAGACCTACCGCGAGCTGCTGCGCATCGGCGGCGGCAAGGAGCGGCTGCACCACTTCGTCGCCGAGCACCGCCCGCCGCTGCCGGAGGGGGAGGCGGTGGAGGAGCTGGTGCGCCGCCTGCACCGCGCCAAGACCGAGCGCTACGGGGTCCTCATCCGCAGCGGCGAGGTCGCCCTGCGCCCCGGTGTGCGCCGCCTGATCGAGGAGGCCGGCGCCGAGGGGCTGCGGCTCGCCGTCGCCACCACCACCAGTCCCGAGAACGTGGATGCGCTCCTCGCCACCCATCTTGGGCCGGACTGGGCGCGGCGCTTCGCCTTCGTCGCCGCCGGCGAGTGCGTCCCGCGCAAGAAGCCGGCCAGCGACGTCTACCACCACGTGCTGGACCGGCTGGGCCTGCCTCCCTCGGCCTGCATCGCCCTCGAGGACTCGGCCAACGGGGTCGCCTCGGCCCGCGGCGCCGGGGTGCCGGTGGTGGTCACCGTGACCGCCTACACCGAGGCCGACCGCTTCGACGGCGCCTGCGCCGTGCTCAGCGATCTCGGCGAGCCCGACGCCCCCTGCCACGTGCTCGCCGGCGAGGGGCCTGCCGCGGGCCACGTCACGGTGGCGGACCTGCGCCGCTGGGTCGGGGGCTGAGTCGGTTCTCAGGGCCCTTCGGCCCCGCCCTCAGCCAGGGCGCGCTCGGCGCGGGCGAGGACGGTCTCGGCGTCGCCTTCCCCGGGCCGCCAGGCCAGCGCCGCCACCCGCAGGCGGTCGAGGTCGGCCACGCCCCGCAGGCGCCGGCCCAGGGCGCGGAATACGGCCTCGTCGGGCTGCTCCAGGATCACGTGGACGCGCTCCCCGATGGCCTCCACCCAGTCGCCGCCGCGCAGCACCCGGCGCAGCTCCGCGGCCAGGGTCTCGGCGTCCTCGTCCTCGATGAGAAGCAGGGCCAGCCGGCCGCCGTGCCGCCCCACGGCGCGGATGCGCGCATCCAGGAGCGAGACGAAGCGGCGCCGGGCGGCCTCGGTGGCGGCCGGACTCGGCCGCAGGCGGCGCAGGTGCTGCAGCAGCGGGCGCAGGCGCCGGCCGAGGGCGCGGCCCTCGTCGGGATCCTCGTGCCAGAGCGCGCAGTAGCCGCCGCCCCCCTCGTCCACGGGAAGGATGGCGAAGGGTCCCACCGCCTCGCGGCGCCCGGGGTCCTCGCCGCCGGCCTCCTCGATCCCCTGCAGCAGCAGCAGAAGCATCCGCCGGCGCTCCGCGACGCCGGCGCCGCGCACGCGGTAGCGGGCCTCGTGCGGTGTCTCCCGCACCTCCACCAGGCCGTGCACGCCGGCCTCGGTCTGGGCCCAGTCGCGAAGCGCGGCCGCGAGGTCGGCGCCGTCGGCGCGGGCGGCGAGAAGATGAACCACGGCATCGAGGGCGCGGCGGTCGGCCCGGGGGTCGGCCTCCGCCTCGGCAGGCGCGGCCGGCGCCGCGCCGAGCGCCGAGAGCAGGGCCTCGGCGGTCTCCTCCGTGAGCGGGCGTTCGATCACCGTCCAGCCCGCGGGCGCCGGCAGCGGTGCCGGGTCGCGCAGAAGGTAGAGGGGCAGGCCGGGTGCGGTGCCGCGCAACCGCTCCATGAACCGGGCCATCCCCTCGGGCAGCCCCTCCTGGGCCGCGACGAGGGCGCGATGGCCGCCGATGCCGAGCAGCTCGAGGGCGTCCTCGGGGTCGCCCGTGGTCACCGCCGGGATGCCGTGGCCGTGGAGGAGGCGTCCCAGGAGGTCCCGCTCTCCCTCGTCGGGATGGAGCACCAGGACCGGCCCCGGCCCGGGGGTCGGCTCCTGGCCGAGCAGCGCCCGCAGCTCCTGCTCGCTGACAAGCCCACGCAGCTCGTTTCGCCCGGGGGGCGGATCCCGCGACGCCATGGCCATGAGCCGGCCCTCGGCCCCTAAGAGTCCCCTCAGGGCAGTGTGGCCGATGTCCCGCGCCGCCGCAAGGCGCCGGGCCGGCGCGTGCCGTGGCACCGAGGCGCCCCCCTCAGGAGACCGCCTGCGCCAGGGTGCGGAGGAAGGCGGCGTCGCCGCTGCTGCGCAGGAACAGCACCGGCTTGCCCTCGCGGCGGCACAGGCGCTTGAGGCAGTGGCAGGCGTTGTGGCTGACGCAGTCGACGGGGCAGACTACGAGGTCGCAGCCTGCGACCAGCGCCGAGAGCCGCTCGAGGGCCTCCTCGACGCCGCCGTCGTGGTGCAGCAGCTCGCCGCGTGCCGCGGCGATGCGCCGGCGCAGGCGGGCGACCACCCGCGGGCGCCCGCCGACGTAGAGGATGCGCCGCCCGTCGAGGCGCGGAAGTCCCGGGGCGGGGGCGTCGGCGCCCGGTGGTGCGGGGGTGGGCGCCGCCACGGGGGCGGCGGGCGCCGAGGCCGCCTCCCGCCGACGCGCCAGGCGCGCCTCGAGGGAGGCCACCCGGCGGCGCAGGCGCGCGAGCGCCCGCCCGGCGTCGGCCGCCGCGGGGTGCGCCGGGGCGGTGCGCAACCGCGCGAGCTCGGCCTCGCGGGCGGCGAGCCGCCCCTCGAGCTCGGCGATGCGGCGGTCGCGCTCGGCGAGGCGGGCCCGGGCCCGGGCGCGCTGCCGTGCGAGGAGCCGTCGCAGGCGCGCGTTCTCGCCCTCCACCTCGGCGGCCTCGCGCAGGCGGCGGGACGCCGCCGCGCCCGCGGCGTGGGAGAGCATGTGCACCTCGCCGTGGGCCTCGGCGGCGAGGGCGCCGTCGCTCAGCGGATGGGTCAGCAGCGCCCAGTAGGCCCCCGCGATCCGTCCCTGCGCCACCGCCTCGTGCCAGAGCCTGCGCAGGGTGTGCGCGTCGCGGGCGGCGGCGAAGCGGCGGACCTCGGCCTCGAACTTGCGCTCGAACAGGCGCTGCAGATGGCGGCCGATGGGGCCGTGGCCCGCGGCCTCCCTGACCAGGCGGCGGTGGACGGCGAAGGCGTCGCCTGCGAGGCCGTGGCGGCGCGCGACGGCGCGCAGCTCGGCGCCGTCGAGGCAGGTGCCCACCACCGAGCACAGCAGCCCCGGCTCCAGCTCGTGGAGCCGGCGCCGGCGGCGCCGCGTCGGGGTCGGAGCCGGGCGCGGCGCCTCGCGCACGCCCTCCGGATGCAGGAAGATCGCGGGCAGGTCACCGCCGGGCTCGCCGTATCGCATCGCTCGCACCCCCGTGTCCCGATGCACGGGGGCAGTATAAATGCGAGCAATTATCGTTTGCAAATGGCGCCCGGCGTGTGGGGGCTCAGGCGCCGTGGGCCTCCTTGGCCCGGCGGGCGGCCGCGGCCTCCTCCGCGGTGTAGGCGCGGCCGGACCAGAGCATGGTGTAGGCGATCTCCTCGTTGCCGTTCTCGCACAGCGCCAGCACCTGGCGGAACAGCGGCTGGAAGGTGGGGCTGCGGTGGGAGCGCTCGTGGTCCTCGAAGGAGCGCCAGAAGGTGACGATGAGGGCCTCGCGCCCCTTGAGGGGGCTCTCCACCGCCTGGCCGACGGTAGAGCCCTCGTTGGAGATCATGCCGCTGTTGAGGCAGACGAAGCCGCCGACGAAGCCGCTGTCCGAGTGGTAGGTCTTGACGTTCTCGCACAGCAGCGCGACGCGCTCCTCGAGGTCGTCCACGGTGTAGCCGTCGCGCAGGATCACGCGGTTGACCGTGACCACGCCGTCGGGCGGGAAGCCGGGGATCAGGCCGGTCATGGGCACGCCTCCTCCATCAGTATCTGGCGAGATGCTCATGGTCCAGCATAGAAACCCGAGCGTAAAAGTCAAGAAAACCGGTGGTGGGGCGGGCCGCGGCCCGCCCGCCGGCTATTGGAGGAGGACGAAGAGCCCGCCCTCGCCCCGGCGCAGGTTCATGAGCAGGGGGCGGCGCGGGTCCACCGCCTGGCGCAGCGCCTCGAGGCTGGTCACCCGGCGGCGGTTGGCCGAGACGATGACGTCGCCGGGGCGCAGGCCGGCCCGCGCCGCCGGGCTGCCCGGCTCCACCTCGGCGATGACCACGCCCTCGAGGCCCTGGCGCGCGGCCTCGGATCCGGGCTCGATCTCGCTGAGCACCGTGCCCTCGAGACGCGGGTGGATGCGCCCGCCGTCCACGCGCGCGATCTCGGGTTCGGCGATCTCGGCCTCGACGGTGCGCCGCCTGCCGTCGCGCACGATCTCCAGGCGGACGCGCTCGCCCACGCGCAGCAGGCCGATGGCGTTGCGCAGGTCGGCGCTGTTGCGGACGCGGCGGCCGTTGATCTCCACCACCACGTCGCCCGGCTGCAGCCCGGCCTTCTCCGCCGGCGAGCCCGGCACCACCTGGGCGATGACCGCGCCCTCGCCCCGCGCGAGGCCGAAGGCGCGTGCCAGCTCCGGGGTGAGGTCCTGCACCACCACGCCCAGCCGGCCGCGGCGCACCTCGCCGTAGCGCACGAGCTGCTCCATCACCTCGCGCGCCATGTTGCTGGGGATGGCGAAGCCGATGCCGACGTTGCCGCCCCCCGGGGCGAGGATCGCGGTGTTGATCCCCACCAGCTCGCCGCGCAGGTCGACCAGGGCGCCGCCGGAGTTGCCGGGGTTGATGGATGCGTCGGTCTGGATGAAGTCCTCGTAGCCCTCGATGCCGAGCCCGGAGCGCCCGAGGGCGCTGACGATGCCGGAGGTCACGGTCTGGCCGAGGCCGAAGGGGTTGCCGATGGCGACCACGAAGTCGCCCACTCGCAGGCGGTCGGAGTCGGCCAGGGGCAGGGCGACGAGGTTCTCGGCGGGGATCTGGAGGACGGCGATGTCGGTCTCGGGATCGGAGCCGACGAGCCGGGCCTCGAAGCTGCGCCCGTCGCGCAGGGTCACCGTGATCTCGTCCGCCTTGGCGATGACGTGGTGGTTGGTGAGGACGTAGCCGGCGCCGGCATCGACGATCACGCCCGAGCCCAGGCTCTGGGTGGGCCGCTCCACGGGCACGTCGGGCAGCCCGAAGAAGCGCCGGAAGAAGGGGTCCTGCAGCAGCGGGTTGTCCTGGACCCGGATCCGTCCGCGGGTGGCGATGTTGACCACCGCGGGGGTGACCCGCTCCAGCATGGGCGCGAGGGTGGGGAGGCCCTCGCCGCCCCCCACCGCCACCGGCAGGGTGCCGGCCGCGGCCGGCAGCGCCACGAGCGCGAGCAGGGCCGCCGCGGCGGCACGGCGCAGGGCGCTCACGACCGCACCTCCACCGGGATCCGCCGCCGCGCCGCCGCGGCCCGCTTGGGCAGGCGCACGCTGAGCACGCCGTTGCGGTAGCGGGCCTCGGTGCCCGCCTCGTTCACCGGGGCGGGCAGGGGGATGGCGCGCTCGAACAGGCCGTAGGCGCATTCGAGCAGGTGGTAGCGGGCGTTGCCTGCGGTGCGCTGGACGCGCTTCTCGCCCCGCACCACCAGGATGTCGTCCACCACCGCGAGATCGAAGTCCTCCGGCTCCAGGCCGGGGGCCTCCAGCCGCACGAGGACGTGGGCGTCGTCCTCCGAGACCTCGGCCGCGAGCAGGCCCCAGCGCGGGGCCATCCGGGCCACCGCCTCCTCCCCGGTCTCCACCGCGCCGCCGCCCCGCCGCGGGGTGAAGCGCGTGAGGGCGTGGGCGGCGCGCTCGCGAAGCTGATGCCAGCCCTCGGAGAGCGTGGCGAGCGCCCGCCCGAGGCCGTGACGGATCTCCTGCAGCGTGCTCATGGAAGTCACCTCCCGGATCGACAGATGGGTCCAAGGGCCGCCGTCACCAGCCCAGCTCGCGCTCGAGGCGGCGCACACGCCGCCTCAGACGCCGGAGCTCGTCGAGGAGTTCCATCACCAGCGCGGCCCCGGCGAGGTCGAGGCCGAGATCGGCGCGCAGGCGCAGCACCGTGCGCGCCCGCGCCAGCGACGGCCCCGGAAAGCGCCACTCCGCCACGGAACGGCCCCGCGGCGCCAGGATCCCCTCCTCCACCAGCTCCACCACCGCCTCGGCCGGCACCGCGCAGGCCCGCGCGAGCTCGGCCAGGGTCAGCTCGCAGGCCTCGTCCAGGAGCCGCCCCTCGAGCACCTCGGTCTCGCTCATGTCCCGTACCCCCTGCCCTCGGCGGCCCTCGGGTCGAAGGCCATCTCCCGCGCCATGCGCTCGTAGAGGGCGCGCCGCGCCGGCGTGTCGGCGGGCGGCACGACGATGCGCACCACGGCGTAGAGGTCGCCCGGCGGGCTGCCGGGCAGACCCCGCCCCTTGAGGCGCAGCCTGCGCCCGCCCTGGCTGCCCGCAGGCACCTGCACCTCCACCCGCCCGGTGGGGGTCTGCAGGGGCACCCGCGCCCCAAGCGCCGCCTCCCACGGCGCCACCGGCAGGTCGACGTAGAGGTCGCGACCCTCCACGCGGTAGCGCGGGTGCGGGCGCAGCTCGACCTCCAGGTAGAGATCCCCCGGCGGGCCGCCGCCGGCACCCGGCGCACCCTGCCCGGCGAGGCGGATCTGCTGCCCGTCGGTGACCCCGGCGGGGATGCGCACCCGCAGCGTGCGGGTGCGCCCGTCGGGCCCGCCCAGGCTCAGGGTCCGCGTGGTGCCGGTGCAGGCCTCCTCCACCGTCACCGGCACCCGCACCACCTGGTCGGCGCCGCGGAAGGCGAAGCCGCCCCGGCGCCGCCCGCCGCCGAAGGCGTGCCCGAAGAGCGCCTCGAAGAAGTCGCTGAAGCCCGCCGCGTCGGCCTCCGTGAAGCCGCCGCCGTGGAAGCTGAACTCCCGCTCCCAGTCCGGCGGCGGGGTGAACTCCTCGCCCGCGTGCCAGCGGGTGGCCAGGCGGTCGTAGGCGGCGCGCTTCTCCGGATCCTTGAGGACCTCGTAGGCCTCCTGCACCTCCTTGAAGCGCTCCTCGGCGTCCGGCTCGCTGCTCACGTCCGGGTGGTACTTGCGCGCCAGGCGCCGGTAGGCGCGCTTGATCTCCTCCGCCGAGGCCTCGCGCGGCACGCCCAGGACGGCGTAGTAGTCCTTGAACTTCATCGCGGCTCCTCAGCCCTCCGACGGGCAGAAGAAAGGGGCGTCGCAGACCCCCCGCCGGGGCGGCGGGATGCGGGCCGGCGACGCCCGTCCGGCACCGCCTGCGACGGCGATCAGGCCTGGACCGTGATCCGCCGCGGCTGCACCTGCTCCTTCTTCGGGATCACCACCTCCAGCACGCCGTTCTTCATGCTGGCGGCGATCTTCTCCGCGTCCGCGGTGTCGGGCAGCGAGAAGCGGCGGTAGAAGGTGCCGCGGGCCCGCTCGACGCGCTTGAAGCCCTCGCGCTCCTCCTCGCGCTCGAGCTCGCGCTTGCCGCGGATGGTCAGGATCCCGTTCTCCATCGTCACCTCGATGTCCTTGGGATCCACCCCGGGGACATCGGCGTGGATGACGTAGCGCTGGTCCTCCTCCTTGATGTCCACCGCCGGGATCCAGTCCGCGGTCACGACGCGGCCGTTGGCGCCCTCGTCCAGGCCGAGCCGCGACTCGAACAGGCGGTTCATCTCGTTCTGGAGCTGGGTCAGCATGTTCCAGGGATCGACACGCATCAGGGTCATGGTCCTCACCTCCTCTCGGTTCCGGGTTCGACCTCGTCTTCGCTGCCCCCGATATGGGTCCGCGCGCCGGGGTTTCAAGGGCCCGGGCAGGGGTCGCGACGGGGTTATCCACAAGCACAACATCTTGTGCTGCACCGCACCGGGCGGGGCACCCTTGCAGACCGCGGGCTTGCCGCAGAGAGGGATCGGGAGGGGTTTTGCAACCAGTTGATTTGTCGGCTGGTCACGGATTATCCGAGGGGCGCGCGCGCCTTGACAGGGATGGCTGCGGGGCCTAGCCTCCTTCGCGGCCGACACAACATCTTGTGTCTCGCCTCCGCTCGGGAGGCGCCCGTTCCGGGCATCTTCGGCCCGCCTGGCAGTCGAAGAACGAAAAGGGAAGAGGATCCATGACGCCTGCCCATCTCAAGCTCGTGAGCGACACCCCCCCGGACATCCCGCTGCAGCCGGCCTCCTACGACATCTGGGACAAGAAGTACCGCCTCAAGGCCAAGGACGGGCGCATCCTCGACGAGACCGTCGACGACACCTACAAGCGGGTGGCGCGCGCGCTGGCCGAGGTGGAGGAGACGCCGGAGAAGCGCGAGGCCTGGTACGAGCAGTTCCTGTGGGCGCTGCGGCGCGGGGCGATCCCGGCCGGGCGCATCATCTCCAACGCCGGCGCCTGGGAGCACAAGCCGGCGACCTCCACCATCAACTGCACGGTGTCGGGGACCATCCACGACTCCATGGACGACATCCTGCGCAAGGTCCACGAGGCCGGGCTGACCCTCAAGGCCGGATGCGGCATCGGCTACGACTTCAGCACCCTGCGCCCGCGCGGGGCCTTCGTCGCCGGGGCCGGGGCCTACACCTCGGGGCCGCTCTCCTTCATGGACATCTACGACAAGATGTGCTTCACGGTCTCGTCGGCCGGCGGGCGGCGCGGGGCGCAGATGGCCACCTTCGACATCGGCCACCCCGACGTGATGGACTTCATCCGCGCCAAGCGCGAGGCCGGGCGGCTGCGCCAGTTCAACCTCTCGCTCCTCGTCACCGAGGAGTTCATGCGCGCCGTGGCGGAGGACCGCCCGTGGCCGCTGGCCTTCCCGTTGACCGAGGCCGAGCGCGAGCTGGAGGGGATCGATCTTTCCGATCCCGAGAAGGTGGTCTGGCGTGACTGGCCCGTCCGCGAGGGCTACATCACCGACGACGAGGGCAGGGTCGCCTGCAAGGTCTACCGCACCATCAAGGCGCGGCGCCTGTGGGACCTCGTCATGGCCTCCAACTACGACTTCGCCGAGCCGGGGTTCATCCTCATCGACCGCGTCAACGAGATGAACAACAACTGGTGGTGCGAGACGATCCGCGCCACCAATCCCTGTGTCACCGCCGACACCTGGGTGCAGACCGCGGCAGGTCCGCGCCAGGTCCGCGACCTCATCGGCGCGCCGTTCCATGCCGTCGTGGACGGGCAGCCCCATGCCACCGGCATCGAAGGTTTCTTTCGGACGGCCCGCAAGGCGGTGGTGCGCCTGCAGACCCGCGAGGGCTACGCGCTCAGGCTCACCCCCGACCACCGGGTGCGCAAGGTCGTGCGCGCCACGCGCTGGTCGGTCGAGACCGAGTGGGTTCCCGCATCCGAGCTCCAGCCGGGCGACCGGGTGCTGCTCAACCGGCACCGGCAGCTTCGGTGGGGCGGCGCGCTGAACCGGCAGCAGGGATATCTGCTCGGCCTCCTGGTGGGCGACGGGACGCTGAAATGCGACAAGGCGGTCCTCTCCGTCTGGCCGCGCCGCCAGGCGGCCAACGGCCCCACGGACTGGGCGGCCGATGGCGCATGGGCGGTGATGCGCGAGGCCGAGCGGTGCGCGCGCAGCCTCCCGCATCGCGCCGACTTCGCTGGCTTCCACGAGGTGCCCGGCCGCGGCGAATGGCGCATGGGCCTGGCGGCCCTGCGCGATCTGGCCTTCAGCCTCGGCATGCGCCCGGGCCGCAAGGACATCACGCCGGCGATGGAACGCGAGTCGTCGGAGTTCCACGAAGGCTTCCTGCGCGGGATCTTCGATGCGGACGGGTCCGTGCAGGGCGGCCAGGCCAGGGGCGTGTCTGTCCGCCTCGCCCAGAGCGATCTCTCGAGGCTCGAAGCCGTCCAGCGCATGCTGCTGCGGCTGGGCATCGCCTCGACGATCCATCGCGACCGCCGCCCCGAGGGGACCGGCCTGCTTCCGGACGGCAGGGGCGGCGCACGGCCCTACAGGACGCGCGCGCAGCACGAGCTGGTGATCAGCGGCGAAAGCCTGGCCGTGTTCCGCGAGCGCATCGGCTTTGCCGACAGCGACAAGCAGGCGCGCCTCGACGCCCTGCTCGCCGGCTACAAGCGGCGCCTGAACCGCGAACGCTTCACCGCCGTGGTCGAATCCGTCACCCCCGACGGCGTCGAGGACGTGTACGACGTCCAGGTGCCGGGCATCAACGCCTTCGACGCCAACGGCCTGCACGCCCACAACTGCGGCGAGCAGCCCCTGCCGCCCTACGGGAGCTGCCTGCTCGGGTCGGTGAACCTGACGAAGTTCGTGCGCCACCCCTTCAGCCACGACGCCCGCTTCGACTGGGAGGAGTTCCGCCGCGTCGTCGCCGTGTTCACGCGGATGCTCGACAACGTGGTGGAGATCAACGGCCTGCCGCTGGCGCGCCAGCGCGAGGAGATCTACGCCAAGCGCCGCCACGGCATGGGCTTCCTCGGCCTGGGGTCGACGCTGACCATGCTGCGCATGCGCTACGGCGACCCCGAGGCGGTGGCCTTCACCGAGCGGGTGGCCAGGGAGCTGGCGGTGACGGGCTGGCAGACGGCGCTGGAGCTGGCCGAGGAGAAGGGGCCGGCGCCGCTGCTCGCGCGCGAGTTCACGGTCACGGAGAAGATGCTCCGGCTTCGTCCGGAGCTTGCGCGCGACGGCTACAAGGTCGGCGACAAGGTGCCGGGGCGCATCCTCCACGCCCGCTACAGCCGCTACATGCAGCAGCTGGCGGAGGAGGAGCCGGAGCTGGTGGCCAGGCTGGCCGAGGTGGGGGCCCGCTTCACCCACCACAGCTCCATCGCCCCCACGGGCACCATCTCGCTGTCGCTGGGGAACAACGCCTCCAACGGCATCGAGCCCACCTTCGCCCACCAGTACGCCCGCAACGTCATCGTCGAGGGTCGCAAGACCAAGGAGAAGGTGGACGTCTTCTCCTTCGAGCTGCTGGCCTACCGGGCACTGGTGGACGCCGAGGCCTCGCCCTATGCCGAGGACGAGGCCCACCGTCTGCCCGACTACTTCGTCACCACGGACGACATCACGCCCAAGGAGCACGTGGACATCCAGGCGGCGGCGCAGAAGTGGATCGACTCCTCGATCTCGAAGACCGCCAACGTGCCCACCGACTACCCCTACGAGGACTTCAAGGACATCTACCTCTACGCCTGGCGGAAGGGTCTCAAGGGCTGCACCACCTTCCGGTTCAACCCGGAGAACTTCCAGGGCGTGCTGGTCAAGGAGGAGGACCTGGCCAAGACCACCTACCGCTTCGTCCTCGAGGACGGCTCGGTGGTGGAGGTCAAGGGGAACGAGGAGGTGGAGTACGACGGCGAGGTCCACACCGCCGCCAACCTCTACGATGCGCTCAAGGAGGGCTACTACGGCAAGTTCTGAGCCGCAGGAGCAAGACCATGGCCGTCAAGATCGACAAGAAGATCGTCAAGTACAGCGTCGTCAAGGACGACGCCGGGAAGGCCGCCGAGGCGCAGCGCCCGGGCGCCGAGGTGGTGCAGATGCACGAGCGGCTCGAGCGCCCGGAGGTGCTCGAGGGGGTGACCTACAAGATCAAGACCCCCCTCTCGGAGCACGCCCTCTACGTCACCATCAACGACATCGTGCTCAACCCGGGCACCGAGCACGAGCTGCGCCGCCCCTTCGAGATCTTCATCAACTCGAAGAACATGGACCACTTCCAGTGGATCGTGGCGCTGACGCGGATCATCTCCGCGGTCTTCCGCAAGGGCGGCGACGTCACCTTCCTGGTGGAGGAGCTGCGCTCGGTCTTCGACCCCCGCGGCGGCTACTTCAAGAAGGGGGGCCGCTACATGCCCTCGCTGGTGGCCGAGATCGGCGACGTCATCGAGCATCACCTGCGCACCATCGGCCTGATCCGGGACGAGGGGCCGGACGAGCACCAGCGCCGCCTCATCGAGGAGAAGCGCGCCGAGTACGAGGCCCGGCGCAAGCAGGCCGCCGCCGAGGGCGGCGCCGAGGGCGACTACCCCGAGGGCGCCCAGCTCTGCGCCAAGTGCAACACCAAGGCCATGATCCAGATGGACAACTGCCTGACCTGCCTCAACTGCGGCGAGAGCAAGTGCGGGTAGGGCACCGTCGCGCCGCGGCCTCCCGCCCGCCGGCCCGCGCGCGGGCCGGCGGGCGTCGCCGGTCCCGGGGTGGGCCGCGCGGCGGCGATCTACAATGGCGGTGTGTCCCCTTCCATGAGGAGCCCGTCCCATGGTGACCGCCATCGTCCTGCTCACGGTGGACCGCGACCGCATCCCCCAGGTGGCCGAGGAGCTGGCCGAGATGGAGGGCATCTCGGAGGTCTTCTCCGTGAGTGGGCGCTATGACCTCGTGGCCGTGATCCGCACCCCCACCAACGAGGCCCTCGCCGAGCTGGTGACGGGGCGCATGCTTAAGGTGCGGGGCATCGAGCGCTCCGAGACCCTGATCGCCTTCAAGGTCTACTCCCGCCACGACCTCGAGACCATGTTCGCGCTGGGCATGGAGGGCGGCGGATGACGGACCGGGTCGAGCTCGGCGACGCCGAGTGGCGGGCGCGGCTCACCCCCGAGCAGTACCGCGTCTGCCGCCGCAAGGGCACCGAGCCGCCCTTCTCGGGGGCCTACTGGGACTGCAAGACGCCGGGGCTCTACCGCTGCGTCTGCTGCGGCCAGGCGCTGTTCCGCTCGGAGCAGAAGTTCGACTCCGGCACCGGCTGGCCGAGCTTCTGGGCGCCGGTGGCGGAGGATGCGGTGGCCACGGCCGAGGACCGCAGCCTCTTCATGCGCCGCACCGAGGTCCTGTGCGCCCGCTGCGGCGCCCATCTCGGCCACGTCTTCGAGGACGGACCGCCGCCGACGGGGCTTCGCTACTGCATCAACTCGGTGGCGCTGCGCCTCGAGCCGGACGAGGGCGACTGACCGGCGCCACCACCAGGGCGACCCCCAGCACCGCCACCGTCATGCCCGCGAGGGCGACGGCGCCGAGCCGCTCGCCGAAGAGGGCCCAGGCCATGAGCGCCGTCACCGGGGGCACGAGGTAGAACAGGCTCGCGGTGCGCGCGGCGGCCCCGTGGCGGATCAGCAGCATGAGCAGGCTGATGGCGCCGAGCGACAGCACCGCGGTGAGCCAGCCGAGCGCGAACAGGAAGCGCCCGCTCCACTGGATGCGCATGGTCTCGAGGAGGGGGGCGAGCACGGCCATGGCGGCGGCGGAGGCGGCGAACTGCACCGCCGAGCCGGTGCGCAGGTCCATGGCGCCGCCGTGGCGCTTCTGGTACAGCGTCCCCGCGGTGATCCCGAGCACGGCGAGGCCCGCCCATGCGACGGCGACGGCGTCGCCCTCGCCGAGGCCCGCGCGATCGCCCACCACCAGCGCCACCCCGGCAAGGCCGAGGACGAGCCCCAGCCACTGCCGCGCGGTGACCCGCTCGCCCAGGAAGGGCCCGGCGGCGACGGCGGTCAGCAGCGGCTGCAGGGCGGTGATGAGGGCGGTGGTCCCCGCCGGCAGGCCGCGGTGGATGGCGGCGAAGACGCCGCCGAGGTAGGTGGCGTGGATGAGCAGCCCCGCCACCGCCAGACGGGCGATCTCGCCCGGGCGCCGCGGCCAGGGTGCGCGGGTCGCCAGGGCCGCGGCGGCGAGGATGGCGGTCACCAGCAGGAAGCGCAGGAGCAGGAAGGTGAAGGGCTCGGCGTCGGGCAGGCCGAGCTTGGCGCCGATGAAGCCGGTGCTCCAGAGGAGCACGAACAGGGCGGGCGCGAGCCCGAGCCACGACGGCGGGGCGGGATCCTCTCGCATGGGGGCTCCGGGGCGGGGCGTTGGGTCGTGTTGCGCTGCATGATAGCCTTCCGCATCGCGACCCGACAGCCCCGGGAGGCGCCGTGTCCCGAGTCCGCATCGAGCTGCCCGAGCGCTTCGTCTTCGCCTGTGAGCTGGCGGTGCGCATCGGCGACGTCAACTACGGCGGCCACCTCGGCAACGACGCCCTCGTGGGCCTGCTGCACGAGGCGCGCGTGCGCTGGCTGGCGGCCCGCGGGCGCTCGGAGCTGGACCTCGGCGGCTGCGGGCTGGTGGTGGCGGACCTCGCGGTGGCCTACCGGGCCGAGGCCTTCCACGGCGAGCGGCTGCGCATCGAGCTCGGCCCCGACGGCTGGGGGCGGCACGGCTTCTCCCTCGCCTACCGGGTCGGCCGCCCCGCCGACGGCGTCGAGGTGGCCCGGGCGCGCACCGGGCTCGTCTGCTTCGACTACCGCGCGCGGCGCGTGGCCGAGGTGCCGCCGGGCCTGCGCGAGGCGCTTTCGGCGCCGGTGGCGGCCTGAGGGGGGGGCGGCGCATGATCCCGCTCCACGACGACAACCCCACCGAGATCCGCCCCCTCGTCACCGTGGGCCTCATCGTCGCCTGCGTGCTCGTGTTCCTGTGGCAGGTGGCCCAGGGGCCGCAGGGGCAGGTGGCGGTGGCCTACGGCTACGGCCTGGTGCCGGCGGTGCTGTTCGACCTGCGCGAGCTGCCGCCCGGGATCGGCGGGGTGCCGCCGGAGCTCACCCTCCTGACCTCCATGTTCCTGCACGGCGGCTGGGCCCACCTCATCGGCAACATGCTCTACCTGTGGATCTTCGGCAACAACGTCGAGGACGCCATGGGCCACGGCCGCTTCATCCTCTTCTATCTCGCCTGCGGCGTGGTGGCGGCGATGGCCCAGGCGCTCGCCGCGCCGGCCTCCACCGTGCCCATGGTGGGGGCGAGCGGCGCCATCTCGGGGGTGCTCGGGGCCTACCTGCTGCTCTACCCCTGGGCGCGGGTGATGGTCCTGATCCCGCTCGGCCTCTTCAGCCAGGTGGTCTACGTGCCGGCGATGATGGTGCTGGGGCTGTGGTTCGTCTTCCAGCTCGCGAGCGCCGCCCTCTCGGCCCCTGGCCAGGGCGGGGTGGCCTTCCTCGCCCACGTCGGCGGCTTCGTCGCGGGCATGGTCCTTCTGCCCTTCTTCCGCCGCCGCGGCGTGCGCCTGTTCCACCCGGCACGCCGGCGCTGAAGCCCGCGCGCGGCGCGATGCCGCGGGCGGCAGGTATCGGTTGGCCGGCCATGGCGGCTTTCCGGCGGTGGCCCTCTCCCGTGGTGCGGCGGGGCCCTCGATGCGAGCGGCGGGGTGATCCTGGCTGGCCTCCAGGCGGTAGGCCGCGGCGCCGGCTAAGGTTCTAGGGGATCGGCGACGGAGACGGGGCGATGGCGGAGGAGACGGGGACGGTGGGCCGCCCGCGGGCGGTGGAGACGGTGGTGGTCGGGCGCCCGGTGACCGAGGGCGCAGGCGTGCGGCTGCTGCGGGTCTTCGGCGAGGCGCGCCTGCAGCGGCGGCTCGACCCCTTCCTGCTCCTCGACGAGTTCCGCTCGGACGATCCCGCCGACTACCGAGCGGGCTTTCCCGCGCACCCGCACCGGGGCTTCGAGACCGTGACCTACCTCCTCGCGGGCGCCCTGCGCCACCGCGACAGCAGCGGCGGCGGGGGCCGCCTGGGCCCCGGCGACGTGCAGTGGATGACCGCCGGGCGCGGCATCGTCCACGAGGAGATGCCGGACCAGGGGGAGGGCCTGCTGCACGGCTTCCAGCTGTGGGTCAACCTGCCGGCGGCGCACAAGATGGCAGCGCCCCGCTACCGCCACGTCCCGGCGGCGGCGATCCCGCAGCTTGCGCCCGCCCCGGGCGCGACCGTGCGGCTCGTGGCCGGGCGGCTGGCCGGCGCCGAGGGCCCCGTGGTCGACGTCGTCACCGGGCCGGTGTACGCGGACCTCGCCCTCGCCCCCGGTGCGGTGCTGGCGCTGCCGCTGGACGAGGCCCTCAACGGGTTCCTCTACGTCTACGAGGGCACGGCCGAGGTGGGGCCCGCCCCGGCGGCGCGGCGGGTGGGGCCCCGTGCGCTCGCCGTGCTCGCCCGCGCCGGCGACGGGCTGCGGGTCGCGGCCGGGCCCGCGGGGGCGCGCCTGCTGCTCGCCGCGGCCCGCCCCATCGGCGAGCCCATCGTGCAGTGGGGGCCCTTCGTCATGAACACGCGCGAGGAGATCGAGCAGGCCCTCGCCGACTACCGCGCCGGCCGGCTCGGCTGACTCAGCGGCGGCGGTAGGTGCCGACGAGGCGCGCCTGCTCGATCACGTGCCCCTGCATCGCGGCCTCGAGGGCCGCCTTGGTGGGGCGGCCGAGGTCCCCGAGGGTCGCGTCGAGGGCGTACAGCTTGAAGAAGTAGCGGTGGCGCCCCACCGGCGGGCAGGGGCCGCCGTAGCCGGTGCGGCCCCAGTCGTTGCGGCCCTCCCTGGTGCCTGCGGGCAGCGCTTCGGGCGTCACCGCCTCGGGCAGGCCGGCGCTCGCCGGGGGCAGGTCGTAGAGCACCCAGTGGACCCAGGTCATGCGCGGCGCCGACGGGTCCGGGGCGTCCGGGTCGTCGACGATGAGGGCGAGGCTGCGCGTGCCCGCCGGCACCCCGGACCAGGCCAGGGGCGGCGAGACGTCGTCGCCGTCGCAGGTGTAGCGCGCGTGGATCTCGTCCCCGTCGCCGAAGGCCGGCGAGGTGAGGGTGAGGGCCATCGCCTGTCCTCCCAGCAGCAGCGGCATCGCCGCGAGCAGCCATCGCATCGGGGGTCCCCCGCCCGGGTGCGCCACCCGGTCCCTACCGATATAGCACACGCCCTTGGCCACCGCCTTCGCGGTGCGGACAATGGCACCCGCAGCGGTACGGGGGAGCGTGGAATGCGCGGGCACGCGGCGACGGCAGGGGGGCGGCGCTGAGCCATGGGGGGGCGGTTCCTGCTCGTGCTGCTGCTGGCGCTTGCCCTCGGCGGCTGGATGTTCCTGCGCTGGCTGCGGCGCACGCCGCCGGAGGAGGTGGCGCGGGTGCTGCGCAAGGGCGCGCTGTGGGGGGCGGCGGGGCTGCTTCTGCTGCTCGTGGTGACGGGACGGATCCACTGGCTCTACGGGCTCGTCGCGGGCCTGCTGCCGCTCGCCCAGCGGGTGCTGGCCCTGGTCCGGCTGGCGGCCATGCTGCGTCGTCTGCGGGGGATGGTGGGCGGTGCGGGGGCGGCGGGCGCCGAGGCGGTCACCCCGTTTCTGCGGGCGGTGCTCGATCCGGCGGGCAGGGTGGTGGCGGCGCAGGTGCGCGCCGGGCGCTTCGCCGGGCGGCACCTCGCGGAGCTTGGCCCCGAGGAGCTGCGCGCGCTCCACGAGGAGCTCGCCGGCGACCCCGAGGGGCGCGCCCTGCTCGAGGCCTGGCTCGAGCGCGTGCACGGCCCCGGCCGGCGGGACGGCGGCCGGGCGGTGTCGGGCGGCGGGATGACCCGCGAGGAGGCCTACGCGGTCCTCGGGCTCGAGCCCGGCGCCAGCGCCGAGGAGATCCGCGCCGCCCACCGCCGCCTCATCCAGCGCCTGCACCCGGACCGCGGCGGCTCCGACGACCTCGCCGCGCGCATCAACCGCGCCAGGGCCGTGCTCCTCGGCGAGTAGCCCGCTGCAAGGCCGGCGGCGTTGGCCTATCATTGCGCGATGTGGCCGCACGGCCGCAGGTCAACGACAAGGGGGCCCACCCCCGACGGAGGAGAGGAGTGCACACCATGCCTTCCCGCTTGCTCATCGCCTGTGCCGCCGCCCTGCTCGCCTTCGGCGCCGGGCCGGCCGCCGCCGCCGAGGACGAGATCGTCTTCGGCGCCGCGGTCTCGCTCACCGGCAAGTACTCCACCAACGGCATGAACACCAAGAACGGCTACGAGCTGGCCGTGAAGCGCATCAACGAGATGGGCGGCGTCGCGGTCGGCGGCAGGCGCTACCGCATCCGCGTCAAGTACTACGACGACGAGTCGACCCCGGCGCGGGCGGCGCAGCTCGTCGAGCGCCTGATCAACCAGGACAAGGTGCAGTTCGTCCTCGGTCCCTACAGCTCGGGCCTGACCAAGGCCATCGCGCCGGTGACGGAGAAGTACCGCATCCCCATGGTGGAGGCCAACGGCGCCTCGCGCTCGCTCTTCAACAAGGGCTACCGCTACCTCTTCGCGGTGCTCTCCACCAGCGAGCAGTACCTGTCCAGCGCCGTGGCCCTGCTCGCCGAGCAGCTCGAGAAGACGGGGCGCAAGCCCTCCTCGGCGCGCATCGCCCTGGCGATGGAGAACGATCCCTTCTCGCAGGACGTGCGCGCGGGCATCATCGACGACGCCCGCCGCTACGGGATGAGGGTGGTCATCGACGACAAGCTGCCGCCCGAGCTCAACGACATGTCGGCCACCCTCACCAAGGTCAAGGCGCTCAGGCCCGATGCGCTCTTCGTCTCGGGCCACGCCCGCGGGGCGGCGCTTGCGGTGCGCCAGATCGCGGAGATGCGGGTGGACGTGCCGATGGTGGCCATGACCCACTGCGATTCGGCCAAGATCATCCAGAAGTTCGGCGAGAAGGCCGAGTACACGCTCTGCGCCTCGCAGTGGGACCGGCACCTCGCCTACAGCGACCGGTGGTTCGGCACCGCCAACGACTTCGCCGAGCTGTTCGAGAAGACCTACGGCTACGCCCCGCCCTACCAGGCGGCGGAGTCGGCGGCGGGCGTCCTGGTCTACGTCGACGCCATCCAGCGCGCCCAGTCCCTGGATCCGCAGAAGGTGCGCGATGCGCTTGCCGCCACCGACCTCATGACCTTCTACGGCCCCATCCGCTTCGACGAGACGGGCAAGAACATCGCCAAGCCCATGGTCCTCTACCAGGTCCAGGACGGCGCGTACCGCGTCGTGGCCCCCACGAAGTGGGCCGCGGCCAAGCTGCGCTGGCCGACCCCGCCCTGGAGCCAGCGCTGAGCCGTGCCGGCGCCTGAGCCTGCCCCCGCCCGCCGCGCCGTGGGCGGGGGCCCCGCCGGAAAGGCCCCGTGAGCGAGCTCCAGCTCCTCCTCGACGCCCCCGTGCTCGCCGTGCAGCTCGTCATCGACGGGCTGCTCGTGGGGGCCATCTTCTGTCTCGCCGCCTACGGCATGGCCCTGGTCTGGGGCGTGATGAACATCATCAACATCGCCCAGGGTGAGCTGGTGATGCTCGGCGGCTACGTCACGCTCCTCGTGGTGCAGGCGGGGCTGCCGCCCTTCGTCGGGGTGCCGGTGGCGGCGGCGGTGCTCTACGTGGTGGGCTGGGCGCTCTACCGCGCGGTGATCTTCCGCGTGGTGGACCGGGACATGTTCATCTCCATCCTCGCCACCTTCGGCATCAGTATCTTCCTGCAGCAGCTCGCCAACGAGGTCTTCGGGGCGGACGTGCAGACGGTGCGCTCGGGGCTGGGGCAGTTCTTCCTCTTCGGCGGTCTGGTGACCGTGAGCCAGATCAAGTTGGTGGCCTTCGCGGGGGCGGTGGTGCTGGCGCTGGTGCTCTACCTCTTCCTCAAGCGCTCGCGCCTCGGCCAGGCCATCCGCGCCTCGGCCCAGAACGCCCGCGCCGCACGCATCCTCGGCATCGACACCGGCCGCGTCTACGCCACCACCTACGCTCTCAACGCCGCCCTCTGCGGGGCCACCGGGGCGCTGGTGGTGATGGCCTGGGTGATCCACCCCTATATCGGCCTGCCCTACACGGTGCGCTCGTTCATGATCGTGGTCGTCGCCGGGCTGGGGAACCTCCCCGGGGTGGTGGCGGCGGGGCTGGGCCTCGGCGTGGCGGAGAACTTCGCCGGCTTCCTCCTCGGCGCCGAGTACCAGGCCGCCTTCGTCTTCTCCCTGCTGGTGGTGATCCTGGTCTGGCGCAACTGGCGTCTCGCGCGCCGGAGGCTCTACCTGCGATGAGCCGGGGGGCGCGCCTGGCGGCGGCAGCGGCGGGCGTGGCGCTGGCGCTTGCGGCGCCGAAGCTCGCCCCGGCGATCGTCACCCAGCTCGCCTTCCTGTGGGTGATGGTGCTTTTCGCCCTGACCTGGGACGTGGTCGGGGGGCAGATGGGTTACACCTCCTTCGGCAACATCGTCTTCTTCGGCCTCGGCGCCTATTGCGCGGCGGTGGTGCAGCGCGACCTCGGGCTCGGCTACTTCGAGGGCCTCGCCGTGGGCATGGCGGTGGCCGCGGTGCTGGCGGTGGCGGCGGCCTTCGTGCTGGGGCTGGGGCTGCTCGGCATCCGCGGCCACTACTTCGCCATCGGCACCCTCGGCCTGGGGATCGCCGCCGGCGAGATCGCCTCGGGCTGGGACTACGTGGGGGCGGGCTCGGGCATGGTCACCCCCCTCTATCCGGGGCCCGCGGGGGCGCGCGACGTCTTCTTCTACTACTACTTCCTGGCCCTCGCCGCGGCCTGCCTGCTGATCCTGCGCCGGCTCTACGCGGGGCGCTTCGGGCTCGCCATCAACGCCATCCGTGACGACGAGGACAAGGCCGAGGCCATGGGGCTGCGCACCCGGCGCTACAAGATCACCGCCTGGTGCGTGTCGGCCTTCTTCCTCGCCCTGACCGGGGCCGGCGTGGGGCATCTGATCGGCTTCATCGACCCCCGCGACGTCGCCTTCGCCGGGCCCACCTACGGCGTCTGGATGGTGCTGATGGCGATCCTCGGCGGCTCCGGGACCCTCTGGGGCCCCGTGCTCGGGGCCTTCGTCTTCCACGTCACCCAGGAGCTCTTCTGGACCTATCTGCTGGGCTGGCAGCGGGTGGCGCTGGGGCTGTTGATCGTGATCATCGTGGTCTTCTTCCCGCGCGGGATCCTGGGCTGGGCCCGCGAGCGCTGGCCGGAGCGGTTCGGGGAGGTGGTGGAGGAGGGGCCGCAGGGCGGAGGCGGGCGGTGAGCGCCATCCTCGAGGTGCGCGAGGTCACCAAGACCTTCGGCGGCGTCGTCGCCAACCGCGGGATCAGCCTCTCCGTGGGGCGGGGCGAGATCGTGGGCCTGATCGGGCCCAACGGCTCGGGCAAGACGACGCTGTTCAACTCCATCGTCGGCCAGCATCCCATCGACGAGGGCTCCATCCGCTTCGAGGGGCGCGAGATCTCGCACCTGCGGGTGGGCGAGATCGCCCGCCTCGGGCTCGTGCGCACCTACCAGCAGACCCGCGTCTACACGCGCATGAGCTGCATGCGCAACATGCTCATCAGCATGCCGCATCGCGAGGAGCGCCTCCGCGACCTCTTCGCGCGCTTCCCGCGCGAGGCCTACGAGGAGGCGGAGATGCTGCTGGACTTCGTCGGCCTCTACCCCAAGCGCAACCTGCCCGCGGGCGAGCTCTCCTTCGGCCAGCAGAAGCTGCTGGAGTTCGCCATGGCGCTCATGAACCGGCCGAAGATGCTCCTCCTCGACGAGCCCACCGCGGGCATCAACCCGACGCTCATCAACGGCCTCGTGGACCGGCTGCTGCGCGTCAACGAGGACCTCGGCCTCACCCTGCTGGTGATCGAGCACAACATGCGGGTGATCATGAACCTGGCGCGCTACATCTACTGCCTCGCCCACGGCGAGCTGCTGGCCGAGGGCACGCCCGACGAGATCCGCGACGACCAGCGCGTCATCGACGCCTACCTGGGGGCGCACTGAATGAAGGAGCTGTGGGAGCGGCGCGGCTACGGCCTCGGGCGGGTCGACACCGTCATCTCGGTCGACGCGGTGCAGGAGGAGGCGCGGCGGCTCGCCGAGCAGGGCCCCAGGGCCGAGGCGCTGCGGGCGCTGGTGCGCGGCGAGCCGGTGGTGGAGGTGGAGGGGCTGCATGCCGGCTACGGCAAGATGGAGATCCTGCACGGGGTCTCGCTCTACGTGGGCGACGGCCAGGCGCTGTGCCTGATCGGCCCCAACGGCGCCGGCAAGTCCACCGTGCTGCACTCCCTCTACGGCTTCACCCGCATCTACGGGGGCAGGGTGCGGGTGGGCGGGCGCGAGGTCACCCGGCTTGCGCCGCACGAGCGCCTGCGCGACGCCGGCGTCGCCTACATCCTGCAGGACAACTCCGTCTTCCCCGACATGACGGTGGAGGAGAACCTGTGGATGGGGGGCTTCCTCATGCCCGATCCGCGCAGCGCCCGCGAGGCCGCCGAGCGCGTCTTCGACCGCTACCCGCGGCTGGCGCCGCGGCGGCGCCAGCCCGCGCGGGTGCTCTCCGGGGGCGAGCGGCGGCTGCTGGAGATCGCCCGCGCCCTGGTCATGGACCCAAAGGTGCTGCTGGTGGACGAGCCCTCCATCGGCCTCGAGCCGCGCTTCATCGACATGGTCTTCGAGATCCTCGACGAGCTGCGCCGCCGCGACCGCAAGACCATCGTCATGGTGGAGCAGAACGCCAAGAAGGGGCTCGAGTTCGCCGACATCGGCTACGTCCTCGCCTCGGGCGTCGTGGTGCGCGCGGGCCCCGGACGGGAGCTTCTCGCCGACCCCGAGGTGGGGCGGCTCTTTCTCGGAGGGTGAGCGGGATGATCCATCGGCTCCTGCGCTATCGCGTGCGCGCCGACGCGGTCTGCTCGGTGGAGGATGCGGTGACGCGGCTGCTGGAGGCGGTGCGCCGCGAGGAGCCGGGCACCTTCTACCGCGTCTACCGCCTGGGCGACGGGCGCGAGTACCTGCACATCATGGGCTTCCCGGACGAGGCCGCCGACCGCCGCCATCAGCAGGCGGACTACACCCACGCCTTCGCCGACACCCTCTACGACTGCTGGGAGTCGCCGGCGGAGACGGTCGAGCTCGAGCTGTTGGGCGAGAACGGCTGAGGACGCTCAGCGCCGGCGAGGCGGCACCTGCTTCTCGAGGGCGCGGCGCAGCCGCGGCGGGTTCTTTTCCGCCTTGCTGAAGGTGACGCGGCCGTAGAGGATGCAGCCCTTCATCCCGGGATCGCAGGGGATCCCGTTGACCCGCATGCAGCGGCCGCCGCTCTCGTGTGGACAGCCCCAGGCGCCCATGGCGCCATCCTAGCCCGTCGGCGCCGCGGCCGGGATATCCCCTTGGGCGGGGGGCTGGGCCACCAGCCCCAGCACGCGCAGGGAGAGGCGGCGCAGGCCGCGGAAGTGGTCGGCCTCCGGCGTGACGAGCAGATGCGCCTGCGTCCCCGGGGCGGGCCGCGGCCCCGTCCCGGCGGCCCCGAACCAGATGGCGCGCAGGCTCCGGCCCTGCGCCTCGAGGACGAGCTGGAGATGGGCGCCCTCGGCGCCCACCGGGCGGACCGTGCCCACCCGGGCCGCGAGCTCGAAGGCCGGGGGTTCGAAGCCCCGCCCCCAGGGCTCGAGGGCGGCGAGGGCGTCGAGGAGCGGATCGTCCAGCTCGACGGCCGCCACGGGGCCGTCGCTCTCGGCGCGGGGGCCGAGGCGGGCGGGGTCGAGGCGGGACGTGGCGACCTCGTCGAAGGCCTCCGCGAACGCCTCCAGCGCGGCCCGCGGCAGGGTGAGGCCGCCGGCGCCGGCGTGGCCGCCGTAGCGCACCAGGCCCGCGCGCGGCGCGGCGGCGGCGAGGGCGTCGCGCACGTGAAAGCCGGCGATCCCGCGCACCGAGCCTGCGGCCAGCGCGGGGTCTGCGGCGTGGGGCGAGAGGCAGGCGGTGGGGCGGCCGAAGCGCTCGACGACGCGGCTTGCGACGATGCCGTGCACGCCCGGGTGGCCCCGCGGCAGCCACAGGGCGAGGCCCGCACGGCCGCGCGCCACCGCCGCCTCGGCGAGAGCCCAGGCCTCCTCGGTGAGGGCGCGCTCGATCTCGCGGCGGCGTGCGTTCTCGCGCTCGAGCAGGGCGAGCCAGCGCGCGGCCTCGGACTCGTCGCCGGCGAGGAGGAAGCGCACCCCGGCCATGGCCTCGTCGAGGCGGCCGCGGGCGTTGATGCGCGGGGCCACCGTGAAGGCGAGGTCGCGCGCGGTCACCGGGCCCTCGCCGAGGTGCGGGCGCAGCACCCGCCAGCACGGGCGTGCCCCGGCCTCGATGCGCGCGAGCCCCGCGCGCACCACGGCCCGGTTGTTGGCGCTGGTGGCGAGGCTGACGCAGTCGGCCACGGTGCCGAGCGCCACCAGGTCCAGGAGGTCGTCGAGATGGGGGGCGTCGGCGGGCAGGCGCCCGTCGGTGATGAGGCGGGCGCGCAGGGCGCACATGAGCAGCCACGCCACCATCACCCCGGCGATGGCGCGGTCGCCCCAGGCGCCCGGCAGCAGGGGGCTGACGCAGGCCGCGGCCGCTTCCGGCGGGCCGGATTCGGGCAGGGCGTGGTGGTCGGTGACGACGACGTCGATGCCGGCGGCGGCGAGGCGGGCGATGCGCTCGCCGTCGCTGCTGCCGCAGTCGGCGGTGATCACCAGCGCCGGGCGCGGCCGGGCGGCGAGGATGCGCGCGGCGACACCGTCGGAGAGGCCGTAGCCCTCGCGCAGGCGGTGGCCGATGAAGGAGAGGAGGCGCCGGTGGCCGAAGTGCCGCCCCAGGGCCTCCAGCAGCACGGCATGGGCGGTGACGCCGTCCACGTCGTGGTCGGTGACCACGGCCACGGGCTCGTCGCGCGCGAGCGCCTGCGCGAGCCGCTCCACCGCCGCCGCCACCCCGGGCAGGTCGCGCGGGTGGTCGAGGCGCGCCAGCCCCGGGCGGGCGAGCGCCGCCGACGGCAGGCGGGTGGCGGCGACGCGCGCCGCCGCCGGGGGCAGCCCCGCCGCCTCGAGGGCGGCGGCCACCGCGGGGTCGGGGGTGCGCCGGTGCAGACGCGCCCACCAGCGCCCGGTCCAGACCCGCTCCGCGGTCACCGCGCGATGCCCAGGAGCAGGCCGCGCAGCGCCTCCACCTCGGGGGGGCGCGGCGGCCGGTAGCGGATGCGCACCAGGGTGCGGTAGCCGTCGGGACGGCGCCTGGACGGGTAGATCCCCACCCGCAGCGCCGGGTGGTCGCGCACGAACGTCTCCACCGCACCCGCGATCTCCCCCTCGGGCAGGGGCAGCTCCAGCTCCTCCGCCTCCCAGCCCGCGCCGGCCTCCGGAAAGAGCCGCTCCAGCTCCGACTCCACCATGGGTTGGAGCATGTGCGGGAAGCCGGGAAAGGCGTGGATGCCCTCGAGGGCGAAGCCGGGCGCGCCGTCCGGGTTGGGGATGAGGCGGCAGCCCTCGGGCAGCATCGCCATGCGCCGGCGCTGCTCGTTGTAACGGGCGCCGAAGCGGGCGGCGAGGAGGCCGTCGCACTCGGGATGGAGGACGAGGGGGCGGCCGAGGGCGCGGGCGACACCCTCGCGGGTGCGGTCGTCGTGGGTCCCGCCGATGCCGCCCGCGACCAGGATCGGCCGCAGCCCCGCATCGCGTAGCCGCGCCAGCCACTCGCCGATCACGGCCTCGTCGTCGGGCAGGCTCAGGGCGAGGCGGGCGGGGAGGCCGAGGGCGGCGAGCCGCGCCAGCAGCCAGCGCCGGTTGCCGTCGTCGCGCTCGCCGTGGATGAGCTCGTCGCCGACGGTCACCACCGCCGGTGTCGCTGCCGGGGGTCTGCTGTCCACGGCGGCGATTGTAGCCCGCCTCGGCTATATTCGCGGCGGACGGCGCCACGAGGGAGGACCGAGCCATGACCGGAGTGCTGCTGCGCAGGGGGCTTGCCCTGCTGGTGCTCGCCACGGCGGCGCTCGCCGCGCAGGGGGCGGGGACGACGCGGATCACCTGGCTCGGACACGCCACCTTCCGCATCGAGGCGCCCGACGGCACGGTGCTGGTGGTGGACCCGTGGCTGAAGAATCCCAAGAGCCCGCTCCGGGGCGAGAAGGACCCGGTGGCGGCGCTCGGGCGGGTGGACTACGTGCTGGTGACCCACGCCCACCGCGACCACCTCGCCGACGCCACCGCCATCGCCCGCGCCACCGGCGCCCGGCTGGTGACCAACTTCGACCTCGGCAAGAACATGGTCAGGCTCCTCGGCTTCCCCGAGGCCCAGGCCGGCATCGCCACGATGATGAACATCGGCGGCGAGCTCGCCCTCGGCGCCGTGCGCGTCGCCATGGTGCCGGCGGTCCACTCCAGCGGCATGGGCAACCCCTTCGCCGGCGACCAGGGCCCCGCGGTGGTCTACGGCGGCGACCCCGCGGGCTTCGTCGTCTCCGTGCGCGGCGGGCCGACCATCTACCACTCGGGCGACACCGCCTATTTCCGGGACATGGCCACCATCGGCGAGCTCTACGGCCCCGACGTGGCGCTCCTCAGCGCCGGGGACCACTTCACCATGGGGCCGGCGCATGCGGCGCGGGCGGCGCTCGCCGTGGGCGCGCGCATCGTCGTCCCCATGCACTGGGGCACCTTCCCCATCCTCGCCCAGGACGTGGGGGCCATGGAGGAGGCCCTGCGCGGCAGCGCCGCCACCCTCATGGTGCTGCGGCCCGGCGACAGCCTGGTCTTCCAGGGGCGCGCGCTGCTGCGCTGAGGCATGGAGCGGCTCCTGCTCCTGCGCCACGCCAAGTCCGACCGCGCCGGCTGGCGCGGCGACGACCGCTCGCGCCCCCTCAACGCGCGCGGGCGCCGCGACGCCCCGCGCATGGGGCGCTGGATGGCGGCCCAGGGGCTGCGCCCGGACTGGATCGTGGCCTCGCCCGCGCGGCGGGTGGAGGAGACCGTGCGGGCGGTGCTCGCCGAGCTGGGCATCGACCCGGCGACGGTGGTGTGGGAGCCGGCGGCCTATCTCGCCCCCGGCAGCGCGCTGCTGGCGCTGCTCGCCGCGGTCCCGGGCGAGGCGCGCACGGTGCTCCTCGCCGGCCACAACCCGGGGCTCGAGGAGCTCCTGCGGGGCTTGGCCCCCGAGGAGGCGGCGGCGCTGCCCGGGGACAAGCTCCTGCCCACCTGCACCCTCGCCGTGCTCGCCCCGGCGCCCTCGCCGCCGGGCACGCCCCCGCGGCGGGCCCGCCTCCTGCGACGGGTGCGCCCGCGGGACCTGCCGGAGACCCTCCCGTGAGCGGGCCGCCGCGCGAGGCCGGCGCGCTGGAGGCCTTCCTCCACCGCGCCATCCCCGCGAGCGCGGCCCTCGGCATCCGCGTCGAGGCGAGCGACGCCGCCGCGGTGCGCCTCGCCGCGCCCCTCGCCCCCAACGTCAACGACAAGGGCACCGCGTTCGCGGGCAGCCTCTACGCGGTGGCCGTCCTCTGCGGCTGGGTGGCGGCCTCGCACGCCGCCGCCGAGGCCGGGCGGCCCGCCGCCCCGGTGGTCATCGCCGAGGCCCGCGTGCGCTACCTGCGTCCGGCGCGCGCCGACCTCGTCGCCGCGTGCGCGCGGCCGGACGCCGCCGCCGTGGCGGCGCTGGCGGAGCGCCTGGCCGCCGGGCGGCGCGGCCGCCTCGCCCTCGACGTGACGGTGGAGAGCGCCGGCGAGGCCGTGCTCGCCCTCGCCGGCCGCTACGTGGCGGGCTGAGCGCGGCGCCCGCTGGGGCGCGCCGAGGGGGGTGGTGTACACTGGCTAGGTTCACTCGGTTATGGGCCCATCCATGCGGCTTATCGATGCCTACCGCGCGCGTCTGGACCGCCTCGGCTTCGAGGCCGACGTGGCGCAGCTGCAGGCCGTGCGGCACCTGGAGCGGGTGGGACGGGCGCTGCTGGCGGCGCCGCCGCGGCAGGCGGGGGGCCTGCTCGGCCAGGCGGTGGCCGGACTGCGCGGCCTGGGGTTGCCGCTGCCGGCCCGGCGGGCGCAGCCGCCGGTGCGGGGTCTCTACCTGTGGGGCGGCACCGGGCGCGGCAAGACCTGGCTCATGGACCTCTTCTTCGAGCACCTGCCGCTGCCGGCGAAGCGGCGGGTGCACTTCCACCACCTGATGCGGGAGGTGCACGGGCGGCTCGAGGCCCTGCGCGGCACCGCGGATCCGCTGGAGGCGGTGGCCGAGGACATCGCCGCCGAGGCGCGGCTGCTCTGCATCGACGAGTTCTTCGTCGAGGACATCGGCGACGCCATGATCCTCGCGGGGCTGCTGCGGGGCCTCTTCGGCCGCGGGGTGACGCTGGTGGCCACCTCCAACACGGCGCCGCGGGCGCTCTACCGCAACGGGCTGCAGCGCGACCGCTTCCTGCCCGCCATCGATCTGCTGGAGGCGCACACGGAGGTGCTCCACCTCGACGGCGGCATCGATTACCGCTTCCGCGCCCTGGAGCGGGCGGAGATCTACCACTTCCCGCTGGACGAGGGCGCGGAGGCGGCCCTGCGCCGGGCCTTCGCCGAGCTCGCAGGCCCCGGCGCCGGGGCGCCGCGCACGCTGCAGATCAACGGCCGCGCCCTGCCGGCCCTGCGGGTGGCCGACGGCGTGGCCTGGTTCGGCTTCGCCGCCCTGTGCGAGGGGCCGCGCGCGCAGGCCGACTACATCGAGCTCGCCCGCTGCTATCACACGGTGCTGGTGAGCGGCGTGCGCGTGCTGGGGGAGGACGACGAGGACGTGGCCCGCCGCTTCATCGGGCTGGTGGACGAGCTCTACGACCGCGGCGTCAAGCTCGTCTGCTCGGCGGCGGCGCCGCCCCAGGGGCTCTACCGCGGCCGTGCGTTGGCCTTCGAGTTCCGCCGCACCGCGAGCCGTCTCACCGAGATGCAGACCCATGCCTACCTCGCGCGGCCCCACCGCCCCTGAACCGCCGGTCTGGTTCCTGAGCCACGGGGCGCCCACGGCGCTGTACGAGCGCGACGGCGTGGCCGGGTTTTGGGCCTCGCTGCCGGGGCGGCTCGTCGCGCCGCCGCGGGCCCTGCTGTGCGTGAGCGCCCACTGGTGCACGGCCCACCCGGCCATCGCCGGGGCGGGTGCCCGCCCTGGGGTGCTGCACGACTTCGCCGGCTTTGCGCCTGCGCTCTACGAGGAGGACTGGGCGGCGGGCGGCGACGACGCCTGCCTCGAGGCCCTGGCGCAGGCCCTCGCGGCTGCGGGCATCCCCTATGAGCGGGTGCCGCACAGGCCCTACGACCACGGCGTCTGGGTGCCGCTCAAGGCCGCCTGGCTCGAGCCGCCCATGCCGGTGCTGCAGCTTTCCGTGTGCCCGCCGCGCGACGGCGCCTTCCACCTCGCCCTGGGGCGGGCGCTGCGGCCGCTGCGCGGGGCGGGCTGGCTCCTCGTCGCCAGCGGCGGCATCGTGCACAATCTCGCGGCGCTGCGCTGGGACGCGCCGGAGGCGGCGCCGGAACCCTGGGCGGAGGCCTTTGTCCATGCGGTGGAGGCGGCCCTCGCGGCGGGGGATCTCGAGGCCCTGGCCGAGCCCCGGGCCCTGCCCGGCGGGCGCCGGGCGCACCCGAGCGTCGAGCACTACCTGCCGCTGCTCGTGGCCGCCGGGGCGGCGGGCGGGCCGATGGCGGCCCTCTACCGGGGCTGGCGCCACGGCAGCCTCGCCCTGCACGCCTACGGGACCGACGCCGTCAGGTGAGCAGCGCGACCACGGCCGCGCCGAGGCCGAGGCAGATGGCGCAGGCGAGGGCGAGCTTCAGGGCCAGCAGCAGACGCGGATGCATGGGGGCACTCCGATGGCGCAGGGCACAGAGGCAAGGCCGACGCCGCGGCCCGTTTTCTTCGTCTCGGACCGCACCGGCATCACCGCCGAGACCCTCGGCCACAGCCTCCTCAGCCAGTTCGAGGGGGTCGACTTCCAGCCGCGCACGATCCCCTTCGTGGACACGGTGGAGAAGGCCCGTGCCGCGGCCGCCGAGATCGACCGCGCGGCCGCGGCGAGCGGGGTGCGCCCGCTCGTCTTCTCCACCCTGGTGGACGCCGAGATCCGCCGCACCGTGGCGGCGAGCCGCGGCGTCTGCTTCGACTTCTTCGACGCCTTCATCGGGCCGCTCGAGCGCGAGTTCGCCACCCGCTCCAGCCACACCATCGGGCGCACCCACGGCCTCGTGGACCTGCAGGCCTACCAGGCCCGCATCGAGGCCGTCAACTACGCCTTGACCCACGACGACGGCCTGGGGACCGGCGGCTACGACCGCGCCGACCTCATCCTGACCGGGGTCTCGCGCAGCGGCAAGACCCCCACCTCGCTCTATCTCGCCATGCACTTCGGCGTGCGCGCGGCCAACTACCCCCTCACCGAGGAGGACCTGGAGCAGGCGCGGCTGCCCGAGGAGCTCGCGCCCCACCGCGACCGCATCTACGGCCTCACCATCGATCCCGAGCGGCTCGCGCAGATCCGCGCCGAGCGCCGCCCCGGCAGCCGCTACGCCTCCCTCGAGCAGTGCCGGCGCGAGATCCGCCAGGTGGAGCGGCTCTACCGCATGGAAGGCATCCCGGCCTTCGACACCTCGCGAAGCTCCATCGAGGAGATCGCCACCGCCGTCATCGAGCGCGCCGGCATCCGCCGGCGGCTGTTCTGAGGCGCAAGAAAGAGGGCGGGGCCGAGGCCCCGCCCGCGGCGCCCGTGGCGGCGTCGCCGCCGCGGGGCTACTGGACGTGGATGTAGGTGGACTTCCACTGGTTGCCGGCGTCGCGGAACTGCACCGCCAGGTGCCATGCTCCGTCGGCGATGGTCAAGCCGGAGGTGTCGAGGGTGACGCTCTGCTGCGACGCGGGCACGGTCGTGGTGACCTTCGAACTACCGCTCGAACTACCGCTCCAGAGCTTGACGCGGACCTTGTCCACGCCCCTCGCGCCCTCCGGCAGGGTCCAGGAGACCGTGAGCGCGGTGCCCGGTGTCCACGCGGCGAGCTCTTGGGGCGTGGGGCTGACGATCCGGGCGAAGTCCTCTTGCGAAAGGCTCGCGGGAAGGACGCCCGTGAGATCGACGGTCACCGTCTCGCCGACGGGGTTGCCGATGCAGGCGTCGCTCGTGTCGTCATATCCGTCATGGAACGAGACCGTCCACTCCGCGTCGGGCGCGACAGGCGTCGTGCCTTCGTCCACCGCGATGTCGAAATAGGTCTCGTCGTAGACCCCGCTCCACGGGCTGTGCAGGGACCAGGTGGCGGGATCGAAGTCGCCGAAGAGCTCCTCGACGGACGGATTGTCCTCGACGGACGGATTGTCGTCGTCGTTGGCGTGCCTGCGGACCACGCCGGGGCCTTGGAGCTGGACGCATCGGATGCGCTGGGATGGGTCGCGTGCCGGCGCACGCACGTCGATCTCGACCTCGTTCTCGAACCACTCCTCGACTTTGGGGGAATCGCCCGGGGTGATGGAGCGGTGCCACTCCGGTGCGGGGTAGGCGCCGGAGACGTAGGCCTCGCGCTGGTTGCCGATGACCTTCCAGCCGTCGGCTTCCTTGCGCAGACGTATCTGCACCCGGATCGTGTCCTCGTCATCCTTGAGGACGAGGACGAGCTCCGCCTCGTCCGCCGGCGTTCCCTCGCGGTAGAAGTCCTCGTGGTAGGCGGCGACGTTCCAGGCGACGATCCGGGCCTGGTGCGGCGTCCCGCCGGGGGGCTGGATGACGTCGTAGAAGAGGCGCTGCTTGACCCCCAGGGCCATGCTGCTGTCGGCGTCCTCGGGCGTGGTCTCGCCGCTGTTCCACGGGGCGCCGTCGTGCAGGAAGAGGTCCTTGTCCACGTGTGCGTCCGGCCCCGGATCGGTCACCGCCGTCGCACCGGTGAGCCATGCGTTGAAGGCGTCGACCACCGTCCCGATGGCCTCGATGTCCGCCGGGGTCAGGCCAGGGAGGCTGCCGCCGCCGTCGAACGCCGGCGTGTCGTCGTGCCGTGCGAAGTCGTCGGTCGCGATGAGCGTGCCGTCCACCAGCTCGATCACGGCCCGGCGAGCCGTGCCGTCCACCTGGACGTCGAGCAGGTCCAGGACTGCGTCGAGGCCGCTGTGGTCGGCGGTGAAGGCGGCTTTGCGGAGGTCGTCCACGGAGATGCCGAGGGCGTCGAAAAGCGGCTGGAGCAGGCTCAGGACGCCCTCTTCGGCGGCCTCGATGCCGGTCTCGACCGTTGCGGCCCGGTTCGTCCACTCGTCCCAGACGCTGTCCGGGGCGTCGCCTGCGGCGTTGCCCAGGATCAGGTCCGTGAGGGGCGTGACGTTGATGGTGCCGCCGATGTCGTCGGCGGTGGCCACCGAGTGCCACTGGCCGCACTTTCCGCCCGCGCAGCCGAAGGCCTGCAGGGCGATGGGCGGCTCCATGCCGCTGACGTCGAGGGTGTAGCCGCCGTCGTCCCCGATGTCCGCGTAGGCCATCTGGCCGTTGCGGTCCTTGGCGCGCACGACGCCGTCGATGGGTGCGCCTGCGGCGGCGGTGCCGCTCAGGCTGGCGGCTGCGACGGAGCCGCTGCCGCCGCCCCCTCCCCCTCCATCTGCGGTGGAGCCGCCGCCTCCGCCGCAGCCGGCCAGGGCCAGGGCCACGGCCGCGGCGAGGGCACGGAGGCGCAGTCGGGGTGTCGCATCGGGGGGCGTTCGCTGCATGGTGTGGATCTCCCTTTCACACGCGGTTCGGCAGGATGCAGGGCACGACGCGCCCGTTTCCCGGACACGCCCCTGCCCGTATCCCGTTTACGGCGGCCCCCGCCGGAACTGGATAGGAAGATGCCACTGGAGCGTGTAAGAACAGGCCTACAGCGCGGGCGCCGCGGTTCCCCGGGTGGCGCGAGGGGCGCCGATCGCGCATCATCCCGCAGGGATCGGGAGGGACCGGTTCGGGCATGCGAAGGACCGTCTTCTTCATCTCGGGGCGCACGGGGATCACGGCGGAGACGCTGGGGCACGGGTTGCTGTCGCAGTTCGAGGGCATGGAGTTCGAGCAGGTGCCGCTGCCCTACGTGGACACGCCGGAGCGGGCGGTGGCGGCCTGCCGGCGCATCGACGCCGCGGCCGAGCGCGACGGTGTGCCGCCCATCGTCTTCAGCGCCCTCGCCGATCCCGTCATCCGCGACCGCGTGCGCCGCGCCCGCGGCGTGTTCTTCGACGTCTTCGACACCTTCATCCGCCCGCTGGAGCGCGAGCTGGGGGTGCGCGCGCTCTCCGCCCCCGGCCGCTCCCACGGGCTCGTGGACTATCAGGCCTACATGGCGCGGGTGGACGCCATCAACTACGTCCAGATGGGCGACGAGGCCGACCCGCGCCACCTCGATCGGGCCGACGTGGTCCTGCTCGGGGTCTCGCGCAGCGGCAAGACGCCGGCCTGCGTCTACCTGGCGCTGCAGTTCGGGATCCGCGCCGCCAACCGCACCCTCACCGAGGCCGAGCTCGAGGCGCAGCGCCTGCCGGCGGGGCTGGAGCCGTACCGCGACCGGCTCTTCGGGCTCACCGTCCGCCCCGAGCGGCTGGCGGAGATCCGCGCCGGGCGCGCGCCGGGCTCGCCCTACGCCGATGCCGAGCGCTGCCGGCGCGAGGTGGAGGCGGCCGAGACCCTGTTCTGCAACGAGGGCATCCCCTGCCTCGACGTCACCTGCATGTCGGTGGAGGAGATCGCCTCCACCGTGATCGAGGCCCGCGGCCTGCGGCGGCGGCTCTACTGACATGGACGCGGTGGTGCGCGGCGAGGGGCTGGTGAAGCGCTTCGGCACCCGCTGCGCGGTGGCGGGGATCGATCTCGCCATCCCGCGCGGGATCTGCTTCGGCATCCTCGGCCCCAACGGCGCCGGCAAGACCACCACCCTGCGCATGATCCTCGGGCTGTCGGTGCCGGATGCGGGCCGGCTCGAGGTGCTGGGGCTGCCGGTGCCGGCGCAGGCGCGCGAGGCGCGGCGGCGCATCGGCGTCGTCTCCCAGGCCGACAACCTCGATCCGGACTTCACCGTGGAGGAGAACCTGCGGGTCTATGCCAGCTACTTCGGCATCGGGCGCGCGGAGCTCGCGCGGCGGCTCGAGGGGCTGATCGCCTTCGCCGAGCTCGGCGAGCGGCGTGCCACCCGCATCGAGACCCTCTCGGGGGGGATGCGCCGCCGCCTCGCCATCGCCCGGGCGCTGGTGAACGATCCCGATCTCGTGGTGCTGGACGAGCCCACCACCGGGCTCGACCCGCAGGCGCGCCACCTCATCTGGGCGCGGCTGCGCGAGCTCCGCCGCGCGGGCAAGACGCTGCTCCTCACCACCCACTACATGGAGGAGGCCGAGCGGCTGTGCGATGCGCTGGTGGTGATGGACCACGGCCGCATCCTCGACCAGGGCAGCCCGGCCGAGCTCGTCGCCCGCCACGTGCCGCCGGAGGTGGTGGAGATCCACGGCGAGGCGCCGCGGCTGGGGGCGGTGCTCGAGGGGCTCGAGGGCGTGGAGGTGGAGCGCACGGGCGACGCCGTCTACTGCTACGCGCGCGACGCCGGGCCGCTGCTTGCGCGCCTGCGCGGCGAGCACGACCTCGTCTACCTGCACCGCCGCGCCGGCCTCGAGGACGTCTTCCTGCGCCTGACCGGGCGGGAGCTGCGGGACTGATGGACTGGGGGCTGCCGAGGCCGGGCCGGGGGGCGCTCGCGGTGTGGCGGCGCAACCTCCTCGTCTGGCGCAAGCTCATGGGGGCGAGCCTCACCATCAACTTCGGTGAACCCTTCCTCTATCTGCTGGGCCTCGGCTACGGGCTCGGCTTCTTCATCGGCGACATGGCCGGGATGCCCTATCTCACGTTCCTCGCCACCGGCGTGGTGGCGGCCTCGGCGATGCAGACGGCGACCTTCGAGGGGATGTACTCGGTGTTCACGCGCATGGTGCCGCAGCGCACCTACGAGGCCATGCTGGCCGCGCCGCTCACCGTGGACGACATCCTCGCCGGCGAGCTGCTGTGGTGCGCGAGCAAGGGGCTGCTGAGCGGGGTGGCGATCCTGGTGGTGGCCGCGGCCCTGGGGGCGGTGGGCGGGTGGGGCGCGCTGTGGGTGATCCCGGTGGTGTTCGTGGTGGGGCTCTGCTTCGCCGGGCCGGCGCTGGTGATGAGCGCGCTCTCGCCCAACTACGACTTCTTCGTCTACTACCAGACGCTGGGTCTCACACCCATGTTCATCCTGTGCGGGGTCTTCTACCCGGTGGACACCCTGCCGCCGGCGGTGCAGACCGCGGTGCAGGTGCTGCCCCTGACCCATGCGGTGGCGCTGGTGCGGCCCCTGGTGGCGGGGCTGGCGGTGGACGACGTGGGGTTGCACCTCGCGGTGCTCCTCGCCTACGCGGCCGCGGGCTACTACCTCGCCGTGGTCCTCGTGCGCCGCCGCCTGCTCGTGTGAGCGCTCAGGCCGAGGCGATGCGTCGCGCCAGCCGCGCGTGCAGCGGGCTCGAGCGCGGGAAGTGGGCGAGCAGGAAGGCCATCTGGTCGGCCAGCACGCGCCGGCCCTGGAGGTAGACGTACTCGGCGTGGGTCGGGGTGAAGGGCACGGCGAGCAGCGTCATCCCCGCCTCCTCGGGGGTGCGTCCCGCCTTGTGGGTGTTGCAGCGTCTGCAGGCGGTGACGACGTTGTTCCAGCTGTCGGCGCCGCCGCGGCTGATGGGGGTGACGTGGTCGCGGGAGAGCTCCGCGGCCGGGAAGCGCCCGCCGCAGTAGAGGCAGAGGTAGGCGTCGCGCTTGAACAGGGCGCGGTTGTTGAGGGGCGGGACGTGATCGCGCCAGGCCCGCTCGCGCGGGTGGCCGTGGGTGGCGATGATGGAGCTGACCTCGATGAGGCTGCGCCGGCCGCTGCGGGCGTTGATGCCGCCGCGGATGCGGTAGAGCAGGGTGCCGCAGCTGTAGGCCACCTGGCCCAGATGGTAGAGCCGTACCGCCTCGCGATAGTCCACCCACTCCAGGGGCATCCCGGAGGGATCGGTCCGCAGCACCTGCTGGGCAAGGTCCGCCATGCCGCCACCCAATCTAGCACGCATGCGCCCGCGCGCGCATGCGGGTCCGATAATCCTTGGGCAGCGCCGGCGGCGCGAGGTTCGCGCCGCAGGGTGCGGGCTCAGACGCAGCCGGTGGGCTTGGGCAGCCCCGCGATGCGGCAGGCCTGCTTGGCCGGCCCGTAGGGGAACAGGCCGTAGAGATAGCGGCTGTTGCCCTTCTCGGGGCCGTAGGTCTTGGCGAAAGACTTCTGCAGCTGGCGCACGTTGGGCACGGTGCCGGTCTCCTCGTAGCCTTGGCGCAGGAAGCGGATCACCTCCCAGTGGGCCTCGGTCAGCTTCAGCCCCTCGCGCTCGGCGAGGGCCTCGGCCAGGGACTCGCTCCAGTCCGAAAGGTTGCGCAGATAGCCCTCGGCGTCGGTCTCGATGCGGCGCCCGTCGATCTCGAACTCCATGCCGGCGTTCCTCCTCGCTGCGGGATCCCCCCGGCGCGGTACCGGGGTCTCGGGACGGAAGCTAAATCCGAGCGCCCAGCCAGGAATTGACCCAGGTCAAGCGGGAGCGGCATCCACCCCCCGCTATACTCCACCGGGGATAGGCGAAGCCGCGAAGGAGCGGGCGCATGGCAGGGAGCGGGATGGCCGCGCTGCGCGAGGCCGCGGGCGCGGCGGGCAAGCTCGCCGCCGAGGAGCACGAGGGGCTGCGCTACGAGCGCCTCGTGGACGACTGGCACGGGCTCGCCCGCGGCACGGTCTTCGCCGCCGGCATCGTGATCCCGGGCTATCCTCCCATCCCGCGCATCCTCCGCCTCGCCACGGGCCTTGCCGAGCGCTTCCCGGGCCCCTTCCGCGTGGAGGAGAAGATCGACGGCTACAACGTGCGCTACGCCCTCGTGGAGGGGCGGCTCCTCGGCTTCAGCCGCGGCGGCTTCGTCTGCCCCTTCGCCACCGACCGCGGGCCGGAGCTCTTCGACCCGGCGGTGCTGGAGGAGGCCCCGTCGCGGGTGCTCTGCGCCGAGCTCGCAGGCCCCGGCAATCCCTACAACATCGGCCGGCCTCCGGATCCGGTCGCGGACGTGGCCCTCTACGCCTTCGATCTGCTCGCCACGGACGGTTCCGGCTTCCTGCCCGCCGGGGAGCTGGATGCGCTGGCCGCGGCGGGGGCGGTGCGCCGCGCCCGCCTCCTCGGCCGGCACACCGCGGCGGACGTCGCCGCGCTGCGGACCCTGCTGCACCGGCTCGATGCGGAGCGCCGCGAGGGGGTGGTCTTCAAGGAGGACGGACCCCAGGGGCGGCGCGCCAAGTACACCACGGCGCGGGTGACGGTGGACGACCTGCGGGTGACGGGGGCGGAGCTCCTGGACCTGCCGCCGTGGTACTTCACGGGACGGCTGCTGCGGCTTGCGCTCTTCGTCGACGAGGAGGGGCTGCCGCGGGAGCGGCTCGCCGCCGAGATGGGGACGGCGCTGCTCGAGGGGATGCTGGATGCGGTGGCGCAGGTGCGCGACCACGGCCGCGTCGAGCACGCCTTCCGCTGCCGCTTCCGCGCGCGGGCCAATGCCGAGCGCTTCGCGGCCATGTTGCGCGGGCGCGCCGCGGTGCAGGTTCTCGTCGACGGCATCGAGCCCGACGCCGAGGGCTACCACGTCCTGCGCTTCCGGCGCGTCTACCCGGCCATGACCGGGCTGCTCGCCAACGTCCTGCGCGGCGGCGCCATCGAGGACTGAACGCGGCCTCAGGGCGCGAAGTGCTCGATCCGGTTCTCGAGGATGCGGCGGAAGTGGCGCGGGTCGATGATCTTGACCCCGAGGCGGTCGGCCCAGCGCAGCAGGCCCTCGTCCGCCGAGACCACCACTCCGTCCACCTCGTAGGCGAGCAGGAGCACGTCGGCGTCCTCGCGGCTGTCGACGATGCCCTTGCGCAGGGCCTCGCGGTAGCGCTCGCGCAGGTGGTGCATGAGGCGCTCGGCGTCGCCCGCATCGACGCTCCGCCCGGCCAGGCGCATGTGCTCCTCGGCGATGCGCAGGCCGCGGTTGATGCGCTCGCGCACCTCCTCGATGAACTCGTAGAGGATCTCGCTCGGCAGCTGCATGCCGAAGCGGCGCGGCGAACGGATGTAGACCACGGTCTCGAAGTCGGCGGCCACCTCGGCGAGGTCGCGCATGCGCCCGAGCTCCTCGTAGACCGAGATCGGCATGTAGAAGCGGGCGTGGGCGCGGGGGGCGAGCGCGACGAAGGCGGTGATGGCCCCGTGCGGCTCGTCGGCGAACTGCGCGTAGACGTCGGGGTTGGTGAACAGGCTGGTGTCGAGGACGTAGCTCTCCATCGCCGCCGCTCCGCCTTCGCCTGGGGCGAGCATAGCACGGCGCAGGCGGGCGCCGCGGCTGCTAGGATGGCCCCATGTGCCTGATCCTCGTCGCCCACCGCGCCCACCCGCGCTGGCCCCTCGTCATCGCCGCCAACCGCGACGAGTTCCGCGACCGCCCGGCGGCGCCGGCGGCATGGTGGCGCGAGGACGCGCGGGTGCTCGCCGGGCGCGACCTCGCCGCCGGCGGGACCTGGCTGGGGGTGCGCCGCGACGGGCGCTGGGCCGCGGTGACCAACGTCCGCGAGGGCCGGCGCGGGCGGCATCCGCGCTCGCGCGGCGAACTCGTCGCCCGCTACCTCCTCGGCGATGCGCCGCCGCGGGCCTTCCTCGCCGAGGCCCTCGCCGGGGGGGCGGCCTACGGCGGCTTCAACCTGCTCGTGGCCACCCCCGACGAGGTCCTCTACGGCTCCAACCGCGGCCACGGCATCCACGCCCTCGCCCCGGGGGTGCACGGCCTCAGCAACGGCCGCCTCGACGCCCCCTGGCCCAAGGTGCGCAGGGGGCGGGAGGGCCTGCGGGCGCTGCTTGCGGGCGAGGGCCCGCGGGTCGAGGCGCTGATGGCGCTGCTTGCCGACCGTCGCGAGGCGCCCCCGGAGGCGCTGCCGGATACCGGCGTCGGCCCCGAACGGGAGCGGCGGCTTTCACCGCTCTTCATCGTCGGCGCCGACTACGGCACGCGCTGCTCCACGGTCCTGGTGGTGGACCGGGAGGGGCGGGCCTGCCTCGTGGAGCGCACCTGGGACGGCCGCGGCGAGGCGGTGGGCGAGTGCCGCCACGAGTTCGAGATCCCGGCCTTTGCTGCGGGGGAGGAGGTGTCATGACGCGATCGATCCGGCTCCAGTTCGACAACGGCCGCGGTGAGCGCCTGGGCGCCGTCCTCGACCGGCCGCTGGGGCGGCCGGTGGCCTACGCGCTCTTCGCCCACTGCTTCACCTGCGGCAAGAACCTCAAGGCCGCGGCGCACATCGCCGCGGCGCTGGCGCGGCAGGGCATCGCCACGCTCCGCTTCGACTTCACCGGCCTCGGCGAGAGCGAGGGCGAGTTCGCGGGGACGGGCTTTCTCGCCAACGTCGAGGACCTCGTCGCGGCCGCCGAGTACCTCGCCGCCGAGCACGGCCCGGCGCGCATCCTCGTCGGCCACTCCCTGGGCGGTGCGGCGGTGCTTGCGGCCGCGGCGCGCGTGCCGGAGGCGGCGGCGGTGGCCACCATCGGCGCGCCCGCCGACCCGGCGCACGTGACCCATCTCCTGGGCGATGCGGTGGAGGTGATCCGGCGCGAGGGCGAGGCCGAGGTGCGGCTTGCGGGGCGCCCGTTCCGCATCCGCCGCCGCTTCCTGGAGGACCTGGAGGCGGTGGACCTGCCGGCGGCCGTCGCCGCCCTGCGCCGGCCGCTGCTGATCCTGCACTCGCCCCGCGACACCGTGGTGGGCATCGACAACGCGGCGCGCATCTTCCAGGCCGCCAAGCACCCGAAGAGTTTCGTCTCCCTGGACCGCGCCGATCACCTGCTCAGCGACGAGGCCGACTCGCGCTACGTCGGCACCGTGATCGCGGCCTGGGCCGCGCGCTACCTGGAACACCACCCCGAGGAGCAGGCCGAGGCCGAGCCCGCCGTCAACCAGGTGGTGGCCCGCATCGGCCGCGAGCGCTACCTGACCGAGATCTGCGCCAACGGCCATGCCCTGCTCGCCGACGAGCCGGTGCGCGTCGGCGGGGGCAACCGCGGGCCGAACCCCTACGATCTCCTGGTCTCGGCCCTCGGCGCCTGCACCGCCATGACCCTGCGCATGTACGCCGACCGCAAGGGCTGGCCGCTGGAGGCGGTGGAGGTGCGTCTCGACCACGCCAAGATCCACGCCCGCGACTGCGAGCGCTGCCAGGAGAAGGACGGCATGGTGGACCGCATCGAGCGCGAGATCGTCCTCGAAGGGGCGCTGGACGAGACGCAGCGGCAGCGCCTGCTCGAGATCGCCGACCGCTGCCCGGTGCACCGCACCCTGCACGGCGAGGTGGAGGTGCGCACCCGGCTGGCCGGCTGAGCCCCTACTCGCCGCGCAGGGCCTCCACCGGGTCGAGGCGGGCGGCGCGCCGCGCCGGCCACACGCCGGCGGCGAGGCCGATGGCGAGGGCGGTGGCGGCGGCCGCGGCGAGATAGCCCCAGGGCACGTGCACCGGCAGCCCCGGCAGCAGCCGCGCCGCCGAGAGCGCGAGGAGCAGCCCGCCGGCGATGCCGGCGGCGGCCCCGGCGAGGGCCACCGCGGCGGCCTCGCCGAGAAAGAGGGCGAGGATCTGGCCGCGCCTCGCGCCCAAGGCACGCAGCAGTCCCACCTCGGCGGTGCGCTCGGCGACCCCGATGGTCATGATGGTGAGGATGCCGACGCCGCCGACGAGGAGGGAGATGGCGCCGAGGGCTGCGACCGCAAGCTGCAGCACCTCGAGGACCGAGCCCAGGACCTCGAGCATCTGCGTCTGGGTCACGAGGGTGAAGTCCTCGCCCCCGTGCCGTGCCAGGAGCAGGCGGCGCACCGCCGCCGTGACCCGCTCCACGGCCAGCTCCGGCCGGTAGAGGAGATCCACCTCCATCAGGCCCTCGCGATCGAACATGGCGAGGGCCCGCCCCACCGGGATGTAGACCGCATCGTCGAGGTCGAAGCCGAGGAACTGCCCCTTGGGCGCCATGACCCCGACGACGCGGTAGCGCTCGCCGCCGATGCGCACGCGCCGCCCGAGGGGGTTGACCGCCGGGAAGAGGGCCGCGCGCACGCGGGCCCCGAGGACCGCGAAGGGGCGCGCCCGCCGGGGGGGATCCGCGGGCAGGAAGCGGCCTGCGGCGACGGCGAAGCGCCACACCGCGGGCAGGTCGGCGTCGGCCCCGAAGACGAGCACCCGCCGCGAGCGCCCACCCGCCTCCACCGCCGCGTTGCCCTGCACGAAGGGCACCGCCGCCGCCACCTCCGGCAGCCGCTCCAGCGCCTCGGCGTCCTCCAGGGTGAGGGGCCGCACCGTGTTGATCACGGCCCCGGAGATGCCCAGGGTCGTGGTGCGCCCCGGCACCACCGCCACGAGATGGGTGCCGAACTGGGTGAACTCGGCCAGGACGTAGCGGCGCAGGCCCTCCCCGAGGCTGGTCAGGACCACCACCGCCGCCACCCCCACGGCGATGCCGAGGGCGGTGAGGAGGCTGCGCGCGCGCCAGGCCCGCAGGCTGCCGGCGACGAGGGCGACGGCGTCGGCGGCGCGCACCGCTCAGCGCCCCGCCAGCGCCGCCACCGGGTCGAGGCGGGCGGCGCGCCGCGCCGGCAGCAGCCCGAGGCCGGCCCCGGCGGCGAGGGCGGTGGCCGGGCCCGCCACGGCCGCCCACGCCGGCACCGCCAGCGGCAGCGACGGCAGCAGCCGCGCCAGCACCCAGCCGCCCAGGTGGCCGAGGGCGAGGCCGGCGAGGGCGCCGGCGAGGCTGAGCAGCGCGGCCTCGGCGAGAAACAGGGCGAGCACCGTGCGCCGCCGCGCCCCCAGGGCGAGCAGGAGGCCGATCTCGGCACGGCGCTGGGCCACCGCCACCAGCATCACGTTCATGGTGAGGATGCCGGCGACGAGCAGGCTCACGGCGGCGATGGCGGCGACCACCCGGGTGAGGAGGGCGAGGATGCGGTCGAAGGTGGCCACCACGGCGTCCTGGGTGATCACGGTGACGTCCAGGGTGCCGTGGCGGCGCCCGATCAGGCCCTCGATGGCCCGGCGCGCCGGCGCCAGGGCGGCGCGGTCGCGGGCCTCGGCGAGGATGCGGAAGAGCCCGCTGCGATCGAAGAGCGCCTGCGCATAGGCCACCGGCACCAGCACCACCTCGTCGAAGTCGAGGCCGAGGCTCCGCCCCTCCGGCGCGAGGATGCCGATCACCCGGCAGCGGCGCTCACCGAGGCGCAGCCAGCGCCCCACCGCGCGCGTGCCGGGATAGAGCTCGCGCGCCAGCGTCGCGCCGAGGACGCACACCGGGCGTGCCGCCGTGCCGGGGGGAAGGAAGCGCCCGGCGGCGAGGCGCAGGCGCCGGATCGGCCGCATCTCGGCGGTGGTGCCCACCACCGTGGCCTCGCGCTCGCGCCCGCCCGCCGCCGCCGGGGCCGAGCCCACCACCACCGGCGCCACCCGCCGCACCGGCGGCAGCCGCGCCACCGCGGCGGCGTCGGCGAGGGTGAGCTCGCGCGGGGTCTCGGCGATGAGCGGCGGCGGCCCGCCCACGGTCTCGCTGCGCCCGGGCAGGACCACCACCAGGTGGGTGCCGAGCGCGGTGAAGCGATCCACCACGAAGCGGCGGGTCCCCTCGCCGAGGGCGGCGAGGAGCACCACCGCCGCGACCCCGACGGCGGTGGCGGCGAGGGTGAGGAGGCTGCGGCGGCGGTGGCCGCGCAGGGCGGCGGCGGCCCAGGCGAGGACGTCCGCCGCCCTCACCGCCGGCGGTCCTCCACGATGCGCCCGTCCTCGAGCCGGATCAGGCGCGGGGCGCGCCCGCCGATGGCGGGGTCGTGGGTGACCACCACGAGGGTGAGGCCCTCGCCGTGGAGCCGCTCGAGCAGCGCCAGGACCTCGCGCCCGGTGGCGCGGTCGAGGTTGCCGGTGGGCTCGTCGGCGAGCAGCAGCGCCGGGCGCAGGATGGTGGCGCGGGCGATGGCGACGCGCTGGCGCTGCCCGCCCGAGAGCTCGTCCGGGCGGTGGGCGGCGCGGTGGGCGAGGCCGACGCCGGCGAGCGCCTCGGCCACGCGCCGGCGCCGCGCCGCCGGTGCGACGCCGGCCAGCACCAGGGGCAGGGCGACGTTGTCGGCGGCGCTCAGCCGCGGCACCAGGTGGAAGAACTGGAAGACGAAGCCGATGCGGCGCAGGCGCAGGGCGGCGCGGGCGTCGTCGTCGAGGCCGCCGACGTCGGCCCCGTCGAGGAGGTAGCGGCCGGCACTCGGGCGATCCAGCAGGCCCAGGATGTGCAGCAGCGTCGACTTGCCCGAGCCCGACGGCCCCATGATGGCGACGTATTCGCCGGCCTCGACGGCGAGGTCGACCCCGCGCAGGGCGTGCACCGGCTCGCCGCCGACCCGGAAGGTGCGGCTCACGCCCTCGAGGCGGATCATCGCGGCCCGCGCGGGCGCACGGCGACGCCGTCGCCGAGCCCCTCCTGGCCGGGCCGGTGGACGATGCGCTCGCCCTCGCGCAGACCCTCCAGCACCTCCACCCAGGCCCAGTTGCCGAGGCCGATGCGCACCTCGCGCGCGCGCAGGACGCCCGCGGCCTCGTCGAAGACCAGCACCCGTCGCCCCTCGAGCACCGCCTCGGCGGGGATGCGCAGCACCCCTTCGCGGCGGGCGCGCACGATCTCCACGTCGGCGCTGTAGCCGGGCAGCAGCCCCGTCCGGTCCTCCAGCGCCACCTCCACCTCCACCGTGCGGGCCTGCCGTTCGCGGTCGAGGACGTAGGGGGCGATGCGACGCACGCGCCCCGGGATGGTCCGTCCCGGGAAGGCGTCGAGGGTCACCCGCACCGGCATGTCCAGGGCGACCCCGGCCGCATCCACCTCGTCGATGGGGGCGCTGACGTAGAGGTCGCCGTCGTCGATGAGGTCCACCGCCGGCGGGGTCGGCACCCCCGGCGGCGACGGGGTGACGTACTCGCCGAGCGCGGCGTTGATCTCGGCCACGACACCGGCGAAGGGGGCGCGCAGCCGGGTCCGCTCGAGCTCGGCCTCGGCCACCGCGATGCGCGCCTCGGCGACGCGGGCGCCGGCCTCGGCGGCGCGGCAGGCGGCCTCGGCGGCACGGGCCTCGCCCGCGGCCCGTTCCGCCACCTCCTCGGCGACGAGCCCCTGCGCGTGCAGGCGCAGCTGGCGGTCGGCCTCGCGGCGGGCGGTGGCGGCGCGGCTGCAGGCCTCCTCGGCGCGGGCGCGGGCGGCCTCGGCCTCGCGGCGGGCGAGGGCGAGGCGGGCGGCGAGATCGTCGTTGCGCAGCTCGAGGAGCAGCGCGCCGGCCGCCACCCGCTCGCCCTCGCGCACGAGGAGCCGCGCCACCTGCCCGCCCACGGGCGGGGCGAGGCGCGCGCGGCGCACCGCCTCCACGGTGCCGGCGCGGGTGTTGGCCACCGTCGCCTCCACCACGCCGCGGCCGACGCGCACCAGCTCCACCGCGGGCGGCACCGGCCGCGCCTGCCACCACAGCGCCGCCGCCGCCCCGGCGAGGAGCAGCAGCGCGAGGAGGCGGCGCGGGGCATGCGACCCGGTCCCTTCCATGCGGGCTTCTCCCTCGTCGGACCGGGGCATGATAGCCTGCCGTCCGCGCGCTACCATCACGGCCTCGCCAGGGCCTCGTCGCGGAGGGCAGCCATGAGCGGACAGGACCGCGCCTTCGTTCCCGTGCGCATCGCCGTGCTCACGGTCTCGGACACCCGCACCGAGGAGACCGACACCTCCGGCCGCACCCTCGTGGAGCGGCTGCAGGCGGCGGGCCACCTCCTCGCCGAGCGGCGCATCGTCCCGGACGACATCTACCGCATCCGCGCCGTGGTGGCGGCCTGGATCGCCGACCCGGAGGTGGACGCGGTGATCACCACCGGCGGCACTGGGGTCACCGGCCGCGACGGCACGCCGGAGGCGGTGGCGCCGCTGCTGGACAAGACCCTGGAGGGCTTCGGCGAGCTCTTCCGCGCCGTCTCCCTGCAGGAGATCGGCACCGCCGCGCTGCAGTCGCGCTGCCTCGCCGGGGTCGCCAACGGCACCTGGGTCTTCTGCCTGCCGGGCTCGTCCGGGGCCTGCCGCACCGCCTGGGACCGCATCCTGCGCGAGCAGCTCGACGCGCGCACGCGGCCGTGCAACTTCGTCGAGCTGATGCCGCGGCTGCGCGAGCGGTAAGACCCGGGGCGCGCGGGCGGTCTTCCTCGGGAGACCCCTGCCGGGAGGCGCGTCCATGCGCCGGATCCTCTGCACCCTGCTGCTGCCGCTGCTCGCCGCCGCGGCGCCGCCTGCTGGCGCCCTCGAGGCCGATCCCGCCCTCATCGCCGCCTGGCCGCGCACCGACTTCGCGCGCCGCCGCATCGACCTCGGCGAGATCCTGCCGGGCGGGCCGCCCAAGGACGGGATCCCGGCCATCGACCGGCCGCGCTTCGAGGCCGTGGCCGAGGCCGCCTCCTGGCTCGAGCGCGAGGAGCCGGTGATCGCCCTCGTGATCGGGGGCGAGGCGCGGGCCTATCCGCTGCAGGTCCTCATCTGGCACGAGATCGTCAACGACACCGTCGCCGGCGTCCCCGTGGCGGTGACCTTCTGCCCCCTGTGCAACGCCTCCATCGTCTTCGACCGCCGCGTCGGGGGGGAGGTGCTGGACTTCGGCACCACGGGGCTGCTGCGGCGCAGCGACCTGGTCATGTACGACCGCCAGAGCGAGAGCTGGTGGCAGCAGCTCACCGGCGAGGCCATCGTGGGCCGCTACACCGGCGCCGTGCTGCGCCAGCTCCCGTCCGCCGTGGTGGCCTTCGCCGACTTCGCCGCCGCCCACCCCCGGGGGCGGGTGCTGTCGCGGCGCACCGGCTTCCGCCGCCCCTACGGCCGCAACCCCTACCGCGGCTACGACCGCATCGGCAACCAGCCGTTCCTGCTGCGCGACCCGGCCGATCCGCGCCTGCCGGCGATGGAGCGGGTGCTCGCGGTCAGCCTCGGCGGCGTGCACCGCCTCTACCCGGAGCGGGTCCTGCGCGAGCGGGCCGTGATCGAGGACGAGGTGGGCGGCGAGCCGGTGGTGATCTTCGCCGGGCGCAGCGCGCGCTCGGCCCTCGACGCCGAGGCGATCGCCCGCGCCCGGGCGGTGCCGGTGGCGGCGGCGTATTCCGCCCGCCTCGGCGGGCGGCGGCTGCACTTCGAGGCCGTCGGCCCCGGGCGCTACCGCGACCGCGAGACCACAAGCCTCTGGGACCTCTTCGGCCGCGCCGTCGCAGGGCCGCTGGCGGGACGGCGCCTTGCGCCGGCGCCGGGCGGCGTGCACTTCGCCTTCGCCTGGCTCGCCTTCTACCCCGAGAGCGAGATCTACGGCCGCTGAGGGGCGCCGCGGCCCGGGGCTGTGGCAGAATGGCCCGGCCAGGGCAGAGGCAACCGGGGGAGGCGCGATGAGGCGGTTTCTCGTCATCGGGGCGACGGGCGTGGCCGGGGGGGCCGCGATCCGCGCGGTGCGGCGGTTCTTCGGCGAGGAGGCCGAGGTCACGGGGGTCTGGTACGGCCGGCCGGGCAGCGTCGAGGCGGTGGAGGGCGTCGACCGGCTGGTCTTCGGCGACGCCGCCGAGCCGCAGACCCTGGAGGCGGTGGCCCGCGAGGCCGGCGAGCGCTTCGACTGGTGCTTCTTCGCCACCGCGATGGGCGAGGTGGGGTTCCCGATCCGGGAGGCGACCCCGGAGCAGATCGCGCAGTCCAACCGGCTCTCCTTCGATCCGCTGCCGCGCATCGAGCAGCGCTTCGAGGTGGGCACCCTGGTCGCCTACTCGACCTTCTTCACCCTGCGCCACCAGCGCATCACCTACGGCGCCATGGGCCACTCCAAGCACGCCATCGAGCAGTGGGCGGTCCAGCCCGGGCGGAGCCGTCACCTGGTGATCCGCGCCGGCGCCTTCCGCTCGGCCTCGAGCCAGGCCATCAAGCTGCTGGTGCGGCGCCGCGCAAGGCAGCTCGCGCAGGCGGAGGATCCGCTGCTGCGCAGCTACTTCGAGGGGACGAGCCCGGCCGAGGCGGTGGAGCGGCTGGAGCGGGCGGTGCTCGAGGAGGAGCGGGCCACCTACGGCGACACCGGCACCGACGCCGCCGCCCTCGAGGCGGCGCACGTGCACCTCTTCAACGGCGTGCACGGACCTTTCGTCAACGTCTGCGGCCGCCGCATCTGGGAGAGCGCCGAGCCGCAGCCCCTGCCCACGGAGTGAGGGCGGCGGTGCTCTCGCGCCTGCGGCGCATCTTCGTCCCGGAGGAGGCCGCGGCCGAGGGGCTCGATGCCGAGCGGCGGCTGCGTCTTGCCGCCGCCGTGCTGCTTGCCGAGACGGCGCGGGCCGACCTCGACATCGCCGAGGCGGAGCGGCGGGCGCTCGCCGCCCTGGTGGCACGCACCTTCGGGCTCGACGCCGGCGAGGCCGCGGCCCTGGTGGAGGAGGCCGTGGCCGCGGCGGAGAGTGCGGTCTCGCTCTACGAGCACACCGCCCTGGTGAACGCGCACTGGAGCCCGCAGGAGCGGGCGCGCCTGATCGGCCTCATGTGGCGGGTGGCCTACGCCGACGGGCGCATCGACCGCTACGAGGAGCACATCATCCGCCGCGTCGCCGAGCTGCTGCACGTGCCCCACGCGGCCTTCATCCAGGCCAAGCTGGAGGCAGCGGGGGAGGGGCCCGCAGGCGGCTGAGGGCGGCGGCTCCGCGGCCGCCGCCCCGGCTCACTTCTTTGCGAGCGCGTCCTTCAGCGCCTTGAGGGCGGTGAGGCGGATCACGTTCTGGGCCGGCCTCGCGGGGATCTGGATCGGCTCGCCGGTGCGCGGGTTGCGCCCCGTGCGCGCCTTGGTCGCCGGCCGGCGCACGCGGCGGATGCGCACGCCCGTCTCGGGGATGGTGAACTCGCCCGAGCCGCGCGGCTTCATGTGGCGGTGGATGAGGCTGGCCAGGCTCTCGAACACGGCGCCCACCTGCGCGCGGGTCAGGCCCGTCTCCTCGGCGATGGCCGCGATCACCTGGGCCTTGGTCTGCTTCTCGGCGATGGCGCCGGTGGCGGGCTTGCGGGGGGCGGCCTTCGCGGCGGCGGCTCGGGTCCGGCGGAGCGCAGGGGTCTTCTTCGTGCTCGCGGCGCTGCGGGTGGTCGTCTTCTTCTTCGCGGCCATGGGCTGCTCCCTTGGTGGTGTCGTGGGCTCTGCACGGAGCCTGCTGCGATGCGGCTCACGTTTTTTTGGCGCTAAACATAGCACATTGCAGGGCGGGTCAACGGCGTCTGCGCGCGCGCACGATGCGGCCCACGCCGCCGCGGCGGGGATCGCCGTGGGCGGCGAGGCGGCCGCGGTCGCAAAGGACCGCGTGCACTCCGCCGAAGAAGAGGTTGCGCTCGGCCCACAGGCGCAGCGCCCCGGCGCCCTCGAGGGCCGCCACGGCCTCCGGGTCGTAGCCCGCCTCGAGGTCGATGCGGCCGCCCTCGCAGTGCATGCGCGGGGCGTCCACGGCCGCCGCGAGGGACATCCGATGGTCGACCAGGTTGACCGCGAACTGCAGAAGCGCCGAGCGGATCCGGTTCGAGCCGCCGGAGCCGAAGGCGACGACGGTCCCGTCTCGGGCGAGCAGGCTCGGCGCCATCATCGAGCCCATGCGCCGGTCGGTGGGCCAGCGGTGGAAGCCGCCGGGGTTGAGATCCTCCTCGCCCAGCATGTTGTTGAGCATGATCCCGGTGCCCGGCACCACGTGGCCGCAGCCCTCGCCGTTGGTGACGGTGAGGGCGGCGAGGTTGCCCTCGGCGTCGGCGATGCTCACGTGGGTGGTGCCCCGCCGGGCCTGGGGTGCGGCGAGGGCGTCGGCGAGCAGGGCCTCGGCGTCGGCGCCGTGACGCCGCCGCCGGGCGTCGGCGGCGGCCAGCGCCGCCTGCAGACGCAGGGCCTCGGCGCGGCTGCCGAAGGGCGCGGGCGGGGTGCGCGCAAGATGCGCCAAGGCGCCGGCGACGAGGGCGCCGCCGCAGGATGGCGGCGGGTTGGTGTGGAGGCGGGCGTCGCGGTAGGCGAGCGTGAGGGGTGTGCGGCGCACGACGCGGTAGGCGGCGAGGTCCTCGGCCTGCAGATGGCCGCCGGCCTCGGCCGAGAGCGCGGCGATGCGGCGGGCGATCTCGCCGCGGTAGAACAGCCCCTCGCCCTCGCGCACCAGCGCCTCCAGGGTGTCGGCGAGCGCCGGCATGCGCAGCAGCTCGCCGCGGCGGGGAAGGCGCGGCGGCTGCGCCCGCGGATGGGCGAAGACCGCGCGCGCACCCGGCGTGGCCAGATAGATTACGCCGACGATGTCGAAGACGTAGGCCTGGAAGGCGTTCAGGCGCACGCCGCGGCGCGCCAGTGCGAGGGCGGGCTCGGCCAGCCTCGCCAGCGGCAGGCGCGCGAGATCGCGGTGGATGGCGAACAGCCCCGCCACCGTGCCCGGGGTGGCGGCGGCGCCGAGGCCGATGTGGAACTCCTGGGTGGTGGTGCCGAAGTCGGCGACGATGGGATGGAAGTCCACCTCGTGCGCGGGGCGCCGGCGCCGCGGGGTGTGGACGAAGAAGTCGTAGAGCACGGGCGGGCGGCGCGCCGGGGCGGCGAGAAGATAGCCGCCGCCGCCGAGGGAGGCGAGCACCGGTTCGGCCACGCAGGCGGCCAGGTGCGCCGCGATCGCGGCGTCGAAGGCGTTGCCGCCGGCGCGCAGCGCCTCGACGGCGGCCTCGGCTGTGGCCGGGTGGCCGGCGGCGACGGCACCCAGCGGCGGGCGGCGTGGCGGCATCGCGGGTGCGTCCCCCGGGGGCATGCCCTACAATCGGCCTCGATTGTAGGGGACGGCGGCGGCGGGTGCGACGGATGAGCGGCCGGGCGTCCCCTTCCCCCGGGAGCAGGAGCGTGGCCGGAGAGTCCCGGATCGACGAGCGGCTGCTGGGCGAGCTGGTGCCGGTGAACGGCCTTTCGGCGGGCAGCCGCCGCCAGCTCGCGGAGAAGGCCGAGCTCCTCGCGCTCGCCCCGGGCGACGTCCTCTTCCGCCGCGGCGAGCGCGACGGCCGCACCCTCTACCTCCTCGAGGGCGAGATCGAGCTCACCGACGGCCGCGGCGGCCGGGTGCAGGTGCGCGCGGGCACCGCCACCGCCCGCCACCCCCTCGCCCAGCATCAGCCGCGCCAGGTCACCGCCACCGCCCGCACGCCGGCGCGGGTGCTGGCGGTGGAGACGGCGCTGCTGGACATGCTCCTCACCTGGGATCAGTCGCCCGACCACCAGTACGAGGTGGAGGAGATCGCCGAGGACGACGGCGACTGGATGACGCGGATGCTGCAGAACCGCGTCTTCCTCAAGCTGCCGCCGGCCAACATCCAGCAGATCATCATGCGCATGGAGGACGTGCGCGTGCGCGCCGGCGACGTGGTGGTCCGCCAGGGGGAGGAGGGCGACTACTACTACTACATCCGCAAGGGGCGGGCGGTGGTCCTGCGCAGGCCCTCGCCCGGCGCCCCCGAGGTGCGCCTGGCCGAGCTCGGCGAGGGCGACGGCTTCGGCGAGGAGGCGCTCGTCGCCGACGAGCGGCGCAACGCCACCGTGCGCATGCTCACCGACGGCCACCTCATGCGCCTGGCCAAGAAGGACTTCGTCCAGCTCATCCGCGATCCGCTGCAGAACGCGGTGGACTACTACAAGGGCGAGTCCATCGTCGCCTCCGGCGGGGCGTGGCTCGACGTGCGCCTGCCCGACGAGCACGCCAACGCCCACATCGCGGGCAGCATCAACATCCCCCTCCCGGCGCTGCGGCTGCAGCTCTCGAGGCTCCAGCGCGGGCGCCCGTACGTGATCTACTGCGACACCGGCCGCCGCAGTGCGGTGGCCGCCTTCATCCTCAGCGAGAAGGGCTACGAGGCCCATGTCCTCGCCGGCGGCCTCCAGGCCCTGCCACCGGAGGTGTTCCTGAGCAGCGCCCGTCCGCACGAGGAAGGGCCGGTGGTCAAGCCGCAGGCCGCGGCCGCGCCGCGGGCGGCGGACGAGGCGGCGGAGGCGTTGCGGCGGCGGGCCGAGGAGGAGGCCGGGCGGGTGCTCGCCGAGGCCCGGCGGGCGGCCGAGGAGGAGGCGCGCCGGCTCCTCGAGGAGGCGCGCCGGGCGATGGAGGAGGTGCGGGCCGAGCAGGCCCGCGCGAGGGCGGAGGCCGAGCGGCTCGCGCAGCTCAAGGAGACCCTCGAGGGGGAGCGGCGCGCCCTCGAGGAAGCGGCCGCCGCGCACACGGCCGCGCGCGACGCCGCGCTGACCGAGGCGCGGGCGGAGGCCGAGCGGCTGCGCCGGCGCCACGACGAGATGGAGGCCGCCTGGGTGGCCTCGCAGCAGGAGGTGGCCCGCCTCGAGGAGGAGCTGGCGCGGCTGCGGGAGGCGCGGGCGCAGGCCGCCTCCGACATGGACCGCGCGCGGCGCGAGGCGGACGAGGCGCGCCGCGGGCAGGAGGAGGCCGCGGCGGCGCTGCGCCGGCGCGCCGACGAGGCGGAGGCGGCGCGGCGCGAGCTCGAGGCGCTGCGGGAGCGGCTCGAGGCCGTCGAGGCCGAGCGCGAGCGTCTCGCGGCCGAGGCCGGGGAGCTTCGGTCGGCGACCGAGCTGGAGGAGGCGCTGCGGGAGGCGGAGGCCGCGCGCGCGCGGGCCGAGCAGCGCGCCGCCGAGCTGGAGCGCTCGCTCGACGAGCAGCAGGCCGAGGTGCGGCGGCTCGCCGCCGAGCTCGCCGCCGCCACCGACCGCATCCACGAGCTGGAGGTGGAGAAGGAGGAGCTCTGGCGGGCGCGCAAGGAGGCCGAGCAGGAGGTGGCGCAGGCCCGGCGTGAGGCGGTGGAGGTGATCCAGCGCGCCCACCAGGAGGCCGAGGCCCTCAAGCGCGAGCTCAAGGCCGCGCGCAGCGAGGCCGAGGAGGAGATCCGCCGCCGCCTGGAGGCGGAGACCAGCCGGCTGCAGGCGCAGCTGCGCTCGCAGGTCCGCGCCGCCGAGCGCCGAGGGGCCGCGGCGGCCCGCACACCCGGACGCCGCAGGGTGGCGGCGGCGCTGGCGGTGGCGGTGACGGCGGCGGTGGCGGCGGCGGTGGCGGCGGGTGCCCTGTGGGCCTGGCGCGCGGGGCTCGTGCGCCTGCCGGATGCGGCCGACGTGGCGGCACCGCCGGCGCCGCCGGCGGAGGAGCCGGGCCGCGCCGGCCCGCAGCCTGCGCCGGAGCCGCGGCCGGCGGCCCGGGCGGCGCCGGCCCCGCCGCGGAGCGCTCCGCCGGCCGAGGCGCGGGCACGCCCCGGCCGGCGTTTCCGCGACCCGCTGCGCAACGGCGGGCTCGGGCCCGAGATGGTGGAGATCCCCGGCGGCCGCTTCGTCATGGGCAGCGGCGAGGACGAGCCCTACCTCAACGAGCGCCCGGCGCACGAGGTGCGCCTGGCCGCCTTCGCCGTCGGCCGCACCGAGGTCACCTTCGAGGACTACGACCGCTTCGCCCAGGCCACGGGGCGGCCGCTGCCGGACGACGAGGGCTGGGGCCGCGGGCGTCAGCCCGTGATCAACGTCTCGTGGGAGGATGCCGCGGCCTATGCGGCGTGGCTCTCGCAGGAGACCGGCCACGTCTACCGCCTGCCCAGCGAGGCGCAGTGGGAGTATGCGGCCCGCGCCGGCACCGGCGGCATCTACTGGTGGGGCAGCTTCATCGGGGTCGGCAACGCCAACTGCTTCAACTGCGGCAATCCCTTCGACGGCGCCCGCCCGGTGGCGGTGGGAAGCTTCCCGGCCAACCCCTTCGGCCTGCACGACACCGCCGGGAATGTGGCCGAGTGGGTGCAGGACTGCTATCACCCGAGCTACGAGGGGGCGCCTGCGGACGGGCGGCCCTGGGAGGAGCCGGGGTGCGCGGAGCGGGTCGTGCGCGGGGGCTCCTTCACCAGCGCCGCCAAGAACCTGCGCGTGACCGTGCGCGAGCGCTTCGCGCCCGACGTGCGGGCGGAGAACATCGGCTTCCGGCTCGTGCGCCTGCGCTGAGATGGCGCGCGGGCCGATCCTCGTCGTGGGCAACGTGGTGGTGGACCTCGTCCTCGAGGTGGCGCCGCTGCCGCGCCCGGACGAGGAGGTGCGGGCGGATGGGGCCTGGCTCGACGTGGGCGGCAACGGCGCCAACGTCGCCCGCGTCCTCGCCGCCCTCGGCCGCGAGGTGGCGCTGGCGGCGGTGCTGCCGGGGCCGCCCTGGGAGGGGCTGGTGCGCGGGGCGCTGGCCGGGGTGGAGCTCGCGCACGCGCTGGCGGCACCCGGTCAGGCGCTGTCGGCGGTGCTCCTCGACCGCGGCGCCGGTACCCGCACCATCGTCCACCACCGCGCCCTGCCCGAATACCCCGCCGAGGCCCTCGCCGCGCTGGCCGGCCCCCGGTGGGGGTGGGCCCACATCGAGGCCCGCGACGGCCGCATCCAGGCGGGCCTTGTGGCGGGGCTGCGCGAGGCCGGGGTGGCGGTCTCGGTGGAGGTGGAGAAGGAGCGGCCGGGGCTCGAGGCGCTGCTCGCCGAGGCGGCGGTGGCGGTCTTCTCGCGCCCCTTCGCGGAGGGCCGCGGCGCGCGCGGGCCGGAGGATGCCGCGGCCCGCCTCGCGGGGCTCGCCCCGGGCGCGGTGGTGGTGGCGACCTGGGGGGCGGAGGGCTGCGCGGTGCGGCTCGCCGACGGCCGCGTGGTGCGGGTGGCGGGGGAGCCGGTGGCGGGTCCCGCCGACACCCTCGGCGCCGGCGACGTCTTCCAGGCCGGGCTCGTGGCCGCGCTGGCGCGGGGCGCGGACGCGGTGACGGCGGCGCGGGAAGGGGCGGCGCTCGCCGCGCGGCGCTGCCGCACGCGCGGCCTCGGCCGCTTCGTCGCCGCCCTGCGGGCCCGCTAGAATCGTCCCATGCCCGCCTCTGCCTCGCCCCTGCGTGCCGCCGCCATCGAGGTCCGCGGCCTGACCAAGCGCTACGGCGACGTGGTGGCCGTCGACGGGGTCGGCTTCGGCATCGCGCACGGTACGGTGTGCGCGCTGCTCGGCGGCAACGGCGCGGGCAAGACCACGACCCTGGCGATGCTGCTCGGGCTGCTCGAGCCGAGCGCCGGCGAGGTGCGGGTGCTGGGCGCGGACATGCGCCGCGAGCGCCACCGCGTGCTGTCGCGGATGAACTTCTCCTCGCCCTACGTGGACCTGCCCCAGCGGCTGACGGTGCGGGAGAATCTCACCGTCTTCGGCCATCTCTACGGGCTCGCGGACGTGCGCCGCCGCATCGAGGAGCTGGCGGAGCTGTTCGATCTCGGCCCGCTGCTGCATCGGCCCCACGGGACGCTCTCGGCCGGCCAGCGCACGCGGGTGGGGCTGGCCAAGGCGCTGCTGAACCGGCCCGAGGTGCTGCTCCTGGACGAGCCCACGGCCTCGCTCGACCCGGACACGGCGGACCGCCTGCGCGGGCTGCTGCTCCAGTACCGGCGCGAGAGCGGGGCGACGATCCTGCTCGCCTCCCACAACATGCCGGAGGTGGAGCGGCTGTGCGACCAGGTGCTGATGATGCGCGCCGGGAGCATCGTCGACCGCGGCACGCCGCGCGAGCTGCTGGCCCGCTACGGGCGGCGCGACCTCGAGGAGGTCTTCCTCGACATCGCCCGCGGCAGGCGCGCGGAGGCGGTGCCGTGAGGGGGTCGCCGGCGCGCCGGGTGGCCGCCATGGTGCTGCGCTACCTCTACCTCATGCGCCGCTCCTGGCCGCGGCTGCTCGAGCTCGCCTACTGGCCGACGGTGCAGATGGTGCTGTGGGGCTTCATCACCCGCTTCCTGCTCACCAACAGCACCTGGCTGGTGCAGGCGGCGGGGGCGCTGATCGCGGCGGTGCTGCTCTGGGAGGTGCTCTTCCGCGGCCAGCTCGGCGTCTCCCTCGCCTTCATGGAGGAGATGCACTCGCGCAATCTGGGCCACCTCTTCGTCAGCCCCCTGCGCCCGCAGGAGCTGGTGGCGGCCTTCCTCGTCATCAGCCTCGTGCGCACCTTGATCGGCGTCGGCACCGCGGCGCTGCTGGCCATCCCCCTCTACCACTACTCGATCTTCTCCATGGGGCCGGCCCTGGTGGCCTTCTTCGCCTGCCTCCTGGTGATGGGCTGGGCCATCGGCCTGATGGTCTCCGCCCTCGTGCTGCGCTACGGCCTCGGCGCCGAGAGCATGGCCTGGGTGGCCATCTTCGCGGTCGCCCCGGTGAGCGGGATCTACTACCCCGTCTCGGTGCTTCCCGAGTGGCTGCGTCCGGTGGCCTGGGTGCTGCCCTCGAGCCACGTCTTCGAGGGGATGCGTGCGCTGCTGTTCGAGGCCCGCTTCGACGCCGGCCTCATGGGCACGGCGCTCCTCCTCGACGCCCTCTGGCTCGCCCTCGGCGCGGGCCTCTTCCTCGCCGCCTTCCGCGTCGCCCGCCGCGACGGGCTGCTGCTGCGTGTGGGAGAATAGGCGCGGGAGACGTCTCGTTGCACGGGAGAGGATCGATGCAGCGGATGCGTTGCTTGGCGCTCATGCTCGGTCTCGCGGCCGCGGGCGCGGCATGGGCGGGACCCTACGAGGACGGGGTGGCTGCCTTCACGCGCGGCGACTACCAACGCGCCTTCGCCCTCTTCAAGCCGCTGGCCGACGCGGGGGATGCGCGGGCGCAGGTGCGGCTCGGCATCATGTACTTCAACGGCCAGGGGGTGGCGGAGGACGAGGGCGAGGCCCTGCGCTGGTTCCGCAGCGCCGCCGAGGCCGGGGACGCCGACGGCGCCTTCCGGCTGGGCTATCTCTACGCCTACGGCTACGCCGAGCCCGAGGAGGGCACCGCGCAGGAGGCGGCGGCGCGCTGGTATCGGCGGGCGGCCGAGCAGGGCCACGCCGATGCGGCCTTCCAGCTCGGGCTCCTCTATCTCACGGGCAGCGGCATCGACAAGGACCCCGAGGAGGGCATGCGCTGGATCCGCCGCGCCGCCGAGGCCGGCCTCAAGGAGGCGCGGGACTTCGTCGGCGACTACCGGTAGCCGGCGCCCGGGGCGGCGAGGCCAGGCGGTGGGCCTGCCGCGTGGTCTCGGGCAGGCGGTAGCGCGGGGCGCAGCGCAGCACCCAGTCCACCGCGCTGGCGAGCGAGATCCGGTGACCGATGGAGACATAGAGGGGGCGCACGCCGTCGCGCGTGCGGACCACGGCGCCGATCACCTCCTCGCCCTCGGTGAGGGGGACCCAGGCGCCGCGCCGGGGCGGGAGCGGGCCGTGCGTCCCCACGAGGCGCGACTTGGCGACGCCGATCGCGGGCAGGTCCAGGACGAGGCCCAGGTGGCAGGCGAGGCCGAAGCGGCGGGGGTGCGCAAGCCCCTGGCCGTCGCAGAGGACGAGATGCGGCCACTGCCGCAGCGCCGCCATCGCCTCCAGCACCGCGGGTATCTCGCGGAAGGACAGCAGCCCCGGGACGTAGGGGAAGGTGGTGGGCCGGCGCGCGAGCGCCTGATCCACCGGCTCCAGCCCGGGCCAGGACAGCACCGCCACCGCGGCGCGGGTGACGCCACCGGCCGCCTCGAAGCCGACGTCGATGCCGGCGACGAGGCGGATCTCGCCGAGGCGGTCCTCGCGCACCACCCGTGGCGCGAGCGCCCGCTGGATGGCCGCCGCCTCGGCGGGATCGACGTCCCAGTCATGGAGGGGGCGGATGCGCCGGCGCTGCGACGGCACGGGTCCTCGCCGCGGCCTCAGGGGCAGGGGTTGGGGTGGCGGCGGTGGATGGCCTCGATGCCCTCCAGGACCTCGGGGGGCAGGACGAGGTCCTCCGCGCCCAGGTTCTCCTCCAGCTGCGCCAGGGTCGTGGCGCCGATGATGGCGGCGGTGACGAAGGGCCGCGACAGCACGTAGGCGAGGGCCATCTGCGCCGGCGAGAGGCCGTGCTCGCGGGCGAGGGCCACGTAGGCGCGGGTGGCGGCCTCGCCCTCCGGGGTGCTGTAGCGGGTGTAGCGGGCGCGGTCCTCGAACAGGGTCAGGCGCGCCCCCGGCGGACGGGCGCCGTCGAGGTACTTGCCCGTGAGCACGCCGAAGGCGAGCGGCGAGTAGGCGAGCAGACCCACCCCCTCGCGGTGGGCGATCTCCGCGAGCCCCACCTCGAAGCTGCGGTTGAGCAGGCTGTAGGGGTTCTGGATCGAGACGATGCGGGGAAGCCCGAGCCGCTCGGCGGCGCGCAGGTAGCGCATGACGCCCCAGGGGGTCTCGTTGGAGACGCCGACCCAGCGGACCTTGCCGGCGCGGACCAGCTCCTCCAGCGCGGCCAGGGTCTCCTCGATGGGGGTCTCGTCCGCGTCGGGCGCGTGCTCGTAGCCGAGGCGGCCGAAGAAGTTGGTGTGGCGGTCGGGCCAGTGGAGCTGGTAGAGGTCCACGTGGTCGGTGCCCAGGCGGCGCAGGCTGTCGTCGATGGCGCGGTGGATGTGGCTGCGGGTCAGGCGCGGGCTGCCGTCGCGGATCCAGGGCAGCCAGTCGGCCCGGCCGCTGACCTTGGTCGCGAGCACGATGCGCCCGCGCATGCCGGGGCGGCGGTGCAGCCAGCTGCCGATGATGGCCTCGGTGCGGCCCTGGGTCTCGGCCGCCGGCGGGATGGGGTACATCTCGGCGGTGTCGATGAGGTTGACGCCGGCATCCACGGCGCGGTCGAGCTGGGCGTGGGCCTCGGCCTCGCTGTTCTGCTCGCCGAAGGTCATGGTCCCGAGCGCGATGCGCCCGACGCGGATGCCGGTCTCGCCCAGGGGGCGCAGTTCCATCGGGGTCCTCCTCGGCCTTGCGGTGATGCCCGGCGGGCCGTCCGGCCGCCTCGGGGACCCCAGTGTAGCGCAGCCGCCCCCGCTGCCGGGGGCGGCCGCCCGCGTCAGAGCTCGCGCCGGCGCCGCTCCATCATCTCGTGGATGATGGGGGTGAGGATGATCTCCATCGCCAGGCCCATCTTGCCGCCGGGGACGACGATCGTGTTGCGCCGCGACATGAAGGAGTCGTGGAGCATCGCCAGCAGGTACGGGAAGTCGATCCCGAACTTCTTCGGGTCGCGGAAGCGGATCACCACGAAGCTCTCGTCCGGCGTGGGGATGTCGCGGGCGATGAAGGGGTTCGAGGTGTCCACTGTGGGCACGCGCTGGAAGTTGATGTCGGTGCGCGAGAACTGCGGCGTGATGTAGTGCACGTAGTCGTGCATCCGCCGCAGGATGGTGTCGGTGACCGCCTCCGGCGAGTAGCCGCGGCTCTTGCAGTCGCGGTGGATCTTCTGGATCCACTCCAGGTTGACCACCGGGACCACACCGATGAGCAGGTCCACCCACTGCGCGACGTTGACCTCGTCGGTGACCACGCCGCCGTGCAGGCCCTCGTAGAACAGCAGGTCGCTGCCCTCGGGGATGGGCTCCCACGGGGTGAAGGTGCCGGGCGGCTGGCCCCAGGGGGCGGCCTCCTCCTCGTTGTGGAGATAGTAGCGGCGCTGGCCGGTGCCGGTCTCGCTGTACTGGCGGAACAGCTCCTCGAGCTTGTCGAGGATGTTGGCGGCAGGGCCGAAGTGGCTGAACGGGATGCCCTTCCGCTCGGCCTCCTTGACCTTCTCCCGCATCTCGTTGCGGTCGTAGCGGTGGAAGCTGTCGCCCTCGATCACCACCGCGTCGATGCCCTCGCGGTAGAAGATGTGCTCGAAGGCCACCTTGACCGTGCTGGTGCCGGCCCCGGAGGAGCCGGTGACGGCGATGATGGGGTGCTTGACCGACATCGCGCTTTCCTCCCGTCCACCTGGATCCGTCGCCGCGACGGGGGCCGCGGCCGCCGCCTCGGGGCCGTCGGAAGCCTCCCGCACGCGCGAGGACGGCACCGCAGGCTGCGCGGCGCCGCCGTGATGGGCCCTTGATAGCAGATCGGGGGTGAAAAGCTGACTATTTTGTTCCTATGCCCTCATCCGGGGGCGTTATCCGGCCCCGACCGGCGGCCGCGGACCGCCTCCGGCGGCACCGGCCGGTAGGGGGTGCTGCGGATGCGGTCGTGCTCCACCATGCGGTAGCGGACGAAGTCCTCGAGGCGGTTGAAGTGCAGGAACGGGTTGCCGCGCTTCTGCTCGCCCAGGGTGGAGGTCTCGGGCTCGGCGTAGCGGTGGCCGGGATGGATCACGGTCTCGTCGGGCAGGCCGTCGCGCAGGCGGCGCAGGGTGGCGAACATGGCCTCGGGATCACCCCCGCGCAGGTCGCAACGGCCGCAGCCGAAGACGAAGAGGGTGTCGCCGGTGATGAGGTGGTCGCCGATCCGGTAGCAGGCCGAGCCGGGGGTGTGGCCGGGGGTGTGCAGGACCTCGATCTCGGTCTCGCCGAGGCGGATGCGGTCGCCGCCGTGGTGGAGGGTCGGTCGCGGCAGCTCCGCGCCCCAGAAGCGGGCCTCGTCGCGCAGCAGGTGGAGCTGGGCGTCGGTGGCCTCCAGCACCCGCTCGATGCCGTTGACGTGGTCGTGATGGCTGTGGGTGAGGAGGATGTCGGTGATGCGCACGCCGCGCTCGCCGGCCAGCGCCAGGACCCGCTCCACCTCCCACGCCGGGTCCACCACCGCGGCGCGGCCGCTGGCCGCGTCCTGGACGAGGTAGACGAGGTTCTCCATGGGCCCGAGCTCCAGGGCCTCGATGCGGACGCCTTCGCTCATGTCGGCTCTCCCGTGCTTCGGCCTCCGCCCGCGAGCTTAGCCCATCAGGCGCCCTCGCGGCGGCGGTAGAGGAGGTCCAGGACCGGATGGCCGAGGCGCTCGCCGCGGGCCTCGAAGCGGGTGCGTGGGCGCCACGGCGGCCGCGGGGCGAAGCGGCCGGGCCCCTCGAGGTTGATCAGGCCCGGCTCCGCCTCCAGCACCGCCACCATGTGCTCGGCGTAGTCGGGCCAGTCGGTGGCGAGGTGCAGAAGCCCCCCGGGGCGGAGCACGCGCAGCAGCTCGCGCACGAAGGGGGGCTGGACGAGGCGGCGCTTGTGGTGGCGCTTCTTGGGCCAGGGGTCCGGGAACCAGATCAGGATCCGGTCGAGGGAGGCCGCCGGCAGGTGGCGGGAGAGCACCTCCACGGCGTCGTCGCAGATCACCCGCACGTTGCCGAGGCCCTCGCGCTCGAGCCCGAGGAGCAGATGGCCGACGCCGGGGCGGTGGACCTCGATGCCGAGGAAGTCCTCCTCGAGGGCGGTGCGGGCGAGCGTGAGCAGCGCCTCGCCGTTGCCGAACCCGATCTCGAGGGTGCGCCGCGCCCTGCGCCCGAATGCGGCGTCGAGATCGAGCACCCCCCGGGGCTCGAGGCCGTAGCGCGGCCACAGGGTCGCCAGCGCCCGGCGCTGGGCCGCCGTCATCCGCCCCTCGCGGCGGACGAAGCTGCGGATGCGCCGGGTCTGCGCCGGCCCGCCTTCCTGCGTCGGCGCGGTCACGGGTGCCGCCGGCTCCCGCTCAGAAGAAGGTGCCGTCGATGGGCGAGGAGGCCGCGGCGTAGCGCTTGCGCGGGATGCGCCCGGCGAGATAGGCCTCGCGGCCCGCCTCCACCGCCTTGCGCATGGCCGAGGCCATGAGCACCGGGCGCTTGGCGCCGGCGATGGCGGTGTTCATGAGCACGCCGTCGCAGCCGAGCTCCATGGCGATGGCGGCGTCGGAGGCGGTGCCGACGCCGGCGTCCACGAGGATGGGCACCTGGGCGTTCTCGACGATGGTGAGGATGTTGTAAGGGTTGCGGATGCCGAGCCCGGAGCCGATGGGGGCGGCGAGCGGCATCACCGCCACGCACCCCATCTCCTCGAATCGCCGCGCCGCGACCGGGTCGTCGCTGGTGTAGACCATGACCTGGAAGCCCTCCCGGATCAGGATCTCGGCCGCACGCAGGGTCTCGGGGATGTCCGGGTAGAGGGTCTTCTCGTCGCCGAGGACCTCGAGCTTGACCAGGCTGTGGCCGTCGAGGAGCTCGCGCGCGAGGCGGCAGGTGCGCACCGCGTCCTCGGCGCTGTAGCAGCCCGCGGTGTTGGGCAGGATCGTGTAGCGGTCGGGCGGGAGGACGTCGAGGAGGTTGGGCTCGTCCGGGTTCTGGCCGATGTTGGTGCGGCGGATGGCGACGGTGACGATCTCGGCCCCGCTGGCCTCCACCGCGGCCCGGGTCTCCTCGAGGTCGCGGTACTTGCCGGTGCCGACGAGCAGGCGCGAGCGGTAGCGGCGACCGGCGATGATCAGCGGGTCGTCGGGCAGGGCGTCGGTGACGGCGTTCATGGGGCTCCCTTCTTGCTTGCGGGCGGCGTCAGCCGCCGCCGATGGCGTGGACGATCTCCACCCGGTCGCCCGGCTGCAGGCGCCGGTGCGGGTGTTCGCTGCGGGGCACGATCTCGCGGTTGACCTCCACCGCGAGCCGCCGTCCCTCCAGTCCGAGCAGGCGCACGAGCCCGGCCACGGTGAGCTCGTCGGCGACGCTGCGGGCCTCTCCGTTGACGATGATCTCCATGCGGGTGCGCGCAGGGATTGCCGAAGGGGGGATTCTACAACAGGCGCGCCGCCGCGGGCGGGCCGCGGCGGCGGGGAGGGCGGGGCGCGTTCAGTACCAGCGCACGGCGCGGCGCAGGCGTTCCTCGTAGGGCGCCAGGGACTCGCCGGCGGGGCCGAGGACGGCGACGCTGCCCTTGCCCTCGGGCCAGATCACGCCCTCGAGGCCGTCGTGGCGGATGGGCTCGCGGCGCGGGACCTGCTCGCCCATGAGGTAGACCACGGTCACCGGCCCGCGCGCGCCCCGGAAGACCAGCATCCCGGCCTTGCGGCCCTGCAGCCGCGTCACCTCGCAGTAGGCCACCGGTCCGAGGTCGCCCACCAGCTGCGCCCCGATCTCGCGGAACATGTTGCGCACCACCTGGTCGTCGGCTTCGGTGCCCGCCGCCACGCGCATGATCTCGGCCATGCGCTCGCCCACGGTGGCCGCCACCATGTGCTCCACCGGGGCCTCGCGGCTCTGCTGCAGGTAGTAGCCGCCGCCGAGGATGCCCGCCACCAGGAGGACGCTGGCGGCGAGGGCGTAGACCTGCAGCCAGCGCTGGCGGCGGGCCCGCGGCCTGCCCTCCTCGCGCAGGCTCTGCCGAAGCAGGATGCGCGCCGACAGCCCCTCCGGCACCGGCACCTTGCAGGCCTCGTGGAGGGCGGCCTCGAGGCGCTCGATGCGCTCGGCCTCCGAGCGGCAGCCCGGACAGTCGCGTCGGTGCGCGCTGAGCGCGGGGTCGCGGTCGCGCGGATCCACGAGGATGCGGCGGCGGAACTCGAGACAGCTGATGGGAGGCACGGCGTTCATTTCTTCACCTCTGCGGAAGCCTCGGCGTCACCCTCGAGCAGCTCCCGCATCTTCTTGCGCGCACGGAACAGCCGTGTCATCACGGCGCCGGCCGAGATCCCCAGCATCTGGCCGATCTCCTCGGCGGTGTAGCCGCCGATCACCTGCAGCACGAGGGGTTCGCGGTAGTCCTCGGGCAGCTCGGCGAGGGCCCGCCGCAGGACGAAGGCCTCGGTGCTGGTGTCGTAGCCCCTCGCCCCCGGCACGCGCTCGAAGTCGGGGTCGTCCAGCATGTCCAGGCGCTTGCGCTCGTAGAGCCGCGCATGCTCCCTGCGCACGATGGTGAAGAGCCAGCCCTTGGCCGCCTTCTCGTCGCGCAGGTTGTCGATGGAGCGCCAGGCGCGCAGGAAGGTCTCCTGCACGAGCTCCTCGGCGGTGTCGCGGTTCCGGCACAGCCAGAAGGCGTAGCGGTAGAGGTCCGCGGAGAAGCTCTGGACCAGCGCCTCGAAGCGGGCTCGCGCGTCGCCCTCGTCGTTCTGTGTCATCTCTGTTCACGCTCCATGAGACCGGCCCTCTCCGGCAACCCTTACCGCGGGGGGTCCGCCTCGATCCGGACCCTTGCCGCCTCCCCCGGCCGATGCATAGAATGAGCGCGCACGCGGGTGTAGTTCAATGGTAGAACCTCAGCTTCCCAAGCTGATGACGTGGGTTCGATTCCCATCACCCGCTCCAGATTCCCCCCGCTGAATCCGCGCCCCGCGATCCCCGCCCGCAGCGCCCCGAAGGGTCGCGCGGACTGCGCCCCCCCGGGGCGGGCGCGATCCCTCGTCCGCCCCCGGCGGGGCGCTTCGGCCGTCGCTGCGGGCGAGGCCCGGCGCGCGGTCGCGGCCGCTACGCCGCGGGCGGCCGGCGCCGCGGCAGGAGGCCGTCCTCGGCCAGGCGCTCGTGGATCTCCATGGGCGCCATCCGGCACAGGTCCTTGGCCACCTCCTGCACGGTCACCCCGGCGGCGCTGCCGTTGAGGCTCTGGCGCAGGTGGCCCAGCATGCGCTTCTCCGCCACCAGGACGAGCCGCGCGGGATGCCGGCGCAGCATGCGGGCGGCGGTCTCCCCGATGCGGCGCGCGAAGCGACGCTCGAACTCCGCCATGTGGCCCTCGCGGTGGTCGTCGTAGCCGTGGGCGCCGCCGCCGCCGGGGGCGCGGTTGCGGCCGCTCTTGGGGTCGCTCCAGACCTCCCCGGAGGCGTCCTCGTTGGTGAGGCTGGCGGTCTCGACGAGGTTGGGGCCCGACTCCAGCTCGGGGTGCTCCGCCGGGCGCAGCTCGAAGAAGCGGGCGCAGCCCTGGCCGGCGACGATCACGCAGTATCGGGTCATGGTCGGCTCACCTCCTGGTGGGGTGGGACGGGGGCCGCCGCCGCGGCGGCGGGCAGGAAGGCGATGGCGCCGTAGTAGGCGAGGGCCTCGGAGCCGGTGTCGTCGGCGTCGGTCATCAGCGCCACCGCCTCGATCCGGCGCACCTCGCGCCCGAAGGCGCGGCGCAGGTCCGCGGCGACGTCGCGCTCGTGGGTCTGCCAGCGGCCGAGGCCCGCCTCGCCCTGCGCCACCGACCACATCACGGTGTGGCCGGTGTAGGGGTTGGGCCAGCGGGTCCCGGGGGGCGTCGCCCGCGTCCAGACGTAGTCGAGGGCGTAGCGCTGCCACGGGAACGGACCGGTGCGGAAGACGACATAGAGGCGGGCGGCGAAGTCGTCGCCGGCGCGGCTGTGCTCGGCGGCGCCCCGCGGCAGCCGTTCCACGCGCCAGCGCCAGCGCAGCAGCGGCGTGGCGGCGAGGTCCACGGCGACGGGCCGCACGAGGCCGGAGGCGCCGGCGCGGGCATGGGCCTCGAGCACCGGCTCCCCGTCGAGGGTCACGATCCGGTAGCGCGTGCGCCCGTGGAAGCGCTGCTCCTCCCATCCGGCGAGCCCCTCCCGGGCCGGGTCCAGGACCTGCGCCGATGCCTGCGCCGCGCACGCAAGCAGGAGGGCGAGAGTCAGGCGCAGGCATCGGGTCAAGGCGGGTGCGGCTCCTCCGTTGGCCCCCACCAGAAACCTATAGCAGGGCGGCGGAGCCGCTGCCACCGCCCCCTCAGGGGGCGGGGAGGAAGGCCTCCTCGAGGAGGAAGGGGTCGTCGAAGTGCCGCCGGCCGACGAAGGCGATGGCGTGGTGCCCCCACTGGCGCATCGCCCCGGGGTGCGGGATGCCCATGGGCCAGAGCAGCCAGCGCTCGCCCCGGTCGGTGCCGGGCACGATGCCGTCGGGGCGGAAGAGGCTGCGCCGCCCCCCCTCCGGCAGCGGCAGGGAGCGCAGCTCCGCATACGGGGCGAGACGGTAGCGGGCGGCGGGGGCCGAGGGCGGCGGGCGCCAGTCCACGTGCAGGAGCTGGTGGGTGCCGGCGGCGAGGAAGAGCGCCGGGGCCGCCGCCCCCGCCGGGGGCGGCGGGATCACGGCGGGCACGAAGGGCGGCTCGCCGGCGGCGGGCGGCCAGGGCCTCGGCCGCAGCCTCGGCGTGGGCAGGAACATGTGGTAGCAGCCGCAGTTGTGCATGACGTCGTAGGCGAGGGGACGCCCCTCGCGGTCGAGGGTGACGCGCCAGGTGAGGCCGTCGAGGCGGCCGCCCAGGAGGTCGAACGGGCCGCTCCGCGGCCGTTCCGGGAACCAGACGACGTAGACGATCTGCAGCAGCGTCTCGCCCTGCAGGCGGGTGTGGGCGAGGCGCCAGTAGACCACCGGGTCGCCGCGGTCCACGTCGGGCCGGGCCGCGCCGCGGCGCCAGCGCGGGCGGCCGGGGTCGTCGGCGGGGCCGGCGCGGGCGATGACGAAGGTCGGGGCGTGGCGGGCCGCGAGCGCCCTCGCCGCCGCGGCCTCCGGGCGCGGGATGCCGAGGGCGTCGCGGGTCGGGGGCCAGGGCGGCGCCGTCTCGGCGCGGGGCGGCCGCAGGATCCGCCACGGCCCCCCCGCGGGCAGCGCCTGCGGCGGCAGGGCGAAGGTGCCCGCGGCGCGGCGGCGCCAGCGCCGGGCGAGGAGGTCGACGGGGAGGGCGGTGACGGCATAGAGGCCGAGGACGCGCCGAGCGGTGCGATACTCGTCCGGGACGCGCACCGCCGCCGCCAGCGCCCGCGCGGCGCCCGCATCCGCGGCCAGGGCGGCGACGAGGGCGCGGCCGCAGCGCTCGATCTCGTCCGGCGTCGCCGGGGCCGGTCCCGGCAGGTTGGCGAGCTCGGCGCGTCGCGCCTCGAGGTCGAGCCGGCGCAGGGCCTCGAGCCAGGCCCGCCGCGCCCCGGCTGTCGCGAGCTCGCCGGCGAAGGAGGCGAGGAGGCGGTCGACCCGCAGGTAGGGATGCCCGGGGATCCGGGCCGCCTCGCCGTCGCCGACCCCGGCGGCAGCCACCGCAGCATCCAGGGCCTCGAGACGCCCGAGACAGCCCTCCGCGCCCGCGGGCTCGGCCGGCGGGGGCGGGCGGGCGGCGGCGCAGGCGGCGAGAAGGCCTGCGGCGAGGAGCAGCAGCGGCGTGCGCGCGCGGCGGAACATCCTATGCTTGCAGGAGCCGTGTGGGGGAAGCTTAGTCTGCCGCCGCGCGATGCACCGCAAGCCCAGGGGGAGGCGCCATGAGAGTCTGGCTGCGACGGATCGGGATCGCACTCGGGGTGCTGGTGGTGCTCTTCGCCGCCGTGCTCGGATACGTGGCGGCGACCTTCGATCCCGACGACTACCGCGACGAGATCGAGGCCGCGGTGGAGGCGCGCACCGGGCGCGCGCTGCGCATCGGCGGCGGGCTCGAGCTCGAGCTCTTCCCGTGGCTTGCGGTGCGCACGGGGCGGGTGGAGCTTGCCGACGCGCCGGGCTTCGGCGCCGGCCCCTTCGCCGCCATCGAGCGGGCCGAGGTGCGGGTGCGGCTGCTGCCGCTGCTGCGCCGCGAGCTCGAGGTCGGCCGGGTGCGCGTCGAGGGGCTGAGACTGCACCTTCGCGTCGACGGCGAGGGCCGCAGCAACTGGGCCGACCTCGCCGGCGGGGGCGGTGCGGCCGAGGGGGCGGGCGGCGGCGAGGCGGCGCCGGCCCTCGCCCTGGCGGTGGCCGGGCTCGAGGTCCGCGACGCCCGCATCGAGTACGTGGACGAGCAGGCCGGCCACGGCCTGACCCTGGGCGGGCTCGAACTCGAGACCGGGCCCCTGCGTCCCGGGGCGGCGGTGCCGGTGCGGCTGCGCACCGGGATCGAGGCCGAGCCCGCGGGCCTGCAGGGCCGCCTCGAGGTGGGCGGCGAGGTGACGGTGGACGAGGCGCTGCAGGGGCTGCGGGTGCGCGGCCTCGACCTGCGGCTGCACGCGGCGGGTGCGGGGCTGCCGGATGCGGGGGTGGATCTGGGCGTGCGCGGCGACCTCGCCGCGGACGGCGCCGCCGGACGGCTCGTGGCCGAGGGGCTGGAGCTCGAGCTCCCCGGGCTGCTGCTTGCGGGACGGGCCGAGGCGGCGGCGCCGGCGCGGGCCGAGGTGGTGCTCGACAGCCGGCGACTGGCCCCGGCGGAGCTGCTCGCCGCGTTGGGGATCGCCGCCCCCCTGCCCGCCGGCTCACCGCTCCTTGCCCAGGGCGAGCTCGGCCTCACGGCGCGCCTCGAGGGCGCCCGGCTCGAGGTGCCGCGGCTCGCGGCGGCGCTGGGGCCCGTGCGCATGCAGGCGCGTGGGACGGTGCCGGATCTTGCCGCCGGCGCCTTCGAGGGGCGGGTGGAGATCGCGCCCTTCTCGCCGCGGGCGGTCCTCGGCGCGGCGGGCGTGGAGGTGCCGGAGACGGCGGATCCGGCGGTCCTCGGCGAGGCGGCGCTGCGCACGGCCCTGCGCGGCGATGCCGCCGGCATCGAGCTGCACGAGCTCGCCCTGCGCCTCGACCAGACCCGGGTGCAGGGCCGGCTGGCGGTGGAAGGGCTGGCGCGGACCCCGCCGGCGCTTCGCTTCGATCTCGAGGTCGACGCCGTCGATCTCGACCGCTATCTCCCGCCGCAGGCCGCCGAGACCGCGCCGCCGAGCCCGGGCACCGCCGCCGTCGGCACCGCGGCGCTGCCCCTGGAGATGCTGCGCGCGCTGCAGGCCGATGGCCGCGTGCGCATCGGGCGGCTCAAGGCCTTCGGGATCCGTTCCGAGGCGGTCTCCATCCGGATCGCGGCCGGCGACGGCCTCCTCCGCCTGGGCCCCAATGCGGCCCTTCTCTACGGCGGCCGCTACGCCGGCGACGTGCAGCTCGACGTGCGCGGCGACGCGCCGGTCTGGCAGGCCCGCGAGACCCTCACCGACGTGGATGTCGGCGCCCTCCTGCGCGACGCCATGGGCGAGGAGCGGCTGCAGGGCCGGGCCGAGGTGGCGCTGGCGCTGGCCGCCGAGGGGGCCGATCCGGTGGGCCTGCGGCGCACGGTGGACGGCACCGCCCGCTTCGTCTTCCGCGACGGCCTCGTGCGAGGGGTCAACATCGCGCAGCTGATCCGCGAGGCCCGCGCCCGTCTCGAGGGCAGGCCGGTGCCGAAGGCGGAGGGGCCGGCCGAGACGGACTTCACCGAGCTTGCCGGCAGCGCGGTGATCCGCGACGGGATCCTGCGCAACGACGATCTCCGCGCCCGCTCCCCGCTGCTCCGGGTGGCCGGTGCAGGCACCGTGGATCTGCCGGGCGAGCGCCTCGACTATCTGCTGCGGGTCAAGCTGGTGGGCACCCTGGAGGGCCAGGGCGGGGCGGACCTCGCCGCGCTCAAGGGGCTCGAGATCCCGTTGCGGATCCGGGGACCCTGGGCCGGGCCGTCGTTCAGCGTGGAGCTCGATAAGGTCCTCGCGGGCAAGGCCAAGGCGCGGCTCGAGGCCGAGGAGGCGAAGGCGCGGGCCCGCCTCGAGGCCGAGAAGGCCGAGGCGCGGCAGCGGCTCGAGGAGAAGAAGCGGGCCGTGGAGGAGGAGACCCGGCGCAAGCTCGAGGACAAGCTCAAGGGCCTGCTGCGATGAGGGGGGCGTTCGCCGCCGCCGTCATCGACTGGCAGCGCCGGGCGGGACGCCATGACCTGCCCTGGCAGCGGCCGCGCACGCCCTATCGCGTCTGGGTCTCGGAGGTGATGCTCCAGCAGACCCGGGCCGAGACCGTGATCCCCTACTTCGCGCGCTTCACCGCGCGCTGGCCGGACGTGCCGGCGCTGGCGGCGGCGGGCCGCGAGGAGGTCCTGGCCGCGTGGTCGGGGCTCGGCTACTACCGGCGCGCGATCCACCTGCACGAGGCGGCGCGGCGCATCGTCGAGCGGCACGGCGGGGCGCTGCCGCGCGATCTGGAGGCGCTCGCCGCCCTGCCGGGTATCGGCCGCTCCACCGCCGGCGCCATCCTCGCCCTCGCCTGGGGGGAGCCTGCGCCGATCCTCGACGGCAACGTCCGCCGCCTCCTCGCCCGCTGGCACGCGGTGGAGGGCTGGCCCGGACGCGCGGCGGTGGCGTGCAGGCTCTGGGCGCTCGCCGAGGGGCATCTGCCGCGGCGCGACGTCGCCGCCTACACGCAGGGGCTGATGGATCTCGGGGCCACCGTCTGCACACCGCGGCGGCCGGCCTGCGCCGCCTGCCCGGTGGCCTTCGGCTGCGAGGCGAGGCGGCGCGGCGACCCGTGCGCCTATCCGGCCCCGGCGCCGCGGCGGCGCCGACCGCGGCGCCGCACCCGCATGCTCGTCCTGCGCCGAGGCGACGGTCGTGTTCTCCTGGCGCGCCGGCCGCCGGCGGGGGTGTGGCCGGGGCTCTGGAGTCTGCCGGAGTGCGCGCCGGGCGACGACCCCGAGGCCTGGTGCCGGGTGCACCTGGGTTTCGCCGCCCGCACCGAGGCGGTGCTGCCGACGGTGCGTCACGCCTTCACCCACTTCGAGCTCGAGATCGAGCCGCTGCTGCTCACGGTGGAGGGCGCGGCGGCGGTGGGCGAGGGGCAGGTGTGCTGGGTCGGCGGGGAGGAGACGCAAGGTCTCGCGCTGCCTGCGCCGGTGCGGGCCATCCTCGGCCGCATCGGCGCTTGACGCCTGCAAGGGGCGCGGATTTAATAGCCGTCCTTTCCGCCGCATCCCGGCGGGCCCAGCGGCCAGGTAGCTCAGTTGGTAGAGCAGGGGACTGAAAATCCCCGTGTCGGCGGTTCGATTCCGTCCCTGGCCACCAATCCCCCCAACCGATCGACGTGCAGGGGTCGCCGGCCCGCGGCGGCGAGGGCGCCTGCGGGCCCAGTGCTCGCATGCATCCGGCGAGCCTCGCGCCGCGACGCGGTCGGGTGCCCGTAGAGGTTGAGGGAGGTGGCGCCGTCCCGCGCCTTACGCGCCGCCCTTGCCGGGGGCCTCGCCCAGGGTCTCGGCGATGCGCCGCTGCAGGGCGTCGATGCGGGCGCGCAGCTCGGCGATGCTGCGGCTGCGCTCCTCGCGCAGGCGCAGGTAGTCGTGGGTGATATTGAGGGCGGCCATGACGGCGATGCGCTCGAGGCCGACGACCTTGCCGCTGTCGCGGATCTCGCGCATGCGCTCGCCGAGGTGGCGGGCCGAGGTCAGCAGCGCCTCGCGCTCCTCCGGCGGGCAGGCGACGCGGTACTCGCGGTCGAGGATGCGGACCGTGACCGCGATGGGGGCCTCGCTCACGGGCCTTCCTCCATGCTGCGCAGGTGCGCGATCATGGCCTCGACGCGGCTGCGCGCGCGCTCGTTGCGCTCGATGAGGCTGGCGCGCTCGGCCATGAGGGTGCGCTGCTGCTGGCGCAGCGCCTCGTTCTCCTCCTCGAGGCGGCGGCAGCGGGCGAGCAGCCGCTCGAGGAGCGCCTCGAGGTCCTCCAGGCGACGGGCCAGCTCGGCGATGTCCTCCTCCCCCGCCATGAGGCCAATATAGGCAGCGCCTTCGAGGGCGGTCAATGCGCGGCCGCGGCGCGCCCCTGTGCTACGGTAAGGCGGTTGCGGCGGGGCGGCCGGCGATGATGGAGACGGCAGATGGGCAGCGCGGAGGCGTACGAGCGGCTGGAGCGCGTGCTGCGCCAGGCGGGCCTGGGCACGGGGCTTGCCGATGCCCACGGCGTCCTCGCCGGGCTGCTGTGCGCCGATGCCGAGGCGGCGTGGGGACGCTGGCGGCGGCACCTGCGCGCCGAGGGGCTCGGGGGCGGGGTGCCGGAGGCGGAGCTTCGGGCCCTGCACGATGCCGCCGCCGCGGCCCTCGCCGAGGAGACGGGCTTCGGCTTCACGCCCCTGCTGCCGCCCGACGAGGCGCCCCTGGCGCGGCGGGTGGCGGCGCTCGGGGCCTGGTGCCAGGGCTTCCTCTTCGGGCTGGGGGCGGCCGGTGCCGGGGAGGTGGAGGACGAGGCCGCGGCCGAGGCCCTGCGCGACCTGTGGCAGATCGCCCAGGTGAGCGACGAGGTGGCCGCGGACGAGGCCGACGAGGCGGCCTACGCCGAGCTGGTGGAGTTTCTGCGCGTGGCGGTGCAGCTGGTGCGCGAGGCCCTGCGGGCGCGGGGGCGGGGCGATGGACCGGCGTGAGTTCGCGCGCCGGCGCCGCCGGCTGATGCGGATCATGGGCGAGGGCGCGATCGCCATCGTGCCCACGGCTCCGGTGCGCATCCGCAACCGCGATGTGGAGTACCCCTACCGGCCCGAGAGCGACTTCCTCTACCTCACCGGCTTTCCCGAGCCCGAGGCGGTGGCGGTTCTGGTGCCGGGACGGCCGCACGGCGAGTTCATCCTCTTCTGCCGCGAGCGCGATCCCGAGCAGGAGACCTGGCACGGCCGCCGCGCCGGCCTCGAGGGGGCGGTGGAGCACTACGGCGCCGACGACGCCTTCCCCATCGGCGACCTCGACGACATCCTGCCGGGGCTGCTGGAGGATCGCGAGCGGGTCTACTACGCCATGGGGCGGGACCCGGACTTCGACCGCCGCCTCATGGCGTGGGTCAACCGCGTGCGCGCCAAGGCCCGCACCGGGGTCCACGCGCCGGTGGAGTTCGTCGCCCTCGAGCACGTCCTCCACGAGCTGCGCCTGCACAAGAGCCGGGCGGAGGTGGCGGCGATCCGGCGCGCGGTGCGCATCACCGAGGCCGCGCACCGCCGCGCCATGGCCGCCTGCCGGCCGGGGGTGACCGAGTACGCGCTGGAGGCCGAGCTCCTCTACGAGTTCGTGCGCCAGGGTGCGCGCTCCCCCGCCTACCCCTCCATCGTCGGTGCCGGGGCCAATGCCTGCATCCTCCACTACACGGAGAACAGCGCCACGGTGCAGGCGGGCGACCTCGTTCTCATCGACGCGGGCGCCGAGTGGGAAGGCTACGCCGCCGATCTGACCCGCACCTTCCCCGCCGACGGGCGCTTCCGCCCGGCCCAGCGGGCCCTCTACGAGCTGGTGCTGGAGGCGCAGCTTGCCGCCATCGAGGCGGTGCGGCCGGGGGCGAGCTGGGATGCGCCGCACCAGGCCGCGGTGCGGGTGGTGACCAAGGGGCTGGTGCGGCTCGGCCTGCTGGAGGGGCGGGTGGCGCGGCTCATCCGCGACGAGGCGTACAAGCGCTTCTACCTGCATCGCACCGGGCACTGGCTGGGCATGGACGTGCACGACGTCGGCGACTACAAGGTGGGCGGCGAGTGGCGGGTCCTGGAGCCGGGCATGGTGCTGACGGTGGAGCCCGGTCTCTACGTCGCCCCGGACGCCAAGGGCGTGGCGCGGCGGTGGCGGGGGATCGGCATCCGCATCGAGGACGACGTCCTCGTCACCCGCGACGGCTGCGAGGTCCTGTCGGCGGCGCTGCCCAAGGAGCCGGATGCGGTGGAGGCGCTGGTGGGCGCGTAGCCCGACCGCTCCGGTCAACAATCGCGAATGCAAATCTTTCTTGTTTACATGCGCATCGGCGTGGGCTAACATCACGCCCGGTGATCGCAATCGGAGGAGATCCGTCATGCGCAAGCTCTTCGGCGTCCTGCTGCTTTCGGCCGCGGCCGCTGCGGCCTCCGCGGCTGAGGTCAACGTCTACTCGGCGCGCAAGGAGGCGCTCATCCTGCCGCTGCTCGAGCGCTTCACGGAGAAGACGGGGATCACCGTCAACCTCCTCACCGCGGAGGCGGACGCGCTGCTCAAGCGCCTCGAGAGCGAGGGGCACAACACCCCCGCCGACGTCCTCATCACGGTGGATGCCGGGCGGCTGCACCGGGCCAAGGCCGCGGGTGTGCTCCAGCCGGTGCGCTCGCAGGTCCTCGAGGAGGCGATCCCGGCCGCCTACCGCGACCCGGAGGGCTACTGGTACGGGCTGTCGCTGCGCGCGCGCGTGATCTTCTATGCCAAGGACCGCGTCCGCCCCGAGGCGCTCTCCACCTACGAGGATCTGGCCGATCCCAGGTGGCGCGGGCGCATCTGCGTGCGCTCCTCCTCCAATATCTACAACCAGTCCCTCGTGGCCTCCCTGATCGCCGCCCACGGCGAGGCCGAGGTGGAGCGGTGGGCGCGGGGGCTCGTGGCCAACTTCGCCCGCCCGCCCCGCGGCGGCGACCGCGACCAGATCAAGGCGGTGGCCGCCGGCGAGTGCGATCTCGCGCTCGCCAACACCTACTACTACGCGCAGATGCTCACGGGGAAGGACGCGGCCCAGCGCGAGGCGGCGCGCAAGGTGGGCATCTTCTTCCCGAACCAGGACGGGCGCGGCGCCCACGTCAACGTCAGCGGCGCGGGCGTCACCCGGTGGGCCCGTCACCGCGAGGAGGCGGTGCGGCTGCTGGAGTTCCTCGCCAGCGAGGAGGCCCAGGCGTGGTACGCCGAGGTCAACCACGAGTACCCGGTCCGCCCCGGCGTGCCGGTGAGCGAGGTCCTGCAGGCGTGGGGCGACTTCCGCAAGGACAGCCTCAACCTCGCCCGCCTCGGCGAGCTCAACGCCGCCGCGGTGCGGATCATGGACCGCGCCGGCTGGCGCTGAGCGGGCGGTGCCGGTGGGTGCGCCGGGGACCGCGACGCTGACGCCCGCCCGCCGGCCGGCGGGCGGGCGCGCCTTCGCCTTGGATCCGTGGCGGCTGACGGTGCTTGCCCTCGCGGCGCTGCTGGCGCTTCCCGTGGTCACCGTCGCCGCCCACGTCTTCCACCCGGCGGGCGAGGTCTGGCGGCACCTGGTGGCGACGGTGCTCGCCGAGTACGTGCGCAACTCGCTGCTGCTCGCCGCCGGGGTGGGTGCGGGGACGCTGGTGATCGGGGTCGGCACGGCCTGGCTCACCACCCTGTGCCGCTTCCCGGGGCGGCGTCTCTTCGAGTGGGCGCTGCTGCTGCCGCTGGCGGTGCCCGCCTACATCATCGCCTACACCTACACCGGGATGCTGGACTTCGCCGGCCCCGTGCAGTCGGCGCTGCGCGAGGCCTTCGGCTGGCGCCACGGCGACTACTGGTTTCCCGAGATCCGCTCCCTCGGCGGCGCGGTGGCGATGTTGACGCTGGTGCTCTACCCCTACGTCTACCTCCTCGCGCGCGCGGCCTTCCTGGAGCAGTCGGTGGCGGCCCTGGAGGCCGCGCGCATCCTCGGCTGCGGCCCGTGGGGCGCGTTCCTGCGGGTGGCGGTGCCGGCCGCGCGGCCGGCCATCGTCGCCGGGGTCAGCCTCGTCCTCATGGAGACGCTGGCCGACTTCGGCACCGTGCAGTACTTCGGCGTCAGCACCTTCACCACCGGGATCTACCGCACCTGGTTCGGGCTCGGCGACAGCGCCGCGGCGGCGCAGCTTGCGGCGGTGCTGCTGGGCTTCGTCTTCGCGGTGCTGGTGCTGGAGCGGCGCGCGCGGCGCCGGGCGCGCTTCCACCACGTCGCGGGGAGCGGACGGCCGCTGCCGGTGGTGCGTCTGCGCGGGGTGCGGGGCTGGCTCGCCGCCGCGGCCTGCGCGCTGCCGCTGCTGCTCGGCTTCGCCCTGCCCTTCCTACAGCTCGCGGCATGGACGGTGCAGACGGCGGAGAGCGCCTTCGATCCCCGCTTCCTGCGCCTCGTCGTCAACACCCTCAACCTCGCCGGCGGCACCGCCGTCCTCGCCCTCGTGGTGGCCCTCGTCATGGCCTACGGGCGGCGCCTGCGCGGCGGTGCGGCGGTGGCGGCGGCGGTGCGGGTGGCGGCGACGGGCTACGCCGTGCCCGGCACCGTCATCGCCGTCGGCGTGCTGATCCCCTTCGGTGCCCTGGACAACGCCCTCGACGCCTGGATGCGGGCGCATCTCGGGGTCTCCACCGGGCTGCTTCTGTCGGGCACGGTGGCGGGCCTCGTCTTCGCCTACCTGGTGCGCTTCCTCGCGGTGTCGCTGAACACGGTGGAGTCGGGGCTTGCCAGGATCCGGCCCGCCATGGACGAGGCCGCGCGCACCCTCGGCCACGCCCCCCGCGAGATCCTGCGCCGCGTCCACCTGCCGATGCTGCGGGGCAGCCTGCTCACCGCGGTGCTGCTGGTCTTCGTCGACGTCATGAAGGAGCTGCCGGCGACCCTGATCCTGCGGCCCTTCAACTTCAACACCCTGGCGGTGCGGGCCTACGAGCTGGCCTCGGACGAGCGCCTCATGGATGCCGCCGCACCGGCGGTCACCATCGTCCTCGCCGGCATCGTGCCGGTGCTGCTGCTCAGCCGCGCCATCGCCCGCAGCCGCCGCCGCGAGGTGGAGGCGGCCGAGCTCGGCACCCTCTGAGGCTCAGGCTGCGGGCAGCTCCACCTCCACCGCGAGGCCGCCGAGCGCGGCCGAGGGCGCGAGCCGCAGCCGTCCGCCGTAGTGCCCGACGATGTCGGCGACGATGGCGAGGCCGAGGCCGTGCCCCGGCGCGGCCTCGTCGGCGCGGCGGCCCCGGCGCGCGAGCGCCTGCGTCGCCTGCGGCTCGATCCCGGGGCCGTCGTCCTCGATGCGCAGCACGAGCCGCGCCGCCTCCTGCCGCGCCTCGACGCGGACCCGCCGGCGGGCCCAGCGCACGGCGTTGTCGAGGAGGTTGCCGAGGAGCTCGACGAGGTCGTCCCGGTCGCCGGCGAAGGCGCATCGGGGCGGCAGGGCGAGCTCCACGGCGAGGTCGTCGCGCCCGTGCATGCGCTGCACGAGGGCGGCGAGCTCGTGCACCTCGGGGGCGAGCAGCACGCGCCGGCCCGGCTCCGGGTGACCGGCAATGCGCGCGCGGCGCAGCTCGCGGGTGATGCGGGTCTCGATGGCGTCGAGCTGGGCGGCGAGCTCGCGCGCGGCGGCGCTGCCGGCGAGCTCCGGGTCGGCGAGCGCGCGTCGGGCGACGGCGAGCGGGGTCTTGAGGGCGTGGGCGAGGTCGCCGATGGCGCTGCGGCTGCGGGCGAGGCGCTCGCGCAGCAGGGCCACGAGGCGGCCGATCTCGGCCAGCAGGGGGCGGATCTCGGCGGGGGCGCGGGCGGGATCCGGGACGCCGTCGGCGCCGTCGCGCAGCCGGCGCACCGCCTCGGCGGCGGCGCGCAGCGGGGCGAGGGCACGGCCCACGATCCAGCCCTGGAGGGCGAGGACGAGCGCGGCCGCGGCGGCGGCGGCGAGGGCGAGGCGACGGGTGAGCCCGGCGAGCGCCGCCTCCACGGGCATGAGGTCCTCGGCGACGAGGACGGTCAGGGTCATGCCCTGCTTGCGGTAGTCGCCGCCCACCGCCAGCAGGCGCTGCCCCGCGGGTCCCGGCAGGTGCAGCCGCCCGGTCGGCAGAGCGTCGGGCAGGGCCAGCTCCGCGTCCCACAGGGAGCGCGAGCGCAGGGTCCTGCCGCCGCCCTGCACCACGTAGTAGTGGCCGGAGAGGGGGCGGTGGAAGACCGGGTCGAGGCGGCGCTCGTCGAGGACGGGGGCGCCGTCGGCGCCGCGCGCCACCGCCGCGAGGACGCCCTCGAGATCGTGCTCGAGGCGCGCGGCGACGTAGTCCTCCAGGAGGGCGCCGAGGCCCCGTCCGCCGAGCCAGGCGAGGGCGGCGAAGGCGAGGACCAGCGCCAGGCTGAGGCTTGCCAGGAGCCGTGCGCGCAGCGAGGTCATGCCGCCCCGGGATCGAGGAGATAGCCCTGTCCGCGCAGGGCCCGGATGCGGTGGCGCCCGATCTTGCGCCGCAGCCGCGCGATGTGGACCTCGAGGGCGTTGCTCTCTGGGGCGTCGGCGATGCCCCAGGTCTCGTCGACGAGGGTGGCGCGGGGGACGATGCGTCCGCTGCGCAGCATCAGCGCGCGCAGGAGGCGGAACTCGGTGGCGGTGAGGGGGTGCTCGGCACCGTCGGGGGTGACGACGCTCTGGCGGGTCTCGTCGAGGGCGAGCCCGGCGGCACGCAGCGGACCCGGCAGCCGGGGCGTGCCGCGCCGCAGGAGGGCGCGGATCCGCTCCAGCAGCTCCTCGGGGTGGAAGGGCTTGCCGAGGTAGTCGTCGGCCCCGGCGCGCAGGCCCTCGACGCGCTCGCTCCAGGCGTCGCGGGCGGTGAGGACGAGCACGGGCACGGCGCAGCCCTGCGCGCGCCAGCGGCGCAGCACCTCCAGGCCCGGCAGATCCGGCAGCCCGAGGTCGAGGATGACCACCGCATAGGGCTCGGTGGCGCCGAGATGCAGGGCCTCGCGGCCGCTCGTGGTGCGGTCGACGCGAAAACCGGCGGCGGCGAGATCCTCGGCGATGCCGCGGGCGAGGGCGGCGTCGTCCTCCACCACCAGGGCGCGCATCAGGGTTCCTCGTCCTCCACCGAGAGCAGTCGTCCGCTGGCGGCGTCCAGCAGGAGCTTGCGCACCCGGCCGTCCTTGCCGAGGACCTCCACCTCGTAGACCGGCCGGCCGTCCTCGTCCTCGAGCTCCAGCTCGAGGATGCGCCCGGCAAGGTGCGGCGGGATGCGCGCCATGATGCGCTCCAGGGACAGGACCCTGCCGGATTCGCGCAGCCGGCGGGCGCGCTCGTGGTCGCCCCCGCCGCCCGCCGCCGCGGCCAGCGCCGCCAGCGCCAGCATCGCTGCCGCCGCCGTCCTCACCGCCCGCCCGGCCCCGCCCGCTTGCGCCCGGTCCACATCGCACGGACCAGGTTCTCACCGCCGAGGAGGCTGCTCAAGAGCACCCCGCCGAGGTGGAGCAGGACCAGGAACAGGCTGAGACCGGCGAGGAACTCGTGCAGCTCCTCCGCGGCCTCCCCCGCGCCCCCGGGCTCCAGGGCGGCCAGCCCGCTCGCCACCACCAGCGCGAGCGTCGCCAGCATCAGCACCACCGACCAGCCCCCGGCCGGGTTGTGGCCGAGATGGTGCGGCGGGTCGCCCGCGGCGAGGGCGCGCAGGTAGGCGATGGCCTCGCGCGGGGGGCGGACGAAGTCGCGGAAGCGGGCGTGGCGGGTGCCGACGAGGCCCCACAGCAGGCGCAAGGCGACGATGCCGCCGACGAGGTACCCCACCGCCACGTGCAGCCCCTCGAGGGTCTCGGCGCTGGCCCATGCCAGGGCGTAGGCGAGCACGAGGCTCCAGTGCAGGATCCGCACCAGCGGGTCCCAGACCGTGACCTCCGCCGGCGGGGCGCGCTCAGTCATCTTCCCACCTCCCGTGGCCGGGGATGCGGACATCGTCCTCGTCGAACAATCCCTGCGCCGCCCTAGTGTGGCACGCGGGGCAGTTGGCGAAGCTCCCCACCTCGGGGTTCTCCACCACCCAGCGGCGGCGCACCTCGTCGTGCTTGCGCAGGAAATAGCGCGTGGTGGTGATCCGTGGCAGCCCGTCGGCCGTGGCGGGGGCGGGGCGCCTTCGGGCGCGCACGCCGGGGCGGCGGTCGCCGGCGTGGGCCTCGAGATAGGCCCGCACGCGGGCCGCGGTCGCCGGGTCGAGGCTTGCGTCGTCGCCGAAGTGGGCGTCGAGCCGGTCCATGATGCGCGCCCATTCGGCGGCGGTGAGCAGGGCCGGGGGATAGGCCATGTGGCAGGCGCCGCACTCCTCGACGTAGGCCCGGTCGGTGGCCGGCGGCAGGTCGGGGCGGTGGCGGCGCCAGCCGTCCTCGCCGGCGGCGATGCGCAGGGCGCCGGCGGTGGCCGCGAGCGCGGCCAGCACGATGAGGGCGCTTCGGACGTATCGCATGGGGATCCTCCTCGTTTTCACTGGCGGGACAGGAAGGTGACGAGATCCCCCTTCTCCCGGGCGGTGCAGACCCGGCCCAGCACCCAGCGGCAGTTGCGGTGCAGCCACTTGCCGATCTTGCCGGCGTCGGTGAGCCGCTCGGGGTTGGCCGAGGGGGCCATGGGGTCGATGCGCTCGCCGGTGCGCACGTGACGACCGGGGCGGGTGAGGTCGTCACCGTGGCAGCTCGTGCAGGCGCGGGGGCGGCCGTCGGGGCCGGGGAAGGTGCGGCGCCAGAGGGCGGCGCCGCGCTCGGCGGAGAAGGGGCCGGCGGTGCGCCACTGGGCGAGCAGGCGCTCGGCCGCCGGTGGGGGGGCGGCGCCGGCCGCGGCGGCGGCGAGCAGGGCGGCTGCGGCGAGGGCAAGGCGTCGGTTCATGGCGTCCTCCTCTTGCGTCCGTGGAACAGGGCGGCCACGAGGTCCTCGCGGTGCTGCACGCAGGCCGCGAGCACGCCGGCGACGTGGGCCGCGGCGAGGACGAGCACCCCGTCGGCGAGGAGCTCGTGTCCGGCCGCGAGGGCGGCGGTGCCCCGGGGTCCCAGGTCGGGGACGAGCCCGGCCAGCGGGCCGGCCCCTTCGGCGGCGGCGTGGAGGGCGAGCCCGGTCGCCGTCGTCGTCCCCACCGCCGCGAGCAGGGCGAGCACCATCCAGCCCCCGGCGGGGTTGTGACCGAGGTGGCGCGGCGGGTCGCCCGCGGCGATGGCGCGCAGGTAGGCGAGGGCCTCGCGCGGGGGGCGGACGAAGTCGCGGAAGCGGGCGTGGCGGGTGCCCACGAAGCCCCAGGCCAGGCGCAGCGCCACCGCCACGGCGGCGATCTCGCCCGCGGCGACGTGCAGCCACAGCCAGCCGTCGCTCGCCCAGGCGACGGTCACGGCGGCGACCAGCGTCCAGTGGCCGACGCGCACCGGGAGGTCCCAGACCGGGACCGTGTCGGCGGCGGCCGGAAGGCGGGGGCGGCCGGATGCGGGCATGGCGTCCTCCCTGGGGGCGGTTGCCGGGGACGCTAGCGGACGTGGCTGACACGGAGATGAAGGGCGTGGGGTGCGGCGTCCGCGTTGGAACTGCTGGGGGGCCAGCGCTATAGTTAGCGCCGTCGCCGGGGATGCATTCCCGCGCGGCCCGTGCCGGCGGGCAGCGCCGCCGCGCTCCATGGGGACGCCGCCTGCGGCACCGCACCACCGAGGAGTCCACGCCCGAGATGTCCAGACGCACGCCCCTGCACGACCACCACGTCGCCGGCGGCGCCCGCATGGTGGAGTTCGCCGGCTGGCGGATGCCGCTGCACTACGGCTCGCAGGTGGAGGAGCACCACCGCGTGCGCCGCGAGGCGGGCATGTTCGACGTCTCGCACATGACCATCGTCGATCTCGAGGGCCCGGCGGCGCGCCCCTTCCTGCGCCGGCTGCTCGCCAACGACGTGGACCGCCTGCAGGTGCCGGGCAAGGCGCTCTACGGCTGCATGCTCAACGAGCGGGGCGGGGTCGTCGACGACCTCATCGCCTACTTCCTCGCCGAGGGGCGCTTCCGCCTCGTGGTCAACGCCGCCACCCGCGAGAAGGATCTCGACTGGATCCGCCGCCACGCGGCACCGTTCGAGGTGGCGGTGACGGTGCGGGACGATCTGGCGATGCTCGCGGTGCAGGGGCCGGCGGCGCGCGAGCGGGTGCACAGGGTGCTCGGCGCCGGGGCCGATGCCGCGGCGCGGCTTGCGCCCTTCCACGGTGCCGAGATCGGCGGGCTCTTCGTGGCCCGCACCGGCTACACCGGCGAGGACGGCTACGAGCTCATGATCCCGGCCGCGGAGGCGGGCGCCTGGTGGGACCGGCTGCGCGAGGCGGGGGTCGCGCCCTGCGGCCTGGGGGCGCGGGACACGCTGCGTCTCGAGGCCGGCATGTGCCTCTACGGCCAGGACATGGACGAGGAGGTGACCCCGCTCGAGTGCGGGCTGGGCTGGACCGTCGCCTGGGAGCCGGCCTCGCGCGCCTTCATCGGCCGCGAGGCGCTGGAGGCGCAGCGGGCGGCCGGGGTGACGGTGCGCGCCGTGGGCCTGCTCCTGGAGGGGCGCGGGGTGCTGCGCCACGGGCAGAAGGTGTACGTCCCGGGGCAGGGCGAGGGGGTGGTCACCAGCGGCGGCTTCTCGCCCACCCTCGGCCGCTCCATCGGCCTGGCCCGCGTGCCGGTGCGCGTCGGGACCCATTGCGAGGTGGAGATCCGCGGGCGGCGCGAGCGCGCCCGCATCGTCAAGCCGCCGTTCGTGCGTCACGGGCGGGTGATGGTGGACCTCGGCGGCGGCCCGAGCGGAGAGGAAGGAGAGCAGAGCGGTGAGTGACATCCCGGCGCAGCTCAGGTACACCCGCAGCCACGAGTGGGTGCGGATCGAGGACGACGGCAGCGTGGTGGTGGGCATCACCGACCACGCCCAGGAGCAGCTCGGCGACCTGGTCTTCGTCGAGCTGCCGGAGGTGGGGCGCAGGGTCGCGGCGGGCGAGGACTGCGCGGTGGTGGAGTCGGTCAAGGCGGCCTCCGACGTCTACGCCCCGGTGGCCGGCGAGGTGGCCGAGGTCAACGGCGAGCTCGAGGGCAGCCCCGAGCTGGTCAACCAGGACCCCTACGGGCGCGGGTGGCTGTTCCGGCTCCGCGACGCCGACCTCGGCTCGGCCGAGCTCCTGGACGCCGAGGCCTACCGCGCCCACGTGGAGTCCGAGGAGCACTGAGGGCCATGCCCTTCATCCCGCACACCGAGGACGACGTCCGCGCGATGCTCGCGGCCATAGGCGTCGACTCGGTGGAGGCCCTCTTCGAGGAGGTCCCGCCGCAGCTTCGCAGCCGCGTCGGCGAGCGGATGCCGGCGGCGGTGCCCGAGATGGAGGTGGCCCGCATCATGCACCGGCGCGCGGCCGCCGACGGCCTCCCGGTCTGCTTCGCCGGCGCCGGCGCCTACGACCACCACGTGCCGGCGGCGGTGTGGGAGCTGGCGACGCGGGGCGAGTTCTACACCGCCTACACGCCGTACCAGGCGGAGGCGAGCCAGGGCACCCTCCAGCTCATCTACGAGTACCAGACCATGATGGCGCGGCTGACCGCGCTGGAGGTCTCCAACGCCTCGCTCTACGACGGCGCCTCGGCGCTGGCCGAGGCGGTGCTGATGGCGGTGCGGGCCAACCGGCGCGCCGGCGGCCGGCGCGTGCTCATGCCGCGCACGGTCCATCCGGCCTATCGGGCCACCGTGCGCACCATCGTCTCGCCCCAGGGGATCGAGGTGGCGGAGCTGCCCTTCGATCCCGCCACCGGCGTCACCGATCCCGCAGCGGTGGAGGGCCCGGTGGCGGCGGTGGTGATCCCGCAGCCCAACTACTTCGGGCGCCTGGAGGAGGTGGACGCGCTCACCGACCGCGCCCACGCCGCGGGCGCCCTTGCCGTGGCGGTGGTGAACCCGCTCTCGCTGGGGCTGCTCAAGCCGCCGGGGGCGTGGGGCGCCGACGGCGTGGACATCGCCTGCGGCGAGGGCCAGCCGCTCGGCGTGCCCCTCTCCTCCGGCGGGCCCTACTTCGGCTTCCTCTGCTGCCGGCGCGAGCACGTGCGGCAGATGCCGGGGCGGCTCGTGGGGCGCACCGTCGACCGCGACGGCTGCGTCGGCTTCACCCTCACCCTGCAGGCGCGCGAGCAGCACATCCGCCGCTCCAAGGCCACGTCCAACATCTGCACCAACCAGGGCCTGATGGTGACCGCGGCCACCATCCACATGGCCCTGCTGGGGCCGGAGGGGCTGGCGCGCACGGCGGCGGCCTGCCATGCCAACACCGCGCGGCTGGCCGCGGCGCTGACCGCCGTCGAGGGCGTCGAGCGCCTCATGGAGGGGCCCTTCTTCCACGAAGTGGTGCTGCGCCTGCCGCTGCCGGCGCGCGAGGTGCTGGACACCCTCGCCACCTACGACCTCGTCGGCGGGGTCGCCCTCGCCGGCGACTATCCCGAGCTCGGCGAGGGGGCGCTGCTGGTGTGCGCCACGGAGAAGCGCACCGAGGAGGAGATCGGCCGCTACGCCGAGCACCTCGGGCGCATCCTCGCGCGGCGCGCCCCGCCCTGCGAGCGGCTGCGCCCGCGCTAGGGGCGGTGCCCCCCTTCCCCCCACCACCAGAGGAGGCCCCGGCCATGGCGACCATCACCCTGCGCGGAACCGAGATCCACACCTGCGGCGAGCTGCCGGCGGTGGGCGCCAGGGCGCCCGACTTCCGGCTCACCGACGCGGAGCTTCGTGACGTCACGCTTGCCGACTTCGCCGGACGGCGCAAGGTGCTCAACATCGTCCCCAGCCTCGACACCCCCACCTGCGCCACCTCCACGCGCAAGTTCAACGAGCGCGCGGCGGCCCTCGACAACACCGTGGTGCTGGTGATCTCGGCCGACCTGCCCTTCGCGCAGAAGCGCTTCTGCGCCACCGAGGGCATCGAGCGCGTGGTGCCGCTGTCCATGATGCGCTCGCGCAGGTTCGCCAAGGACTACGGGGTACTGATCGAGGACGGGCCGCTGGCGGGGCTGACGGCGCGGGCGGTGGTGGTGCTGGACGTCAACGACCGCGTGCTCCATGCCGAGCTGGTGCCCGAGATCGCCCAGGAGCCCGACTACGACGCGGCCGTCGCCGCGCTGTCGGCCTGAGCGGCGGAGCGGCCTCAGGGAGGTCCCGATGCTGATCTTCGACCTGTCGCGCCCGGGCCGGCGCAACCCGGCCCACGCCCCGGCGGCGGAGGCGTCGGCCGACGACATCCCGCCGCACCTCAGGCGCCGGCAGCCGCCGGCGCTGCCGGAGGTCTCGGAACTGGAGGCGGTGCGCCACTACACCCGCCTGTCCCAGCGCAACTTCTCCATCGACACCCACTTCTACCCGCTGGGCTCGTGCACCATGAAGTACAACCCCCGGGCGTGCAACAGCCTCGCCATGCTTCCCGGGTTCCTCGCCCGCCACCCCCTAGCCCCGGAGGCCCTGAGCCAGGGCTTCATGGCCTGCCTCTGGGAGCTGCAGGAGATGCTCGCCGAGGTGACGGGGATGGCCGAGGTCTCGCTCACTCCGGCCGCCGGCGCCCAAGGGGAGCTCGCCGGCGTGATGATGATCCGCGCCTACCACCGGGCGCGGGGCGAGGAGGGGCGCACGGAGATGCTGGTGCCGGACGCGGCCCACGGCACCAACCCCGCCTCGGCGGTGATGGCGGGCTTCACGGTGCGGGAGATCCCCACCGACGCCGAGGGCGACGTGGACCTCGAGGCCCTGCGCGCGGCGGTGGGTCCGCGCACCGCGGGGCTGATGCTCACCAACCCCTCGACCCTCGGCGTGTTCGAGCGGCGCATCGACGAGATCGCCCGCATCGTCCACGACGCCGGCGGCCTGCTCTACTACGACGGGGCCAACCTCAACGCCATCCTCGGCAAGGTGCGCCCCGGGGACATGGGCTTCGACGTGATCCACGTCAACCTGCACAAGACCTTCGCCACCCCTCACGGCGGCGGCGGGCCGGGGGCCGGTCCCGTGGGGGTGAGCGCGCGGCTCGCGCCCTTCCTCCCGGTGCCCATGGTGGCGCGCGAGGGCGAGCGCTACCGCTGGCTCACCGAGGTCGACCGGCCGCAGACCATCGGCCGGCTGTCGGCCTTCGCCGGCAACGCGGGGGTGCTGCTCAGGGCCTACGTCTACATGCGCCTGGTGGGGCGCGAGGGGATGGAGCGCATCGCCGAGATGGCGACCCTCAATGCCAACTACCTGCTCGCCAGGCTGCGTGCGGCCGGCTTCGAGCCCGCCTTCCCCGGCCGCCGCGCGACCCACGAGTTCATCCTCACCCTGCGCCGCTTCGCCAAGGAGCACGGGGTCACCGCCATGGACTTCGCCAAACGGCTGCTGGACCACGGCCAGCACGCCCCCACCACCTACTTCCCGCTCCTGGTCCCCGAGTGCCTGCTCATCGAGCCCACCGAGACCGAGAGCCGGGAGGCGCTGGACCGCTTCGTCGAGGCCATGGCGGCCATCGCCGAGGAGGCGCGGACCCAGCCCGAGCGGGTCCGCGAGGCGCCGCACACCCTGCCGGTGCGCCGCCTCGACGACGTGCGCGCCGCCCGCGAGCTGGACGTCGCCCTGGCGGAGGGCTGAGGTGCGTCCGGGGGAGCGCCCGCGGGGGCTGCGCCGCCTGGTTCTTGCCTTCGGCCATTCGCTGCGCGGGCTTCGCGCGGCGTGGCGCGACGAGGAGGCCTTCCAGCTCGAGGTGGCGGCCGCGGTGGTGCTGCTCCCCGCAGCCTTCTGGCTGGGGCGCGACGGGACGGAGCGGGCCCTGCTCGCCGGCAGCGTCCTGCTGGTGCCGCTGGTGGAGCTGCTCAACAGCGCGGTGGAGGCCACGGTGGATCGCATCGGCACCGAGCACCACCCCCTCGCCGGCCAGGCCAAGGACCTGGGATCGGCGGCGGTGCTGGTGGCGCTGCTGCTCGCGGCCGCGGTGTGGGCGGCGGTGCTCTGGCCGGCGTGAGAATGCATTTCAATTGACCTGGATCATGGTCCGCGCCGGCGTTCTGGGGCTCAATGGCACGCACCGGAGTGATCCCTTCCCCTCCCCCGATGCTCCGGTGGGCGCCCGCAAGGGCGCCGGACGTCACCCCGGGCGGGGGCCTCGCGCCCCCGCCTCTTTTTTTGCCCGGGCGGCGTCCGGCCCCGCCGAGGGAATAGCGAAGGGCGAAGGGCGTTGACCGGACAGGCGGACGGCACGGAGGGACCGGTGTCCGAGGAGGCGGGGCAGCTCGTCGCCCACATCCCCAGGCTCAGGCGCTACGCGCGGGCCCTGGTGGGCGATCCGGAGGCCGCGGACGATCTCGTCCAGGACACCCTGGAGCGGGCGCTGACGCGGCTCAACCGCTTCCGGCCCGGGACCGACCTGCGGGCCTGGCTGTTCACGATCATGCACAACCTCTACGTCAGCGCCCTGCGCCGCTACCACCGCCGTCCCCTCCACCACGCCTTCGAGGAGGGACGCGAGGGGGTGCCGGGGGGGCAGGAGGACAGCCTGCGCCTGGACGAGCTGGAGGCGGCGCTCGCGCGCCTGCCGTCGGCGCAGCGCGAGGTGCTGCTGCTGGTGGTGCTGGAGGGGATGCGCTACGAGGAGGTGGCGGCGGTGCTGGAGATCCCGCTGGGCACCGTGATGTCGCGCCTGTACCGGGCACGGGAGCGGCTGCGCCGCCTCCTCGAGGGGGGCGCCGGGCCGCGCCTGCGGAGGGTGAAGTGAGCGGGGGGCGCATCGCCGAGGCGGACCTGCACGCCTACGTCGACGGGCTGCTGCCGGCGGAGCGGCGGGCGCAGGTGGAATCCTGGCTCGCCGAGCATCCGGAGGAGGCGGCGCGTCTGGCGGCCTACGCCCGCATCGGCGATGCGGTGCGGGCGCGGTTCCAGGAGGTGGTGGAGGAGCCGGTCCCGGCGCGGCTCCTGGTGTGGCGGCGGCGGCGCCGGCCGGGGCCGCTCCTCGCGGTGGCGGCGGCGCTCGCCCTCGGGATCGCGGTGGGCTGGTTCGCCCGCGGCCTCGAGCCCGGCGGTCTGGGAGGCAGCGGCGCGCCGGCGGAGCGGGCGCTCGCGGTGCGGGCGGCGGTGGCCCACGCGGTCTACGCCCCCGAGGTGCGCCATCCGGTGGAGGTGTCGGCGGGGGAGGAGGCGCACCTGGCGGCCTGGCTCGGCAAGCGGCTGGGGGCGCCGCTGCGCCCGCCGCGGCTGGGCGAGGCGGGCTTCACGCTGGTGGGCGGGCGGCTGCTGCCCGGCGAGGCGGGGCCGGCGGCGCAGTTCATGTACGAGGACCGCGCCGGGCGGCGCCTGACCCTCTACGTCGCCCGCGAGGCCCGGCGCGGCGACACCGCCTTCCGCTACCTGCGCGAGGGCGGGGTGAGCGTCTTCTACTGGGTGGACGGGCCCTTCGGCTACGCCCTCAGCGGCGCGCTGGAGCGCGCCGAGCTGCTGGCCGTGGCCCGCCGCGTCTACGCCGAGCTCGCCGGGGACGCGAGCGATGCGGCGAGCGCCTCGGGCGAGGCCAGAGGCGCGCTGCAGGCGGTGCCGCGGCAGACCCAGGCCGCGTCGCCGCGGGCCCGGTAGGCGGCGAGGGGCGGCGGCAGGCCCGCATCGGCGGCCGGCAGCACCAGCTCCAGCCGCCGCGGGTCGGGGTGGCGGCGCAGGACCTCGCGCCACGGCCCGGCGTCGGCGGCGCGCACCACCACCGTCGCCGGCGGGTGCTCGATCTCGTCGAGGGCGAGCAGCAGCGTGGCGTGGGCCGAGGGGGCGCGCTCGATGTCGCCTGCGGCCGCGGCCACGGTGCGCCGCGCCGCATCGAGCAGCGCCCCCTCGCCGAGGATGAGGCCGAGGGCGGCGAGGAGGCGCGCCGCGGCCCCGTTGCCGGAGGGCACCGCCTCGTCGGCGGTGGGCTTGAGTCTGAGCGGCAGGCGGTCGTGCTCCTCGGCGGTGAGGTGGAAGCCGCCGGCGGGGTCGGCGAAGCGCGTCCGCATCGTCTCGGCGAGGGTGCGCGCCCAGGCCAGGAGGCCGGCGTCGAAGCGGGCCTGGACGAGCTCCACCAGCCCGAGGCCGAGAAAGGCGTAGTCGTCGAGGAAGCCCGGCGCCCCCAGGCGGCCGGAGCGGCCCGAGGCGTGCAGCGTGCCGTCGCGCCACAGCGCCGCCCGTGTCCCCGCGGCCGCGCGCAGGGCGGCGTCGATCCAGTCCTCGCGCCCGAGCAGCCGGCCGGCGCGGGCGACCCCCCCGATCATGAGCCCGTTCCAGGCCGCGAGCCACTTCTCGTCGCGGCCGGGGGCGGGGCGGGCGGCGCGGGCGGCGAGCAGGCGGGCGCGGGCGCGGGCGAGGGCCGCGGCCGCCGCCGCGGGGTCGATCCCGAGCCGGGCCGCGGTCTGCGCGAGGGGGGTGCGGGCGGTGAGGTGCCAGCGGCCCTCGAAGTTGGGCGGGCCCTCGAGGCCGAAGTGGGCGCTCACCAGCGGCCAGTCGGCCTCGCCCACGACGCTGCGGGCCTCGTCGCGCGTCCACAGGTAGAAGGCCCCCTCGCCCCCCGCGCTGTCGGCGTCGAGGCTGGACCAGAAGGGCCCCTCCGGGGACTGCATGGTGGTGAGCGCCCACGCGGCCGTGGCCTCGGCCACCTCCGCCGCCTCGGCCTCGCCGTCCCGTGCGGCGGCCTCGGCGTAGATCGGCAGCAGCAGGGCGTTGTCGTAGAGCATCTTCTCGAAGTGGGGGACGGTCCAGTCGGCGTCCACGCAGTAGCGGAAGAAGCCGCCGCCCAGGTGGTCGCGAAGCCCGCCGCGGGCCATCGCGGCGAGGGCGGCCGCCAGCATGGCGCGCCCGCGCGGCTTCTCGGCGCGGGCGAGCAGCACAAGCAGGGTCGGCTGCGGGAACTTGGGGGCGCCGCCGAAGCCGCCGTGGCGGGCGTCGTGCTGGGCGGCGAGCTCGGCCACGGCGGCGGCGAAGGCGGCGGCGGGGTCGGGGAGGGCGCCCGGGCGCGGCCGCACGCCGGCGAGGATGCGGCCGAGCTCGGCCCCCTGGCGGCGGGCCTCGTCGCGGTGCTCGCGCCAGAAGCGGGCCACCGCCTCCAGGACCTCGCGGAACGAGGGCATGCCGTGGCGGGGCTCGGGGGGGAAGTAGGTGCCGGCGAAGATGGGGGCGAGATCCTGCGGATCCAGGAAGACCGTCAGCGGCCACCCGCCCGGGCGTCGGGCCAGGATCTGGTGGGCGATCTGGTAGACGCGGTCGAGGTCGGGCCGCTCCTCGCGGTCCACCTTGACGTTGACGAAGTGCGTGTTCATGAGCCGCGCCGTGGCCTCGTCCTCGAAGGACTCGTGGGCCATGACGTGGCACCAGTGGCAGGCCGAGTAGCCGATGCTGAGCAGGATCGGCCGGTCCTCGCGGCGTGCGCGCGCGAGGGCCTCCTCGCCCCAGGGGTACCAGTCCACCGGGTTGTCGGCGTGCTGCAGCAGGTAGGGGCTCGCTTCGTCGGCGAGGCGGTTGCGGGGCATGGCGGGCTCCAATCCGAGCAGTTCGCTCAGGATTGTAGCAGCCGCCGCCCTCAGCCCCCGAGGATCTCCCAGCCGAGGCCGCGGGCCTCGCTGCGCAGGCCGGTGTCGGGGTGCACCGCCACCGCCTCGCCGACGGCGGCGAGCAGGGGCCGGTCGCTGGCCGAGTCGGCGTAGGCCACCGCCTCCTCGAGGGGCAGGCGGAGCTCGGCGGCGAGGGCCCGCGCGAGCCGCTCCTTCTCGGCGCCGTAGGGGTGGACCGGGGGCGGGGCGGCGGTGAAGCGCCCTGCGCGCAGGTCGCAGCGGGTGGCGATCACGTGCGGGATGGCGAGGGCCTCGGCGAGGGGGCGGGCGAGGAAGGCGGGGGTGCCGGTGAGCAGCGCGAGGACGTCGCCGGCGGCGCGGTGGCCCTCGATGCGCCGGCGCATCACCGGCCGGACCGCCGGCAGCAGGCGCCGCGCCACGAAGCGCTCGGCCTCCGCTGCCACCGGCTCGAGGCGCAGGCCGGCCAGATACGCCTTGTCCTTCTTCCAGACGTCGGCGCCGTAGCGGCGGCGGTGGCGGACGGCGAAGGCGAGGAAGGCGCCGAGCTGGGCCGGGCCCAGAAGGCCGCGGCGCAGGAGGTGGCGGAAGAAGCGCCGCTCGGAGCTCGTTCCCTCGAGCAGCGTGCCGTCCACATCCACCAGGACCAGCCTCACGGAGCGGCCTCGCGCCCGGGGCGGGACCGGAAGGCCTCGTGGACGGCCACCTCGACCAGCACCGGCAGGCCGCGCAGGAGGCAGAGCACCACCGCGAGGACGTAGAGCACCTGGGAGGCGAGGCCAAGAGGCGCCGACCACTGCGCCCACAGGCTCGGCGCCAGCGCCGGCCAGGGCTGCAGGAAGAGGATCCAGCCGAAGGTCACGCCCTTGATCACGCCGTAGCTCAGACGCATGAAGCGGCCGGCGACGAGGAACCGGCCGATGCGCGTCTGCATCATGCCGAAGGGCGTCTCGCCGCGGGCGGCGCCCTGGCTGCGCAGGCTGTCCACGAGGATGCCGCGGGTGAGGAAGACGATGGGGACCCACACCGGCACCAGGTCGAGGTCGGCGAGCACCACCCAGAGGACGTTCTCCACCACGCGGTCGACGGCGATGTCGAAGATGGCGCCGAAGAGCGACTCCTCGCCGCGCCGGCGGGCGATGTAGCCGTCGAGGCCGTCGAGGGCGAAGATGAGCGCCACCAGCGGGGCGTTGGCGAGCTGCACCAGCGGCGGCGCCTGGTAGGCCATCCACACGAGCAGGAAGAGCAGCAGGAAGCGGAGGGTTGTGACGAGGTTGGCCATGGCGTCGCGGCACCGGGCCGCGCAGTTGGTGCACGGCGAAGGAGGGATTATAGTGGGCGCCCCCATGGCCAACCAAACCCACCAGGAAGCGGCGGTGGCGACCCTGCGGCTTCGCCGCGGCGAGGATCGGCGCCTGCGTGCGGGCCACCTCTGGGTCTACAGCAACGAGGTGGACACCGCGCGCACGCCCCTCAAGGGCCTGGAGCCGGGAGCGCCGGTGCTGGTCCTGGACCATCGCGGCGGCGTCGTGGGCGCAGGCTACGCGAACCCGCGCTCGCTGATCTGCGCCCGCCTGGTCAGCCACGGCCGCCGTCTGCTCGATCGGCGCCTGCTCGTCGAGCGGCTGCGGCGGGCCCTGGCCCTGCGCGAGCGGCTGTTCCCGGCCCCCAGCTACCGCCTCGCCTTCGGCGAGGGCGACCACCTGCCGGGGCTGGTGGTGGACCGCTACGGCGAGACCGCGGTGGTGCAGCTGACCACGGCGGGCATGGAGCGCATGCGCGAGGCGGTGGTGGCGGCGCTCGCCGAGGTGGCGGGGGTGCGCCACGTGCTCGCCCGCAACGACACCGCGGTGCGCGCCCTCGAGGGGCTCGCGCGCTACGTGGAGCCGTGGCTCGGCGAGCCGCCGCCGGTGGTCCTCGTGGAGGAGGACGGCGCCGTCTTCGAGGTGGACCCCGCCGCCGGGCAGAAGACGGGCTGGTTCTACGACCAGCGTGCCAACCGCCGCACCGCGGCCGCCCTCGCGCGGGGGGCGCGCGTCCTCGACGTCTTCAGCTACGTGGGCGGGTTCGGCATCCGCGCGGCCCTCGCCGGGGCGCGGGAGGTGCGCTGCATCGACGCCTCGGAGGCGGCGCTGGCGCGCCTTGCCGCCAACGCCGAGCGCAACGGCGTGGCGGCGCGCGTGCGCGCGGAGCGGGCCGACGCCTTCGAGGCCCTGGAGGCGCTGGCCGCCGAGGGGGCGCGCTTCGACCTCGTCATCCTCGACCCCCCGGCGCTCATCAAGCGGGCCCGGGACTGCAAGGCGGGGCTCGCCGCCTACCGCCGGCTCAACGCCCTCGGCATGGCGGTGACCGCCGAGGGCGGCTTCCTCGTGAGCTGCTCCTGCTCGCATCACCTCGAGGAGGAGGCGCTGCGGCGCGTGGTGCGCGAGGCCGCACGGACGCAGGGGCGGGCGGTGCAGGAGCTTGCCGCTGCCGGGCAGGACATGGACCATCCGGTGCACCCGGCGATGCCCGAGACCCGCTACCTCAAGGCCCTCTTCCTCCGGGTGATCTGAATGCTGCGCCATCCCGACATCGACCCCGTCGCCATCCGCCTCGGGCCGCTGCAGGTGCACTGGTACGGGATCATGTACCTGGTGGGCTTCGCCGCGGGCTGGTGGCTGGGCCGGCGCCGCGCGGCCCGTTCGGGCAGCGGCTGGAGCGCGCGCGAGGTGGACGACCTCGTCTTCTACGTCGCCCTCGGGGTGATCCTCGGCGGGCGCCTGGGCTACGTGCTCTTCTACGGGCTCGACGCCTTCCTCGCCCGCCCGCTCTCCATCCTCGAGGTCTGGAAGGGCGGCATGTCCTTCCACGGCGGGCTCCTGGGGGTGGCGGTGGCGCTCGGGCTCTTCGCCCGCCGCTTCGGCAAGCCGCTGCTTGCGCTGGCCGACTTCGTCGCGCCGCTGGTCCCGGTGGGTCTCGGCGCCGGGCGCATCGGCAACTTCATCAACGGCGAGCTGTGGGGGCGGCCGACGGCGCTGCCCTGGGGCATGGTGTTCGAGGGCGCAGGGCCGCTCCCGCGGCATCCGAGCCAGCTCTACGAAGCCTTCCTCGAGGGGGTGGTGCTGTTCGCGCTCGTCTGGTGGTTCTCGGCGCGGCCGCGGCCGGCGGGGGCGGTGACGGGGCTCTTTCTGCTCCTCTACGGCGGCTTCCGCTTCCTCGTGGAGTTCGTGCGCGAGCCGGACGCGCACATCGGCTTCGTCGCCTTCGGCTGGATGACCATGGGGCAGCTGCTCTCGCTGCCCATGATCGCGGCCGGTGCGGGGCTCTTGCTGTGGGCGCTGCGGCGCCGGGAGGGGGTGGCATGAGGCCGTATCTGGCGCTGATGCGGCGCATCCTCGAGGAGGGGGTGCGCAAGGAGGACCGCACCGGCACCGGGACCCTCAGCGTCTTCGGCCATCAGATGCGCTTCGATCTCGCCGAGGGCTTTCCGCTCGTCACCACCAAGCGGGTGCATCTGAAGTCCGTCGTCCACGAGCTGCTCTGGTTCCTGCGCGGGGAGACGCGCCTGGACTACCTCCACGCCCACGGGGTCACGATCTGGGACGAGTGGGCGCACGAGGGCGATCTGGGCCCCATCTACGGGCGCCAGTGGCGCGCCTGGCCCGCCCCCGACGGGCGCGTGATCGATCAGCTCGCCGAGGTGGTGGAGGCGATCCGGCGCACGCCGCACTCGCGCCGGCTCGTGGTCTCGGCGTGGAACGTGGCGGACCTGCCGGACGAGTCGATCCCGCCGCAGGAGAACGTGCGCCGCGGGCGCATGGCGCTCGCGCCGTGCCATGCGCTGTTCCAGTTCCACGTCGCCGACGGGCGCCTGTCCTGCCAGCTCTACCAGCGCAGCGCCGACGTCTTCCTCGGCGTGCCCTTCAACATCGCCTCCTACGCGCTGCTCACCCTGATGGTGGCGCAGGTGACCGGCCACGAGCCGGGGGAGTTCATCTGGACCGGCGGCGACTGCCACCTCTACCTCAACCATCTGGAGCAGGCGCGCACACAGCTTGCGCGCGAGCCGCGGCCGCTGCCGCGCATGGTGCTCAACCCCGCGGTGCGCTCGCTGTTCGATTTCCGCTACGAGGACTTCCGCATCGAGGGCTACGACCCCCACCCCCACATCCCGGCGCCGGTGGCGGTGTGAGCGTGCTGAGCCTCATCGCGGCCATCGACGAGGGCGGCCTCATCGGCCGCGGCAACGCCCTGCCGTGGCGCCTGCCGGCGGACCTGCGCCACTTCCGCGCCGTCACCTGGGGCAAGCCCGTGGTCATGGGGCGGCGCACCTTCGAGTCCATCGGCCGTCCCCTGCCGGGGCGGCGCAACATCGTGGTCACCCGCGACCCGGACTGGCGCGCCGCGGGCTGCGAGCGCGCCGCCTCGCCCGAGGCCGCCCTCGCCCTCGCCGCCGGCGCCCGGGAGGTGATGGTGATCGGCGGCGCCGCCCTCTATCGCCACTTCCTCCCGCGCGCCGACCGGCTCTACCTCACGCGCATCCACCACCGCTTCGAGGGCGACGCCTGGTTCCCGCCCATCGACCCCGCGCAGTGGGTCGAGGTCGCGCGCGAGGACCACGCCCCCGACGCCGACAATCCCTGGCCCTACAGCTTCCTGGTCCTGGAGCGCCGCGCCTGAGGCGGCCGCCGCGGGCAGTCCACCTGGACCAACTCGGGGGGGCGGGCGTCGAGGCGCAGGGCGCTCAGGCGCCCGCCCCAGACGCAGCCCGAGTCCAGGCACCAGCCGGCGCGGGTGGCGCGCAGCCCCGCCGTGGACCAGTGGCCGAAGACGAGGCCGCGGACCCGGCAGTCGGGGTGGTCGAACCAGGGTACGAGGCCCGGCGGGGCGGCCTCGGGGGCGGCGTAGCCGTCCAGGGCGAGGGCCCCGTCGGCGGTGACGAGGCGGATCCGGGTGAGGGCGTTGACGATGAAGCGCAGCCGCGCCGCGCCCGCCAGCGCCTCGTCCCAGCGCGCCGGCTCGTCGCCGTACATCGCGGCGAGGAGGTCGCGGCGGCGGCCGCCGCGCAGCCACGCCTCCACCTCCGCCGCGTGCGCCGCCGCCGCCTCGAGATCCCAGCCGGGCGGGACCCCGGCGTGGACCAGGGCGAGACCCAGGGCCTCGTCGCGGTGCAGCAGGGGGCGGTTGTGCAGCCACGTCAGGAGCTCGGCGGCGTCGGGGGCCTCGAGGACGTCGAGGGCATCGCCCGGCTCCGGTCCGCGCACGCCCTCGGCCAGGGCCAGCAGGTGCAGGTCGTGGTTGCCGAGGACGCAGACGGCGGCCTCGCCGAGGTCGCGCATGAGGCGCAGGACCCCCGCCGAGTCGGGGCCGCGGGCGACCAGGTCCCCCACCAGCCACAGGCGGTCGGCGGACGGATCGAAGCCGATCCGGTGGAGGATCCGGGCCAGGGCCTCGCGGCAGCCCTGCACATCGCCCACCGCCCACAGGGCCATCAGTGCAGGATGCCCGGCACCGCGAGGGTGAAGCGCGGGATCTCGGCCTCGAACCCGACCCCCGCCTCGTCCACCAGGCGGTAGACCCCCTCCATGCTGCCGAGGGGCGTCTCCAGCATGGCGCCGCTGGTGTAGCGGAAGGCCTCGCCGGGCCGCAGCACCGGCTGCTGGCCCACGACGCCCTCGCCCTCCACCTCCTGGACGCGGCCGTTGGCGTCGGTGATGACCCAGCGCCGCGCGAGCAGCTGCGCGGCGCGCGTGCCCGCATTGAGGATGGTGATGGTGTAGGCGAAGACGTAGCGGTCGCCGGCCGGATCGGACTGCTCCTCCACGTAGCGGGTCTCCACCTCGATCTCGATGCGATGCTCGGGCGCGCTCATGGTGTCTCCTCCCGCGCGCCGGCCTCGGCGGCGCACAGCGCCGCCCCGACGAGCCCCGGGGCGGGGTGGATGACGACGTGGACCGGGATGCGGGCCACCACCGGAGTCATGCGGCCCTTGGCCAGGAAGGCCTCGAGGAAGGGGCCCTGGCGCAGCGCGTCGAGGATGGCCGGGGCGATGCCCCCGGCGAGGTAGAGCCCGCCCGCCGGCAGCCAGGCCAGCGCTAGGTTCCCGGCCTGGGCGCCGTAGATGCGCACGAACCGCCCCAGGGCGGCGGCCGCCGCCGGCTCCCCCGCGCGCGCCCTCGCCACCACCTCGGGCGGGGCGAGCGCGGCCCCCTGGTCCCCCCGGCGGCGGGCGAGGAAGGCGTGGATGCGCGCAAGCCCCGGGCCCGACAGCACCCGCTCCAGGGAGACGCGGCCGAACTCGGCCCGCAGCGCCTCGAGGAGGGCGGTCTCGAGGGCGTCGGCGGGGGCGAAGTCCATGTGGCCGGCCTCGGTGGCGTGCACCCGCCAGCCGTCCCCCGCGGGCAGCAGCAGCGCCGCGCCGAGGCCGGTGCCGGCGCCGAGGGCGGCGCGCGGCGCCGCCGGGTCGGGCCGCCCGCGCTGCAGCGTCACCACCTCGGTCTCCGCGTCGAGGGCCGGCAGGGCGCGGGCGATGGCGGCGAAGTCGTTGACCAGGCGCGCCCTCGGGACCCCCGCGGCGGCGGCGAGCTCGGCCGCGTCCACCTCCCACGGCAGGTTGGTGAGGCGCGCCCGTCCCCCGGCCGGGGTCGCCTCCACGGGGCCGGCGACCCCGATGCAGGCCGCCGCCGCCTCGCCCCCGGCCTCGGCGAGGAAGCGACGCACCGCCTCCGTCAGGCCGGAAAGCTCGGCGCTGGCGTAGCGGTGCACGGGGCCGAGCACGACGCGCCCGTCCGCCACCTCCGCAAGCGCCAGCAGCAGCTTGGTGCCGCCCAGGTCGCCGGCGAGGACCTTCATGCGCCCTCCCGCGGGACGCCCGCCGCGGCCGCCGCGTCCAGGAACCACTCGAGGGTCCCGCGCGGGGCGAGGCGCTGCACCGGAAGCGGCTCGCCCCGTGGGGCCTCGGCCAGCGCGCGGCGCACCACCGCCGCCTTCTCCTCGCCGGCGACCAGCAGGAGGAGGTGGCGGGCGTGGTCGAGCACCGGCAGGGTGAGGGTCAGCCGCGGCGGCTCGATGCCCGGCTCGTCCACCGCCGCCACCGGATCGTCGCGCTCGGCGAGGGCGCGCGTGCCGGGGAAGAGGGAGGCGACGTGGCCGTCGGCGCCGAGCCCCAGGAGGACCAGGTCGAGACAGGGCACGCCGAGGGCGCTGAGGGGGGCGAGGGCGCACAGGGTGGCGGCATAGGCCTCGGCGTCGTCGCGCAGGCAGGGCGGGCGGGCGCGCATGGGATGGACCTGGGCCGGCGGCACGGGGACGTGCTCGAGCAGGGTCTCGCGCGCCATGCGGTAGTTGCTGCGGGGGTCGTCGAAGGGGACCGCGCGCTCGTCGCCGAACCAGACGTGGACGCGGCGCCAGTCGATCCCGCCGCGCCGGGCGAGCCGGCGGTAGAGGGCGCGCGGGGTGCGCCCGCCGGCGAGGGCGAGGTGGGCGGTCCCGGCGGTGGCGACGGCCCGGCGCAGGATCTCCTCGCAGCGCGCCGCGGCCGCCTCGGCCAGGGTCTCGGGGTCGTCGAGGATGCGGATCTGGGGCGGCATGGTGCGCCTCCTCGCGCGGGCGGCCGGGCGCCGCTGCCGCGGCCGCGAAACGGTCCTAGTATAGGAGGAGGGGCGTGGCCGGGTGCGCCCCACCCACGACCGGAAAGGAGGGGAGACGATGTATCTCAAGCACCGCCCCAGCGGAGACCTGGTGGAGATCCTGGAGGTGACGGCCCTCGCCGATCCCTGCCGCGACCGTGTGGTGGGCCGCTTCCACGCCGGCGAGGAGCTGCAGGAGCCGGCGGTGTTTCCGAAGGCGGAACTGGCCTTCCCGTCGGGGGAGGACCTGCCGCGCTGCTGGCTCGATCCCGACTGGCGCGCGCGCTGAGCGGCGGCTCAGCGGGGCACCCGCACCGCGAGCACGTCGCAGGGGGCGCCGTGGAGCACGGCGTCGGCGGTGGAGCCCAGCAGCAGGGCGAGCCCGTGCCGCTCGTGGGCGCCGACGACGATGAGGTCGGCGCCGCTCTCGCGCGCCGCGCGCACGATCTCGCTCTTGGTGGAGCCGAGCTCGATGCGGCGCTCGGCGTCGGCGAGGCCGAGCGACTCGGCGAGTTCGGCAAGCCGCGCCTCGGCCTCCCGCATGAGCTCCTCGTCGAGCTCCACCGGCTGGGCGAGGACGAGGTCGTTGGAGAGGTCCAGCGGCACGTGCTCGACGACGTGGAGCAGGGTCAGCCGCGCCCCGCAGTGCCGGGCGATGGCGGCCGCGCGCTCGGCCACGCGCCGGCCCTCGTCGGTGAGGTCGACGGCCAGCAGGATGTGACGGTAGGTCTCCATCTCGCGCTCCTCCGCTTGGGGACGGACCCGCGGTTGTGGTGTAATGCCCGGCTCCGTCCGCAACATGGATTCTGATCCAGAGGCCGCGCGCTGTCACCTCTGCGGGCGGGGCGCGTGGCGGGAGGCGGGCTTCCGTGCATGATCCCATCCGCGTCGGCGTCGTCGGGGTCGGCTACCTCGGCAGCATCCACGCGCGCATCTACGCGCGCATGCCGCAGGTGCGCCTGGTGGGGGTGGCCGACCTCGATCCCGCGCGCGCCCGCGCGGTGGCCGCCGAGTGCGGCTGCGAGGCCTTCGCCGATGGCTCGGAGCTGCTCGGGCGGGTGGACGCGGTGAGCGTCGTCGTCCCCACCGTGGCCCATCTGGAGGTGGCCCGCCCCTTCCTCGAGCGGGGCGTGCACATGCTGCTGGAGAAGCCCATCGCGGCGACCCTGGCCGAGGCCGAGGCGGTGATCGAGGCCGCCGAGCGCGGCGGCGCGATCCTGCAGATCGGGCACCTCGAGCGCTACAACGCCGGCGTCATGGCGCTCGCCGAGCGCATCGCGCGCCCGCGCTTCATCGAGGTCCACCGCATCGGCGAGTTCGTCGGCCGTGCCACCGACGTGGACGTGGTCACCGACCTCATGATCCACGACATCGACATCATCCTGTCCCTGGTGGGGGAGGAGATCGCCTCGGTCTCGGCGGTGGGCTCGCCGGTCATCACCGGGCACGTGGACATCGCCAACGCCCGGCTCGAGTTCGTCAACGGCACGGTCGCCAACGTCACCGCCAGCCGCGTCTCCACCAAGCGGCTGCGCCGCATCCGCGTCTTCTCCGAGCACGGCTACGACGCCCTGGACTTCATCGACCAGCAGATCGACAGCGTGCGCACGGGGCCGGCCCGGGCCGGGGGCGGCTGGCCCGAGATCCGCCACGAGCGCATCGAGGTGGCGCCGCGCCCGCCCCTGGATGCGGAGCTGGAGGACTTCCTGCGCGTGGTGCGCGAGGGCGGCCGGCCGCTGGTGGACGGCCGTGCCGGCCTCGAGGCCCTGCGCGTCGCCATCGAGGTACGCGAGAGGATCGGCTCATGAGCACGACCGGGCCTGCGGTGCCCTTTCTCGACCTGGGGCCGGAGTTCGAGGCCCTCGCCCCCGCCTGGTTCCAGGCCCTGCGGGAGATCGGCGCCGGCGGGCGCTTCATCCTCGGCCCCAACGTCGAGGCCTTGGAGGCCGAGGCCGCGGCCTACGTCGGGGCCGCGCACGCCGTGGGCGTGGCCAACGGCACCGACGCCCTCGTGCTCGCCCTTCGCGCGCTGGGGATCGGCCCCGGCGACGAGGTGATCACCACCCCCTTCACCTTCTTCGCCACCGCCGAGGCCGTCTCCCTGGTGGGGGCGACGCCGGTCTTCGCCGACATCGACCCGGCGAGCTTCAACCTGGATCCGGCGAGCGTGGCCGAGCGCATCGGGCCGCGCACCGCCGCCATCCTCGTGGTCCACATCTTCGGCCACCCCGCGGACATGGGGGCGTTCACGGAGCTTGCCCGCCGCCACGGGCTGGCGCTGGTGGAGGACTGCGCCCAGGCCTTCGGCGCCGAGTGGCGGGGGCGGCGCGTGGGCAGCTTCGGCGATGCCGCCGCGGTGAGCTTCTACCCCACCAAGGTGCTCGGCTGCTACGGCGACGGCGGCATGGTCTTCACGCAGCGCGCCGAGGTGGCCGAGCGGGTGCGCCATCTGCGCAACCACGGCGCCACCGCGCCCTTCATGCACGACACCCTCGGCTGCAACAGCCGCCTCGACGAGGTGCAGGCCGCGCTGCTCAGGCTCAAGCTCGCGCGCATCGAGGACCTGATCGCGGGCAGGCGGCGGGTCGCCGCGGCCTATGATGAGGGGCTTGCCGGCTGCGACCTGGTCACGCCGGGGCAGCCCGCGGAGGGCCGCCACGTCTTCAATCTCTACACCGTGCGCAGCCCGCGCCGCGACGCCCTGCGCAGCGGCCTCGCCGCCGCCGGCATCCCCACCTCCCAGTGCTATCCTCTGGGTCTGCACCGGCAGGCGGTCTATCGCGACCTCGGCTACCGCGAGGGCGACCTGCCGGTCACCGATCAGGCCTGCCGCGAGACCCTCTCCCTGCCCATCTACCCCGACATGGACGAGGCGCGCATCGCGCGCGTCTGCGAGGCGGTGCGCGCCGCGGCCTGATCCCCGGCGCGAGTTCACAACCGCGCGGCGGCCCGCGGATGCCGAATTCGGATCCGCGGCGCACCGCCTGAATTCATACTTTGCTTGAAAGCGCGGTCGCCCTGGCCAATAATCATGGCGCCTTGTCTTGCCGTTCACGTTGTGAATTCAGGGGGTGGAAGACATGAAGTCGATCGAGGAGATGAGCGCCGCCGAGCTGTATGAACTCGCCCGCCGCAAGGAGGAGGAGGAGAAGCGGCGCGAGCAGGAGGCGATGCGGCGCCAGGTCGAGGAGCTGCGGGCGAAGCGGCGCGAGATTCAGAACCGCATGCGCCAGGAGATCGCCGCCATCGACCGCGAGATCCGCAGGCTCGAGGGGGCGGCGGGGATGCGCGGCCGCCGCCGCCGCACCGGGGGCGAGGCGGCGGGGTCGAGCCGCCGCGGCGGCGTGCTCTCGGCCCGCGCCCTGGAGATCATCGCCGCCGACGGGCCCATCGACACCGCCACCCTGCGCACGCGCCTCGAGTCCGAGGGCATCGCCACCAAGAACCTCGGCCAGACCCTCAGCTACCTCAAGAAGCGCGGCCGCGTGCTGACGCCGCGCCGCGGCGTCTACACCGCCGCCTGACGGGCGAGGCGCGCGAACTCCTCCACCGTGAGGGTCTCCGGCCGCCGCCGGGGGTCGATCCCGGCGGCGGTGATGGCCTCCTCGGCGAGGACCCCGGCGAGGGCGTTGCGCAGGGTCTTGCGCCGCTGCCCGAAGGCGGCGCGCAGGACCCGGTCGAAGGCGCCGTCGAGCGCCGGCGCCACCGCGGGCGCCGCCAGCGGCTCGAGGCGCACCACCGTCGACCACACCCGCGGCGGCGGGCGGAACGCGCCCGGGCCGACGCGGAAGAGCGGGCGCACCGCGCAGCGCGCCTGCACCGCCACCGAGAGCCGGCCGTAGTCGCGCCCGCCCGGCGCGGCCGCCATGCGCGCCACCACCTCGTGCTGGAGCATGAGGCACATGGCGCGCACGTGCCGCAGCTGCCCGAGGAGGCGGAACAGGAGCGGGGTCGAGACGTTGTAGGGCAGGTTCCCCACCACCAGGAAGGGGCCGGGGCCGAGGGCCGCGAGCTCCAGCGCGAGCGCATCCATGGCGTGGATGCGCAGCTCGCCGAGGCCCTCGCAGCGGGCGGCGAGCGCGGGCAGCAGCTCGCGGTCGAGCTCCACCACGTCGAGGCGGCCGAGGCGGCGCAGCAGCGGCACCGTGAGGGCGCCGAGGCCGGGGCCGATCTCCACCACGGCGTCGCCCGGGCGCGGGTCGGCGGCGGCGACGATGCGCTCGATGACCGCCGGATCGTGGAGGAAGTGCTGCCCGAGGCGGCGCTTGGGCCGGGTCATGGCGCGCCGGCGAGGGTGGCGGCGAGACGCAGCGCCTCGTGCAGGCTGCCGGGGTCGGCGCGCCCGGTGCCGGCGAGCTCCAGGGCCGTGCCGTGGTCCACCGAGGTGCGCACGATGGGCAGGCCGAGGGTGACGTTGACGGCGCGACCGAAGCCGCGGTGCTTGAGCACCGGCAGCCCCTGATCGTGGTACATGGCGAGGACCGCGTCGGCGCCGGCGAGGCGGGCCGGGGTGAAGGCGGTGTCGGCGGGCAGCGGGCCGATCACGTCGGCGCCGCCGGCGCGGGCCTTCGCCACCGCCGGGGCGATGTGCTCGATCTCCTCCCGCCCGAGGTGGCCGCCCTCCCCGGCGTGGGGGTTGAGACCGCAGACCAGGATGCGCGGGCGCGGGATGCGGAAGCGGTGGCGCAGGTCGTGCTCGAGGACCGCCAGCACCGCCTCCACCCGCTCGCGGCGCACGGCCTCGGGGACCGCCCGCAGGGGCAGGTGGGTGGTGACGAGGGCGACGCGCAGCCGCTGCGCCACCAGCATCATCACCGGCTGGGCCGCGCCGCACTCGGCGGCGACGAGCTCGGTGTGCCCGCTGAAGGGGATGCCGGCGTCGTTGATGACGCCCTTGTGCACGGGGGCGGTGACGAGGGCGGCGAAGCGCCCGGCGAGGCAGCCGCGCACCGCCCGCCGCACCGTCTCCACCACGTAGGGGGCGAGGGCCGGGTCGGGCCGTCCGGGCGTGGCGGTGCCCGGGGCGGGGACGTGGAGGACGGCGAGACGGCCGGCGCGGGCCGGGCGCGGCGGTGCTGCGAGGTCCGCCTCCGTCAGGGCCACGTCCCAGCCGAGGGCGCGGGCGCGGGCCTCGAGCAGGGCGCGGTCGGCCACCACCACCGGCTCCCAGGGCCAGTCCCGCTCGGCAAGGCGCAGGCAGAGCTCCGGTCCGACCCCGGCGGGCTCGCCGGCGGTGACGGCGAGGCGCAGGCTCATCCGGAGCCGAGGCGCACCTCGACGTGGGCCTCGTCGCGCAGCCGCTGCAGCCACAGGGCGAGCTCCTCCTCGCTCTTGCGGCGGCGGATCTGGCGCACGGCCTCCTCGCGACGCGCCTCCTCGGTGTTGTCGTGGCTGCGCCGCCCCAGCACCTGCACGATGTGCCAGCCGAAGCGGGTGCGGAAGGGCTCGCTGATCTCGCCCGGCGCGAGCGCCGCCATCGCCTTCTCGAACTCCGGCACCACGTCCCCCGGGCCGACCCAGCCCAGGTCGCCGCCCTCGGCGGCCGAGACCGGATCCTCCGAGTGGGCCCGGGCGAGGGCGGCGAAGTCCTCGCCCGCGAGGGCGCGCGCCCGCAGCAGCAGGAGGCGGCGGCGGGCCTCGGTGTCGTCCACCACGGCGCTGGTGCGCACGAGGATGTGGCGGGCGTGGGTCTGGGTGACGCGCCGGCGGGCCTCGCCGCCGCGCACCTCCAGCAGCTTGATGATGTGGAAGCCGCTGGCGGTGCGGATGGGACCGGCGATCTCGCCGGGGCGCATCCGCCGCACCTCCTCGACGAAGGGGGTGGGGAGCTGGCCCGGCTTGCGCCAGCCGAGGTCGCCGCCGGCGAGGGCCTGCTGGCCGTCGGACTCGGCGACCGCGGTCCGGGCGAAGTCGGCGCCGGCGCGCAGGCGCTCGAGGATCGCCTCGGCGCGGCGCCGCGCGGCCTCGATGCGCTCCGGCGTGGCCCCCTCGGGGAGGGCGACCAGGATGTGCCCGAGCCGGTACTCGCGGTCTGCGGCGAGGGGATCCTCCCGCTCGAGGAAGCGCCGGATCTCGTGCTCCTGCACCTGGATGCGGGAGAAGACGGCGCGCTGGCGCAGCCGCCCGATGGTGATCTGGCGGCGCAGGTCCTCGCGGAAGCGGGCGTAGGGGTAGCCCTGGGACTCGATGAGCTCGCGGAAGCGGTCGAGGCCGAGGCCGTTGTCGCGGGCGAGGTTGCGAAGCGCCTGGTCGACGGTGGTGTCGTCCACCTGGATGCCCGCGGCCGCCGCGGCCTGGAGCTGGATGCGGTCGAGGATCTCGCGCTCGAGCACCTGCCGGGCGAGCTCGTCGCGCGGCGGGATCGGGGTGCCGTCGGCCTCGAGCTGGCGCCGCACGAGGTCGATGCGGGCGGCGAGCTCGGTGGCGGTGATGACGTCGTCGTTGACCACCGCGACGATGCGGTCGAGCGGCTCGGCCGCCGGCGCGAGGGCGGGCAGCGCCAGCCACGCGGCGAGCAGGAGCAGGAGGGCCTTGCGCATGGGGTCTCAGGGTCCGTCGGGGTAGCCAAGGATACCACGCCCGAGGATGTCCTCGAGGCGGTTGCCGACCCGGGCCAGGCCCTTCAGCACCAGCTGGAGGTAGAAGCTGGTGTTGGTGTCGCCCTCGGTGTCGTTGACGAAGCGGCGGCCCACCACGCGCAGCATCCAGCAGCAGCTCTCGTACTCGAGGCCGAGGAAGGTCTCGAGGTCCTGGCGCGCGTCGAGGTCGCGGTTCCAGCGCCCCACCGTGTACCAGCGCCGGCCGAGGGGCCAGCGGAAGGAGAGGTCGCTCTGGCGCGAGGCCTCGGCCTCGAAGCGGTAGGCGAGGTTGAGGATGTGGCGCTCGTCGGGCCGGTACTGCAGGCGCACGTTGGCCTCCTCGGTGCGCGGGGTCTCGGTGTCGTAGCGGGCGTCGGCGAGGACCCGCCAGCCGCCTGCCAGGGCTGCCGTGAGCTCGCCCACCAGCGCCGAGCGCGCCGCCGTCTCCGGTGCCTTGCCCGGCAGGACCACGCGCCGGTCGCGGAAGTGGAGGATCTGGCCCACGGAGGCCCGGAGCCGCTCGCGGCCGCCGTCGGCGTCCAGCAGCCGCGAGGTCAGGGCCAGCGTGAGCTGGTCGGCGTCGCCGACGCGGTCGGCCCCGCTGAAGCGGTTGTCGCGGAAGAGCCCGGCGAAGGTGAGCTCCAGGCGGGCGCTGTCGAAGACCGGGATCGCCGACTGGTCGCGGTAGGGCACCCGGAGGTAGAACAGGCGCGGCTCCAGGGTCTGGAGGAAGCGTGGGGTCTGGCGCTCGAGGACGAGCCCGGCGTCGAGGCTGAAGCCGGGCAGCGAGCGGCTCGGGTTCTCCTCCCCGGTGACGGGTCCGGCCAGATCGTAGGCGGTGTGCCGCGCCCACAGCCTCGGCACCACGAACCCCCACGGGCGGCGCAGGGGCCAGGCCAGCGAGCCCAAGAGGTCGAGGCGCCGCCCCTCCACCTTGACGTCGTGCTCGAAGCGGGTCGCCTCCAGGCGCAGCCCGGGCTCCAAGGGGCCGAGCCGGGGCGGGTTGCGCAGCAGCACCTCCAGCGCCGGGAGGCGACGGTAGGGGCGGGCGGTCTCGGCGACGGTGCCGTCGACGGTCTGGAAGGCCTGCAGGCGCAGCCGGGTGCGCCAGCGGGGACCGGCGTAGGTGAGGTCGGCCCGCTGCTCGAGATGGGTCGTGCTGGCCACCGCCAGGGTCTCGCCGAAGTCCTCGAAATAGCCGGTGTCGGAGGCGCGGGCGGCGTCGAGGTCGTAGAGCCAGCGGGCGCCGAGGCGTCCGCTCTCGCGCCAGCGGGCGAGCCAGCGGCGCCCGCCCGTGAGCCGGTCCTCGGGCACGAGGTCGGCCTCCAGCGTGCCGGCGCCGTGGCGCTGCAGGTGCCGCGCCTCCACCCCGAGGAAGGCGCCGCGGCGCGAGGTCAGCCGCGGCGTCAGGGTGAGGTCGTACTGGGGCGCGATGTTCCAGTACCAGGGGACGGCGAGCTCGCTCCCGGTCTCGCTGCTCGAGCCGAGGCGCGGGATCAGGAAGCCGGTCTTGCGCCGGTCGTCCACGGGGAAGGAGAAGACGGGCAGATAGAAGACGGGGACGCCGTGGATGCGCAGGTTGGCGTGGTAGGCGGTGCCGCTGCCGCGGGCCATGTCGATGCGCACCTCGGGCCCCTCGAGGCGCCAGAACTCCGCCGTCGGGTCGCAGGTGGTGTAGGTGAAGCCGAGGAGCCGGTAGCGGTCGCGGTCCTCCATGAAGACCCGGTCCGCGCCGCCGCGGGCGTGGCGCGAGAGGATGCGGTAGCGCACGCCCTCGAGCTCGCCGCGGGCGCCGTCGTCCTCGACGCGCGCCCGCTCGGCCTCGATCACGGTGTCGCCGTCGCTCACCCGCACCCCCTCCTCGGCGGTGCCGACCCCGGTGTCGCGGTCGTAGTCCAGGGTCTCGGCCTCCACCACCCGGGCCGGGGTGTCGATGCGGGCCTCGCCGCGGGCGCGCAGCCGATGGGCGTCGCCCGCCACCTCGCGGCCGCGGATGCGGGTGCCGCCGCCGGCGGCGGGCTCCGGGCGCGGGGCTTGGCCGGAGTCCATGGGCAGGCACAGGTCCCAGGGGTCGGCCGCGGCCGCCGCGTGGGCGAGGAGCAGGAGGGCGAGGAGGATGCGCGCGCGCATGGGCCCGCAAGGATAGCCCAAGGGGGGGCGGCGGCCCAGCGTGGACGGGCGGCCGCGGCGGCGGATATGCTCGCGCCATGGGCGCTGGGCAGGCGATGGCGGCGGAGCGCGCCGAGAGGCTGCGGGCGTGGCTCGCGGCGCGCCTCGGCACGGCGGTGCCGCCCCTCGAGCCCCTGGCCGGGGATGCGAGCTTCCGCCGCTACTTCCGGCTGCACCTGGGCGGGCTCGGGCTGGTGGCGGTGGACGCCCCGCCCGAGCGCGAGGACAGCGCTCCCTTCGTGCGTCTGGCGGGGCGGCTCGCGGCGCTGGGTGTGGCGGTGCCGCGGGTCCTCGCGGCGGATCTGGCCGAGGGCTTCCTGCTCGTCACCGACCTCGGCGACACCTGCTACCTCGAGGCCCTGCGCGAGGGCGACGCCGACGCCCTCTACGGGGCGGCGCTGGAGACGCTGCTGCGCATGCAGGCGGGGGCGCGGCCGTGGGCGGCGACGCTGCCGCCCTACGACGAGGCGCTGCTGCGGGCGGAGCTGGATCTCTTCCCGCGCTGGTATCTTGGACGCCACCTGGGCGCGCGCCTGGGCGCGGCGGCGCGGCGGGTGCTGGAGAGCGCCTGGCGGCGGCTGGTGGCCGAGGCGCTGGCGCAGCCGCGCCTCTTCGTCCACCGCGACTACCACGCCCGCAACCTGATGCGGCTGCCGGAGGGCGGGCCCGGTGTGCTGGACTTCCAGGACGCGGTGCTGGGGCCTGCCACCTACGACTTGGTCTCGCTGCTGCGCGACTGCTACATCGCCTGGCCGCCGGCGCGGGTGCGGGGCTGGGCCCTGGCGTGGCGGGCGGAGGCGCGCGCCCTGGGGCTGCTGCCCGACGTGGGCGAGGCCCGCTTCCTGCGCTGGTTCGACTGGATGGGGGTGCAGCGCCACCTCAAGGCGGCGGGCATCTTCGCCCGCCTCTACCACCGCGACGGCAAGCCCGGCTATCTCGCCGACATCCCCCGCACCCTGGGCTACGTGACGGCGGTGTGCGAGGCCTACGGCGAGCTGCGGCCCCTCGGCAGGCTGCTTGCGGACCTCGGTGCGGAGGCGGCCCCGTGCGCGCCCTGATCCTCGCCGCCGGGCGCGGCGAGCGCCTGCGCCCCCTCACCGACCGCACCCCCAAGGCCCTGCTCGAGGTGGGCGGGCGCGCCCTCATCGAGCATCACCTGGTGCGGCTGGCCGCGGCCGGGATCCGCGAGGTGGCGGTCAACCTCGGCCACCTGGGGGAGCGGATCCGCGCCCGCCTCGGCGACGGGCGCCGCCACGGCGTGCGCATCACCTACTTCCCGGAGGCGCCGGTGCTCGAGACCGCGGGGGCGGTGGTGAACGCGCTGGCGTGGCTGGGCCGGGGGCCCTTCCTCGTCCTCAACGCCGACGTCTACACCGATCTCGACCCCGGGCGGCTGCGCATCCCGGCGTGGGCCGACGCCCACCTGGTGCTGGTGCCCAATCCCGCCCACCACCCCGCCGGCGACTTCGCCATCGACGCGCAGGGCCGCGTCGGCGGCCCGGGACCGCGCCGGACCTTCGCCGGGATCGGGCTCTATCGCGCCGCGCTCTTCGCCGGGTGCGCGCCGGGGCCGCGGCCGCTGGGGCCGCTGCTGCGCGAGGCGGCGGCCGCCGGCCGCGTGAGCGGGGTGCTCCACCGGGGATGCTGGCTCGACGTCGGCACCCCCGAGCGGCTCGCCGAGGCGCGGCGCCTCGCCGCGGCGCTGGAGGGCGCCCATGGGTGAGGAGATCGGGCGCGAGGTCTTTACCGAGGCCGACCGCGAGGCCTTCCGCGCCCGCCTCGCCGAGGAGACGGCGCTGTTGGTGGCGCGCTGCCGCGCGGGGCTCGGCGGCGAGGCGGCGGCGGTGGGGGGCTGGGAGCTCGAGGCCTGGCTGGTGGATGCCGCGGGGCGGCCGGCGCCGGTCAACGAGGCGCTGCTCGCGCGTGCCCGCGGGCTGCCGCTGTGTCCGGAGCTCGCCCGCTTCAACCTCGAGCTCAACGGCGAGGCGAGGCCGCTGCGCGGGCGGGCCCTCAGCGCCATCGCCCGCGATCTCGACAAGACCTGGCGCGCCGCCGCGGAGGCGGCGCGCGAGCTCGGGGCGCGCCTGGCCATGATCGGGACCCTGCCGAGCGCACGCCCCGACGACTTCGGGCCGCAGGCGATGTCGCCGCTGCGCCGCTACCGCGCCCTCAACGCGGAGGTCATGCGTCTGCGCCGCGGGCGGCCGGTGGTGGTGGAGATCGGCGGGCGCGAGCGGCTGCGCTGCGCCCGTTCGGACCTCATGCTGGAGGCGGCCTCCACCTCCTTCCAGATCCACCTCCAGGTGGAGGCGGCGCGGGCGGGCGACCTCTACAACGCCGCCGTCGCCGCCTCGGGGCCGATGGTGGCCGCCTGCGCCAACGCCCCCTTCCTCTTCGGCCGCGAGCTCTGGGCCGAGACCCGCATCCCGCTCTTCGAGCAGGCGGTGGCGGTGGGCGGGCCGGGCTCGCCCGACCGGGTCACCCTCGGCGCCGGCTACCTCGAGGGGGGGCTGGAGGGGCTGTTCCAGGAGAACCTGCGCTACCCGGTGCTGCTGCCCATCCTCTTCGACGCGCCGCCCGAGCGGTTCGCGCACCTGCGCCTGCACAACGGCACCATCTGGCGCTGGAACCGCCCCCTCGTGGGCTTCGACGCGGACGGGCGGCTGCGGCTGCGGGTCGAGCACCGGGTGGTTCCGGCGGGGCCGACGGTGGCCGACGCGGTGGCCAACGCCGCGCTCTTCTTCGGCCTCGCCCACCGCCTGGCGGCACTGGGGCCGGAGCTGGCGAGGCGGCTGCCGTTCGCGGCCGCGCGTGCGAACCTGTATGCTGCAGCGCGGCACGGGCTCGCGGCGCGCCTGCGCTGGCTCGACGGGCGCGAGCGCGAGGCGCGGGCGCTGTGGCTCGAGGAGCTGCTGCCGCTCGCCCACGAGGGGCTTGCGCGGCTCGGCCTCGACGGCGCCGATGCCGCGGCCCATCTCGCGGTGGTGGAGGCGCGGCTGCAACGGCGGCGCACCGGCGCCGACTGGCAGCGCGCATGGGTGGCACGCCACGGTGCCGACATGGTGCGCCTGACCGAGGCCTACCTCGCCCGCCAGGACGGGGGGGCGCCGGTGTGCGAGTGGGAGGTCTGATGCTGCGGGTGCTGGAGGGGCTTCCGGAGGGGTTTCTCGCCGCCGACGCGCGGACGCTGCACCGCGTCCTGCCGGGCCCTGCGCTGATCCACCTGCGCGGGCGCCGCGAGCCGCCGCTCTTCGTCTCGCTGCTGCTGCACGGCAACGAGCCGGTGGGTCTGGAGGCGGTGCAGCGGCTGCTGGCGGCGGGGCGGGAGCTGCCGCGGGCGCTGACCCTCTTCGTGGGCAACGTCGAGGCGGCGCGCGCCGGCGTGCGGCGCCTGCCCGGACAGCCCGACTACAACCGCGTCTGGCCCGGCAGCGAGCTGCCGCCCGCCCCCGAGCACGCGATGATGGCGGAGGTGGTGGCGCGGATGCGCGAGCGGGGCGTCTTCGCCAGCGTCGACCTGCACAACAACACCGGGCTCAACCCCCACTACGCCTGCGTCAACCGCCTCGAGCCCGCCTTCCTCCACCTCGCGGTGCTGTTCTCGCGCACGGTGGTGTGGTTCCTGCGCCCGCGCGGGGTGCAGTCGGCGGCCTTCGCCCCGCTGTGTCCGTCGGTGACCCTGGAGTGCGGCCGCGTGGGGGAGGCCCGCGGCGCCGCCCATGCCTGCGCGTTCCTGGAGGCCTGCCTGCGCATGGACCACCTGCCGGCGCATCCGGTGCCGGGCCACGACATCGATCTCTTCCACACCGTCGCCGTGGTGCGGGTCGCCGAGGGCGTGCCGCTCGGTCTGGGCCGGGGCGGCCCGGGGCTGCGGCTCGCCCCCGACCTCGACCGCCTCAACTTCCGCGAGCTGCCGCCCGGGACCGTGCTGGGCTGGGTGGAGGGCTGCGGGGCGCGCTGCCTGGAGGTCCACGACGAGGCCGGCCGCGACGTCGCCCGCCGCTACTTCGAGGTCACCGACGGGGCGCTGCGGACGCGGGTCCCGCTGATGCCCTCGATGCTGACCCTCGATACGGAGGTGGTGCGCCAGGACTGCCTCTGCTACCTGATGGAGCGGGTCCCGGCGGCGGCCGCCGGCGGCGCGGTGGCCGCCGCCGGCTGAGCCGGGCTCAGTCGGCGCCGCCGAGGAAGAAGCCCATCTTGGTGCCGGCGATCTCGATGGTGTCGCCGTCCTCCAGGCGGCGGGCCTGGGGGCCGATGGAGGTGCCGTTGACCACCGGGTAGCGGCCGTCGGCGCCGTCCACGTGGACGATGTAGTAGCCCTGGGGGCGGCGGCTGATGGCCGCCACCTGCACCCCCGGCCGCCCGATGGTGGTGAGGGCCTTGGTGAGGGCGAGTTCGCGCCCGGCGTGGGGGCCGTTGAGGACCTGCAGCCTGGCCGGGGGCGGCGTCGCCGCGGCCGCGGGGCCGGCCCCCAGCGCGGCGGCGGCCTGGGGGCGGATGACCACCGTCTTCTCCAAGTCCTCGGCCGCTGCGGGGTCGGCCACGTAGCGCAGCTCGTGCTTGCCGATGGTGATCACGTCGCCGTTGCGCAGGGCGTGCTTCTTGATCGGGCGGCCGTTGACGAGCGTGCCGTTGGTGCTGTCGAGATCCTCGATGAAGGCGTCGTTGAGGATGGTGAGCACGGCGGCGTGATGGCCGCTGACGGCGAGGTTCTCGATGCGGATGTCGTTGTCGGGGTGCCGCCCGATGGTGATCCGCTCGCGGTCGAGGGGGTACTCGCCGAGGATCTTGCCCTGGAAGCTCAGAACCAGCTTGCCCATGGTGTCGTGTCCCTGATCAGTCGAACCATGTCACCAGTCGCCGCCACCAGCTGCGCCGCGCCGGGAAGGGCCGGCGCACCTCGGCCAGGATGACGGAGATGTTGTCCCTGCCGCCGTGGGCGTTGGCGAGCGCCACCAGCCGCCGGGCACGCGCCTCCAGGGGGCTGTCGGCGCGGGCGAGCTCGGCGGCGATCTCGCCATCGTCCATCATGTCGCTGAGCCCGTCGGAGCAGAGCAGGAAGAGGTCGCCCGGGCGCACCGCCTCCTCCTGCAGGTCCACCGCCACCTGCGGCTCGGTCCCGAGGGCGCGGGTGATGACGTTGCGGTTGAGGGCCGTGGCCGCCTCCTCGGGGGTGTAGAAGCCGCGGGCGACGAGTTCCTGCACCAGCGTGTGGTCGGTGGTGAGCTGCTCGAGGACGCCCGCGCGCAGGCGGTAGACGCGGGAATCGCCCACGTGGGCGATGCTCGCGCGGTCGTCGTGGAAGAGCAGCCCCACCAGCGTCGTCCCCATGCCCCGGCACTGCGGGCGCGCGGCGGCCGCCTCGTGGATGGCGGCATTGGCCTTGTGCACCGCCTCCGCGAGCACCCGCGTCGCGGGCGCGAAGCCCGCCCAGTCGCCGCCGCCCTCCGGGTGCGGCAGGCGGCGGCGCAGCTCCCGCATCACCACCTCCACGGCGAGGGCGCTCGCCACCTCGCCGGCGTTGTGCCCGCCCATGCCGTCGGCGAGGAGCGCGATGCCGAGCCCCTCGTCGATGCCGATGCTGTCCTCGTTGTGGGCGCGCACGCGACCGGCATCGCTGACCCCGGCGAAGGCAATGCTCCCGCGCACGCTCACGTCCTTCTCCCGTATCGGCCCCGCATCGCTCCGGCTTTACCCCGTGTTGCGCCCCGCCGCGGCGGCGCGGCTCGCTGCGGCCAGCCGCCGGCCGCAGGCGCGCACCGCGCGCGCCATCTCCGCGCCGCTCTGGAAGCGCGCCTGCGGCGTCTTGGCGAGCGCCTTGGCGAGCAGCTCGTCGATGCAGGGCGGCAGGCGCGGGTTGAGCCGCGAGGGCGGCCGGTGGGGCTCGTGGGTGATCTTGTACATGAGGCCGGTCATGGAGTCGGCGCGGAAGGGCAGCTCCCCGGTGAGGAGCTGGTAGAGCATGACGCCGAGGGAGAACAGGTCCGAGCGCCCGTCCACCCGCTGCCCCGCCACCTGCTCCGGCGACATGTAGGCGGGCGTGCCGAGGACGGTGCCGGTGCGGGTGCGGCTGGCGTCGGTGATGCGCGCGATACCGAAGTCGGTGAGCTTCACGAGGCCGCTGCGCGGCTCGAAGACGATGTTGCCCGGCTTGATGTCGCGGTGCACCACGTGGTGGCGATGGGCGTAGTCGAGGGCCTCGGCCGCCTTGACCGCGATGTGCAGGGCCACCGCCGGCGGCAGCAGGCGGCCGCGGCGGGTGAAGACGGTGAGGTCGCGCCCCTCCAGGTACTCCATGGCGATGTAGGCGAGGTCGTGCTCCTCGCCCACATCATAGATGGTCACGATGTTGGGGTGGTTGAGCCGCCCCGCGGTCTCGGCCTCGCGGAAGAAGCGCGCCTTGACCTCGGCGAGCTCGTCCGGTTCGAACTCCTGCGCCAGGGGCAGGGTCTTGATCGCGACGATGCGGTTGATGCGCGGGTCGCGGCCGCGGTAGACCACGCCCATGGCGCCCCGGCCCAGGACCTCCTCCACCACGTAGCGGCCCAGCATGGGCTTCTGCACCCCCTCGGTGTCCAGGAGGAGCGGCCCCGAGGAGCCGCCGGTGGTGGCGGCGCCGGCGAGCCCCAGCTCCGCCGCCGACTCGAGCTGGCGCGTCTTCTCGATGCGCTCGGCGATGTCGCGAAAGCCCCCGTCGTGCCCGGCCATGTACTCGTAGACCGCGCGCGCCTTGGCGAACTGGCGCTTGCGCTCGTAGTCAAGGGCGAGGTTGTAGAGGAGGTCCATGGTCTCGCCGTCGAGCCGGCACTTGCGCAGCCGCTCGAAGGCGAGGTCGAGCTGCCCTTGGCCCTGGAGGGCGACCCCCAGCATGCGGTTGGTCTCGGACCACTCCCCCTCCGAGATCCAGCGGCCCCCGATGCCGGCACCCAGCCGGTGGAGGGCGAGCCCGGTCTGCGCGGCAAGGAGCACCAGCGCCGCCCCCGCGAGGGGCAGCCAGGTCTCGCGCACGGCGAGCAGCAGCAGCTCGGCATCGAGCACCACGTTGACGAGGACCACGGTGAGGACCCAGCCGGCGACGACGCCCGTGCGCGGCAGCACCGCCACCGCCACCAGCAGGGCGAGGAGGAGGGCGCCGTGGCGCAGGGTCGGCGCGGCCGGCGGCTCGCGGAACCAGGCGCCGGCGAGCAGGGCCTCGGTGGCCGCGGCGGTGGCCACCGCCGCGGGCAGCCGCCCCGCCGGGGTCGGGGCCGGCGCCACCCCCGGGAGCCCGCCGAGGCCGAGGACCACGGCGCGCCCGCGCAGCACGGCCGGCGGCCGGCCCGAAAGCAGCGCCGCCGCCGAGATCACCGGGACCGAGGCCGCCGCACCCCAGTGCGGCAGGACGAGTCCCTGGACGGGTTCGAGCGGGCGGCCGCCGAGGGTGACGCGTTCCGGGTCGGCGCCGCGGGGCCCGCCCCCGTCGGCGGCGAGCGCGAGGGCGAGGGGCACGGTGGCGAGCCGCAGCCCCCCGACCTCCACCCCCAGCGGCAGCCGCCGCCACTGCGGCGGGACCACGCCCACGGCGCGCACGGCGGCGGCGAGTGCCTCGGGCAGCGGGGCGAGGCCGCCGATGCCGGGCAGCGGCGCGTCGCCGCCGAGGGCGTGGGCGGCGAGCCCCGCCGCCGGCGGCGCCTCCCCCGGGGTGAGCGCGAGCACCAGCGGCGGGGGGCCGCCGAGGCGCGCCGCGAGGGCGTCCTCGCCGCGGCTCGGGGCGGTGGCGGCGAGCCGGGCCAGCCGCTGCAGGCGTGCCGGCAGCCCATCGGCGAGGCCGCCCTCGCGCAGCAGGCGGCGGGCGGCGGCGAGGCGCGGGTCGCCGTCTCCGTCCTCCAGGGTCCTGCCGAGACCGCGCAGGGCGCGCGCGGCGCGGGCGAGCGCGGCCTCGTCGAGCTCGGCGAGCAGGCGCTGCAGGTGGCGGGCCTCGGGGGGCGGGGCGGGGGCCGCCGCCGGCACGAGGTCGGCGACGGCGGCGGCCCCGGCGGCGGCGATGCGCTCGAGGAGGGCGGCGTGGACGCCGGGGCTCCAGGGCGGCGGCCCGAGGGCGGCGACGGTGTCGGCGTCCACCAGGACCGCGGCGGTGTGCGCCGCGGTGGGCGGCGGGCGCAGGCGCTGGGCGAGGTCGTAGACTGCGCCCTCGAGGGCCTGCCCCCAGGGCGAGAGGGCGGCGACGAGGGCGGCGAGCCCCGCCGCCAGGGCCGCGAACCACGCCTCCCCCCCGAGCCGCCGTGCGCGCCTCACTGCCCCCCGAGCCCCCGCATCATGAGCCGGCAAAGCACATCGTTCCGATTCAATTCTTCTATCTTTTTCCGGCCCGGAACCGGACCGGGTTCACACTTCGTCGCCCTCCGCGGCCTGGGCCTCGGCGTGGTAGGAGGAGCGCACCAGGGGGCCGGCGGCGACGCTGCGGAAGCCCATGGCGCGGCCCTCGCGGGCGAGCGCGGCGAACTCGTCCGGGTGGACGTAGCGGCGCACCGGCAGGTGGTGCAGGGTGGGCTGCAGGTACTGGCCGAGGGTGAGCATCTCGCAGCCGTGCGTCCGCAGGTCGCGCATCACCGCGAGCACCTCCTCGAGGGTCTCGCCGAGGCCCAGCATCAGCCCCGACTTGGTGGGGACCCCGGGGTGGCGGGCCTTGAACCGCGCCAGCAGGCGCAGGGAGGTGGCGTAGTCGGCGCCGGGGCGCACCTCGCGGTAGAGGCGCGGCACCGTCTCCAGGTTGTGGTTGAAGACGTCCGGGGGGGCCGCGGAGAGCGCCTCGAGGGCGCGTTCCTGGCGGCCGCGGAAGTCCGGCACCAGGACCTCCACCCGGATCCCCGGGCTCGCCTCGCGCACCGCCTGCACGCAGGCCGCGAAGTGGGCGGCGCCGCCGTCGCGCAGGTCGTCGCGGTCGACGGAGGTGATGACCACGTAGCGCAGCCCCATCGCGACCACGGTCTCGGCGAGCTGGCGCGGCTCCGCGGGATCGAGCGGCGCGGGCCGGCCGTGGGCCACGTCGCAGAAGGGGCAGCGCCGGGTGCAGACGTCGCCCATGATCATGAAGGTGGCGGTGCCGCCCGAGAAACACTCGCCGAGGTTGGGGCAGGAGGCCTCCTCGCAGACGGTGTGGAGGTGGTGCCGGCGCAGGATCCCCTTGAGGCGCTCGACGCTGCCGCCCACGGGGGCGCGGACGCGGATCCAGGAGGGCTTGCGCAGGGGGCGCGCGGTGGGCTCGATGCGCACCGGCAGGCGCGCGGTCTTGGCCGCGCCCTTCTCGCGCAGCGGGGGGGAGGCGGGGCGCTCGCGGCTCATGCGGGGATCTCCAGGCGGGGGGCGGCCGGCACCGGTTCGAGGCCGAGGCGGCGGGCGAGGACGTCGGCGAGGACGGCGGCGACGCGATCCGGGTCGGCGGGGCCGCCGAGGTCGGCCACCTGCGTCACCTCGAGGCCGGGGTGGCCGCAGGGGTCGATGCGGCGGAAGGGGGCGAGGTCCATGGCGACGTTGAGGGCGAGGCCGTGGTAGCTGCGGCCGCGCCGCACCCGCAGGCCCAGGGAGGCGATCTTGCGTCCGTCCACGTAGACCCCCGGGGCCCCCTCGCGGCGCGCGCCGCGGATGTCCCAGAGCGCCAGCGCCTCCATCACCGCCTCCTCGAGGCAGCGGACGAGCCCCCTGACCCCGAGCCCCAGCCGCGCGAGGTCGAGGAGCAGGTAGGCCACCACCTGCCCCGGCCCGTGGTAGGTGACCTGGCCGCCGCGGTCGGTGCGCACCACCGGGATGCCGCCGGCGTCGCGCACGTGCGCCTCGCGGCCGGCGAGCCCGAGGGTGTAGACCGGGGGATGTTCCAGCAGCCACAGCTCGTCGTCGGTGGTGCCGGTGCGGGCGGCGGTGAAGGCCTGCATGCGCCGCCAGGCGGCCTCGTAGGGTACGCGGCCGAGGCGCCGCACCTGCAGGGTCGCGCTCACAGCAGCATGAGCACGCGCTCGCTGGCGTGCAGGGCCTGGTAGAGGCTGTCGAGCTGGAGGCGGCTGCGCGCCTCGACGCGCACCGTCACCGCCAGGTAGCGGCCCTCCTGGCTGGTGCGGGTGGAGACCGCCTCCGGGGGGATCTCGCCCACGATCTCGCGGCAGATGGCGAGCACGTGCTCCAGGAAGTCGCCCCCCGCGGCCCCGATCACCTTGACCGGGAACTCGCACGGGAACTGCAGGGGGCTGTCCTGGTCGCTGCGCATGGCCTGCTCCTCTCGCGCACCCCCGGGCGCGCCCGTCTGCGTCCTCAGCCGGCCTCGCCGCGGCGCACCGCCTCCCGATAGGCATCGTACAGGGCCCAGGCGCGGGCGAAAAGCGGACCCGGGCGGCCGTCGCCGACGGGGCGGCCGTCGAGACGCACCACGGGCAGCAGCTCGCGGGTGGAGCTGCTGATCCAGATCTCCTCGGCGCCGGCGAGGCGCGCCGCCGGCAGCGGCTCCTCGCGGCAGGGCAGCCCCGCCTCGCGCAGGAGTTCCAGCACCAGGTCGCGGGTGATGCCGGGGAGCATGTGCTCCCCCTTGGGGGGCGTGCGCACGACGCCGTCCGCGACCACGAAGACGTTGCTCGCCGAGCCCTCGCTGACGAGCCCGTCGCGCACCAGCAGGGCCTCGTCGGCGCCGAGTTCGGCCGCCTGCTGCCGCGCGAGGACGTTGGCGAGCAGCGTGATGGCCTTGACGTGGCACCACCGCCAGCGGATGTCGGGCAGGGTCACCACCACCGCGCCTCGTGCCCGCAGGGCGCCGGCGTCGGCGAGCGGCGAGGGCAGGACGAGGACGGTGGGGCGGGGCTCGGCGGGGAAGGCGTGGTCGCGCCGGGGCGCCGGGCCGCGGGTGACCTGCAGGTAGAGGGCGAGGTCGCCGCCGCCGCCCTCGTGGACCGCCTCGGCGAGGAGCTCGCGCCAGCGGGCCCGCGGCAGGGGGTTGGCGAGGCGGATGTGGCCGAGGCTCGCCTCGAGCCGGTCCAGGTGCTGCTCCAGCCGCAGCGGCCGCCCGCCGTAGACGGGGATGACCTCGTAGACGCCGTCGCCGAAGAGGAAGCCGCGGTCGAGGACGGAGACCCGCGCCTGCGCCAGCGGCAGCCAGCGGCCGTCGAGCCAGCAGCGCCCGGGGGGGGGCTCGGTCACTGGAACCACAGCCGCACCTCGTCGATGAGCCGCTGGGCGAGGCCGCCGAGGGGCACGTCGGCGAGCGCCACCAGCGGCCGCTCGGCCAGGGTCTCGCCGCCGAGCCGCACCCGCACCGTGCCGAGGCGCTGGCCCTTGCGGGCGGGGGCGGTGACGGCGGTGCCGTCGAGGGCCATCTCGGCCTCGAGCTGCTCGTAGGCCCCGCGCGGGATGGTGACGTAGAGGTCCTCGGCGAGCCCGAGGCCCACGGTGGGCCGTGCGCCCTTCCAGACCCGCGCCTCGGTGAGGGGCTTGCCGGCGGCGTAGAGGCGGTGGGTCTCGAAGAAGCGGAAGCCGTAGTTGAGCAGGGCCTGGCTCGCCTCGGTGCGGGCCTCGTCGCTGCGCGTGCCCAGCACCACCGAGATCAGCCGCATGGGGCCGCGCCGGGCCGAGGCCACGAGGGAGTAGCCGGCGCTCTCGGTGTGGCCGGTCTTGATGCCGTCGACGCTGCCGTCGCGCCACAGCAGCCGGTTGCGGTTGTACTGGCGGATGCCGTTGTACTCGTAGACGCGCTCCTTGAACCATGCGTACTCGCGCGGGAAGTCGCGGATCAGGGCGCGGGCGAGGAGGGCGATGTCGCGCGCGGTCATGTAGTGCTCGGGGTCGGGCAGCCCGGTGGCGTTGACGAAGTGGCTGCCGGTGAGGCCGAGCTCGGCGGCGGTGCGGTTCATGAGGTCGGCGAAGGCGGCTTCGGTGCCGGCGACCTGCTCGGCCAGGGCGACGCTGGCGTCGTTGCCCGACTGCACGATGAGGCCCATGAGGAGCTCGCGCACGGTGACCTTGGTGCCGACCTCGATGAACATGCGCGAGCCCGGCGTGCGCCAGGCCTTCTCGCTCACCGTCACCGCGTCGTCGAGGCGGATGCGGCCGGCGGCGATCTCGCGCAGGACCACGTAGGTGGTCATCACCTTGGTGATGCTGGCCGGCTCTACGCGGGCCTCGGGCTCGCGCGCGGCGAGGACGCGGCCGCTGTCGAAGTCCATGAGCAGGTAGCTTCGCGCCTCGAGCGCGGGCGGGGCGGGCACCGGCGGCGCCGCCGCCCGCAGCGCGGGCGCGGCGAGCGCGGCGACGAGGGCGATGAGGATGACGATCGCAGGCATGGCGGTCCGATGCTTCCGGGATTGGACGGGCGGAACGTGGCCGCGCCGCATTGTAGCGCAGGCCCGCCCGGCGCCGCCTACTCGATCACCACGCGGACCGACTCGAGGCCGATGCGGGCGAGGCGTTCGGCCAGGGCGTCGGCCTCCTCGACGCCGGCGAGCGGGCCGATGCGGACGCGGAAGAGGGCGTCGGCGGCGCCGGTGACCCGCCCCACCTCCACCGGTTCCCGCACCAGGACCTCGAGGCGCCGGCGCAGCAGCTCGGCGTTGCGGCGGCTGACGAAGGCGCCGGCCTGGAGGTAGAGCCGCACCGGCGGCGGCGCCGGCGCGGCGGCGGCGACCGGCTCCGGCGGCTGCGGCGCGGCCGCGGCCGACGCCGGGGCCGCCCCGGGGGTGAGGGCCTCGACCTCCACGAGGGCGGTCCCCTTGTCGGCGAAGCCGAGCCGGAGCGCGGCGGCGTAGGAGAGGTCGATGATGCGGTTGCGCCGGAACGGGCCGCGGTCGTTGACCCGCACCACCACGCTGCGGCCGTTCTCGAGGTTGGTCACCCGCACGTAGGTGGGCAGCGGCAGGGTGCGGTGGGCGGCGGTCATCGCGTACATGTCGTAGGGCTCGCCGCTGGCGGTGCGCCGGCCGTGGAACTTGCGCCCGTACCAGGAGGCGATGCCGCGCTCGCGATAGCCCTCGGCGCTCGCCAGGACGTGGTAGCGCCGCCCTTCGACCACGTAGCTGTCGGGGTTGCCGTAGGGGCTGCGCGGCTCGGCCCGCGGCACCGCCTCGGCCACCGCCGAGAGGTCGGGCGCCCGCGCCGGGGGGCCGTCGTGGCGCACCAGGGCGCTGCAGCCGCCGAGCAGGAGCAGCAGCGCCGGCAGCAGCCGCGCCCTCATCGCCGGGCCTGGCGCTGCAGCCGCCCCCGCACGGCCTCGGCCAGCTCGTGGACGGCCATGGCGTAGAGGGGGCTGCGGTTGTAGCGGGTGATGACGCGGAAGTTGGTGAAGACGAGCACCGGCTGCGCCTCGCCGGCGAGCAGGATGAGGGCCGCGGGCTCGTCGTCGTCCACCGCGCCGAGGGGCTCGACGCCGGCGCGCCGGAGCGCCCCGGCGCTGCGCGCGAGGTGCAGGTCGGGGTCGAGCAGCGAGGCGAAGTCGCCGGTCACGCGCACCGGCATCGCCACCGGGCCGCCGCGGCGCCAGCCGTGGCGGGCGAGGTAGTTGCCGATGCTGCCGAGGGCGTCCGGCAGCGACCACAGGTCGCGGTCGCCGTCGCCGTCGAAGTCCACGGCGTAGCGGCGGTAGCTGCTGGGGATGAACTGGGGCGGCCCCATGGCGCCGGCGTAGGAGCCGGTGACCGCCGCCGGGTCGATGCCGGTCTCGCGTGCGAGCAGCAGGAACTGCTCGAGCTCGCGGCGGAAGAACGCCGCCCGCGGCGGCCACGCGAAGGCCAGCGTCGAGAGGGCGTCGAGGACGCGGTAGCCCCCGCGGTGGCGCCCATAGCGGGTCTCGACCCCGAGGATGGCGACCACCACCGCGGGGTCGACCCCGTAGCGCGCCTCCACCTCCCCGAGCAGGCCGCGGTTGGCGGCCCAGAAGCGCGCCCCTTCCTCGATCCGCGCCTCGTTGACGAAGATCGGCCGGTAGTCGCGCCAGGGCCGGGCCTCGGCCGGGCGCGCGATGGCGTCGAGGATGCGCTGCTCGAGGCGCACGCCGGCGAAGAGCGCCGCGAGGCGGTCGCGGTCGAAGCCGTGCTCGCGCACCATGCGCTCGAGGAAGGTCTCGAGCCCGGGGAACTCGGCCGGGGCGGCGCCGGCGCCGGCGGCGGCGAGGAGGAGGACGGCGGCGAGGCTGCGGCGGGCCATGGGTCAGGGGGCGAGGAGGCGGCGGTGGCTCTGCACGGCGCTGAGGATACCGAAGCCGGCCATGAGCGTCACCATGGAGGTGCCCCCGAAGCTCACCAGGGGCAGCGGCAGCCCGACCACGGGCAGCAGCCCCGAGACCATGCCGATGTTGACGAAGACGTAGACGAAGAAGGTGAGCACCAGGGCCCCGGCGAGCAGGCGCGAGAAGGCGTCCTGGGCGCGGGCGGCGATGGCCAGCCCGCGCCAGGCGATGAGCAGGTAGAGGCCGATGAGCGCGAGCTCCCCGGCCAGCCCCAGCTCCTCGCCCAGCACGGCGAAGATGAAGTCGGTGGAGCGCTCGGGCAGGAACTCCAGGTGCGACTGGGTGCCCGCGAGCCAGCCCTTGCCGTAGATGCCGCCCGAGCCGATGGCGATCTTGGACTGGATGATGTGGTAGCCCGCGCCCAGCGGGTCGGACTCGGGGTCGAGGAAGGTCCGCACCCGCTGGCGCTGGTACTCGTGCATGAAGTGCCAGGCGAGGGGCGCCCCCGCCGCCGCCGCCAGCGCCCCCCCCAGCATCCAGCGCCACGGCAGCCCGGCGAGGAAGAGGGCGGCGAGGCCCGACGCCCCCACCAGCAGCCCGGTGCCGAGGTCGGGCTGGCGCACGATGAGCGCCACCGGAAGCGCGATCAGGGCCAGGGCGGCGAGGACGTGGCGCGGCGCCGGCGGCAGCGGGCGGTCGGCGAGAAAGCGCGCCACCATCATGGGCAGGGCGATCTTCATGAGCTCCGAGGGCTGGAAGCGGAACAGCCCGAGGTCGAGCCAGCGCTGCGCCCCCTTGCCCACCTCGCCGGCCGCGAGCACCGCCACCAGGAGGCCCAGGGTCAGGACGTAGGCGAGGGGGGCGGCGGCGCGCAGGTGGCGGGGCGGGACCTGCGCCGCGGCGAGGAAGACGGCGAAGGCGACGCCGAGGCGCACGAGCTGCCGGCGCACCACCTCCAGGTCCTCGCCCGAGGCGGAGTAGAGGACGAGGAGCCCGTAGGCGGCGACCAGCGCCAGCAGCCCCAGCAGCGCGCCGTCGATGCGCAGCAGCCGCCTTGCGCCGGCGAGCAAAAAGAGCAGGAGCTCGGCGGCCGCCCCGCCCCTCACGGCTCGATCTCCCCCAGCCAGGCGTCGATGACGCGGCGGGCGATCGGTGCCGCGACGGCGCCGCCGCTGCCGCCATGCTCGACCACCACCGCCACCGCGATGCGCGGCCGCCGCGCCGGCGCGTAGGCGATGAAGAGGGCATGGTCGCGCAGCCGGCGCGGGACGTCCTCCGGCGGCTCGTCCTCCTCGTCGGGCAGGCCGTAGACCTGGGAGGTCCCAGTCTTGCCGGCGATGCGCACGGGGGCGCCGAGGCCGATGCGGCGGGCGGTGCCCCGCGCGCCGTGCACCACGTCTTCCATCGCCGCCGCCACGTAGGCCCAGTTCTCCGGCTGCGCCACCGGCAGCGGCTCGGGCGCGCCCGCGGGCAGGGGCTGCGGGGCGCCGCCGGCGGGGGCGCTGGCGCGGGCCAGGCGCGGGCGCACGCGCAGGCCGCGGTTGGCGAGCGCCGCGGTGGCGGCGGCGAGCTGCAGCGGCGTCGCCAGCAGGAAGCCCTGGCCGATGCCGGTGATGAGGGTCTCGCCCGGGTACCAGGGCTCGCCGCGGGCGGCGCGCTTCCACGCCCGCGAGGGCAGCAGCCCCTCCGATTCCCCCGGGAGGTCGACGCCGGTGGGGGCGCCGAAGCCGAAGCGGGCCAGCCAGTCGTGGATGCGGTCGATGCCCATGCGGTGGGCGAGCTCGTAGAAGTAGACGTCGCAGGACTGGACGATGGCGTCGTGGAGGTCGACGGCGCCGTGGCCGCGCCGCTTCCAGTCGCGGTAGCGGCGCTCGTCGTTGGGCAGCTGGTAGTAGCCCGGGCAGAAGACCCGCCGCGCCGCCGGGGTGAGACCGAGCTCCAGCGCCCCCAGCCCGAGGAAGGGCTTGACCGTGGAGCCCGGCGGGTAGCGCCCGTCGAGGGCGCGGTTGAACAGCGGCCGCAGCGGGTGGCTGCGCAGGGCCTCGTAGTCCCGCGCCGGGATGCCCTCCACGAAGGGGTTCGGGTCGAAGGCAGGGGTGCTGGCGAGGGCCAGCACCTCGCCGCTGCGCGGATCCAGCGCCACCACCGCCCCGGCCTCCTCGCCGAGGGCCTCCACCGCGGCGCGCTGCAGCTCGATGTCGAGGCTGAGGTGGAGGTCGCGCCCGCCCCGCGGCGGCGTCTCGTCGAGGGTGCGCAGGATCCGCCCCTCGGCGTTGGTCTCCACCCGCCGGTAGCCCACCGCGCCGTGGAGCAGCGGCTCGTAGACGCGCTCGACGCCGGTCTTGCCGATGTGGGTGGTGCCGGCGTAGGCGGCCTCGTCCTCGGGCGCGAGCTCGCCCGGGCCGATGCGGCCCACGTAGCCCACGGCGTGGGCCGCGAGCGCCCCGAAGGGGTAGCGGCGGGTCAGCCGCGCCTGCACGTCCACCCCCGGGAAGCGGTGGCGCTCCACCGCGAAGGCGGCCACCTCCCGCTCGTCCATGCCCACGCGCAGGGGCACGGGCTCGAACCGCCGCCGCCGGCGCAGGAGGCGGCGGAAGCGCTCCAGGTCGTCCTCGCCGATGGGGATCACCGCGCCGAGGCGGCGCAGGGTGCCGTCGAGGTCGGGCACCTGCTCCGGGACCAGGTCCAGGCCGTAGGCGGGGAGGTTCTCGGCCAGGAGCCGTCCGCGGCGGTCGTAGACCTGGCCCCGGGTCGGCGGCACCGGCAGCAGCCGCACGCGGTTGTCCCGCGACAGCGTCCGGTAGCGTTCGTGCTGGGCCACCTGCAGCCACGCCAGCCTCGCCACCAGCCCCCCCGCGAGCGCCCCCATGCCGGCGCCGGCGAGGAGGAGGCGCCGCCGCACCAGCCGCGCCTCGGCCTGCTCGTCCCGCAGCGGCTGACGCCTGCGCATGGCCCCTACGTCACCCGGAGCCGCCGCCGCAGGGTGCGCAGCAGCGTGAACACCCAGGGCCAGAGGAGGGTGCCGGTCAGGGACGCCCCCCAGTAGGCCCAGGTCTCGGGCGAGCGGCCGGTGAAGCCGCGGATCCACAGATCCAGCAGCTGCCCCAGCAGGAGCAGGACCAGCACCGCGAGCATCTGCTGGCGCAGGGGGAAGAGCCGCAGCCGCTGGTGGAGCTTGATCACCAGGTAGGCGAGCACCGCCAGGGTGAGCGCGTGCTGGCCGAGCAGGGTGCCGGTGAGCACGTCCTCGAACAGGCCGGTGGCCCAGGCCGTGCCCACCCCCACCCGGTGGGGCAGGGCCATGCACCAGTAGATGAGGATGAGGGCCGCCCACCGCGGGCGCCAGGGTGCGAAGGCCTCGGGCAGGGGGAGCACGGCGAGGACGAGGGCGGCGAGCAGGGTGGCGGCGATCACCCAGCGCCCGCGCGGGCGGGCCGGCGTCTCGCTCACGGCGCCGCCTCCCCGGGCCAGACCAGCAGCAGCTCGCGCAGCCGGTCCAGGGCCGCGCTCGGGCGGGCCTCCACCCGCGCGAAGGGGCGCCCGGGACGCGGCTCCACCACCACCACCTCGGCCACCGGGTAGCCCCTGGGGAAGCGGCCGCCGAGGCCCGAGCTCACGAGCCGGTCGCCGGGGCGGATGTCGGCGTGGTTGGGCAGGTAGGGCAGGGCCAGGCGGTCCGGGGTCCCGGTGCCGAGGGCCAGCGTGCGCAGGCCGTTGCGCTGCACCTCCACGGGGATGGCGTGGCCGGGGTCGGTGAGCAGGGTCACGGTGGCGGTGCCGGCGGCGACGAAGCTGACCTGCCCGACCACGCCCGCCGAGGAGATCACGGCCTGGCCGACCTGCACGCCGTCGCCGGCGCCGCGGTCGATGCGCACCTGCTGGCGGTAGGGGTCGAGGTCGGCGGCGATGACCTCCGCCACCGCGATGCGCAGCCCGGGCTGGAAGGGCGCGCCCAGCAGCTCGCGCAGGCGCAGGTTCTCGCGCTCGAGGGCCTCGAGGCGCTGCAGGCGGGCCTCGAGCACGGTGATGCGGGCGCGCAGGGCGGCGTTCTCCTCGCGCAGGGTGCGCCGGTCCTTGACCGCCTCCTGCGACCAGCGCGCCGCCTCCGCCGGCAGCCGCGCCACGTAGAGCACCGGCGCGGCCACCGCGAGGAGGGCGGCGCGCACCTGGTCGAGGCGGTGCTGGCGGTGATCGAGCACCATCAGCGCCAGCGACAGGGCGGCGAGCAGCGCCAGGCGGGCGCCGTGGGCGGGCCCTTCGAGGAACAGCCCCTTGATGGCTCCCCTCCCGCCCTCAGTCGAGGGCGAAGATGTCGGCGCCGCGCTCGTCGATGAGCTCGAGGGCGCGGCCGCCGCCGCGGGCCACGCAGGTCATGGGGTCCTCGGCGATGACCACCGGCAGGCCCGTCTCCTCGGCGATGAGGCGGTCGATGTCGCGCAGCAGCGCCCCGCCCCCGGTGAGGACGATGCCACGCTCGGCCACGTCCGCCCCGAGCTCCGGCGGGGTCTGCTCCAGCGCGGTCTTGACCGCGGCGACGATGCCCGAGAGCGGCTCGTGCAGGGCCTCGAGGATCTCGTTGCTGTTGAGGGTGAAGCTGCGCGGGATGCCCTCGGCGAGGTTGCGCCCGGTGACCTCGATCTCGCGCACCTCGCTGCCGGGGAAGGCGGTGCCGATCTCGTGCTTGATGCGCTCGGCGGTGGCCTCGCCGATGAGGGTGCTGTAGTTGCGGCGCACGTAGTTGATGATGGCCTCGTCGAAGCGGTCGCCGCCGATGCGCACCGACTGCGAGTAGACGATGCCGTTGAGGGAGATGACCGCCACCTCCGAGGTGCCGCCGCCGATGTCGAGGACCATCGAGCCGCGCGCCTCGTCCACCGGCAGCCCGGCGCCGATGGCGGCGGCCATGGGCTCCTCGATGAGATAGACCTCGCGCGCGCCGGCCCCGGCCGCCGACTCGCGGATGGCGCGCCGCTCCACCTGGGTCGAGCCGCAGGGGACGCAGATCAGCACCCGCGGGCTGGGACGGAAGAAGCGCGACTCGTGCACCTTGTGGATGAAGTACTGCAGCATCTTCTCGGTGACGGTGAAGTCGGCGATGACGCCGTCCTTGAGCGGCCGGATGGCCTCGATGCTGCCCGGCGTGCGCCCGAGCATGCGCTTGGCCTCGGCGCCCACCGCGGCGATGCTTTTGGCGCCGCGGGTGGCGTCGCGCCGGATCGCCACCACCGAGGGCTCGTTGAGGACGATGCCCTGCCCGCGGGCGTAGATCAGGGTGTTGGCGGTGCCGAGGTCGATCGACAGATCGTTCGAGAAGAGGCCGCGTAACCTTTTGAACATTCCGGTGTTTTCTCGGGGGGAGGGGGTCAATAACCGGGAAACTGTAGCGAATGGCGGGGGTTTGGGCAAGGGAGGGCTTGTGCTACCTTTGCGGCCCCGTCGCACCGACCTCGCCGAGGAGGCGCACGCGATGTCCCTGGAGCGCAGCGACGTCGAGTACATCGCCCATCTCGCGCGGCTCGCCATCCGCGAGGCCGACATCCCGGGCTATGCGCGCGAGCTGTCCAAGATCCTGGCCTTCGTCGAGCAGCTGGCCGAGGCGCCCACCGAGGGGGTGGAGCCGCTCGCCCATCCCATCGACGCGGTGCAGCGCCTGCGCGACGACGTCGTCACGGAGACGGATCAGCGCGCGCTCTTCCAGGCCATCGCGCCGGCGGTGGAGGACGGCCTCTACCTCGTGCCCAAGGTCATCGAGTAGCAGCCCATGAGCGAGATCCACGAGCTCACCGTCGCCGAGCTGGCCGCGGCGCTGCGCGCGCGCAGCCTCTCGGCCGAGGAGGCGGCGCGCCACTTCCTCGCGCGCATCGAGCGGCTCGACGCGCGGCTCAACGCCTTCATCACGGTCACCGCCGAGGCGGCCCTTGCGCAGGCGCGCGAGGCCGATGCGCGCCTCGCCCGCGGCGAGGGCGGCCCGCTCGAGGGCGTGCCCATCGCCCACAAGGACATCTTCTGCACCCGCGGCGTGCGCACCAGCTGCGGCTCGCGCATGCTGGACGCCTTCGTCGCCCCCTACGACGCCACCGTGGTGGAGCGGCTGCGCGCGGCGGGGGCGGTGATGCTCGGCAAGACCAACATGGACGAGTTCGCCATGGGCTCGTCCAACGAGACGAGCTTCTACGGCCCGGTGCGCAATCCCTGGGATCCCGAGCGCGTCCCCGGCGGCTCCTCCGGGGGCTCGGCGGCGGCGGTGGCGGCGCGCCTGGTGCCGGCCGCCACCGGCACCGACACCGGCGGCTCCATCCGCCAGCCCGCGGCCCTGACCGGGATCACCGGCCTCAAGCCCACCTACGGCCGCGTCTCGCGCTGGGGCATGATCGCCTTCGCCTCGAGCCTCGACCAGGGCGGGCCGATGGCGCGCACGGCCGAGGACTGCGCGCTGCTGCTCGGGGCCATGGCGGGCTTCGATCCCCGCGACTCCACCAGCGTCGAGGCCGAGGTGCCGGACTACCGCGCCGCCCTCGAGGCGCCGCTTGCGGGGCTGCGCATCGGCGTGCCGAGGGAGTACTTCGGCGAGGGGCTCGATCCCGCGGTGGCGGCCGCGGTGGAGGCCGCGCTGCGCGTGCTCGAGGCCGAGGGGGCGCGCCTGCGCGAGATCTCCCTGCCCAACAGCCGCTACGCGGTGCCGGCCTACTACGTCATCGCGCCGGCCGAGGCCTCCTCCAACCTCGCCCGCTACGACGGCGTCCGCTACGGCTACCGCTGCGCCGATCCGCGCGACCTCGAGGACCTCTACAAGCGCACCCGCGGCGAGGGCTTCGGGGCCGAGGTCAAGCGGCGCATCATGATCGGCACCTACACCCTGTCGGCGGGCTACTACGACGCCTACTACCTGCGCGCGCAGCGGGTGCGGCGGCTCATCCGCGACGACTTCCTGCGCGCCTTCGAGGAGGTGGACCTCATCGCCGGGCCCACCTCGCCGACGCCGGCCTTCCGCCTCGGCGAGAAGACGGACGATCCGGTGGCGATGTACCTCTCCGACATCTACACCATCGCGGTGAACCTGGCTGGGCTGCCCGCGATCTCGGTCCCGGCGGGGTTCGCGCACGGGCTGCCGGTGGGTCTGCAGCTGATCGGCCGCCACTTCGACGAGGCGCGGCTGCTCGGCGCCGCGCACCGCTTCCAGCGGATCACCGACTGGCACCGGCGCGCGCCGGCGGGCCTCGACGGCTGAGGGGGCGGACGATGGAGTGGGAAGCGGTCATCGGGCTGGAGATCCACGTCCAGCTCCGCACGCGCAGCAAGATCTTCTCCGGGGCCTCCACCGCCTACGGGGCGCCCCCCAACACCCAGGCCTGCGCCATCGACCTCGGCCTGCCGGGGGTGCTGCCGGTGCTCAACCGCGAGGCGGTGCGCATGGCGGTGATGTTCGGTCTCGCGGTGGAGGCCGAGATCGCGCGCCGCTCGGTCTTCGCGCGCAAGAACTACTTCTACCCCGACCTGCCCAAGGGCTACCAGATCAGCCAGTACGAGCTGCCCATCGTGGCGCGCGGGCGCCTCGCCATCGAGCTCGCCGACGGCACCACCAAGACCGTGGGCATCACCCGCGCCCACCTCGAGGAGGACGCCGGCAAGTCGCTGCACGAGGACTTCCACGGCATGACCGGCATCGACCTCAACCGCGCCGGCGTGCCGCTGCTGGAGATCGTCTCCGAGCCCGACCTGCGCTCGCCCGAGGAGGCCGTCGCCTACATGAAGAAGCTGCACCAGCTCGTGGTGTGGCTCGGCATCTGCGACGGCAACATGCAGGAGGGTTCGTTCCGCTGCGACGCCAACGTCTCCGTGCGCGCGAAGGGCAGCCAGGCCTTCGGCACCCGCACCGAGATCAAGAACGTCAACTCCTTCCGCTTCGTCGAGCGCGCCATCCGCCACGAGATCGAGCGCCAGATCGAGGTCCTGGAGTCCGGCGGCGAGGTGGTGCAGGAGACCCGCCTCTACGACGCCGCGCGCGACGAGACCCGCTCCATGCGCACCAAGGAGGAGGCCAACGACTACCGCTACTTCCCGGACCCGGACCTGCTGCCGCTGGTGCTCGACGAGGCCTTCATCGAGGAGACGCGGGCGGCGCTGCCGGAGCTGCCGGACGCGCGCCGCGCCCGCTTCGTCGCGCAGTACGGGCTCAAGCCCTACGATGCCGGCGTGCTCACCGCCGACCGCGCCACCGCCGACTACTACGAGGCGCTGGTGGAGGCGGTGCCGGACAATCCCAAGCTCGCCGCCAACTGGGTCATGGTGGAGCTGGCCGGGGCCCTCAACCGCGCCGGGATCGGCATCGCGGATGCGCCCGTGGGCCCCGAGGCCCTCGCCGGGCTGCTGCGCCGCATCGAGGACGGCACCATCTCGGGCAAGATCGCCAAGGAGGTCTTCGAGGCCATGTGGGCCGGCGAGGGCGACGCCGACGCGGTGATCGAGGCCCGGGGGCTTCGGCAGATCACCGACCACGGCGAGCTCGAGGCGCTGTGTCGCCGGGTGCTCGAGGACAACCCCGAGCAGGTGGCGCGCTACCGCGCCGGCAAGACCAAGCTCATGGGCTTCTTCGTCGGCCAGGTGATGAAGGCCACCGGCGGCAAGGCCAACCCCCGGCAGGTCAACGAGATCCTGCAGCGGCTCCTGGGGTGAGCGACGCCCTGACCCGGTTCCTCTTCGAGGCCGGCGCCGTGCGCGGCGCCCACGTGCGCCTCGGCGCGGCGTGGCGGGCCGTGCAGGCGCGGCGCGACCACCCGCCCCCGGTGCGGGCCCTGCTCGGCGAGGCGCTCGCCGCGGCGCTCCTCATGACCAGCGGCCTCAAGGGCCGCGCCCGCCTCGATCTGCAGATCCAGGGCCCGGGGCCGGTGCGGCTGCTCCTTGTGCGGGCCACCACCGAGGGCGGCGTGCGGGGGCTGGCGCGCTGGGAGGGGGCGGTGCCGTCGGCGGGCGGGCTCGGCGCCCTGGTGGGTGCGGGGGGGGCTCGTGGCCCTCACCCTGGAGCCCGAGGGGATGGCTCGCCACCAGGGGGTGGTGCCCGCCGAGGGCGCGAGCCTTGCCGAGGCGCTCGAGCGCTATTTCGCCCGCTCCGAGCAGCTGCCGACCCGGTTTTGGCTCGCCGCCGACGCGGAGAGCGCGGCCGGGCTCATGCTCCAGGCCATGCCCAAGGGCGAGCCCCCCGACCCCGACCGGTGGCGCCGGGTGGAGGCGCTGGCGGCGACGGTGCGCGGCGACGAACTCCTGCGCCTCGACGCCGGCGCGCTCCTTCGCCGCCTCTTCCACGAGGAGCCCCTGCGCCTGTTCGACCCGACGCCGGTGGCCTTCCGCTGCGGCTGCTCACGCGAGCGGGTGGCGGAGCTCATGCGGGGGCTCGGCCGCGCCGAGGTCGAGGGGGTGCTCGCCGCCGAGGGCGAGGTGGTGGCGGAGTGCGCCTTCTGCGGCCGCCGCCACCGCCTCGACGCGGTGGACGTGGAGGCGGTGCTGAGCGGTGCCGCGCCCCCGCCCGGCGGTGCGCACTGAGGCGGCGGGCCGGGGCTCAGAAGGGCTTGACCACCACCAGGATCACGATCCCCACCAGGAACAGCACGGGGACCTCGTTGAACCAGCGGTAGAAGACGTGGCCGTGGCGGTTGCGGTCGGCGGCGAAGTCCGCCACCAGCTTCCCGCACCAGACATGGTAGGCGACGAGCCCCGCCACCAGCGCCAGCTTGGCGTGGAGCCAGCCGCTGTGCCGGTAGGCGGCCCAGGCGTAGTCGGCCAGGAGCCAGAGGCCGAAGACCACGGTCAGCACCGCGCCGGGGGTCGTGATCGCCCAGAAGAGCTTGCGCTCCATCACCTTGAAGCGCGCGCGGCCGGGTTCGTCCTCGCACAGGGCGTGGTAGACGAAGAGCCGGGGGAGATAGAAGAGGCCGGCGAACCACGTCACCATAAAGATGATGTGCAGGGCCTTGATCCAGAGCATCGTCTCTCCTCGGGTCGTCAGGCGCGCCCCTGGTGGGCAAGGCCGCGTGCCAGGGCGCGGTAGAGGGGGCGGTCGCAGACCAGCCGCGAGGCCCCGTAGGCGAGGAACACGGTGGTCATGAGCGGCGGCACCAGGGCGTGGTGGTCGGCGACCTCCAGCACGATCACGAGCACCGTCAGGGGGCTCTGCAGGAGCCCTGCGACGAAGCCGCCCATGCCGACGACCACCAGCAGGGGCGGCGGCACCGCCGGCAGCAGCGGCGCAAGCCCGTGTCCCAGTGCGCCGCCCACCGCGAGACCGGGCCCGATGAGGCCTCCCGGGACCCCCGAGAGGGCGGTTGCGGTGGCGGCGAGCAGCTTCCACAGCGCCAGCAGCGGCGCCGCCTCTCCCCCCGCGAGCAGCTGCTCGATCTCGGTCAGGCCGGTGCCCACGGCTTCGCCGCCGGTGGCCAGCGCGGCGGTGCCGACGACGAGGCCGCACACGGTCGCCACCGCCAGGCGGCGGCGCGGCGGGATGCCCTCGAGCCCCTGCAGCGCCGAGACCAGGACGAGGGCGACGAGGCCGCCGAGGATCCCGCCGCCGACGCCGAGCGCCGGCACGGCGAGCCACAGCGTGCCCACCGGATCGGGCAGCTGCGGCATACCGCGGGTGGCGTCCCAGCCCATGGCCACCGTGACCAGGCCTGCCAGCACCACCGCGGTGAGCAGCAGGGCGTTCGCCCGCTCCTCGAAGCTGCGGGCCATCTCCTCCATGGCGAAGACGATCCCTGCCAGCGGGGCGCCGAAGGAGGCGGCGATCCCCGCCGCGGCCCCCGCGAGGACCAGCCCGCGCTCGGCGCGGCGCCCGGCGAGCCCGGCATGGCGGCCCACCGCCTGCATGGTGGCGGCGCCGATCTGGACCGAGGGGGCGAAGATGCCGGCTGCGGCCCCGCCCGCGAGCGCCGCGGCGCCGAGGCCGATCTTGGCTGCCACCACGCGCGGCGCAAGGAGGCGGGCGCGGGCGCGTTCGTCCGCCACCACCAGGGCGGCCATGGCCTGGGGGGCGCCGCTGCCTGCCGCGGCGGGGGCGAGCCGGGCCACGAGCCACCCGATGAGGGGAAGCGTCACCGCCGGCAGCAGCCAGCCCACCCCGGGGTCAAGCTCCAGCCCGGCCCGATAGGTCGCCTCGGCCTCGCGGGCGAGGCGGGCATAACCTGCCGTCAGCACGGCCACCGCCGCCGCCCCGCCCCAGTACACGAGGCGCAGTCGCCACACCGTCGGGGACAGCAGCGCATGGCGCCAGCGCCGCCTTGTCGCGCGGCCGACCGGGCCCGGCGCACCGGTTCTCATCCGTCGAGCCCCAGCTTCTTGAGGCGGTAGCGCAGGGCGCGGAAGCTGATGCCGAGGCGCTTCGCCGCCTGGGTCCGGTTCCAGCGCGTCTCCTCCAGCGCCTTGAGGATGGTCTCGCGCTCGATGCGGTCGAGGTAGGTCTCGAGGCCCTCCTCCGGGACCGCCTCCGGGGCCTCGAAGGCGCCGCTGCCGCCGTCCTCGGGCAGCTGCAGGTCCTCGGGGCGGATCTCGTCGCCCTCGCACAGGGTGCAGGCGCGCTCGAGGATGTTCTCCAGCTCGCGCACGTTGCCCGGGAAGGGGTAGCGCATCAGGGCCTCGAGGGCGGCCGCGCCGAGCCGCGGCGGCTCGCCCCCGTGCGCCGCGGCGATGCGGGCGAGGAAGTGCTCGGCGAGCGCCGGGATGTCCTCGCGCCGCGCGCGCAGCGGCGGCACCGCCAGCTCGATGACGTTGATGCGGTAGTAGAGGTCCTGGCGGAACTCGCCGGCCTGGACGAGGGCGGCAAGATCCTTGTGGGTGGCGCTGAGGATGCGCACGTCCACCGGCACCTCGCGCGCCGCCCCCACCGGGCGCACCGCCTTCTCCTGGATCGCGCGCAGCAGCTTGACCTGCATGTGCGGCGGCAGCTCGGCGATCTCGTCGAGGAACAGCGTCCCCCCCTCGGCGGCCTGGAAGAGGCCTTCCTTGTCGGCGGCGGCGCCCGTGAAGGCCCCCTTGACGTGGCCGAAGAGCTCGCTCTCCATGAGCTCGGCGGGGATGGCGCCGCAGTTGACCGGGACGAAGGGTCCGGCCGCGCGCGGCCCCTGCTCGTGGATCATGCGCGCCACCAGCTCCTTGCCGGTGCCGGACTCGCCGCTGATGTAGACCGGCGCCTGGCTGCGGGCGAGCTTGGCGATCATGGCCCGCAGCCGGCGCATCGGCGGCGAGTCCCCGACCAGGTGCAGGCGGCCCGGGGCGCGGCGCTCGCGCAGGCGCAGCGCCGTCTCCACCAGCCGGCGCAGCACACCCAGATCCACCGGCTTGGAGACGAAGTCGAAGGCGCCGGCCTTCAGGGCCTCCACCGCCGACTCCACGTCGCCGTAGGCGGTGATCACCGCCGCCGGGAGGTCGGGCCGGGTGCGCTGGAGGTGGCGGACGAGATCGATGCCGCTGCCGTCGGGCAGGCGCATGTCGGTCAGGCACAGGTCGAAGGGTTCGGCTCCGGCGAGGGCGCGGGCCTCGGCGAGGTCCGCGGCGCAGCGCGCCTCCACGTCCATGCGCGCGAGGGTGATGGCGACGAGCTCGCGGATGTCCGCCTCGTCGTCCACCACGAGGGCGCGGGCGCGGCTCACGCGGCCATCTCCCGTTCGCCCGCGAGGCGCAGACGGAAGGCGCTGCCGCCGGTGGGCACCGGCCGGTACTCCAGCGCCGCGCCGGCGACGGCGGCGAGCTCGCGGGCGATGTAGAGGCCGAGGCCCGTGCCGCGGCCGCCGGTGGAGAAGAAGGGCTCGAAGATGCGCGATGCCACCTCCGGCAGGATGCCGGGGCCGCGGTCGGCGACCTCGATGAAGGCGCCGCCGGTCTCCGGTGCGGTGCCGGCGCGCAGGGTGAGATGGAGCCTGCCGGCCTCGTCGCGGCCGTGCTCGTCGGCGTTGGCGCAGAGGTTCCAGAGGATCTGGTGGAGCTGGTCGGGGTCGGCCTCGACGGTGAGATCCGCCGGCTCCACGGCCACCGCCAGGGCGTCGTCCGCGCCGAGGCCGCGCTGCGCCCGGAACTCCGCGGCGAACCGCTCGAGCCACGGCGCCAGCGCCAGCGGCCGGGTGCGCGCCCGCGGCGCGCGCGAGATCTGCAGCACGTTCTCCACCACCGTGTTCACGCGTCGGGCGTTGTCGCGCACGATCGCCACCAGCCGGCGCGTCCCCTCGTCGAGCCCCTCGGTCTCCTCCAGGAGCTGGGCGGCGTGGGCGATGGCCCCGAGGGGGTTGCGGATCTCGTGGGCGATGGAGGCGCTGAGCCGTCCCAGCGAGGCGAGCTTGAGCTGCTGCACCTGCTCGGTGACGACCTGATCGTCCTCGAGCACCACCAGGGTCCCCGCATCCGCGCCCGCGCCGAGCGGATAGAAGCGGGGCAGGACGTCGCGTCCGCCGGGGGTCGCCCGCACCGCCTCGCGCGGCTGCCGCCGCTCCTGCCGCCACGCCTCCAGCGCCTCGGCGAGCCCCGGCGCCACCGCCGCCAGCGGCGTGCGCTCCCCCAGGGCCGGCATCCCGAGGAGGCGCCAGGCGGCGTCGTTGACGAGGCGGATGCGCTGCGCGGCGTCCACCGCGAGCAGCCCGGAGCGGAAGCGCTGGATGATATAGTCGTTGAGCTCCGCGAGGTTGGCAAGGTCCACCGCGCGCCTGGCGGCGAGGGCCTCGCTCTGGCGCACCCGGCGCGCGAGGACGTGGGCGAGGTAGGCGGTGGCGAAGAGGGCGGCGCCGAGGATGCCGATGCGGGGATAGGCCGCCGGGTCGGCCCCGGTGGTGAGCTGGCGGTAGGTCTCCTCGGCGAGCAGGGCAAGCGTCGCGAGGGCGGCGAAGAGGACGGCGAGCCGGCCCTCGAGCAGGAGCCCGCCGCCGATCACCACCACCAGCAGCAGCATCCCCAGCCCGCTGGAGACGCCTCCCGCGGCGTGGATCAGGGCCGTGATGAGGGCGATGTCCACGAAGCCCTGGAGGTGGACCTGGGTGTCGAACGCGGGCCGACGCAGGTGGAAGGCGATGCTGCCGGCGAGGGCGAGGACGAGGTAGACGACGGCGGCGAGGGTGAAGAGGGCGGGATCGGCGACCCCGAGGGTGCGCGGCGCGAGGCCGGTGACCGCGAGCACCGTCAGCAGCCCCGCCAGGGCGAGGCGGTAGGTGCCGATGATGAGCAGGGTCTGCCAGGCGCGCGGCCCGGGATCGGAGGGGTGGCCCGGGATGGCGGAGGATGCGCTCAACGGCTACCTTTGCCCGCAGTGACCCTGCGCAGTTTCGGGGATCCGGGCCGGGCCTGCAAGGCGGGGCCCGTGCGGTCTTTGATTTCGCGACGCGCTTGCGCAAAAATACGCCCTTTGCGTGGGTAATGAGCCGATAAGGGGTATTTATGAACCTCCACGAGTACCAGTCCAAGCAGCTCTTCGCCCGCTACGGGATCCCGGTGCCCGAGGGGCGTCCGGCGCGCACGGCGGCCGAGGCGGAGGCCGCCGCGCGCGAGCTCGGCGGCGGGCGCTGGGTGGTCAAGGCGCAGGTCCACGCCGGCGGCCGCGGCAAGGCCGGCGGGGTCAAGCTCGTCGACAGCCCGGAGGCGGTGCGCGAGGCCGCCGACGCCCTCCTCGGCACCCGCCTGGTGACCAAGCAGAGCGGCGCCGAGGGGCTGCCGATCCACGTGGTGCTGGTGGAGAAGGCCAACCCGCCGGCGCAGGAGCTCTACCTGAGCGCGCTGGTGGACCGGTCGCGGCGGCGCATCGTCTTCGTGGGCTCGGCCGCCGGCGGCATGGACATCGAGGAGGTGGCCGCCACCTCGCCGGAGAAGATCCTCACCGCGGCCATCGACCCCGCGGCCGGATTCCAGCCCTACCAGGGGCGGCGCATGGCCTTCGCCATGGGCCTCGACGGCCGCCAGGCCGGGCAGCTCGTGCGCATCATGGCCGGCATCTACCGGCTGTTCAACGAGTGCGATGCGAGCCTGGTGGAGGTCAACCCGCTGATCGTGACCTCGGGGGGGGATCTGCTCGCCCTCGATGCCAAGGTCAACCTCGACGACAACGCCCTCTACCGCCAGGCGGAGCTCGCCGAGTGGCGCGACGCCACCCAGGAGGACCCCATCGAGCACGCCGCACGCCAGCACGACCTCAACTACGTCGCCCTCGACGGCAACATCGGCTGCATGGTCAACGGCGCCGGGCTGGCCATGGCCACCATGGACATCATCAAGCTCCACGGCGGCGAGCCCGCCAACTTCCTGGACGTGGGCGGGGGCACCACCGCCGAGCGCGTCGCCGAGGCCTTCAAGCTGATCCTCGCCAACGAGCGCGTGCGCGCCATCCTGGTCAACATTTTCGGCGGCATCGTGCGCTGCGACCTCATCGCCGAGGGCATCATCGCCGCCGCCCGCGAGGTGGACCTGCGGGTGCCGGTGGTGGTGCGGCTCGAGGGCACCAACGTCGAGCGCGGCCGCGAGCTGCTGGCCTCGAGCGGGCTCGACATCCAGCCCGCCGAGGACCTCACCGACGCGGCGCGCAAGGTGGTGGCCGCGGCGGCGGCCTGAGGACAGGGGACGGACAGCGACATGAGCATTCTCGTCGACAAGGACACCCGGGTCATCTGCCAGGGCTTCACCGGCAAGCAGGGGACCTTCCACTCGGAGCAGGCGCTGGCCTACGGCACGAAGCTGGTTGGCGGGGTCACGCCGGGCAAGGGCGGCACCACCCATCTCGGGCTGCCGGTCTTCGACACGGTGCACGACGCGGTGGCCGAGACCGGCGCCGAGGCGACCATGATCTACGTGCCGGCGCCCTTCGCCGCCGACGCCATCCTCGAGGCCGCCGACGCCGGCATCCGCGTCATCGTCTGCATCACCGAGGGCATCCCGGTGCTGGACATGCTGCGGGTGCGCGCCGCCCTCGCCGGCTATCCTGGGGTGCGCCTGATCGGGCCCAACTGCCCCGGCATCATCACCCCGGGCGAGTGCAAGATCGGCATCATGCCGGGGCACATCCACACCCCGGGCCGGGTGGGCATCGTCTCGCGCTCGGGCACCCTCACCTACGAGTGCGTCGACCAGACCACCCGCAACGGGCTCGGGCAGAGCACCTGCGTCGGCATCGGCGGCGATCCCATCCACGGCATGAGCTTCATCGACTGCCTCGAGCTCTTCCAGGCCGATCCCCAGACCGAGGGCATCGTCATGGTGGGCGAGATCGGCGGCAGCGCCGAGGAGGAGGCCGCCGAGTACATCCGCGCGCACGTCACCAAGCCGGTGGTGGCCTACATCGCGGGGGTCACCGCGCCGCCGGGCAAGCGCATGGGCCATGCCGGCGCCATCATCTCCGGCGGCAAGGGCACCGCCGAAGGCAAGTATGCGGCGCTGGAGGCCGCGGGCGTGGCCACCGTGCGCTCGCCGGCCGAGATCGGCGAGCGCATGAAGGCGCTGCTCGGCTGAGCCGCCCCGGTACGCGCCGCCGCGCCGCGGCGGCGCGTATAATCGGCCGCCACGCACCGTGAGCGGCCGCCGTCCATGTCCCAGCGCCTCGTCATCGCCCTCGCCCAGATCGACTGCCTGGTCGGCGACATCGACGGCAACGCCCGCCGCGTCGCCGCGGCCGCGGCCGAGGCCCGCGACCGCCTCGGCGCCGGGCTCGTGGTCTTCCCCGAGCTCACCCTCACCGGCTACCCGCCGGAGGACCTGCTGCTGCGCCCCGGGCTGCACTGGCGCGTGGAGGAGGCGCTGGGGCGGCTGGCCGCGCAGATGCGCGGCATCGACTGCATCGTCGGCTATCCGCGCCGGCGCGGGGGGCGGATCCACAACGCCGCGGGCCTCCTGCGCGACGGCCGCATCGTCGCCGAGTACCACAAGCAGCACCTGCCCAACTACAGCGTCTTCGACGAAAAGCGCTACTTCGCCCCGGGGTCCGCGCCGTGCGTGGTGGAGACGGGGGGCGTCCCCGTGGGCATCACCATTTGCGAGGACCTCTGGCACCCGGGGCCGGCGGCGCAGGCCGCGGCCGCCGGGGCGCGGCTTCTGGTCAACCTCAACGCCTCGCCCTTCCACGCGGGCAAGGACGCCGAGCGGCGTGCGGTGCTCGGCGAGCGCTGCCGCGAGGCGGGACTGCCGGTGATCTACGTCAACCTCGTCGGCGGCCAGGACGAGCTGGTCTTCGACGGCGCCTCGCTGGCGGTGGACGGCGACGGCGCCCTGGTGGCGCGCCTGCCGGCCTTCGAGGAGCGCATCGAGGCGGTGACCTGGGAGGCGGGGCGCCTGCACCCGGGGCCCGTCGCACCCGAGCTCGCCGAGGAGGAGGCGGTCTACCGCGCCCTCGTCCTCGGGGTGCGCGACTACGTGGAGAAGAATCGCTTCCCCGGTGTCCTCGTGGGGCTCTCGGGCGGCATCGACTCGGCCCTCACCCTCGCCGTCGCCGCCGACGCCCTGGGCCCCGAACGCTGCACCGCGGTGCTCATGCCCTCGCGCTACACCCGCCCCATGAGCCTGGAGGATGCCGAGGCCGAGGCCCGCGCCCTCGGCGTCGAGCACCACGTGATCCCCATCGAGGGGCCGTTCGCCGCCTTCCTCGAGGCGCTGGCGCCGCATCTTGCTGGCCGCCCCCCGGACACCACGGAGGAGAACATCCAGGCCCGCTGCCGCGGCGTCATCCTCATGGCCCTGTCCAACCGGACCGGGCGGCTGGTGCTCACCACCGGCAACAAGAGCGAGATGGCGGTGGGCTACGCCACCCTCTACGGCGACATGGCGGGCGGCTTCGCCCCCATCAAGGACGTGCCCAAGACCCTGGTCTACCGCCTCGCCCGCCACCGCAACCGGCGCGGCGCGGTGATCCCGGAGCGGGTCCTTGCGCGCCCGCCCTCGGCCGAGCTCGCCCCGGACCAGGAGGACACCGACACGCTGCCGCCCTACGAGGTGCTCGACCCCATCCTCGAGCGCTACGTGGAGCAGGACCGCGCGGTGGAGGAGATCGTGGCCGAGGGCTTCGACCCCGAGATCGTGCGCCGGGTGGCGCGCATGGTGGACCGCGCCGAGTACAAGCGGCGCCAGGCCCCGCCCGGGGTGCGCATCACGCGGCGCGCCTTCGGCCGGGACCGCCGCTACCCCATCACCTCGGGCTACCGCGAGGACCTGGCCTAGGGCGCGCCGAGGCGGGAGAATGCATCCGTCTGGTTCGGAACGGGGGCGGTGCCGCCCCCGCTGGGAGGAGCACAATGAAAAAGGTGGAGGCGATCATCAAGCCGTTCAAGCTCGACGACGTGCGCGAGGCCCTCGCCGAGATCGGCATCAGTGGCATGACCGCCACCGAGGTCAAGGGCTTCGGGCGTCAGAAGGGGCACACCGAGCTCTACCGCGGCGCCGAGTACGTGGTCGATTTCCTGCCCAAGGTCAAGATCGAGGTGGTGATCCCGGACGAACAGGTGGAGCGCTGTATCGAGGCCATCACCGAGGCGGCGCGCACGGGCAAGATCGGCGACGGCAAGATCTTCGTCACGCCGGTGGAGCGGGTGGTGCGCATCCGCACCGGCGAGGAGGACGAGGCCGCGATCTGAGGGCGACGCCTCAGCGCCGCGTCACCACCTCGTCCATGCGCCGGCGCGGGCTCGGCTCGGGCAGCTCGGCGGCGTAGCCGAGGAGGATGATGGCGACCGGGCGCAGGCCGGGGCCGAGGCCCACGAGCTCCGCCACGGCCTGCTCGTCGAAGTAGCCGACCCAGGTGGAGGCGAGCCCCGCGGCCACCGCCGCGAGCTGGGCGTAGGCGGCGGCGATGGTGGCGTCCTGGAGGGCGTAGAGGCTGCGCCCGCGCTCGCCGAAGGCCGAGCCCGAGCGGTCGGGGTCGGCGCAGAAGATGAGCGACACCGGGGCCTCGGCGACGAAGCCCTGGCCCTCGGCGGCGGCGGCGAGGCCCTGCCGCAGCGCCGGGTCGCGCACGACGACGATGTGGTAGCTCTGCAGGTCGCCGGCCGAGGGGGCGGCGCAGGCGGTCTCCAGCACCGCATGCAGCTTCGCCTCCTCCACCTCGAGGTCCGGATGGTAGTGGCGCACCGAGTGGCGGTGCCGCACGGTCTCGAAGAAGTCCCACATGGCCGCTCCCCTCCCCGCCTCAGGGCCCGAGCTCGACGTCGCGGTAGGCCGGGTTGGCCTCCAGGACGCGCTCGGCGTCCCGTGCCAGATCCTCCATCCCCATGCCGCGGTAGGCATCGCGCAGGATGCGCAGCGCCGGCCCCACCGCCGGGCTGCGCGGGTAGTGCTCGATCACGTAGCGGGCCCGCCCGGCGGCGGCGACGTAGGCCTTGCGCTCGAGATAGAAGGCCGCCACCTGCACCTCGTGGGCGGCGAGCGCGTTGCGCAGGTAGAGCATGCGCCGGCGCGCGTCCTCGGCGTAGCGGCTCTCGGGGAAGCGCCGCACCAGCTCGGCGAAGGCGGCGAAGGCCTCGCGCGCGGTGCGCGGGTCGCGCTCGGAGATGGCGTCGCCGAGGTAGCGGTCGAGGATCCCGACGCCGCGGTTGAAGTTGGCCAGGCCCTTGATGTAGTAGGCGTAGGCGACGTTGGGGTGGCGCGGGTAGGTGCGGATGAAGCGGTCGGCGGCGGCGATGGCCGAGTCCGGCTCGTCGAACTTGTAGTAGGCGTAGGCCACCTCCAGCGCCGCCTGCTGGGCGTAGGGGCCGAAGGGGTAGCGGGCCTCGAGCTTCTCGTAGAGCTCGATGGCGCGCTCGTAGTCGCCGGCATCGAGGGCCGAGCGCGCCTCCTCGTAGAAGCGCTGCGCGCTCCAGTCGCGGGTCGGGTCCGCGGACTTGAGGCTGGCGCAGCCGGCGAGGGCGAGCACCGCCACCAGCAGCGGCAGCAGACGGGCGAGCGGCCTCATGACGCGGTGCGCATCCCTCGGGACATGGCGGGCGCCAGTATAGCGGATGCGGCCGCCGCCCCGCGCCCCTGATAGACTCGCGCGGTCATGGTCCGCCACGTGGTGCGTCACACCCTCGTGATCCCGCCCGAGCTCGCCGGGCGGCGCCTCGACCAGGCCCTGGCGAGCCTCCTGCCGGAGCACTCGCGCAGCCGCATCAAGGGCTGGATCGAGGCCGAGTGCGTGCGCGTGGACGGGGCCGCGGCGCGGCCCCGCCAGCGCCTCGCCGGTGGCGAGCGGGTGGAGGTGGACGCCGCGGTGGAGGCGGAAGAGGCGCCGGCGCCGGAGCCGATGCCGCTGCGCATCGTGCACGAGGAGGCGCACCTCATCGTCCTCGACAAGCCCGCCGGGCTGGTGGTGCACCCGGCCGCGGGCAACCCCCGCGGCACCCTGGTCAACGCCCTCCTCGCCCACGACCCGGCGCTTGCCGTGCTGCCGCGCGCGGGCCTCGTCCACCGCCTCGACAAGGACACCTCGGGGCTGCTGCTGGTGGCCCGCACCCCGGAGGCGCACACCCGCCTGGTGCGGGCAATGCAGGCGCGCGCCATCGCCCGCACCTACCTCGCGGTGGTCAACGGCGTCGTCACCGCCGGCGGCACCGTGGACGCCCCGGTGGGGCGCCATCCCGTGGACCGCAAGCGCATGGCCGTGGTCCCGGCCGGGCGGCCGGCGGTGACCCACTACCGGGTGCGGCGGCGCTTCCGCGCCCACACCCTGCTCGAGGTGCGGCTCGAGACCGGCCGCACCCACCAGATCCGCGTCCACATGGCGCATCTGCGCCACCCCGTGACCGGCGACCCCGTCTACGGCGGGCGCCCGCGCCTGCCGCGCGACCCCCTCCCGGCGCTGGCGGAGCGGGTGCGGGCGATGCGCCGCCAGGCCCTGCACGCGGCGCGGCTCGCCTTCGCGCACCCGCTGACGGGCACGCCGCTGGCGTTCGCCTCGCCCCTGCCCGCGGATCTCGCGGCGCTGCTCGAGGCCCTGGAGGAGGATCTCGCCGCCCATGGCTGAGGGGCCCGCCTGGATCGAGGCACAGTGGCCCGCGCCGCCGCGGGTGCGGGCGCTCACCACCCTGCGCACCGGCGGCGTCAGCGCCGGGCCCTACGCCGGCCTCAACCTCGCCGGACACGTGGGCGACGCCCCCGAGGCGGTGGCGGAGAACCGCCGCCGCCTGCGCGCCGCCCTCGCCCTGCCGGCCGAGCCCGCCTGGCTGCGTCAGGTCCACGGCACCCGCGTCGTCGAGGCCCCCGCGGGGGCCGGGGCCGAGGCCGACGGCGCATGGACCGCGCGGCCGGGGGTGGTGCTCGCGGTGCTCACCGCCGACTGCCTGCCGGTGGTGCTGGCGCGGCGCGACGGGGGCGCCGTGGCGGTGGCCCATGCCGGCTGGCGGGGGCTTGCCGCGGGGGTGCTGGAGGCGGCGGTGGCGGCGCTCGGCGGCGGCGTCGTGGCCTGGATCGGGCCCGCCATCGGCGCCGCCGCCTACGAGGTGGGGCCCGAGGTGCGCGAGGCCGTGCTCGCGGCCGATCCGGGGGCGGCGGAGGCGATGCGCCCCTCGCCGCGGGCGGGGCGCTGGCGGCTGGATCTCGCCGCGGCGGCGCGGCGGCGGCTGCGGCGCGCGGGGGTGGAGGCGGTCGCCGTCTGCGGCCGCTGCACCTTCCGTGAGGCGGCCGCCTTCTACTCCTACCGGCGCGACGGCGTCACCGGCCGCATGGCGACCCTGGCCTGGATCGAGCCCGGGCGCAGCCATGGGCTATCATGGGTGCCTTCGCCTGCGGAGGAGGCGCGATGAGCTGGTACATGGTGACCCTGGTGGGGGAGGACCGCCAGGGGATCGTGGCGCGGGTGAGCGGCGCCCTCTACGAGGCCGGCTGCAACCTGGGCGAGGCCTCGATGATGCGGCTCGGCGGGAACTTCGCCGTCATGCTGATGGTGGAGCAGGCGGGGCCGGAGGGTGCGCTGGAGGCGGTGCTGGCGCCGGTGGCGCGCGCGCTCGGGCTGCACCTGCACGTGGACCCGATCCGGGGGCGCCTCCACGAGCACGCGGTCCCGGACGTGCGCATCACCATCGCCGGCGCCGACCGCACCGGCATCGTCGCCCAGGCGACGCAGGCGCTGGCCGAGGCCGGGCTCAACATCCTCGACCTCGAGTCCGATGTCGCCGGCACCCCCGACCGGCCCATCTACGTGCTCCACATCGAGGGCGAGGCGCGCCGCGGCATCGAGGCCCTGCGCCGGGCGCTGGCGGGGGCGGGGCTCGGCGACCTCGACGTGCGGGTCGAGCCGGTCGAGACCCTGGTGGGCTGAGCCGTGGCGGTGCTGCCGGTCCTGACCTACCCGGACCCCCGCCTGAAGGCGGTCTCGGCGCCGGTGGAGCGCTTCGACGAGGCCCTGCGCGCCTTCGTCGCCGATCTCGAGGAGACGATGCGCGCCCAGCCGGGCGGCGTCGGCATCGCCGCCCCTCAGGTGGGGCGGCGGCAGCGCATCTGCATCGTCGACGTCTCGGCGCGCGAGGGGGTCGAGAGCCACGGGCGGCTCGTCCTCGTCAACCCCGAGATCCTGGCGTGGGAGGGGCTCGAGGTGGGGCGCGAGGGCTGCATGTCGGTGCCGGACTACACCGGCAACGTGGTCCGCGCCGCCGCCATCCGCGTGCGCTTCCTCGACGAGCACGGGGCGGCGCACGAGATCGAGAGCCGCGGCTACGAGGCCCGCGCGATCCAGCACGAGATCGACCATCTCGACGGGCTGCTCTTCCTGGACCGCCTGGTCAGCCGTCGCAACGACCTCTTCCGGCGCAAGGTCTATGCGCCGCCGCCGCGCCGGCGCGCGGAGGGCGGCGGGGGCTGAGCCGCGGTGGGCGCCGCCTCGCCCGCAGGGCGCGGCGAGATCCTCGCCTGGGCCTGCTACGACCTGGCCAACTCCGGCTACGCCACGGTGGTCCTCACCGCGGTCTACAACGCCTACTTCGTCTCCGTGGTGGCCGGGGGGGATCCGGCGCTCGCCCCCGGCGCGGGGACGCTGGTGTGGACCCTCGCGCTCGCCGCGGCCAACGGGCTGGTGCTGCTGACCGCCCCCGTGATCGGCGCCGTCGCCGACCACCGTGCGGCCAAGAAGCCGCTCCTTCTCGCCACCACCGTGGGCTGTGTCGCCGCCACCGCCGCCCTCGGGCTCGCCGGCCCCGGGGAGTGGCGGTTCGCGGCGGTGCTGCTCGCGCTCTCCGCCTACCTCTTCGCCAGCGGCGAGAATCTGGTGGCGGCCTTCCTCCCGGAGATCGCGCGCGACGACCAGCTCGGCCGCATCTCCGCCTACGGCTGGGCCCTGGGCTACGCCGGCGGCGTGCTGATCCTGCTCCTCGCCCTCGCCGTCATCGCGCGGGCGCAGGCCGCGGGGCTGGGGCCCGAGACCTACGTGCCCTGGATCCTGCTCGGGGTGGCCGCGGTCTTCGCCCTCGCCGCGAGCCCGACCTTTCTCTTCCTGCGCGAGCGCGCGCGTCCGGCCGGGGACGGCGCCGGGCTCGCCGCCGCCGTCGCCGCGGGGCTCGGCCGCCTCGCCGAGACCCTGCGGCGGGCGCGCCACCACCGCGACCTCTTCCGCTTCCTGGTGACGCTGACGGTCTACCACGCCGGGATCCAGACCGTGATCGTGCTGGCCGCAGTCTACGCCCAGGAGGCGATGGGCATGGGGCAGCGCGAGCTGCTGGTGCTGATCCTCGTGGTCAACGTCACCGCCGCCCTCGGCGCCCTCGCCTTCGGCCACCTTCAGGACCGCATCGGCTCGGTGCCCACCCTCGCCGCGACCCTGCTCCTCTGGATCCTCGCCCTGGCGGTGGCGTGGGCGGCGGGCGGCCGCGCCGGGATGTGGGTCGCGGGCAACCTCATCGGGCTCGCCATGGGCGCGAGCCAGTCGGCCGGGCGGGCGCTGGTGGCGGCGTTCACGCCGGCGGGGCGGGCCGCCGAGTTCTTCGGGCTGTGGGGGCTGGCGGTGAAGCTCGCGGCGGTGCTGGGGCCGCCGAGCTACGGGCTCGTGGCCTACCTCACCGGGGGCGATCACCGCCGCGCCCTCCTCACCACCGCGGCCTACTTCGTCGCCGGGCTCGTCCTGCTCGCCACCGTGGACGAGCGGCGCGGGCGGGCGGCGGCGCGGGCGGCGCGGTGACGGGGTGGCTCCTTGCCGCCGCGGCGGTGCTCGCGGCGGCGGCCCTCGGGCGGCAGGCCGGGCGCGCCGCGCGCGCCGACTGGGGTGCGCCTTGGCTCGATCGGCTCGACGGCCTCAACCGCCTCTTCTGCCGCCACGTCCACGGGCTGCGGGCGCCGCTGCTGGCGCTGCCCCCCGAGGGTCCGGCCCTGGTCGCCGCCAACCACGTCTCGGGGCTCGATCCGCTGGTGCTGGCGGCGGTCTCCCCGCGGCCGCTGCGCTTCCTCATCGCCCGCGAGCAATACGCGCGGTGGTGGCTGCGGCCCTTCTTCCGCGCCATCGGCTGCATCCCGGTGGACCGCGCCCACCGCCCCGACCGCGCCCTGCGCGCGGCGCTGCGGGCGCTGGAGGCGGGCGAGGTGGTGGTGATCTTCCCCGAGGGCGGCATCCGCTACCGCACCGAGCGCCGGCGCGGGCTCAAGGGCGGTGTGGCCTGGCTCGCCTGCCGCACCGGGGCGCCGGTGCTGCCGGTGCGGGTCGACGGGGTGCGCGGCGCGGGCCGGGTGCTGGGGGCGCTCTTCCTCCCGAGCCGTGTGCGCGTCACGGCCTACCCGCCGCTGCGCTGCGCCGCGCCGGAGGAGGGGCCGCGGCTCCTTGCGCGCCTGCACGATCTCCTCTGCTGACGGTTGAAATCGCCGGCCGCAGGCCGCATCTCCCGGGGCAGTCCAGTTCAAGACCGGGAGTGAAGCGCGATGCGGATGGACCGTCTGACCACCAAGTTCCAGATGGCGCTGGCCGATGCCCAGAGCCTCGCCGTCGGCCGCGACCACCAGTTCATCGAGCCGGCGCACGTGCTCGCGGCGCTGCTCGACCAGGAGGGGGGCACGGTGCGGCCCCTGCTCGACCGCGCCGGCGTCAACCTCAACCTCCTCCGCGCCCGCCTCGGGCGCATCCTCGACGGGCTGCCGCGGGTGGAGGGGACGGCGGGCGAGGTGCACGTCTCCAACGCCCTGGCGCGGGTGCTCAACGTGGCCGACAAGCTCGCCCAGCAGCGCAAGGATCAGTACGTCTCCTCGGAGCTCTTCGTGCTCGCGCTGGTGGACGACCGCGACCCGGCCGGCGAGGCCCTGCGCGAGTGCGGCGCCACCAAGGCGGTGCTGGAGAAGGCGGTGGAGGCGCTGCGCGGCGGCGAGGCGGTCACCGACCCCGAGGCGGAGGAGGCGCGCCAGGCCCTCGAGCGCTACACCGTGGACCTCACCGAGCGCGCCGCCCAGGGCAAGCTCGATCCCGTGATCGGGCGCGACGAGGAGATCCGCCGCACGATCCAGGTGCTGTCGCGCCGGACCAAGAACAACCCGGTCCTCATCGGCGAGCCGGGCGTGGGCAAGACCGCCATCGTGGAGGGGCTCGCCCAGCGCATCGTCAACGGCGAGGTGCCCGAGGGGCTGCGCGACAAGCGCATCCTCGCCCTCGACATGGGGGCGCTGCTCGCCGGCGCCAAGTACCGGGGCGAGTTCGAGGAGCGGCTCAAGGCGGTGCTCAAGGACATCGCGCGGCAGGAGGGCCGCATCATCCTCTTCATCGACGAGCTCCACACCATCGTCGGCGCCGGCAAGGCCGAGGGCGCCATCGACGCCGGCAACATGCTCAAGCCGGCGCTCGCCCGCGGCGAGCTGCGCTGCATCGGCGCCACCACCCTCGACGAGTACCGCAAGTACATCGAGAAGGACGCGGCGCTGGAGCGGCGCTTCCAGAAGGTGCTGGTGGACGAGCCCAGCGTCGAGGACACCATCGCCATCCTGCGCGGCCTCAAGGAGCGCTACGAGGTCCACCACGGCGTCGAGATCACCGACTCGGCCATCGTCGCCGCGGCGACGCTGTCGCACCGCTACATCACCGACCGCAAGCTCCCGGACAAGGCCATCGACCTCATCGACGAGGCGGCGAGCCGCATCCGCATCGAGATGGACTCCAAGCCGGAGGCCCTCGACCGGCTCGAGCGCCGCCTGATCCAGCTCAAGATCGAGCGCGAGGCGCTGAGGAAGGAGACCGACGAGGCGGCGCGCAAGCGTCTCGCCGACCTCGAGGCCGAGATCGGCCGCCTCGAGCGCGAGTACTCCGACCTGGAGGAGGTCTGGAAGGCGGAGAAGGCGGCCCTGCAGGGTGCCCAGCACATCAAGGAGGCGCTGGAGCAGGCCCGGATCGAGCTCGAGGCGGCGCGCCGGGCCGGGGATCTCGCGCGCATGTCGGAGATCCAGTACGGGCGCATCCCGGAGCTCGAGCGGCGGCTGGCCGAGGCCCAGGCCGCCGAGTCGCGCGAGTTCCGCCTCCTGCGCAACCGGGTCACCGAGGAGGAGGTGGCCGAGGTGGTCTCGCGCTGGACCGGCATCCCGGTGGCGAAGATGCTCGAGGGCGAGCGCGAGAAGCTGCTGCGCATGGAGGAGGCGCTGCACCGGCGCGTGGTGGGCCAGGACGAGGCGGTGCGGGCGGTGGCCGACGCCATCCGCCGCGCCCGCGCGGGGCTCGCCGATCCCAACCGGCCGAACGGCTCCTTCCTCTTCCTCGGCCCCACCGGCGTCGGCAAGACCGAACTCTGCAAGGCGCTTGCGGAGTTCCTCTTCGACACCGAGGACGCCATGGTCCGCATCGACATGTCGGAGTTCATGGAGAAGCACTCGGTGGCGCGGCTCATCGGCGCCCCGCCGGGCTACGTCGGCTACGAGGAGGGTGGGTATCTCACCGAGGCGGTGCGGCGCAAGCCCTACTCGGTGGTGCTGTTCGACGAGGTGGAGAAGGCCCACCCCGACGTCTTCAACGTCCTCCTGCAGGTGCTCGACGACGGGCGCCTGACCGACGGGCAGGGGCGCACCGTGGACTTCCGCAACACGGTGGTGGTGATGACCTCCAACCTCGGCTCCCAGCTCATCCAGGAGATGGCGGGGGAGGAGAACTACCCGCGCATGAAGGCGGCGGTGATGGAGATCGTGGGCAAGCACTTCCGCCCCGAGTTCATCAACCGCATCGACGAGGTGGTGGTCTTCCACCCGCTGGGCAAGGCGCAGATCCGCGAGATCGCCCGCATCCAGGTCGAGCGTCTGGCGGCGCGGCTGGCGGAGAAGCACTACCGGCTGGTGGTCACCGACGCCGCCCTCGAGCGGCTCGGCGAGGCCGGCTACGACCCCGTCTACGGGGCGCGGCCGCTCAAGCGGGCGATCCAGCAGCAGCTGGAGAACCCGCTGGCGCAGAAGATCCTCGCCGGCGCGTTCGTGCCGGGCGACACCATCGAGGTGGACGCAGGCCCCGACGGCCTCGTCTTCGCCCGCCGCGCCGCCGCCTCGGCGGCGTGACCGGAGGCGCCGGCACCCGCGGGTGCCGGCGCCTCCACGCCCCCCCCCTGTAAGCAAATTCCTACATCGATTTGCGTGGCCGTCCCGATGAAAAGCGGAGGCGGACGGCCGTCCTCTGCGCTATCTTTTCATAGGCGAGATTTGCATGTAAGTTCGAGCGATTCGATCGATCTCGATCAGGCCGCTGGGGCCGGGAGTGAGGATGATCCGACTGTTCCGTCACTACATCCCGGGGTGGTTCGTCGCCCTCGCCGCGGTGGAGGGCCTCGTCTTCGGCCTCGCCATGTACGTGGGCGAGGCCCTGCGCATGCTCGGCATCGGCGAGCTGGAGTCGCCCCTGCGCTTCGGCGCCTTCGCCAACGCCTCGGCCTTCGCCGTGCTCATGGTCCTCAACTTCGTGGTGGTGGGCCTCTACCAGCGGCGCATGGCCGAGGGCGCCTCGGGCCAGCTGGTGCGCATGATGATCGCCTTCGCCTTCGGCTTCGCCGAGCTGGCGGTGATCAACCTCGTCTTCCCGGGGGTGGTGCCGTGGCGGCGCTCGCTGGCGCTGGCCTTCCCCGCGGCCTTCGCGGGCGTGCTGCTGACGCGCTGGGCCTTCGTGCGCCTGTGCGGCATCGACGTCTTCAAGCGCCGCGTGCTGGTGGTGGGCGGCGGCGAGCCGGCGCGGCGCATCATCGAGGGCGCGCGCGCCCCCGGGGCGGGCTTCAAGGTGGTGGGCTGCGTGCCCCTGGGCGAGGAGCGCCTGGCGGTGGAGCCCCGCTACGTCGTCGAGCACAACGTCATCCGCTTCGTCGACGATCTCGCGTCCGAGCGCACGGGGGTGGGGGACCTGCTCGGGATCGTGCGCGACCGCGACGTCGACGAGGTGGTGGTGGCGGTGAGCGACCGCCGCGGCCACCTGCCCATGCGCGAGCTGCTCGCCTGCCGCATGGTGGGGGTGCCGGTGAGCGACTTCCACAGCTTCTACGAGCGCGAGACCGGGCGCGTGATGCTGGAGGACCTGCACCCGAGCTGGCTGGTCTTCTCGGACGGCTTCCGCGGCGGCCTCGCCGCCGACGCGGTCAAGCGGCTGTTCGACCTCGCCGCGGCGGGGCTGCTGCTGGCCCTCACCTGGCCGGTGATGCTGCTTGCGGCCCTCGCGGTCAAGCTCGAGGACGGCGGCCCCGTCTTCTACCGCCAGACCCGCGTGGGCCAGCACGGGCGGCCCTTCGAGGTGATCAAGTTCCGCAGCATGCGCCCCGACGCCGAGGCCGACGGCCGTCCCCGCTGGGCGCGGCCGGGCGATGCGCGCGTGACCCGCGTCGGGGCCTGGCTGCGCAAGACCCGCATCGACGAGCTGCCGCAGCTCATCAACGTCCTGCGCGGCGAGATGAGCCTGGTGGGGCCGCGCCCGGAGCGGCCGGAGTTCGTCGCCCGGCTGCAGGAGCGCATCCCCTACTACGGCGAGCGCCACCGGGTGAAGCCGGGCCTCACCGGCTGGGCGCAGGTGAGCTACCCTTACGGGGCGAGCGACGAGGACGCGGCGGAGAAGCTCCGCTACGACCTCTACTACATGAAGAACCACAGCCTCTTCCTGGACCTGGTGATCCTCGTCCAGACCGTGGAGGTGGTGCTCTGGGGCCGGGGCGCGCGGTGAGCGGAGGGGCGCGTCCCTCCGCCAGGCGTTAGGGCCATGGAGATCGACGCGGCGCTGGTGAGCCATGCCCTCGGGGCGGCCGCCTTCGGCGGGCTCACCCTCCTCCTCGCCTTCGGCTGGCGGGGCACGGCGCCGGGGGCGGCCTTCCTCGCCGCCGCCGGCCTGACCGCCCTGTGGGCGGGCCTGCACGTCCTCTACGCCGCCGCCGGCGTCCCGCCCCTGCGCGCGCTCCTCGCCGCCGAGGTGGCGCGCGACCTGGCCTGGATCGGCTTTCTGGCGCTGACCATGCTCGCGGGGCGCCGGCGCGTCCTGGCGCTCGCCGGCGCGGGGGCGCTCGCGGGGGGCGTCCTCGCCCTCGACCTGCTGCCGCTGCACCGCGTCGGCGGGCACTGGGCGGTGGCCGGCCACCTCGCCCTCGCCCTCGCGGGGCTGGTGGCGGTGGAGCAGCTCTGGCGCAACGCCCCGCCCGCGCGCCGCTGGGCCCTCAAGTTCCTCTGCCTCGGCCTCGGCGGCCTCTTCGCCTACGACTTCTACCTCTACGCCGACGCGCTGCTGCTGCGCCGCATCAGCCCGGCGCTCTGGCAGGCGCGGGTGGCGGCGGAGGGGCTGATGGCGCCGCTGCTCGCGGTGGCGGCCGCGCGCAACCGCGACTGGGCGGTGGACATCGCGGTCTCGCGGCGGGCGGTCTTCCACAGCGCGGCCCTCCTCGGCGCCGGCGTCTACCTCCTCTTCATGGCCGCGGCGGGCTACTACATCCGCCGCTTCGGCGGCACCTGGGGGGCGGTCTGGCAGGTGGTCTTCCTCGTGGGGGCCGCGGTGCTGCTGGCGGCGCTCATGGCCTCGGGGCGGATGCGGGCGTGGCTGCGGGTCTTCATCAGCCGCAACTTCTACAGCTACAAGCACGACTACCGCGACGCCTGGATGCGGCTCACCCGCACCCTCGCCGGGACCGAGTCCGACCTGCCCCCGGCCGAGCGCGCCATCCACGCCCTGGCGGAGCTGTTCGAGTGTCCGGGCGGGGCGCTGTGGCTGCGCGACGAGCACGGCGCCTACCGGCCGCGGGCGTGGCTCAACCTCACCCCGCCGCCGGAGGCGGTGGTGGCGCCGGACGAGCCCCTGGCGGCGGCGCTGGCGGGGCGCGAGTGGGTGATCGAACCGGCGGAGGTGGCGGCCTCGCCGGAGCGCTACCCCGGGCTGCGGCTGCCGCCCTGGCTCGAGGCCCTGGGGGCATGGCTGGTGGTGCCGCTGTGGCTGCACGAGGCGCCCATGGGCTTCGTCGTGCTCGCCCCGCCCCGCGCGCCGGTGCGCCTCATCTGGGAGGACTACGACCTGCTGCGCATCGCCGGGCGGCAGGCGGCGGGCCACCTGGCCCAGATGCAGGCCGCCGAGGCCCTCTCCCAGGCGCGCCAGTTCGAGGCCTACCACCGCCTGTCGGCCTACGTGGTGCACGACCTCAAGAATCTCGCCGCCCAGCTCGGCCTGCTCGCCGCCAACGCCCGCCGCCACGGCGGCAACCCCGCCTTCCTGGACGACATGGTGGCGACCCTGGAGAATGCGGTGGGGCGCATGAACCGGCTGGTGGCGCAGCTGCGCTCGGGGCGCCGCGAGGGGGCGCGGCGGGCGGTGGACCTGGCGGCGCTGGCGGCCGCGGTGGTCACCGAGCGGGCCCGGGTGCAGCCCGCGCCGCGGCTGGAGGCGGCGCCGCCGGGGCCGTGGGTGGAGGCCGATCCGGACCGGCTCACGACGGTCCTGCGCCACGTGGTGCAGAATGCCCAGGAGGCGACGCCGCCGGACGGGCGGGTGACGGTGCGGGTCGGCACCGACGGCGGCCGCGCCCTGGTGGAGATCGAGGACACGGGCACGGGCATGGATGCGACCTTCCTTCGCGAGCGGCTGTTCCGGCCCTTCGACAGCACCAAGGGGCTGAGCGGCATGGGCATCGGCGCCTACGAGTGCCGCGAGTACGTGCGCGCCCTCGGCGGAGAGGTGGCGGTGGAGAGCAGCCCCGGCCGGGGCACCTGCTTCCGCATCCGCCTGCCGCTGGCGGCCGAGGCCGTGCAGGAGGCGGCGGGATGAGCGCCGAGGGCCGCAGGCTCCTGGTGGTGGAGGACGACCCCGGGCTGCAGAGCCAGCTGCGCTGGTGCTTCGAGGGGGTCGAGGTGGCGGTGGCGGGGACGCGCGAGGAGGCGGTGGCGGAGCTTCGCCGCCTCGAGCCCCAGGTGGTGACCCTCGATCTCGGCCTGCCGCCGGATCCCGGCGGGGCCAGCGAGGGCTTCGCCACCCTGCGCGAGATCCTCTCCCTCGCCCCGCACACCAAGGTCGTCGTGGTCACCGGCCGCGAGGACCGCGACAACGCCGTGCGCGCCGTCGGCATGGGCGCCTACGACTACTACCAGAAGCCGGTGGATGCGGAGCTGCTCGCCTTCGCCGTCGAGCGCGCCTTCCGCCTCCACGAGCTGGAGGCGGAGAACCGCCGCCTCGCCGTCGGCGCCGACGCCGCCCCCCTCGACGGCATCATCGCCGCAAGCCCGGGGATGCTGGAGGTCTGCCGCACCGTCGAGCGGCTCGCCCCGGCCGACGTCACCGTGCTGGTGCTCGGCGAGTCGGGCACCGGCAAGGAGCTCGTCGCCCGCGCGCTCCACGCGCTGAGCCCGCGCCGCGACAAACGCTTCGTCGCCATCAACTGCGCCGCCATCCCCGAGAACCTGCTCGAGAGCGAGCTCTTCGGCTACGAGAAGGGGGCCTTCACCGGCGCCGTGCGGCGCACGCCGGGCAAGATCGAGGTCGCCGACGGCGGCACCCTCTTCCTCGACGAGATCGGCGACCTGCCCCTGAGCCTCCAGGCCAAGCTCCTGCGCTTCCTCCAGGAGCGGGTGGTGGAGCGCATCGGCGGGCGCGAGGAGATCCCGGTGGACGTGCGCGTGGTCTGCGCCACTCACCAGGACCTGCGCGCCCTCATGGCCGAGGGCGCCTTCCGCGAGGATCTCTACTACCGCGTCAGCGAGGTCACCCTGGAGATCCCGCCGCTGCGCCGGCGCGAGGGGGATGCGGTGCTGCTCGCGCGCGCCTTCCTCGAGCGCCACGCCCGCGAGCTCGGCCGGCCCGTGCGCGGCTTCAGCGAGGACGCCCTCGCCGCCATCGAGGCCCACGACTGGCCCGGCAACGTGCGTGAGCTGGAGAACCGGGTCAAGCGCGCCGTGATCATGGCCGACGGCGAGCGCGTGCATGCGGCGGACCTGCAGCTCGACGGCACGCGCGAGGCCGAGCCCCTCAACCTGCGCCAGGTGCGGGAGGCGGCCGAGCGCGGCGCCATCCTGCGCGCCCTGGCGCGGGCCGGGCACAACGTCAGCGAGGCCGCGCGCCTGCTCGGGGTGACGCGGCCGACCCTCTACAGCCTGCTGGAAAAGCACGGCATCCCGCACGGCACGCAGGCCGGCACGGACACACCGGGGAGGTGAGCCCATGGGCATCGTGAAGGATCGGGGCAACCGGGGCGGATACGGGCGCGCGGCGCTGGGCGCCCTCGGCCTGCTGCTGGCGGCGGCCGCCTGGGGCGGGCCGGTGGAGCGGGCCGAGGCGTACCGCGCCCGCGGCGAGCTGCGCGCGGCGGTGATCGAGCTCAAGAACGCGCTCGCCGAGAATCCGGACGATGCCGCGGCCCGGCTCCTGCTCGGCCGGGTCTACGTGGAGGCCGGCGACGGCCCCTCCGCGGAGAAGGAGCTGCGCCGCGCCCAGGTCCTCGGCCGCAGCCGCGAGGAGGTGCTGCCGTGGCTGGCGCGGGCGCTCCTCATGCAGCGGCGCTTCGAGGAGCTGCTCGCCGAGGTGGACCCCGCCGCGGCGCAGGCGCCTGCGGTGCGGGCCGAGCTCCACGCCATGCGCGCCTCGGCGCTGCTCGCCCTGGGGCGCACCGACGAGGCCGAGGCGGCGCTCGCCCGCGGGCGGGAGGCCGACGGCGGCAGCCGGCACGTGCGCATGGTGGAGGTCGCCCTGTGGCTGCGCCGGGGCGAGCGGGACCGCGCCTGGGAGGCGGTGCAGGCCCTCACCCGGGAGGACGCGGAGGACGTCGCGGCCTGGATCCTGCGCGGCGACGTCGCCATGGCGCGACGGGACTGGCGGGAGGCGGAGTCGGCCTACGACGAGGCCATCCGGCGCCGTCAGCGCCCCGATCTCCTCTTCAAGCGGGCCCTGCTCAGGATCCAGCGCGGGGCGCTGGAGGAGGCGCGCGCCGACATCGACGCCCTGCGGCGGCTCGCGCCGCGCCACCCCGCCGCCCCCTACGCCGAGGGCCTCTGGCAGTTCCAGCAGCGCCGCTTCGCCGAGGCCCAGACGGCGCTGGAGGAGGCGCTCAAGTCGGCGCCGGACTACGTGCCGGCGCAGTTCTATCTGGGCGTGACCCACCTCATGCAGGGCCAGGACCGCCAGGCCGAGGAGTATCTCAGCCGCGTCCTGCGCCGGGTCCCGGGCTCGCAGCCGGCGCGCAAGCTCCTGGGGCTGCTCTACGTGCGCCAGGGCCGCCACGCCGATGCCGTCGCCGCGGTGCGTCCCGTGGTGGAGGCGGCGCCGGGGGATGCCGCCGCGCAGCAGATCCTCGGCGCCGCCCTCCTCGGGCTGGGCCGCACCGACGAGGGCATCGAGGCCCTGGAGAAGGCGGTGGAGGCCGATCCCGACTCGGCCCAGGCCAGGCTGCGCCTGGGCCTGAGCCTGCTCGCCACGGGCGAGCGCGAGGAGGGCACCGCCGCCCTCGAGCAGGCGGTGGAGCTGGATCCGAAGGGTGGGGCGGCGGATGTGGTGCTGACCCTCGCGCACCTGCGGGCGGGGGAGACGGACAAGGCCATGGCGGCGGCGGAGCGGCTGCGCGCGCGCAGCCCCGAACGGGCGCTCGGCTGGAACCTCACCGGCCTCGTCCACGCCGCCGCCGGGCGCACCGAGGAGGCCCGCGCCGCCTTCACCAAGGCCCTGGCGCTCGCCCCGGGCGATCCCACCGCGGCCCACAACCTCGCCGCCATGGCCCTGCGCGAGGGGGATGCGGCGCGCGCCCGCAGCCTCTACCAGGCCGTCCTCGAGGCCCATCCGCAGCACCTGCGTACACGGCTGGCGCTGGCCGAGCTGGACGCGCGCGAGGGGCGGGTCGAGGAGGCGCGCAAGGCGCTGGAGGAGATGGTGGCGCAGCGGCCCGAGGCCCTCGCGCCGCGCGTGGCGCTGGCCCGGTTCCACCTGCGCCGGGGGGACGCCGCCGAGGGCCTGAACGTGCTCCGCCGGGCGCCGGAGACGATCCGGGACGACCCCGCCTACCTGCGCGCCCTGGGCGAGATGGAGCTCGCGGCGGGGCAGGCCGAGGCCGCGGTCAAGACCTACGAGGCCCTGGCCCGGATGCTGGAGCGCTCGGCGGCGGCCCGCCGCCTCCTCGCCGGGGCGGCGCTGCGGGCGGGTGACACCGAGCGGGCCCACGAGGCGTTGCTGGAGGCGGCGCGCCTGGCGCCGGCCGACGCGGGGCTTGCGCGCGAGCTCGTCGCCCTCGAGATCCGCCTCGGCCGCTGGGAGGAGGCCCGGCGGCACATCGCCGGGCTCACGGCGAAGGAGCCGACCCGCTGGCTCGGCCGCCTCCTCGAGGGCGACCTCCACCTCGCCCGGGGGCGCCACGACGAGGCGGTGGCGGCCTACCGCGCGGTGCTCGAGCACGCCCCCGACGCCTTCGAGGCCGCGCGCGGGATCGTGCGCGCCGAGCAGGCGGCGGGCCGCGTGGAGGGGGCGGTGGAGGCGGCGCGGGCATGGCTCGGCCGGCATCCGGACGACCAGCGCATGGCGCTCGTGCTCGCCGAGGTCTACCTCACCGGCGGGCGGCGCGAGGAGGCGCGGGCGAGCTACGAGCGCCTGCTGGAGCGTTATCCGGACGATCCCATCCTCCTCAACAACCTCGCCTACCTGTACGAGCAGGAGGATCTGGGGCGGGCCCTGGAGTTCGCCCGGCGCGCCTACGAGCGCGCCCCCCGCGCGGTGGCCGTCGCCGACACCTACGGCTGGCTGCTGCTGCGCAGCGGGCGGGTGCGCGAGGCCGAGCCGCTGCTGGAGCGGGCGGCGGCGGCGCTGCCCGACAACCCCTCGGTGGCCTACCACTACGCCGCCCTGCTGGCGCGGACGGGCCGCAAGCCGCGCGCGGTGGAGTATCTGCGCACGGCGCTGGCCGGCGGGGGCGACTTTCCCGAGCGCGAGGCCGCCCGCCGCCTCCTGGACGAGCTGGAGTGGCGGCCGGCGGAGGGCGGGCGCTGACGGCGGCCGTGGCGGGGGAGGCGCTTGCCGAGCTGCTGCGCCACCCGGGCTTTGCCGAGGGCGGCCCCTGGCGCCGGCGCGTGCTCGCGGCGGGCGAGGCGGTCCTGCGCGAGGGCGAGCGCAGCGGCAGGGTCTATCTGGTCCTGCGCGGCCGCGTCCGGGTCCTCGGCGAGGTCCGACTGGAGGGGAACCGGCCGCTCCATCCCGGCTTTCGCGATCTCGGCGAGGGGGAGGTCTTCGGCGAGCTCGCCCTCTTCGACGGCCGCCCGCACTCGGCCACCGTGGTCGCCGTGGACGAGGCGGAGGTGGCCGAGATCGACGGCGCGGCGATGCTCGCCTTCCTCGACGCCCATCCCGAGATCGGCTACCGGGTCCTGCGCGGCTTCCTCGAGACCCTGGCCGAGCGGCTCCGCGCCACGACGCAGAAGGCGGTGGCGCTCTTCGCATGGGGGCTGAAGGCCCATGACATCGACCGGCATCTCTAGGGCCCGCCGCGCGGCGTGGATCGCCGCCGCGGCGGCGGCGGCGCTCCTCCTCGGCGCCTGCGGCGGCGGCGCTCCGGGCTTCGCCGAGCGCGTGCAGCGCGCCGAGGCGATGCTCCAGCAGGGCGACGCCCGCGGTGCCGTCATCGAGCTCAAGAACGCCCTGCGGGAGGCGCCGGAGGATGCGCGCGCGCGCTTCCTCCTCGGCCGGGCGCTGATGCGGCTCGAGCAGCACGCCGCGGCTGAGGACGCCTTCCGCCGTGCGCTGCGGGCGGGCGCCGCGCCGGACGCCGTCCTCGTGCCGCTGGCCGAGGCGCTCCTCGCCCAGGGCAAGGGGCAGGCGGTGCTGGACCTGCTCGGCGAGCTGCCGCTGGCGCCGGCGCGGCGGGCCGACGCCGAGGCCCTGCGGGGCGAGGCGCTGCTCGCCCTCGGCCGCGCCGGGGAGGCGGCGGACGCCTTCGCCGAGGCCCGCCGGCTCGCCCCCGGCCACCCGCGGGCGCTGCGCGGCGAGGCGCGGCTCGCCGCCGCGCGCGGGGAGCTGGCCGCCGCCGAGGCCCTCCTGCGCCGGGCCCTGGAGACGACGCCCAACGACGGCGAGACCTGGGTCGCCCTCGGCGACCTCGCCCGGCGCCGCGGGGACGGCGGGGCGGCGGAGGCGGCCTACGGGCGGGCGCTGGCGCTCGGGGTGGCGCCCGGGCGGGTGCTGCTTCGCCGGGCGGTGGTGCGCATCGGCCTCGAGCGCCTCGACGCCGCCGGCGAGGACATCGAAGCCGCGGCCCGCCTCAGCAAGGATCATCCCGGCGTGCACTACACGCGCGGGCTGCTCCTGCTGGCGCGGGGGCGGCTCGAGGAGGCGCAGGGGGCGCTGGACACCGCCCTCGCCCGCGCCCCGGGGAGCGTGCCGGTGCTGGTGGCGGCGGGCTACGTGCGCTACCGCCTGGGGCAGCAGGAGCAGGCGGCGCGGCTGCTGGAGACGGCGCTGGCGCGGGCGCCGGGCTCGGTCGCCGCGCGGCGCACGCTGGCGCTGGTGCGGCTGCGCGCCGGGCGCCCCGGCGAGGTGGCGAAGCTGCTGCAGCCGGTGGTGGATGCGGGCGCGGCCGATGCCGAGATCCTCGGCCTCCTGGGGGCGGCGAGGCTCGCCCTCGGCGAGCGGGAGGCGGGCATCGAGCTGCTGCGGCGGGCGGTGGCGCAGGCGCCCGAGACCCCGCAGGCGCGGGCCCGTCTCGCCCTCGGCCTGGTGCGCACCGGCGACGTGGAGGCGGCGCTTGCGACCCTGCGCGAGGGGCTGGGGGTCGGGGGGGAGGCGGCGGTCTCCCTGCGCGGGCTGCTGGTCACGACGCTGCTCGGCGCGGGCCGCTACGCCGAGGCCCTGGCCGAGGCGCGCAGGGGCGGCGACGCCCCCCGCTGGCGGGTCCTGCAGGCCAAGGCCCTGGTGGGGCTCGGGCGCCACGACGAGGCGCGGCGGGTGCTGGAGGCGGCCTGGGCGGCGGCGCCGGGGGATCCGGAGGTGGGGCTGCATCTCGCCCTCCTGGAGGTCCGCGACGGCCGGACCGAGGCCGCGGTGGAGCGCCTGGGGGCGGTGCTCGAGCGCAACCCGCAGCACCTGCCCACGTATCTGCGGCTGGTGGAGCTGGAGCGCGGCGCGGGGCGGCTCGAGGAGGCCCTCGCCTGGGCCCGGCGCGGGATCGAGGCGCTGCCGGAGGCGTGGCAGCTGGAGGCGGCGGCGGCCGAGCTCGCCCTGCGCCTGGGCCGGACGCCGGAGGCGCTGGAGCATGCCGAGGCGGCGGCGCGCCAGCGCCCCGACGACCCCGAGGTGCTCGTGGTCCTCGGCGGCGTCCGGCTGCAGGCGGGGCGGGCCGAGGGCGCGGTCAAGGCCTTCGCCGAGGCGGTGCGCCGCAGGCCCGATGCCCCCCTCGCCCACTTCCTCCTCGCCGGCGCCTACGAGGCGGTGGGGGATGCGGCGCGCTACCGCGCCGAGCTGGAGAAGGTGCTGGAACTGGCGCCGGGGCACGTGCCGGCGCGGGTCGCCCTCGGTCTGCTGGAGGTGGCCCAGGGGCGTTCCGAGGCGGCGCGGGCGGCCTACCAGGCCCTGCCCGAGGCGGCCCGGGGCGCGCCTCCGGGGCGTGCCCTCGCCGGCATGATCGCCCTCGCCGAGGGCCGGAACGAGGCGGCCGCGGCCGCCCTCGCCGAGGCGGCCCGGGGCTGGGAGACGCGCTGGCTCACCCTCGCCACCTACCGGGCCCTGTGGCGCGCGGGGCGGCGGGACGAGGCGCTCGCGGCGCTGGAGGACTGGCTCGAAGGCCACCCGGGGGACGTGGGGGTGCGGCTCCTCGCGGCCGACGCGCGGCTCCTGCTGGGCGACCGCGCCGGCGCCGTCGCCGCCTGGCGGCGGGTCCTCGCCGCCGACCCCGACAACGTCGTCGCCCTCAACAACCTCGCCGAGGCCCTCGCGGAGGAGGATCCGGGCCAGGCGCTGGCGCTTGCCGAGCGGGCCTTCGCGCGCGCCCCCGAGGCGGCGGCGGTGCTGGACACCTACGGCGGTCTGCTCCTGCGCGCCGGGCGCATCGAGGAGGCGGTGCGGGCGCTGGAGCAGGCCCACGCGCGGGCCGGGGACCATCCCGGGATCGCCTACCGCTACGCCGCGGCGCTGGCGCGCGCGGGGCGGGGGCGGGAGGCGGCGGCGCTGCTGCGGCGCCTGCTGGCCGGGGCGAAGGCGCCCTTCCCGGAGCGGGAGCGCGCGGCGGCGCTGCTGCGGGAGCTGGAGCGCTCCTGAGCGGCGGCGCCGTCCTCAGAGGTGGCGGCTCGCGAGGCCGCCGAGGCGGAAGAAGAGGCGCAGGTCGCGCAGGTCGCGCCGTTGGTGCGGCGGCATGGCCTGCGCCAGCGCCCGCAGCCGGGCGCGCGCCGCCTCGTCGGGGGGGCGCCGCGGCGGCGACTTCACCGCCACCATGTAGGGCACCAGGGCGGTGCGGTAGAGGCGCGCCCGCCCGGCGAGGTGGCGGGCGAGGGCGGCGCCGAAGTCCTCCACCCGGAAGGCCGCCCGCAGGGAGTGGAAATAGTCCAGGGTGAAGAGCTCGGGCTGGCGGCGGGCGTGCTGCCAGGCGAAGGCGCGCATGGAGGCCTCGCTGCGCATGCGCCCGAAGTCCACCAGGTAGATCCCCCCGCCGGGCCTGAGGACGCGGGCGATCTCGGCGAAGCAGCGCGCCAGCGCCGCCTCGTCCGGGAGGTGGTGGAGGACCACGGTGGAGATCACCGCGTCCACCGAGCCGTCCTCCAGCCCCCGCAGCTCCGTGATGTCGCCGCGGCGCAGGGCGACGTTGGCGAGCCCCCGCTCGGCGATGCGGGCCTCGGCCCGGGCCAGCATCTCCGCCGAGAGGTCGACGCCCAGGAAGTGGGTCTGCGGGTTGAGGGCGGCCACGAGGGCAAGCTGGTTGGCGGGGCCGCAGCCGAGGTCGAGGACGCGATCGCCGGGGCGGACCACGTCGCAGACCTGGGCGGCGTGGAAGAGGTAGACCGGGGTCATCACCCCGCCCTCGGCGCCGGCCTCGTGGAAGGCCGCCACCTTGGCCGGGTCGTCCATCACCAGGTCGGGCTCCGGCACCCGCGGGGGCGGGGGGCCGGGCAGCAGCTCCCGCGCCGCGGCGAGGATCATGCCCGGGGTGGGCATCGCGCTTGCTCCCCTCGTGCTCCCGGGAACATGGTAGCGCGCCCGGAAAGCGAATGGCCCGCCGGAGGCGGGCCATTCGGCGCGGGGAGGGCTCGGCCTCAGCCGCGGCGGCGGCGGGCCATGGCGCCGAGGGCCAGGAGGCCGGCGCCGAGCAGCGCGAGCGGCGCCGGGGCCGGGATCGTCGCCGTGCCCTGGTCGTTGCGGATCGTAAGCAGCAGGGTGTCGTCGCCGCCGCCCACGGCGCCGTCGCCGCCGAGATTCGCGCTCGCGCCCTGGAACGTGGCGGAGGTGTCCGCGAGCGCCAGGATCACCGTCGGCGGCGTGGTGGCAAGGAGGGTCTCGAAGGGAGTGCCGTCGCTCATGGCCCAGACCCCGGGCATCACGCTGGTGAACTCGGCGGTGATGTCCACGTTGACGGAGGCGGTCCCGTTGTTGAAGTTGGCGTTGTCGATGCCGCCCGTGATGTTTCCGAGGGTGGCGAGGACGAAGTTGTCGCTCGCGTCGAACGGGTTGCCGTCCGGGGTCCAGACCACGCTGATGCTCGTGCCCGTGAAGTTCACCGTGAAGTCCGCGGTGCCGATGTCACCCGGGTTGCCGGCGCCGATGGTGCCGGGCGAGATGCTGGCGATGGAGCCGGTGAGATCGGCGAGGACGAAGAGCTGGTCGAAGCTGCCGCTCGGGCCGCTGACGCGCCAGCCGTCGGCCTTGTTCGTCCCGGCCCAGTCGGTGTGGCTGGGGATGGCGAAGAGTACCTGCTCGGAGAAGGAATCGCCGGGGCTCACCACGTCGTCGGCGCCGAGGCCGATGGACACGGTGGCGGTGTTGGGAAAGCCCAGCGCCGACGAGAGCTGGAAGGCCGAGACCTGGGCCTGCCCGAAATCGAAGCTGGCGAAGGGGCCGCTCGCGCCGGCGTCGATGTTGGCCGCGTCGGGGTCGAAGAGGATGTTCGCCGCCTGGGCGCCGCCCGAGGCCAGCGCCAGCAGGCCGGCGGCCACCGCCGCGGAGAGGGTCTTCCTGCGCAGGGTCTCGTTCCTTGGGGTGTTCATGGATTCGTGCTCCCTTTGTCCGGTGCATGGGTTCGCGGTTGCCCTCTCCTATGCAGTTCCCGTGCCATCCTGCCCGAATCACGCAGAAACAATGGGTTGCGCGCCGAGGCCGGGGGCGGGGCGGGGGCGAATGTAAAAAATCCTGACAGCGCGGCCCCGCGCTCAGCCCGCGGCCCCGTCCAGGCAGAGCCGCGCCAGCGGCAGGCGCAGGGAGCGGCCCGGGACCGGGCGCGCGGGCCCGATGCGGGCGAGCCAGACCGTGCGCGGGGCGGCCTCGCCGAGGAGGCGGCGGAGCCTGCGGTCGATGGCGGCGGCCTCGTCCGCGGCCCCGGGGGTGTCGGAAAACTTTACACCCTCGCGGGCGTAGCGGGCGAAGATGAGCGGGGTCATCTGCGGCTGCATCTGCAGGCCGAGGCGGGTCGCGGCCAGCCACAGCCGTTGCACCCGGCGCCCGGCCTCGACCCAGTCCGCCGTCCCCTCCGGGGGGCGGGGCGCGGCGAGGGCGACGAAGCCCGCGCAGCGAAGCCCCGGCAGGAGGTCCAGCTGGATCCGCGGCGCCAGGGTGCCGGCGAGCCAGCGGTTGAGGAAGGCGACCCGCGGCCAGCTCCGCAGGGCCCAGCGCGAGAGGCGCGCGGTGAGGGGATCGAAGCCCACCGCGGCCTCGGGGATGCGGTCCTCGCTGTGGCGCGCCCCCCAGGCGATGACCTCGCGGTGGACCGCCCAGGCCTCGGGGATGGTCAGGCGCAGGCGGGCGGCGCGGAAGGCGAGCCAGGCCGCCCGCCGCCGCTGCGCCGGCGCATCGAGGAGGATCAGCTCGTAGTCCGGCGCCACCGCCGCGCGCAGGGCCTCGCGCTCACGCGGGGCGAGGCGCCGCCGCCCCATGGCCCGCCGCTGCGTGGTGCGCAGGCGGATGAAGGGGGCGAGGGGGTCGGGCGCCGCCTCGGCGGGCTCCAGCCGGACCTCGAAGACCGGCCGCGGCGGATCGCCCGCCTCGCGCATGCGGACGACGGCGCGGCGCCCGACGGTGGTGGCGGCGATGGCCACGGTCTCCACCAGGGCGCCGTGGGCGAGATGGCTGGCGTGGCCGTCGAGGTCGTAGACGCAGTGGTCGCGGGTGTCGTGGCCGAAGATGGTGAAGCGCGCGTCGTCCTTGATGCGGAAGCGCCAGGGCTGGGTGTTGTCGCCGCTGGGGGCCCAGCGCGCGAGCTCCAGGACGCGCCCGGCCGGCGTGGCCGGGGTCGGCGCCTCGGCCGCCGCGGCCTCGGCCCGCAGCCGTGCGAGCCGGCGCCGGGCCACGGCCAGGGTGAGCCGGGTCAGGGGGTTGCGGTGCCCGCCCGGGCGCCAGGTGCGGACCATGCGGCGGCGGTAGGCGTCGAACTGCAGCCCGCGCGGCGCCCCGCGCACGGGGCCGCGTCCGAGCAGGATCTTGAGCACCTCGGTGGCGGCGACGCCGGCGCAGAGCTCCACCGCCATGGGGGTGGAGGGGCCGCGGTGGGCGGCCAGATCCACCGCCTGCGGCCAGGCCACGTAGCCGCGCTGGAGCATGGCGGGGGCGAGCCCGACGAGGAAGCGCAGGATCTTCTCCTCCTCGCCGCGGCCGGCGAGGCCGAAGTAGGCCTCGAAGGTCATGCCCCCGGGGAGGAAGCAGAGCAGGGCGGTGCCCATGCCGAGGGGGGCGGCGGTGACCGCCGGGATGCCCAGCTCGGCGCAGCGGGCGAAGACCCGCTCGCGGGCCTCGAAGGCGAAGAAGTCGAGGGCGTCGAGATAGAGGTCGGCGTCGGCGAGGAAGGCGTCCACGTTGTCCGCGCCCACCGCCTCGGGCATCACCCGCAGACGCAGGCCGGGATTGATGCGGCGCGCGCGCTCGGCCATCACCTCGGCCTTGTTGCGGCCGAGGCTCATGAGATCGGCGCCCGCCTGGCGGTTGAAGTTGGCGAGCTCGAAGACGTCGGGGTCGGCGAGGGTGAAGGCGCCCACGCCGAGGCGCACGAGGGTGAGGAGGTGGCTGCCGCCGACCCCGCCCATGCCGGCGATGGCGACGCGCTTGCCGGTGAGCGCCTCGGCCTCCGCCGGGGTGATCCAGCCGATGTTGCGGGCGAAGGCCTCGCCGGGGTCGAAGGTGGCGTGCTGGTTCACGGGCGGCTCCCTCGCCGGACGGCGACCCCAGTCTAGCGCCGGCGGGGCCCGCGGGCGAGACGGGTGCGCGGCGGCCCGGGGCGGGGTATCATGGTCGGCGTGGCGCACCCTGCGGTGCACGAAGCGGGCTGGAGATCCCTTTGAGCCTAAACGCGTCGCCTGGGGGCGCGCTGTTCGGCGCCAGTGTGCAGGTCCGCCCGCGAGCGGAAAGCCTTCGGTGACGACGGTGCCCCCACTTGAACCTCTGGTTCAAGGGCGATGGCCCGCTACGGCACATGCGGGGGGCGCCCTTTGCGTGCCCGCGCCGGAGGCGCTGCCGGCCCTGCGCCGGCGGCTGCGCGCCGCCCGCCGCGCCCTCGCCGGGGCCGAGCGCGCCCGCCGCGACGCCGCCATCGTGCGCGCCCTCGCGGTCAGCGCCCCCTTCCGCTACGCGCGGCGCATCGCCCTCTATCTCGCCCACGACGGCGAGCCGGACCTCGCCGGCTTGCTGCGGCGGGCGTGGGCCGCGGGCAAGCTCTGCTGCCTGCCGGTGCTGGCGCCGCCACCCCGCGGCGGCCTCCTCTTCGCCCCCTTCGGCCCTGACACCACGCTGGTGCGCAACCGCTTCGGCATCCCGGAGCCCGCGCACGTGGCGGCGGTGCCGGCGGCCAGCCTCGATCTCGTGCTCGCCCCCCTGGTGGGCTTCGACCCCGCCGGGCACCGCCTCGGCATGGGCGGCGGCTTCTACGACCGCGCCCTCGCCTTCCTGCGCCGCGATCGTCTGCGCAGCCGCCCGCGGGTCATCGGCGTCGCCTACGCCTGCCAGGAGGTGCCGGCGCTGCCGGCCCGCCCCTGGGACGTGCCGCTGCACGGCGTGGTGACGGAGCAGGGGCTGCGCCTCTTCCCCTGCGCAGGCGAGCGGCCGTGACGTACTGGCTGCTCAAGTCCGAGCCAGCCACCTACGGGATCGACGATCTCGCCGCGGCCCCGGACGGGACCGACGCCTGGGACGGCGTGCGCAACCACCAGGCGCGCAACTTCCTGCGCGCCATGCGGGTCGGGGACCGGGCCTTCTTCTACCACTCCAACTGCCGCCGGCCCGCGGTGGTGGGCATCGTGGAGGTGGTGCGCGAGGCCTACCCCGACCCCACCGCCTTCGATCCGGCCTCGCCCTACCACGACCCGCGGGCCGATCCGCGGCGGCCGCGCTGGTTCGCCGTGGACGTACGGCTGGTGGAGCGTCTGCCGCGGCCGGTGACCCTGGCCGAGCTTCGCGCCGAGCCGGCCCTCGAGGGGCTGCTCATCCTGCGCCGCGGCAACCGCCTCTCGGTCACCCCGGTCGCGCCCGCGCACTGGGCGCACATCCTCGCCATGGCGCGCCGCCCCGCGCCCTGAGCCCTCAGCCGGCGGCGGCGAAGAGGGCGTAGGCGGGGTTGTCGCTCTCGTCCCAGAAGGGCAGGCCGAGGCCGGCGAGGAAGTCGCGGAAGGCGCGCCGCTCCCCAGGCGGCACCTGCACCCCCATGAGCACCCGGCCGTAGGCGTCGCCGTGGTTGCGGTAGTGGAAGAGGCTGATGTTCCAGCGCCCGCCCATGCGCCCCAGGAACTCCATCAGGGCCCCGGGCCGCTCCGGGAACTCCACCCGGTAGAGGACCTCGTCGCGCACCTGCGGCGCCCGCCCGCCCACCATGTGGCGCACGTGCAGCTTCGCCACCTCGTCGTCGCTGAGATCCACCACCGGGTAGCCCTCGCCGCGCAGGTGCCCCACCAGGGCCTCGCGCTCGTCCCGGTCGGCGATGCGCAGGCCGACGAAGACGTGGGCCTCGGCCGGATCCGCGTAGCGGTAGTTGAACTCGGTGATGGCGCGCCGCCCGATGGCGCGGCAGAAGCGCAGGAAGCTGCCCGGCCGCTCGGGGATGGTCACCGCGAGCAGCGCCTCGTGGCCCTCGCCGAGCTCGGTGCGCTCGGCGACGTAGCGCAGGCGGTCGAAGTTGATGTTGGCCCCGCTCTCGATGGCCACCAGCACGGCGTCGCGCACGCCCCGCTCGTGCACCCAGCGCTTGAGCCCCGCCACCGCCACCGCGCCCGCCGGCTCCGGCACCGAGCGGGTGTCCTCGAAGACGTCCTTGATCGCGGCGCAGATCTCGTCGACGCCCACCAGCACCATCTCGTCCACCGTGCGCCGGGCGATGCGGAAGGGTTCGCGCCCCACCTGCCGCACCGCCACCCCGTCGGCGAAGATCCCCACCTGCGGCAGCCGCACCCGCCGTCCGCGCTCCAGGGCGCGGGTGAGCGTCGGCGCATCCTCCGGCTCCACCCCGACGATGCGCACCTCGGGGCGCAGATGCTTGACGTAGGCCGCGATCCCGGCGATGAGCCCGCCGCCGCCCACGGGCACGAAGACCGCATCCAGTGGCCCCGGGTGCTGGCGCAGGATCTCCATGCCGATGGTGCCCTGCCCGGCGATGACGTCGGGGTCGTCGTAGGGATGGATGAAGGCGGCGCCGGCGGAGCGGGCCAGGGCCACGGCGTGGGCCGCGGCCTCGTCGTAGGTGTCGCCGTGCAGCAGCGCCCGCGCGCCCAGCCGCCGCACCGCCTCCACCTTGATGCTGGGGGTGGTGCGGGGCATGACGATGGTGGCGCGCAGCCCCAGCCGCCGCGCCGCCAGCGCCACCCCCTGGGCGTGGTTGCCGGCGGAGGCCGCGACCACGCCGTGGCGGGCCTGCTCGGGGGGGAGGCGGGCGATGCGGTTGTAGGCCCCCCGCAGCTTGAAGGAGAAGACCGGCTGCAGGTCCTCGCGCTTGAGCAGGACCTCGCAGCCGAGCCGGCGCGACAGCCCCGGCGCCCGCTCCAGCGGCGTCTCCCGGGCCACCTCGTAGACCCGCGCCGTGAGGATGCGCTCCAGATATCCGCCCGCGCCCATGGCGGGCAAGGTTAGCAGCGGCCCCGAGGCCGCCGCCAGCCCGGCATGCTGCGGTGCGTCTACGCCCGCGCGCCGCGGCGCCGTATCATCGCGGCCTCGGTGCGAGCGACGGAGGGAGGGTGCGATGGATCAGGACCGGCTCAAGCGGATGGCCGCCGAGGCGGCGCTCGACTACGTCCCGCGCGGCGAGGTGATCGGCGTCGGCACGGGCTCCACCGTCAACCACTTCATCGATCTCCTCGCCGAGCGGCGCATCGACGTCGCGGGCGCGGTCTCGAGCTCCGAGGCCTCCACCGCGCGCCTTCGCCGCCACGGCATCGAGGTGCTGGACCTCAACGACGTCGGCGACCTGCCGGTCTACGTGGACGGCGCCGACGAGGCCACCCGCCACCTGCACCTGACCAAGGGCGGGGGCGGCGCGCTCACGCGCGAGAAGATCGTCGCCGCCGCGAGCCGCACCTTCGTCTGCATCGTGGACGAGAGCAAGCTGGCGGACCGCCTCGGCCGCTTCCCGCTGCCGGTGGAGGTGATCCCCATGGCGCGCAGCCTCGTCGCGCGCAGGCTCGCCGCCCGCGGCGGCCGCCCGGTCTGGCGCCAGGGCTTCGTCACCGACAACGGCAACGTCATCCTCGACGTCCACGACCTCGAGATCCTGGAGCCGGCGCGGCTCGAGTCCGAGCTCAACGACATCCCCGGGGTGGTGACCAACGGCCTGTTCGCCCTGCGCCCGGCGGACGTGCTCCTGGTGGCGCGCGCCGACGGCGTGCAGACCCTCCGCCTGTGAGCGCCGGCCTCAGCGCCGGAACAGCCACAGGATCAGGGTCAGCAGCAGGCTCAGGAGGATGGAGGTGGTGAGCGGGAAGTAGAAGTGGAAGCCGTCGCGTTCGAGGTGGATGTCCCCGGGCAGCCGCCCGAGCCCGAGGCGCTGGATGAGCGGCCAGAGCAGCCCCGCGGCCACCAGCACGAGCCCGACGGTGATCAGCACCCTTTGCACCGTAACCTCCCGCTCGCGTCCCGGGCCGTCCCCCCGACGCCGACCATTGTACGACGCCGTCGGCGCCGCGGTGCGGGCGGCCCCCGGCCTAGAGCAGCACGCGCTCGATGCCCCCGGCGCGCACGCGCTCGACGAAGCGCGCCTCCCAGTCCTCGCCGAGGCGGGCGCGGGCGAGCTCGACGACGATGTACTCGGCCCGCAGCCCCGTCGCCTCCTCGTAGCGGGCGAGCCCCTGGCGGCAGGCGGGGCAGGCGGTGAGCAGCCCCACCGTGCCGTCCGCCCGCGTCCGCCCCGTGAGCTCGGCGAGACCCCGGCGCAGCTCCTCCTCCTTGCGGAAGCGCACCTGGGTGGCGATGTCGGGGCGGGAGACGGCGAAGGTGCCCGCCTCGCCGCAGCAGCGGTCCGAGAGCCGCACCTCGGCCCCGCCCAGCAGCCGCGAGGCCACCTGCAGCGGGTCGTGCACCTTCATGGGGCTGTGGCAGGGGTCGTGGTAGAGGTAGCGGCGCCCGCCCGCCGTCTCCAGGCCCACCCCACGCTCGGCCAGGTACTCGTGGATGTCCAGCAGCCGCGCCCCCGGGAAGATCGCCTCCAGCTCGTAGAGCAGGAGCTGGTCGAGGCAGGTGCCGCAGGAGACGAGCACGGTGCCGATGTCCAGGTAGTTGAGGGTGTTGGCGACGCGGTGGAAGAGGACCCGGTTGTCGGTGCTGATCCTGCGTGCGCGCGCCGCCTGCCCCGCCGCTGCCTGCGGATAGCCGCAGCAGAGGTAGCCCGGCGGCAGCACCGTCTGCACGCCGAGCTCCCACAGCATGGCGAGGGTGGCGAGCCCCACCTGGCCGAAGAGCCGCTCCGAGCCGCAGCCCGGGAAGTAGAACACCGCCTCGCCGCCGTGGTCGGCGCGCGCCGGATCGCGCACGATGGGCACCAGGGTCGGGTCCTCGATCCCCAGCAGCGCGCGCAGGGTCTCGCGGGGCGCGTCGCCCGGCAGCGGCCGCGCCAGCATCTGCTCCACCTGCACCGGCAGCGTCATGCGCCCGGTGGTCGGCCGCGGCGGGTTGCGCCGCCCGAGGCCGAGGCGGCGCGCGAGGCGGTGGCCGAGGCGCTGCGCCGGATAGCCCGCCCCGACGATGGCGGCGCGAAGCCCCCGCACGGCGCGGGCGTCGGTGGCGTTGAGCAGGGCCAGCGACAGCCGCGTGCCGAGGTTGCTCCAGCACCGCCCCTGGGCGGCGAGGATCTCGCGCATGCGCACCGAGACGTCGCCGAAGTCGATGTCCACCGGGCAGGGCGTGACGCACTTGTGGCACACGGTGCAGTGGTCGGCGAGGTCGTTCATGGCCTCGAAGTGGCGCGCCGAGACGCCACGGCGGGTCTGTTCCTCGTAGAGGAAGGCCTCGATCACGAGCCCCGTGGCGAGGATCTTGTCGCGCGGGGCGTAGAGGAGGTTGGCGCGCGGCACGTGGGTGTTGCAGACCGCCTTGCACTTGCCGCAGCGCAGGCAGTTGCGGATGGCGTCGTTGAGGGCCCCGAGCTCGCTCGCCTCCAGGATCAGCGCCTCCTGCTGCACCAGGCGCAGCGACGGGGTGTAGGCGCGCTCCAGCAGGGCCGGGTCCTCCATGAGCTTGCCGCGGTTGAAGCGGCCCTCGGGGTCGACCCGGCGCTTGTACTCGGCGAAGGCGCGCACCTTCTCGGGCTCGAGGTAGTGGAGCTTGGTGATGCCGATGCCGTGCTCGCCGGAGACCACGCCGCCGAGGGCGACGGCGAGGGCCATGACCCGCTCCACGATGCGCTCGGCCTCGTGGAGCATGGCGTAGTCGTTGGAGTGGACGGGGATGTTGGTGTGGACGTTGCCGTCGCCGGCGTGCATGTGGGTGGCGACGAAGAGGCGCCGCGGCCGGATGGCGGCGTGGATGGCGTCGAGGCGGCGGCGCACCGGCTCCAACTCCCGCCCGGCGAAGATCTGCTTGAGCGGCCGCTCCACCTCGCGCCGGTAGGAGACGCGCAGCGCGCGCCGCAGCAGCAGCGCGAGCACCGTGTCCCCCGGCGCCGGCTCCACCTCCCCCAGGAGCCCGCGGTGGGCCTGCGCCGGCTCGTCGAGATGGGCCAGGAGCCCGGCCCAGCGGGCGCGCACGGCGTCGAGGTGGGCGCGCGCCGCGGCCTTCTTGCCCTCGAGGATGGCCTCGGCCTCGGCGCTCGCTTCGTAGTCCGGCGCCTCGCGAAGCTCCGGCAGGGCGCCGGCGAGGTAGGCCTCCACCGCATCCAGCATCTCCAGCTTGTTGCGGATGGAGTACTCGATGTTGATGCGTTCGATGCCCTCGGTGTAGTCCGCCAGCCGCTCCAGCGGGATCACCACGTCCTCGTTGATCTTGAAGGCGTTGGTGTGGCGGGCGATGGCGGCGGTGCGGGCGCGGTCGGCCCAGAAGCGGCGCCGGGCCTCGGGGCTGGCGGCGACGAAGCCCTCGGCGCCGCGGGCCGCGGCGAGGCGCACCACCTCCGAGGCGCAGCGCGCCACCGCGGCCTCGTCGTCGCCGGCGAGATCCGCGAGCAGCACCATCTTGGGCCGCTCGCGCCGCGGCGCCTTGGTGCTGTAGCGCACCGCGCGCACGTAGCGCTCGTCCAGGTGCTCGAGGCCGAGGAGATCCACCCCCTCGGCCGCCTCCACGTGGCGCTTGGTCTCGACGATGGCCGGCACCGCCGTGCGCAGGTCCGGGCCGAAGAACTCCAGGCACACCGTGCGCACGTGGCGGGGCTGGGGGTGGAGGACGAAGACGGCCGAGGTGATGATGCCGTCGCAGCCCTCCTTCTGCACCCCGGGAAGCCCCCCGAGGACCTTGTCGGTGACGTCCTTGCCGAGGCCGGGCTTGCGGAAGGCGCCGCCGGGCAGCTCCAGCAGCCGCGGCTCCCCCCGCGGCGTGCGCCCGTCGGCGCCGTAGCGGGTGATGCGGAAGCGCACCCGCGCCTGCTCGTGGATCTTGCCCAGGTTGTGGTCGAGCCGCTCCACCTCCAGCCAGTCGCCGTCCGGGGTCACCATGCGCCAGGAGAGGAGGTTGTCCAGGGTCGTCCCCCAGCGCACCGCCTTCTTGCCCCCGGCGTTCATGGCGACGTTGCCGCCGATGGTGCAGGCGTCCTGGGAGGTGGGGTCGACGGCGAAGACGAGGCCGTGCCGCTCCGCAAGCTCCGCCACCCGCCGCGTCACCACCCCGGCCTCGGCGCGCACCGTCGCCGCCTCCCGCCCGCTGCCCGGCAGGCGGCGCCGCACCACCTCGCCGAGGCCGTCCAGCTTCTCGGTGTTGATCACCGCCGTGTCGGGGTGCAGCGGCACCGCCCCGCCCGTGTAGCCGGTGCCGCCGCCGCGGGGGACGATGGTCAGCCCCAGCTCGATGCAGGCCGCCACCACCTCGCGCACCTCGGCCTCGGTGTCGGGGAAGATCACCACGAAGGGGAGCTCGACGCGCCAGTCGGTGGCGTCGGTGACGTGGGCGACGCGGGCGAAGCCGTCGAAGCGGACGTTGTCGCGGCGGGTCGCCCGGGCGAGGCGCCGCATCACCTCCTCACGCCGCCGCCCGAGGGCCTCGAGCCCGGCCTCGAAGCGCGCCACCGCCTCGCGCGCGAGCCCGGCGAGCTCCAGGGCGTGGGCGTTGCCCTCGGCGCGGGCCTCCACCTGGTCGAGGCGGTGGCGCAGGGCGTGGGTGAGGGAGGCGCGGCGCGCCCGGTCGGCGAGCAGATCGTCCTGCAGGTAGGGGTTGCGCTCCACCACCCAGAGATCGCCCAGGACCTCGAAGAGCATGCGCGCCGAGCGCCCGGTGCGCCGCGCCCCGCGCAGGGCCTCGATCAGGGCCCAGCCGCGCGGGCCGAGAAAGCGCAGGGCGATCTCGCGGTCCGAGAAGGAGGTGTAGTTGTAGGGGATCTCGCGGATGCGCTCGGGCATGGAGGCGCATTGTAGCGGAGTGGCGGGCCTCGTGCTGCAGAGCAGCACGGGGCGGGCCGTGATTCCTGAGAGGCGCGGTAAGGATTGCGGCGGCGCGCCGGTCTATGGGTGCGAGGGCGGACGTTGTACGCCCTCGCCGGCCGGAGACCCCGGCACACGCAACCGACCGCAAGAGGGCACGACCATGAAGAAGCGCAACATCCTGCTGACCGCCATCCTCCTGACCGGGTTCGGCCTCGGCGCCCAGGCCGCGGGTCTGGTGTACGGCGACGACCGCAGCGGCGAGCCCGCCGTGATCCCGTCCGTCGGCAGCCCCGGCGGCGGCCTCGTCGCCGCCGACGACCGCAGCACCGACGCCGTCGTCACCCCGACCCGCTCCGGGCGCAGTGTCGCCGCGCTGGTCTACGGCGACGACCGGAGCTGAGCCCGCCGGCCCCGCGCGGGCCGCAGGCCAAAAGGAACGGGCGCCCGCAGGCGCCCGTTCCGCTTCCGTCGGGCCTCGGGCCCGATCAGAAGTCGTGGCGGATGCCGACGCCGAAGGCGGTATCCTCGCCCTTCTTGTCGTTGTCCGCGACCTCCGCGTAGACGCGGGTGCGCTTGCTGAAGTTGTGCTGCACGCCCAGCGTCCACGGGTTGGTGTCGGCAACTTTGCCGCGGCCCTTGTCGTTGTCCACGAACACCGCATAGATGCGGTTGGCGCCCGCGGTGAACTGGCCGCCGAGGGCGATGGCGGTGCCGTCGGTGGCGCCGTTGTCGTCGTAGACCAGCGCCACGCCGAAGGCGCCGGAGCTGTAGCTCGCCGCCACCGCGAGCTTGTCGTCACCGGCCTCGGGCGACTCGATGGCGAGCCCGAGCTTCACGGGCCCCACGTCGGCGGTGGCGGACGCATTGAAGACGCGGCCCCGCGACTTGTTCGGCTCCGACGTATCCTCTTCGTTGTCGCTGGAGTCACCGTTCAGGCCGCCCACGGTCACGCCGACGTTGACGGCGCCGAAGGAGCCGAAGTAGCCGACGGCGTTGTCGATGCGCCCGTCCTTGCCGCTGGCCGGGTCGCGGTCGAAGATGTTGGCCAGGTCCACGAAGGCGAAGGAGCCGTCGTAGTACGGCGCGCTCAGGTTGCCGATGAGTACCTTGCCGAAGCCGCCGGCGAGGCCGACGCTCTGCTCGCGGTTCTCGATGTTGTTGGGTTTGCCGACGTCGTCAGCGTCGAGCACACGGTACTCGAGCTTGAAGACGGCCTGGAGGCCGTTGCCCAGGTCCTCGGCCCCCTTGAAGCCGATGCGGACGTCGGGCGTCACGTCCACCTGCGTGTCCGTGGGGTCGTTCTTGGCCGGTCCGTTAATGAGGTTGAACTTCGCGCGGCCGTAGACGGTGGCCTCGGCGCTGGCGGCCAGCGGCGCGGCCACCGCGGCCGCGACGGCGACGGCAAGCAGCTTCTTCTTCATGGGCTATCCCTCCTCAGAATCAGAGTTGTCTCGACGAGACCGGAGGGACTATAGGCCACGCCGCGGTGCTTTGCAACCACTTTTTGCCTTCGGCGCAACAGCCGCGCGGTTTCGTTGCCTCATCGCAACAGCGGCCCTGGGGCGCGCGGGGCCGGAGACGGCGAGGCCCGCCGTGCGGCGGGCCTCGGGGTTGGCTGGGGGACTAGGATTCGAACCTAGATTCACGGAGTCAGAGTCCGCTGTCCTGCCGTTAGACGATCCCCCAGTGGCGTGCCGCCCCGGAACGGGGCGGCGGGGAAGGATAAGGGATGCGCGCCGCCGCGCGCAACCGCGCCTCAGCGCTTGGAGTACTGGGTGGCCTTGCGCGCCTTGTGCAGGCCGACCTTCTTGCGCTCCACCTCGCGGGCGTCGCGGGTGAGGAAGCCGGCGCTGCGAAGCGGCCTGCGCAGGGCCTCGTCGTAGCGCAGCAGGGCGCGCGCGATGCCGTGGCGGATGGCGCCCGCCTGGCCGCTGGTGCCGCCGCCCTCCACGGTGACGGTGACGTCCACCTTGTCGGCGAGGCCCGTCACCTCCAGCGGCTGGCGCACGATCATGCGCGCCGTCTCGCGCCCGAAGTAGGCCTCCAGCGGACGGCGGTTGACCACGATGCGCCCGCTGCCGGGCCGGACGAAGACGCGGGCGGTGGCCGTCTTGCGCCGCCCGGTGCCGTAGTGAGCCGTCTCCACGATGCGTCCCCCGTCAGATGTCCAGCGGCTTCGGCTGCTGGGCCTGGTGCCGGTGCTCAGGTCCGGCGTAGACCTTGAGCTTGCGGAACATGGCCCGCCCCAGCGGCCCCTTCGGCAGCATCCCCTTGACTGCGAGCTCGATCACGCGCTCGGGCCGCCGTGCGAGCAGCTTGCCCAGGGTCTCCGACTTGAGGTTGCCCACGTAGCCGGTGTGCCGGTGGTAGACCTTCTGCTCCAGCTTGCGCCCGGTGACGCGGACCTTGCCGGCGTTGACCACGACGATGTAGTCGCCGGTGTCCACGTGCGGCGTGTACTCGGGCTTGTGCTTGCCCCGCAGGCGGCGCGCGATCTCGGCGGCGAGCCGCCCCAGGGTCTTGCCCGCGGCGTCCACCACGTACCAGTCGCGGCGCACCTCGGCGGGCTTGGCGACGAATGTCTTCATGCCTCAGGCTCCCGCATCGTCCCGATGGGAGAAGGCGCGCAATGGTAATGCCTTCCCCCGACCGGTGCAACCACCCGCGGGGCGGGGCGCCGGCAAAAAAAAGGCGCGGCATGCGGGCCGCGCCGAAGCCTCAAAGGAGGATGGAGGAGTCGGGAGACTTGCCGGGAACCCTCGCCTCGACGGCAAATCCGTTGTCGCGAATTTTCTTACATGCTGATGCGCAGGTCAACCCCTCCGGGCCCTCACCAGTGCCTGGAGCCGGCCTCGAGGTGGCGGGGGTGGTCACGCTCGTAGGCGGCGGGGCTGGCGAAGCGTCGCGCCGCCGGGGTCTCCAGGATCTGGCCGCGGATGAGGGCGAGCAGGGCGTGCAGCTCCGGGCGCAGGTGGCGGAAGAGGTCGTCGCGGGTGATCTGGAAGACCGCGCGCACGCCCCGGAACTCGACCGGCTCGCTCACCTGGCGGAAGGTGATGCCGAAGACCTTGAGGTGGCGCATGAGGCGCGGCTCCATCATGGCGAAGACGCAGTCGAGCCCCTCCTCGAGGCCGATGGTGGCGGCGGCGAGGTAGAGCCCCACGGGGATGAAGGGGAAGCGGTGGCGGTGCTCGGCGACGCCCTCGTGCGGGTGGGCGCCGGCGATGAGGGCGACGGGGTTGTGGCGCTCGCCGCGGCGGCGGCGGAACTCGGCCGGCACCGCAAGGCGCGAGACCTCGCCGAAGCGGTGCCGCGGCAGCCGCGCGGGGTCGAAGACCGCGGGATCCAGGGCCGCCCCGGCGTGGCGCTCGAAGGGCAGCGGCGCCTGCGGATCCTCCGGGTTCTGCAGGACGAGGCGGACGCAGCCGGCGAAGCGTCCGCTCGGGCGGTGCAGGAGCAGGCAGTGGCGGGCGTGGCGGTCGCAGGCGTCATACTCGCGCCCGTCGGGGAAGCGCTCGCGGGGCTCCCAGCCGAACTCGTCCACGTAGACGCGGTAGCGGATGCGGTAGGCCTCGTCCAGCAGCTCGGGGGTGGAGGCCGGGACCACCCGGAAGTAATCCTCGAAGACGCGGGCGATGGACTGGGCGGCCATGGGCGGGTCCTCCGTGGGGCCGCACCCCGTCCGTGGCGGGCGGTGGGCAGCGGGGTCGTGATAGGCTAGCTTCAAGTCGATTGTGGGCCACCGGCCGGCGCAGGTAAAGGACGGAGGGCAGGGAACGTGACCGGATTCACACGCAGGCCCCGGGGCCTCCTGCCGGTGCTCGCGGCGGTGCTCCTCGCCGCGGCGGCGGCGGGCGCCGACGAGGCGGGCGAGGCGCTTGCCCGCAGGGTCTACGAGCGGCCCGACGGGCGCGACGCCACCGCCCTTGCGCGCATGATCCTGCAGGACCCCGGCGGCGGCGTGCGCGAGCGGCGCTTCGTCAGCTACCGCCGGGACCAGGGCGGCGGCACGGTGTGGTCGCTGATCCGCTTCCTCGCCCCGCCCGACATCGCCGATACCGGGCTGCTGACCCGCGACCGCCCGGGGCCGGACAGCGAGCAGTGGCTCTACCTGCCGGCGCTCGGGCGCGTGCGCCGCATCGCCGGCAGCCGCAAGGGCGGGCGCTTCGTCGGCTCCGACATCTATTATGAGGACCTGCAGGACCGCGAGCCGGAGCTGGACGTCCACCGCATCCTCGGCGCCGGCACGGTCTCGGGCCAGCCCTGCACGCGCCTCGAGAGCGTGCCGCGCGAGGCGGGCTCCTCGGTCTACGAGCGGCGCATCGCCTGCATCCACGAGCCCACCCTGGTCGCCCTGGAGGTGGCGTTCCACCAGCGCGGCCGCGTGGTCAAGCGCCTGACCGTGCACCGCATCGAGAAGGTGCAGGGCTACTGGACGGTGATGGACAGCACCATGGAGGAGCTCGCCTCCGGCCATCGCACCCGGATCGTCATCGAGCGCATCCGCTACGACCGCGGGCTGCCCGAGTCGCTGTTCGAGCGCGGGGTCCTGGAGGATCCCGCGCGCGAGCGCCGCTGGCGCCCCTGAGGCCCCGGACGCGGGATGCGGGCGGGGCGGACAGGGGCGGCGGTGCTGGCGGCGGTGCTCGCCGCCGCCGCCGCGGAGGGCCGCGCCGGGGCGTGGTTCCCCACCCGCGAGGCGGCCGAGGCCGAGGCGGCGCGGCTGCGCGCCGAGGGGCAGGCGGCCCGGGTGGAGGAGGTGGAGGGCCGGGTCGGGCTGCAGCGCCTGGAGGTGCTGGCGCCGGACTACGCCGCGGCGCGCCGCGTCCGCGCGCGCCTGGAGGCGCTCGGCCTCGGGGCCTGGATCGCCGGCCGAGCCCTCGGCCGCGGCTACGCCGTGGCGGCGGGCGAGTTCGCCTCGGCGGAGGCGCTGGCGCAGGCGCGGGCGCGGCTGGAGGCGGCCGGCCTCGGGCCGCTGCGGGTGGTGGCGGTGCAGGCGCGCCGGCGCTACTTCCGCATCCGTCGCGCAGAGGAAGGCGGGGGCGAGGTGATCCTGCTCGGCGCCGCACCGCCGCCGGCGGCGGCCGGGCCGGCGCCCCGGGGGGCGGCGGTGGTGGCGCCGCGGCGCAGCGCCGACCTCTGGCTCGAGGCGGGCGGCGGCGACGGGCCGGACCAGGGCCTCGTGCGCGCCGGCCTCGCCTGGGCGCGCGAGCCGTCGGCGGGCTGGGGCTGGCGCATCGAGGGGCGGCTGCGGGCGGCGGCCGAGGGTCCTGGGCCGGAGGAGGCGGAACTGGAGCCGGGCGAGAGCTGGCTGCGCTGGCGCGGCGGGCCCTGGCGGCTGACCCTCGGCTGGCAGAGCGTGATCTGGGGCCGGATGGACGAGTCGCCGCTGGCCGACCGGCTGTCGGTGCCGGACCTGCGCCGCTTTCTCCTCGACGACCTCGCGGAGCGCCGGCTGCCGGTGCCGGCCCTCCGCCTGGAGTGGGCGCGGGGGGGCTGGAAGGCGGACCTGCTGGCCCAGCTCGGCTTCCACGGCGCGGAGCTGCCGGAGGCGGGATCGGCATGGTACCCGGTGGACCGCGTGCGGGGGCGGATCCTCGGCCTGCCGCCGGATCCGGTGCTGGCGGCGCTGGTGCAGCGCGGCGGGGTCGGCGAGGAGACGCCGGACGGCGGCGGCATCGGGCTGCGGCTGAGCCGCGCCGGCGAGGGCCTCGACCTCGGCGCCACCCTCGTCCGGGGCCCCGAGCCGCTGCCCTACTACGGCCTCGACGAGCCGGTGCGGGCGGCGCTGCTCGCGAGCGGCGGCGACGTGGGGGCGGCGCTCGCCGCCGCCCGCGGTCCGGCGCTGGTGGGGCGCCATCCGCGCACGTGGGCGGCGGGGGTGGATTTCGCGCGGGAGGCGGGCGGGGCCACCTGGCGCGGCGAGCTCCTGTGGCTGTCGGACGTGGCGGCGACGACCCCGAGCCTCGCGGTGGAGACGCGGACCGCCTGGGCCTGGGGGGTCGGCGTCGAGCTCTTCCCGGGCGACGGCGACCTGCGCCTGGAGCTGCAGCTGCTCGAGCGCCGGCTGGGGGGCGGCGCGGTCCTGGACCGGCGGCGGCAGCGGGCGCTCACCGGGGCGGTGGAGGCGCTGGCCGGGCACGGGCGCTGGCGCTGGCGGCTGCGCTTCGTCCACGGGCTCGACGCCGACGACCGCTACCTCAACCCGGAGGTGCGCTACCTCGGGCTCGAGCCGCACGAGCTCTACCTCGGGGCGCATCTCTTCTCGGGCGACGCCGACACCGCCGGCGGCTTCCACGCGGGGCACGACCTCGCGGTGCTCGGCTGGAGGCTGCGCTATTGACCGGGCCGCGCCTGCTGCCGCCGCGGCTCGCGCTCGCCCTGCTCCTCGGCCTCCTCGTGCTCGCGGCGCTGCCCCTGCGCGGGCTGCGCCTGGACAACACCCCGCCGGTCTACTACCCGCCCGACGCCCCGGCGGTGGTGCTGGACCGCCGGTTGCGCGCGCTCTTTCCCGACGACGCCTCGCTCTTCGTCCTCCTCGAGGGCGGCGACCTCCTCGCCCCGGCGGGGGTGGCGCGCATCGACCGGGCGGTGCGCGCCATCGAGGCCCTGCCGGGGGTGGACCGGGTGCTGGCGGTGACCACGGTGGAGCACATCGGGGCGGCGGAGGACGGCTTCGCGGTGGAGCGGCTGCTGGATCCGGCGAACCCCCTGCCCGCGGAGGCGGCGCGGGCGCGGGTCCTCGGCGACCGCTTCGCGCCGGGGCTGCTGGTGAGCCGCGACGGCGGGTCGGTGGCGCTGGTGGTGCGCCCGCGCACGGGCCTCGACAGCCTCGCGCGGCTGCGCCTCGAGCGCGGCGTGCGCGCGGCCCTCGAGGCGGCGGGGCTGGGGCCGAGGCTCGCGGCGCTCGGGGGCGACGTCGCCCTGGATGTGGCCGAGTTCCGCTCCATGGTGCGCGACAGCGCCATCTTCATCCCCGCCACCACGGTGGCCGGCCTCCTCCTGCTGGGGTGGATGTACCGGCGCTGGCTGGCGGTGGCGGCGGCGGTGGCGGTGATGGGGGTGGCGGTCCTGGTGCCGGTGGCGGCGGTGGTCCTGGCCGGCCAGCCCTACACCCTGGTCACGGCCATGCTGCCGCCGCTGATGGCGGCGCTGGCGACGGCGCTGCTGATCCACCTCTTCAACGCCGTCGCCCACGCCGACCACCGCGGCCACCGCGGTGCCGAGCGGGTGCGCCGGGCGCTGGCCGAGGTGGAGCGGCCGGCGCGCTACACCGCGCTCACCACCGCCGCCGGGCTCGCCTCCCTCGGCACCAGCCCGATGCCGCCGGTGGCCACCTTCGGACTCGCCGCCGCCCTCGGGGTGGCGGCCCTCTATGCCGCCGCGGTGGTCCTGCTGCCGGCCGTGCTTGCCCGCTGGGACCGCGGTGCCTGGCCCCGGCGCGGGGGGCTGCGGGCGGTGGGCGGTGCGGTGCGGGCGCTGGGACGCCTGGGGGCGCGGCGCGCCGGCTGGGTGGTGGCGGCGACGCTGGCCGGGGCGGCGGTCTCGGTGCCGCTCATCGCCCGCGTCGAGGTGCAGACCGATCTCTACCGCTTCTTCGACGAGGGGCACCCGCTGACGCGGGCGACGCGCCTGATCGAGGAGCGCCTCACCGGGGTGACGCCGCTGGAGGTGCTGCTGCAGGCGCCGGGGCGGGACGGGCTGACGGAGCCGGTGCGCCTCGCCGCGATCCGCGAGCTGCAGCGCTTCGCCGAGGCGCTGCCGGAGGTGGCGCGCACGCTGTCCGTGGCCGACCTGGTGGAGGAGATGAACTGGGCCTTCCACGGCGAGGATCCGGCGGCGCGGCGCGTCCCGGACGACCGCCGGCTGGTGGCCCAGTACCTCTTCGTCTACGACGGCAACGATCTATGGGAGCTCGCCGACCGGGAGCTGGCGGCGACGCGGGTGCTCATCCACCTGCGCGTGCACGGCAGCCGCGAGATCGGGGCCGTCATCGACACCCTGCGCGCGCGGCTGCAGGCGCACCCGCCCGCCGACCTCGCCTGGGCGGTGGGGGGCGGGGGGCGGCTCTTCCGCGACCAGGAGCGGCTGTTGGTGGTGGGGCAGGTGCGCAGCATCCTGGCCGCCCTCGCCCTCATCCTCGCCCTCATGGCCCTGCTGTGGCGCTCCCTCGGCGAGGCGGTCCTCTGCATGATCCCCAACCTCGCCCCCGTCGTCCTCATCTTCGCGGTCATGGGCGCGGCCGGGGTGTGGCTGGACGTCGCCACCGTGCTCATCGCCAGCGTCGCCGTGGGCATCGCCGTCGACGACACCATCCACATCTACCACGGCTACCGACGGCGCCGGCGCCGGGGCGCCAGGCCCGCGACGGCGCTCGCCCGCACCTACCGCCACGCCGGGCGCGCGGTGGGGGCCACGACCCTGGTGCTGACGGCGCAGTTCGCGCTGCTTGGCGCCTCGCGCTTCGTGCCCACGGTGGAATTCGGCCTCCTCAGCGCGGTGGGTCTGGTGGCGGCGCTGCTCTTCGACCTCCTGTTCCTGCCTGCGCTGCTGGTGCTGGTGGACCGTCCCCGCGCCTCCCGCCCCGTGTAGTCCCAGGCTTACAGGAAAATGCGCCGCGCCGCGCGGCAAGGCGTCCGGTTCCGGCCGTGCCGGGGCCCGGGAGCTGTCTATAATGCATAAAGCCGTTCGTGCGCGAAAAACAAAACGGCTGATCTGACAGGCGGCCGGCGGCGAGGGGCCGCGAGGGAGGTGGACGTGGTGAGAAGAAGGGCTCAGGTGCTGGGGGTGCTGATCGCGCTGGTGCTGGCCGCCGGCTGCGCGGGGCCGCGCTACGGCGGCGAGGTGCCGGCGCCGTCGGCGGCGGCGCCCGACATCGACTACCTCATCGGTCCCGGCGACACCATCCAGATCTTCGTCTGGCGCAATCCGGAGGTCTCCACCTCCGTGCCGGTGCGCCCCGACGGCAAGATCTCGGTGCCGCTGGTGGAGGACCTGCCGGTGGCGGGCAAGACCCCCACCCAGGTGGCGCGCGAGATCGAGCAGGTCCTCTCGCGCTACATCCGCAATCCGGTGGTGACGGTCATCGTCAGCGGCTTCTCCGGCGTGTTCTCGCAGCAGGTCCGGGTCGTCGGCCAGGCCGCCCAGCCGCAGGCCATTCCCTACCGCAAGGGGATGACCCTGCTCGACGTCATGATCGCGGTGGGGGGGCTGACCGACTTCGCCGCCGGCGACAAGGCGAGCATCGTCCGCGTGGTGGACGGCAAGCAGACGCAGCTTCGCGTCCATCTCGACCGGCTGCTGCGCGACGGCGACGTGAGCGCCAACGTGCCGGTGCTGCCGGGCGACATCCTCATCATCCCGGAGGCGTGGTTCTGAGCGCTTCGCCGCCGGCGGGCGGCATGGAGGGGTCCGCATGACCAACCCGATCCTCGAGGCCGTCTCGGAGCTTCGCTACTACACCCGCGGGGTGTGGCGCCACCGCTGGGTGGCGCTGGCGGTGGCCTGGCTCGTGGCGGTGGCCGGCTGGCTCTACGTGCGGCAGATGCCGGACCGCTACGAGGCGAGCGCCCGTGTCTTCGTCGACACCCGCTCGATCCTGCGGCCGCTGCTTCGGGGGCTTGCCATCGAGCCCGACGTCAACCAGCGGGTGGCCATCGTCACCCGCACCCTGCTCAGCCGCCCCAACCTGGAGAAGCTGGCGCGGATGACCGACCAGGACCTCAAGGCGGCGACGCCGGAGGCGATGGAGCAGCTCATCGACCGCCTGCGCGACGAGATCCGCATCAGCGGCGGGCGCGAGAACCTCTACACCATCAGCTACGAGCACGAGGACCCGAAGGTGGCCAAGCGCACCGTCCAGTCCCTGCTCAACATCCTGGTGGAGAGCGCCCTCGGCGAGAGCCGCCGCGACACCGACACCGCGCAGCGCTTCCTCGACGAGCAGCTGCAGGAGTACGCCCGGCGCCTGGACGAGGCGCAGAAGGCCCTCACCGAATTCAAGCGGGCCAACGTCGCCCTCCTCGCGGTCTCGGGCGGCAGCTACTTCGCCCGCCTCGAGGAGGCGCGGGCGCAGCTCGAGCAGGCCAGGCTCGCCCTGCGCGAGGCGCAGTTCCGCCGCGACGAGCTCGCGCGCCAGCTCGCCGACGCCGAGTCGGGGGCGGCGGCCGAGGACGACCTCCTCGCCGCGGCGCCGGCGGCGGGCGGCGTCGCCACCGCCTACGACGGGCGCATCCAGGCCCTGCAGCAGCGCCTCGACGAGCTCCTGCTGAAATACACCGAGGAGCACCCGGACGTGCTCGCGGTGCGGGCGACGCTGCAGGAGCTGGAGAAGCGCCGCGAGGAGGAGCTTGCGGCGCGGGCGGCCGGCGGCGCGGGGGCGGGGCGCGGGTCGGACAGCGCCTTCGTGCAGCAGCTGCGCATCGCCCTCAGCGAGGCCGAGGCCAACGTCGCCGCCGCGCGGGTGCGGGTGCAGAGCTTCGAGGCGAAGGTGGAGGAGCTGCGCAAGGCCCTCGACACCATCCCCCGCGTCGAGGCCGAGCTCGCCCGCCTGACCCGCGACGTCGAGGTCAACAAGCAGAACTACGAGGCGCTGCTCAAGCGGCGCGAGACCGCGCGCCTGACCGAGGAGGCGGCCACCAGCAGCGACCAGGTGCGCTTCCGCATCATCGACCCGCCGCACGTGCCGCTCGAGCCCAGCGCCCCCAACCGGCTGCTGCTCAACGCCGCGGTCTTCCTCGCCGCGCTCGCGGCGGGGGCGGCGGCGGCGCTCCTGCTGGTCCTGCTGCGGCCGGTCTTCGACGAGGGGCGGATGCTGCGCAAGGTCACGGGCCGGCCCGTGCTGGGCAGCGTCGGGCTCGCCATGACCCCCGGGCGGCGCTGGCGCACGGTGGCCGCCGCCCTGCCCTTCCTCATTCTTGGGCTCGGGCTTGCGGGGGCGCTGGCGGCGCTCGAGGCGCACGAGCTCGGGCGTATCGATCTCGGTCAGGTGCTGGCGGCCGTGGAGGCCGTGAGGGAGAGGCTGCTGTGAGCATCATCGAGCGCGCCATGGAGAAGGAGGGGCGCCGTCCGGCGCCGGAGACCGCGCCCGCATCGCCGGCGGGCGCCGCCGCGGCGGCGCCCGATGCCGCCCTGCGCCCGCAGGCCGTGCCGCAGGCGCAGATCGATCTCGAGCGGATGCGCCGCCGCGGCTACGTGACCCCGGACGCCGAGGGGCGGGTGGTGGAGGAGTACCGCGTCATCAAGCGGCCGCTCCTCGCCAACATCGCGCGCGACGAGGCGAGCCGGCCCGAGCACGCGAACATGATCATGGTCACCAGCGCGATGGCCAACGAGGGCAAGACCTTCACCGCCATCAACCTGGCCATGAGCATCGCCATGGAGATGGACCGCACGGTGCTGCTGGTGGACGCCGACGTCGCCCACCCCTCGGTGGCCTCGGAGCTGGGGATCCCGGCGGGTCGGGGGCTGATCGAGGTGCTCGCCGGCGAGGTCCGGGACCTCTCCGAGGTGCTCGTCCGCACCAACGTGCCCAAGCTCTGCGTGCTGCCGGCGGGGCGGCGGCATCAGCGCTCCACCGAGCTCCTGGGCAGCGCGGCGATGGCGGCGCTCGCCGGGGAGCTCGCGCGGCGCTACCCGGACCGGGTCGTGATCTTCGACTCGCCGCCGCTGCTGCAGACCACGGAGGCGAGCGTGCTCGCGGGCCTCATGGGACAGATCGTGGTGGTGGTGGAGGCCGAGCGCACCTCGCAGCGGGCCGTGACCGAGGCCCTGGAGCTGCTCGAGGGCTGCGACTGCGTCGGCATGGTGCTCAACAAGACCCGCCGCCGCGGCGCCGCCTACTACGGGGGCAGCTACTACGGCGGTTACTACGGCGGCGGCCGGTCCTGAGGGGGCGACGCGTGGAGCGCGCGGTCCGTTCGCCCCGGGTGCGTCTCGGCCGCCGTCTGCTCGCGGGGGTGGCCGCCGCGCTCCTCCTCCCGGCGGCGGCGCAGGCGGCGCGGTGGACGGTGAGCCCCTCGGTGGGCGCCTCGCTGATCTGGAGCGACAACGTCGAGCTCGCACCTCCGGGCGCGGAGGAGAGCGACCTCGTGGGCGAGCTCGCGCCGGGGATCGTGGCCGAGGCCGACGGGCGGCGGCTCGACCTGCGCCTGGCCTGGCAGGGGCGGGTGCGCGTCTCCAGCGAGGACAGCGACCGCAACGAGGTGATCCACCGCGCGGAGGCCCGCGCCGCGGCGGAGCTTGCGCCGCGGACCTTCTTCCTGGACGCCGAGGCGAGCGTGGACCAGGCCCTGGTGTCGGCGCGGGCGCGGGGCGGGGTGGACAGCATCTTCGACGGCAACCGCACCGACGTCGTCCGCTACGCCCTCGCGCCCCGGCTCGAACGCGACTGGGGGCCGGTGGCGGGGCGGCTGGTGCTGCGCCACGAGGCCGCCGACTTCGAGCGCGGCGCCGCCGACACCCGCGCCGACACGGTGACCGCGCGCCTCGGCAGCGGCCGGCGCCCCTCGCCCCTGACCTGGTCGGTGGACTACCTCGACAGCAACCTGGACCGCGAGGGCGGTGACGACAGCGAGAGCCGGGTCCTCGAGGGCAACGCCGACTGGCGGGTCGGCCGCAGCCTGCACCTGCTCGCCCGCGCCGGCCGCGAGGACCACGAGCTCGCCACCTCGCGCAGCCTCGAGAACGGCACCTTCTGGAGCGCAGGCTTCGCCTGGACGCCGGGGCGGCGCTTCAGCCTGCGCGCGCTCGCCGGCGAGAACGACCGCGAGGTCGCCCTGCGCATCGCCCCGACCCCGCGCACCAGCCTCGATCTCGCCTGGCGCGACCGGGACGTGGGGCTCAATCCCGCCGGCGCCTGGGATGCGACCCTGACCCAGCGCAGCCGCCGGAGCACCCTGCGCCTGCACTACGGCGAGGAGGTGACCAGCGTCCAGCGCCTGGTCCTCGCCGGGCGGCAGGCCTTCGTGCTCGTGGACCCGGCCACCGGGGCGCCGGTCCTGGACCCGGTCACGGGGCTTCCGGTGGTGCTCTTCGCCGACGTCTTCTCCCTCGCCGACGGCGAGTTCCTGCGCGAGCGCGGGGATCTCTCCTGGGACCTGCGCGGGGCGCGCACCACCCTGCGGCTCGGCGCCTTCGGCGAGCGGCGCACCTTCGAGCTCGGGGGCGAGGTGGAGCGGGCGCGCGGGCTCACCGTCGCCGTCGAGCGGCGCCTCGGGGCGCGCACGCGGGGGGCGCTGCGGGCCTCGCGGGTGCGCAACGAGTTCGACGACGGCCGCGAGGACGACACCACCACGGGCGAGCTCTCCATCGGCCGCGAGAGCGCGCGCCGTCTCGGGGTCTCCGCGGCCTACCGCCACCAGCGCCGCGACTCCACCGAGGCGGGCGAGGACTACCGCGAGAACCGCGTGACCGTCACCGTGACGAGGCGCTTCTGAGACCGTGTACCAGTCCTTCTACAGGCTCGAGTCGCTGCCCTTCGAGCTCACCCCCGACCCCGCGTTCTTCTTCATGAGCCGGGGTCACCGGCGGGCCATGGCCTATCTGCGCTACGGCCTGAGCAAGGAGGAGGGCTTTCTCGTCCTCACCGGCGAGATCGGGACCGGCAAGACCATGCTCGCCGCGGCGCTGCTGCGCGACCTCGCCCGGGAGGCGGTGATCGGGGCGCGGGTGGCCACCTCGCAGCTCGAGGCCTACGACATGCTGGAGATGGTGGCCGCCTCCTTCGGCCTCGAGCACGAGGGCAAGAGCAAGACGGCGCTCATCAAGCGCATCGAGGCCTTCCTCGCCGACGGGGTGGCGCGCGGGCGGCGGGCGCTGCTGGTGGTGGACGAGGCGCAGAACATCGCCCGCGACGCCCTCGAGGAGCTGCGGCTGCTGTCCAACCTCGAGCTGGACGGCCGGCCGCTGCTGCAGATCTTCCTCTTCGGCCAGGACGAGTTCCGCCGGCTCCTGCGCGCCCCGCACATGGAGCAGCTGCGCCAGCGCGTGGTGGCGGCCTACCACCTCGGGCCGCTGCGCTCGGACGAGACCCGCGAGTACATCGAGCACCGCCTGCGGCGGGCGGGCTGGAAGGGCGACCCGGTCTTCACGGACGAGGCCTTCCACGTGATCCACCGCTTCAGCGGCGGGATCCCGCGCCGCATCAACACCCTCTGCGACCGCCTCCTGCTCTACGGCTACCTGGAGGAGCTGCACGAGATCAGCGCCGACGTGGTGGGGGTGGTGATCGAGGAGCTGCGCGAGGAGGCCTTCCTCGAGGCCGCGCCGTCGGCGGCCATGGAGGCGGCGCCCGCGGGCCCGCCAGGGCGGAGCCCCCGCCGCGGCGAGGCCGCGGGCCTGGAGGGCCGGGTCGAGGGCATGGAGGGGCGCATGGCCGGGATCGAGGAGCGCCTCGACGGGATCGAGGCGGGCGTCGGCGCGATCCGCGAGCGCATGGAGGCCCTGCTCGGCGCCGCCGGCCGGGCGGAGGCCGGCACGGGGCGGGGGCGGCCGGCCACCCGGCGGCACCCGCCCCGCGGCCGGGGCGTGCTCTGCGTCGTCGGGGCGCGGCCCAACTTCATGAAGATCGCGCCCGTGATGCGCGCCCTGCGCGAGGCGCCGGAGCCGGTGCGGGTGCGCCTGGTCCACACCGGGCAGCACTACGACGAGGCCATGAAGGACGCCTTCTTCCGCCAGCTCGGGCTGCCCGAGCCGGACGTGGACCTCGGCGTCGGCTCGGCCAGCCACGCGGTGCAGACGGCGCAGATCATGGAGCGCTTCGAGCCGGTGCTCGAGCGCGAGGACCCGGCCTGCGTGGTGGTGGTGGGCGACGTCAACTCCACCCTCGCCTGCGCCCTCGTCGCGGCCAAGGCCGGGCGCGCGGTGGCGCACGTGGAGGCGGGGCTGCGCAGCTTCGACCGCACCATGCCCGAGGAGGTCAACCGGGTCCTCACCGACCAGGTGGCGGATCTCCTCTTCTGCACCGAGCCGCGGGCGGTGGAGAACCTGCGCGGCGAGGGCATCGAGGAGGGGCGCATCCACCTCGTGGGCAACGTCATGATCGACACCCTGCTGCGCCACCGCGAGCTGGCGGTGCCGCCGGCGCGCACCCTCGCCCGCCACGGGGTGGATCCGGCCGTGATCGAGGGCGCCGAGGGCTACATCCTGCTGACCCTGCACCGGCCGGCCAACGTGGACGACCCGGCGGTGCTGCGGCGGCTGATCAAGACCGTGCGCGGCATCAGCGACGCGGTTCCGGTGGTCTTCCCGGTGCATCCGCGCACCGCCGCGCGCATCGAGGCCGCCGGCCTCGGCGACCTCATGGGGGCGCGGCGCATCGTGCGCCTGCCGCCCCTGGGCTATCTCGAGACCCTGGGGCTGATGGCGGAGGCGCGGCTGGTGATGACCGACTCCGGCGGGATGCAGGAGGAGACCACGGCGCTCGGCGTGCCCTGCATCACCCTGCGCGAGAACACCGAGCGCCCCATCACCGTCGAGCAGGGCACCAACCGCATCGTGGGCTCTGACCCCAATCGCATCCTCGCGGCGGTGGACCACGTGCTCGCCAACGGCGCCCAGGGGCGGGTGCCGCAGCTGTGGGACGGGCGCGCGGCGGAGCGGATCCGCGACGTGCTCGTCTCCTGGCTCAACGGGAGGGCGGGATGAACGCAGGCAGGGACGCGATCCAGGGGCGCAGCGTGCCGCGGGGCTTCCCCGACGGCACCCCGGTCAACGCCCTCAGCTTCGACGTCGAGGACTACTTCCAGGTCAGCGCCATGGCGCCCTACGTCCCGCGCGCGGCGTGGGACCGGATGGAGCGGCGCGTCGCCGCCAACACCCACCGCATCCTCGACCTGCTCGCCGAGCACGGCGCCCACGCCACCTTCTTCGTCCTCGGCTGGGTGGCCGAGCGCGAGCCGGGGCTGGTGCGGCGCATCGCCGCCGAGGGCCACGAGGTGGCGAGCCACGGCTGGTCCCACGAGCGCGTCGGCGCCCTCGGCCCCGGCGCCTTCCGCGACGAGGTGCGGCGCAGCAAGGCCCTGCTGGAGGACCTCTCGGGCACGGCGGTGATCGGCTACCGCGCGCCGAGCTTCTCCCTCGACGCCGGCGAGCCCTGGGCGGTGCCCATCCTCGCCGAGGCGGGCTACCGCTACAGCTCCAGCCTCCACCCCATCCGTCACGACCACTACGGCGATCCCCACGCGCCGCGCTTCCCGTTCCCGCGCGGCCACGGGCTGCTGGAGGTGCCGGTCTCCACCGTCGAGGTGGGCGGGCGGCGCCTGCCCTGCGGGGGCGGCGGCTTCTTCCGCCTCGCCCCCTACCGCTACACGCGCTGGGCGCTGCGCCGGATCCACGCCGAGGGGCGGCCGGCGGTGTTCTATCTCCACCCCTGGGAGCTCGATCCGGCCCAGCCGCGGCCGCGCGGCCTCGACCGGCGCACCCGCGTGCGCCACTATCTGAACCTGCGCCGCACCGAGGCGCGCCTCGAGCGGCTGCTGCGCGACTTCGTCTGGGACCGCATCGACCGCGTCGTCGCCCTCCCCGCGGGAGCGCTCGCCCATGCTTGCTGAGGTCCGCCCGCAGCTCGTGGTGCGCACCCTGGACGATGCCGCGGCGGCGCGGTGGGACGCCTTCGTCGAGGCCTGTCCCGAGGCCACCTTCTTCCACCGCGCGGGCTGGCGGCGCGTCCTCGAGGAGGCCTTCGGCCATCCCACCTGGTATCTCTACGCCGAGCGCGGGGGCGAGATCCAGGGCGTCCTGCCCCTGGCCCGCATCCGCAGCCGCCTCTTCGCCGACGCCCTCATCTCGACCCCGTTCTGCGTCTACGGCGGGGCGGCGGCGCGGGACGAGACCGCGCGCGCGGCGCTGGAGGCACGCGCGGCGGCGCTCGCCGAGGAGCTCGGCGTGCAGTACCTGGAGCTTCGCAACCGCGCGCCGCGCCGTCCCGAGTGGCACCGCCGGCCCCACTACGTCACCTTCCGCAAGGTGATCGACCCCGACCCCGAGGTCAACCTCCGGGCGGTGCCGCGCAAGCAGCGGGCGATGATCCGCAAGGGCATCGAGGCCGGGCTCGAGGCCGAGGTGGTGGAGGAGACCGACACCCTCCACGCGGTCTACGCCGAGAGCGTGCGCAACCTCGGCACCCCGGTCTTCCACCGCCGCTACCTGCGGCTGCTCAAGGAGACCTTCGGCGAGGCCTGCGAGGTGCGCCTGGTGCGCCACCGCGGCGAGGTGGTGGCCGGCGTCATGAGCTTCTACTTCCGCGACGAGGTGCTGCCGTACTACGGCGGCGGGCGCGCGGCGGCGCGCGATCTCAAGGCCAACGACTTCATGTACTGGAGCCTGATGGCGGACGCCTGCCGGCGGGGCGTGCGCGTCTTCGACTACGGCCGCAGCAAGGTCGACAGCGGCTCCTACCGCTTCAAGAAGCACTGGGGCTTCACCCCCGAGCCGCTCCACTACGAGGTGCTGCCGGTGCGGGCGCGGCGGATCCCGGACGTGAGCCCGCGCAACCCCCGCTACCGCCTCTTCATCGCCGCCTGGCGGCGGCTGCCCCTGGCGGTGGCGAACCGGCTCGGGCCCTGGCTGGCGAGGGACCTGGGATGAGCGCGGGGCCGGACATCCTGCTGGTGACCCACCGCATCCCCTATCCGCCGGACAAGGGGGACAAGATCCGCTCCTGGCGCATCCTGCGCCATCTCGCGGGGCGCGCCCGCGTCCATCTGGCGACCTTCGTCGACGACCCCGCCGACCGCGTCCACGTGCCGCACCTGGCCGGGCTCTGCGCCTCGCTGCGGGTGGCCGAGGCCGGCGGCTGGCGCGGCCGGCGCCGCGCCGCGCTGGGGCTGCTGCGGGGCGAGGCCCTCACCCTCGCCTGGTACCGGGATCCGGCGCTCGCGGCCTGGGTGCGCGAGACCGTGGCCCGCCATCGCATCGAGGCGGCGCTGGCCTTCTCCTCGGGGGTCGCCCCCTACGCCCTCGTCCCGGGGCTGCGCCGGCGCGTCCTCGACCTCGTGGACGTCGATTCCGACAAGTGGCGCCAGTACGCCGAGGGGCGGGGCGGTGCGGCGCGCTGGGTCTACGGCCGCGAGGCGCGGCGGCTCGCCGCGGCCGAGCGCGCCTTCGTCGCCGCCTTCGACGCCACCCTCGTGGTCTCGGAGGCGGAGGCGGCGCTGCTCGGGCGCATCGCGCCGGGGGCCGAGGGCCGGATCCGCGTGATGCGCAACGGCGTCGACTGCGGCTGGTTCGACCCCGCCGGCGCCGGTCCCAGCCCCTACCGCGAGGGCGAGCGGGCGGTGGTCTTCACCGGCGCCATGGACTACTGGGCCAACGTCGATGCGGTGCTGTGGCTTGCGCGCGAGGTCTGGCCCGCGGTCCGCCGCCGCCACCCGGGGGCGCGCCTCTACGTGGTGGGGGCGCGGCCGGCGCCGGTGGTGGCCGCCCTCGACGGCCGCGACGGGATCGTGGTCACGGGCCGGGTCGAAGACGTGCGCCCCTATCTCGCCCACGCCGCGGCCGCGGTGGCGCCGTTGCGCATCGCGCGCGGGGTGCAGAACAAGGTCCTCGAGGCCATGGCCATGGGGCGTGCGGTGGTGGCGACACCGGCGGCGGTGCGCGGCATCGCCGGGCTGCGCGGCGACGAGGTCACGGTGGCGCAGGACGCCGGGGCGTTCGCCGAGGCGGTGGCGCGCCTCGTGGCCGGGGACGACGGCGGCCAGGGGCGGCGGGCGCGGGCCTTCGTCCGCGCGCGCTACGGCTGGGACGAGGCGCTGGCGGTGCTGGACGAGGCGCTGGGGCTCGACGGCGCCCCGGCGGCGTCGCGGGAGGCCACGGCGTGAGCGCGCCGGCGTGGGCGGTGCCGGCCGCACCCGCCGCCTGGCGGCGGGCGCTGGCGCTGGCGGCGGCGGCGCTGCTCGCCCTGGCCCTGCTGTACGCCGGCACCGTCGCCTCCATGGCGGCGATCTGGTGGCGCTCCGACACCTTCGCCCACGGCTTCGTGATCCTGCCCATCAGCCTCTATCTGGTCTGGCGGCGGCGCCGGCACCTTGCCGCCATGGCGCCGCGCGGCGAGCCGCGGGCGCTGGCGGTGCTTGCGGTGCTGGCGCTGGTCTGGCTCGTGGCCCGGGTCGGCGGGGTGCTGGTGGCGGAGCAGCTCGCCTTCGTGGCCATGATCCCGGCGGCGGTGACGGCGGTGCTGGGCGCCGCGGTGGCCCGGGCCGTCGCCTTCCCCCTCGCCTACCTGTTCTTCATGGTCCCGGTGGGGGAGGCGCTGGTGCCGCCGCTGATGGAGTTCACCGCCGACTTCACGGTGGCGCTGCTGCGCCTGACCGGGATCCCGGTCTACCGCGAGGGGCTGTTCTTCTCCATCCCCAGCGGCGACTGGTCGGTCGTGGAGGGCTGCAGCGGCGTGCGCTACCTCATCGCCTCCACCGCCCTCGGCACCCTCTACGCCTATCTCACCTACACCAGCCTGCGCCGCCGTCTGCTCTTCATCGCGGCCTCGGTGGTCACGCCCATCGTCGCCAACGGGCTGCGGGCCTACATGATCGTGATGATCGCGCACCTGAGCGACATGCGCCTGGCCCTTGGCGTCGACCACATCATCTACGGCTGGGTGTTCTTCGGCCTGGTGATCGGGCTCATGTTCTGGATCGGCGGCTTCTGGCGCGAGGACGAGCGCCCGCCCGAGCAGGCGCCGCAGGCGCCCGGGGGCGCGGGGCGCGTGCGCCCGGCGCTGGTGCTCGCGGCGGTGGCGGTGGCGGGGCTGGGGCCGGGGCTTGCCGCCGCCGTGCAGGCGCGCATCGACGCCGCCGCCTCGGCCCGCCTCGCGCTGCCGGCGGCCATCGGCCCCTGGACCGCGGCGGAGGGCGGGCCTGCGGCGTGGCGGCCGCGCTATCTCGGCACCGACGCCGAGCTGCAGCGCACCTACCGCGATGCCGCCGGTCGTGTCGTGGGCGTCTACCTCGCCTACTATGCGGATCAGCGCCAGGACCACGAGCTCGTCAACTCCCAGAACGTGATGGTGGTGCAGAAGGACCCGGTCTGGCGGCAGACCGCCGCGGCGCAGGTCGCGGTCCCGGTGCCGCCCGGGCGGGTGCGCGAGGCGGTGCTGCGTTCGGCCGCCACGGGGCTCGTGGCCTGGTCCTGGGACCGGATCGGCGGCGTCGAGACCACGAGCCCCTACGTGGGCAAGCTGGCCGAGGTGGCGGCCAAGATCCTGCACGGCGACGGCTCGGCCGTGGGGGTGGTGGTCTACGCGCCCTTCGAGGAGGATCCGGCGGCGGCGCGTGAGGTCCTGGCGCAGTTCCTGCGCGCGGCCGCCCCGGTGCTGCGGGAAGCGGGACGCTGAGGAGGTCGGGCATGGATGCGGCGGTGCGGCCGGTGGCGGGGGAGGGCGGCGAGGCGGCGCCGCTCATCGTGCACGTGGTCTACCGCTTCGACGTCGGCGGGCTGGAGAACGGGGTCGTCAATCTCATCAACCGCCTGCCGCGGGCGCGCTACCGCCACGCCGTGGTGGCGCTGACGGAGGTGACGGAGTTCCGCCGGCGCATCCGGCGCGACGACGTCGCCTTCCACGCCCTCGGCAAGCGCGAGGGCCAGGACTGGGGGCTCTACCGCAGGCTGTGGCGGCTCTTCCGCACCCTGCGCCCGGCCCTCGTCCACACCCGCAACGTGGCCACCCTGGAGGCGCAGATCCCGGCCTTCCTCGCCGGCGTGCCCTGCCGCGTCCACGGCGAGCACGGCTGGGACGTGCACGATCTCGACGGGCGGCGCTACGCGCGGCTGCGCCGCTGGGTGAGCCTCCTGGTGCACCGCCACGTCGCCCTCTCGCTGCAGATCCGCGCCTATCTGCACGACGTGGTGGGGCTGCCCGAGGATGCGGTGGAGCAGATCTACAACGGCGTCGATCTCGAGCGCTTCTCGCCCCAGGGGCCGGTGGCGGCGCTGCCGGCCGACCGCGACTGGGCGGGGGCCTTCGTCGTCGGCTGGGTGGGGCGGATGGAGGCGGTGAAGAACCCCCTCGGGCTCGTCCGCGCCTTTCTCCACCTGCGCGCCGCCGATGCCGAGCTCGGCCGGCGGCTGCGCCTGGTGATGGTGGGGGACGGCCCGCTGCGGACGGAGGCCGAGCGGCTGCTGCGGGAGGCGGGCGCCGACGGGGCGGCCTGGCTGCCGGGCCGCCGCGACGACATCCCCGAGCTCATGCGCCGCTTCCACCTCTTCGTCCTGCCCTCGCTGGCGGAAGGGGTCTGCAACACGGTGCTCGAGGCCATGGCCTGCGGCGTGCCGGTGGTGGCCACCGCGGTGGGCGGCAACCGCGAGCTGGTGGCGGACCGGGCCGCGGGGGCGCTGGTGCCGCCGGGCGACGAGATCGCCCTCGCCGACGCCATCGCCGCCTACGTGCGCGACCCCGTGCTGCGACGCATCCACGGGGCCATCGCCCGGCGCATGACCGAGCACCGCTTCGGCATCGAGGCCATGGTGCAGGCCTACGACCGCCTCTATGCGGGCCTGCTGGCGCGGCGCGGGCTCGCGCTGGCCGGCTGAGGGCGCTGCGGTGTGCGGCCTGACCGCCCTCTTCGACCTGCGCGACCGGCGCCCGGTGGACCAGGTGCTGCTCGCCCGCATGACCCGCCGCCTGGCCCACCGCGGCCCCGACGGCGAGGGCCTGCACTGCGAGCCGGGGGTGGGGCTCGGCCACCGCCGCCTCGCCATCATCGATCTCGCCGGCGGCACCCAGCCGCTCGCCAACGAGGACGGCCGCGTCTGGGTCGCCTACAACGGCGAGATCTACAACTTCGCCGAGCTCATGGCGGAGCTGGAGGCCCTCGGGCACCGCTTCCGCACCCGCTGCGACACCGAGGTCATCGTCCACGCCTGGGAGGCGTGGGGCGAGCGCTGCGTGGAGCGCTTCCGCGGCATGTTCGCCTTCGCCCTCTGGGACGGGCGGACGCAGACCCTCTTCCTCGCCCGCGACCGCCTCGGGATCAAGCCGCTCTTCTACGCCGCGCTGGCCGACGGCTGGCTCGCCGTCGCCTCCGAGCTCAAGGCCCTGGCGCTGCATCCGGCGCTGCCGCGGACGCTGGATCCGCGCGCGGTGGAGAGCTACTTCGCCTACGGCTACGTGCCGGAGCCGCACACCATCCACGAGGGCGTCCTCAAGCTCCCGCCCGGCCACACCCTCACGGTGCGCCGGGGCCGCCCGCTGCCGGCGCCGGCGCCCTACTGGGACGTCCCCTTCGTCCCCCATGGCCCCATGGACGAGGCCGAGGCGGCGGCGGAGCTGGTGGAGCGCATCCGCGAGGCGGTGCGGATCCGTCTCGTGGCCGAGGTGCCGCTGGGCGCCTTCCTCTCCGGCGGGGTGGACTCCAGCACCGTGGTGGCGACCATGGCCGGGCTCGTGGACGGCCCCGTCAACACCTGCTCCATCTCCTTCGGCGATCCGGCCTTCAACGAGGCCGCCTACGCGGCGCGGGTCGCCGAGCGCTACCGCACCGACCACCGCGTGCGCCAGGTGGACCCCGACGACTTCGATCTCGTCGACCGCCTGGTGGAGGTCTACGACGAGCCCTATGCCGACAGCTCGGCGATGCCCACCTACCGCGTCTGCGAGCTGGCGCGCGAGCGCGTCACGGTGGCGCTCTCGGGCGACGGCGGCGACGAGAACCTCGCCGGCTACCGCCGCTACCGCTGGCACGTCTACGAGGAGCGGCTGCGGGCGCGGCTGCCGCTGGCGCTGCGCCGCCCGCTCTTCGGCCTCCTCGGGCGGATCTACCCCAAGATGGACTGGGCGCCCAAGGTGCTGCGCGCCAAGGCGACCCTGGAGTCGCTGGCGCGCGACGCGGTGGAGGGCTATTTCCACAGCGTCTCGGTGCTGGGCGATCCGCTGCGGGCGCGGCTCTGGAGCGAGGGCTTCCGCCGCGCCCTGGGGGGGTTCCGGGCGGTGGAGGTGCTCGAGGCGCACGCCGCGCGCGCCCCGGTGCGAAGCCCGCTCTCGCTGGTCCAGTACCTGGATCTCAAGACCTATCTCGTGGGCGACATCCTCACCAAGGTGGACCGCGCCAGCATGGCCCACGCCCTGGAGGTGCGCGTGCCGCTGCTGGACCACGAGCTGGTGGCGTGGATCTCGGGCCTGCCGGAGTCGCTCAAGCTGCGCGGGCGCGAGGGCAAGTACCTGCTCAAGCGGGCGATGGAGCCGCTGCTGCCGCGGGAGATCCTCTACCGTCCCAAGATGGGCTTCGCGGTGCCGCTGGCGCGCTGGTTCCGCGGCCCGCTGCGCCGGCGCGTGCGCGAGGCGGTGCTGGGCGAGGTCATGGCCGATGCCGGCATCTTCGACATGGACTTCCTGCGCCGGCTGGTGGAGCAGCACCAGGCGGGGCTGCGCGACCACAGCGCCGCGCTCTGGTCGCTGCTCATGTTCGAGGGCTTCCTGCGCCGCCAGGCGGGCGCCGCGGCGGTGCCGCCCGCGCGGGGCCGCACCGGGTGAGGGTGGTCACGGTCAGCAGCCTCTACCCCGGCCCCGGGGTGCCGCTGGCGGGGCTGTTCATCCGCGAGCGCGTGCGCCATGTGGCGGCCCTGGTGGCGCTGCGGGTGGTGGCGCCGGTGCCGTGGTCGCCGCTGGACCCGCTGCTGCGCCTCGTGCGCCCGGGCTTCCGGCCGCAGCGGGCGGTGGACGGCCCCGGCGAGACGCCGCCGGTGGCCAGGCCGCGGCGGCTCTCCCCGCCCGGTGTCCTCAAGGGCCTCGAGACCGCCCTCTACGCCCGCTCGTTGCTGCCGCACCTGGCGCGGCTGCGGCGCGCCTTCCCCTTCGAGCTCCTGGACGCCCACTTCACCTGGCCCGACGGGGCCGCGGTGCGCCGCCTCGCCGCCGCCCTCGGCGTGCCCTACACCGTCACGCTGCGGGGCACCGAGGTGGGCCACGTCCGCGACCCGGCGCGGCGGGAGGAGCTGGCGGCGACCTGGCGCGACGCCGCGGCGGTGATCGCGGTGAGCCGCTCCCTGGCCGAGCTCGCCCTCGCCCACGGCTGCGACCCCGCGGGGGTCCATGTCATCCCCAACGGGATCGACGACGGCCGCTTCCGCCCGCTGCCCCGCGCCGCCTGCCGGCGCGCCCTGGGCCTGGAGGAGGAGGCGCGGGTACTGCTCACCGTGGGCGGGCTGGTGCCGCGCAAGGGGGTGCAGCACGTGATCGAGACGCTGCCGGCGCTGGCGGAGGCGGTGCCCGGGCTCCGCTACGTGGTGGTGGGGGGCGGCTCCGCGGAGGGGGATCATCGGGCCGCCCTGGAGCGGCGGGTGCGCGCCCTCGGGCTGGAGGGCCGCGTGCGCTTCGAGGGGCCGCAGCCGCCGGAGCGCCTGCCCCTCTACTACGGCGCCGCCGACCTCTTCGTCCTCGCCAGCGCCAACGAGGGCTGGGCCAACGCCATCGCCGAGAGCCTCGCCTGCGGCACCCCGGCGGTGGTCACCGACGTCGGCGGCAACCGCGAGCAGGTGGATCGCCCCGGCCTCGGCATCGTGGTTCCCCCGGGCGACGGCGAGGCCCTGGGCCGCGCGCTGGCCGCCGGGCTTCGCCGCCGCTGGGACCGGGCCGCCATCGCCGCGCACGGGGGGCGGCGCACCTGGCGCACGGTGGCGGCGGAGGTGGTGGCGGCGTTCGAGGCCGCGCTCGCGCGGCCCCGCGCGGCGGCGGCCGCAGGCTGAGGAGGGAGGACGGGTGCGCATCCTGCACGTCTTCGACCACTCGCTGCCGGTGCAGAGCGGCTACACCTTCCGCAGCCGCGAGATCCTCGTGCACCAGCGGCGCATGGGCTGGGACACGGTGCACGTCACCAGCCCCAAGCATCCGGATCCGGCGCAGCGCGAGGAGACGGTGGACGGGCTGCGCTTCCACCGCACCCCGACGCCGCGGGGCCTCGCGGCGCGGCTCCCGGTGCTGCGCGAGCTGGCGGTGGTGGACGCCCTCGAGCGGCGCATCGAGCGCCTCCTCGCCGAGCAGGGGCCGCCCGACATCCTCCACGCCCACTCGCCGGCCCTCAACGGCCTCGCCGCGCTCCGCGTGGCGCGCCGGCACCGCATCCCGCTGGTCTACGAGGTGCGGGCGTTCTGGGAGGATGCCGCCGTGGATCACGGCACCGCCACCCCCTGGGGGCCCCGCTACCGCGCCACGCGGGCGCTGGAGACGCACGTGCTGCGCGGAGCCGACGCCGTGACCTGCATCTGCGAGGGCCTGCGCGCCGACATCGTCGCGCGCGGCATCCCCGCCGAGCGGGTCACCGTGGTGCCCAACGCCGTGGACGCGGTGCGCTTCCAGCCGGGCCTCGCCGAGCGCCGGGCGGAGCTGGCGGCCCGGCACGGCCTCGAGGGGCGGCGGGTGCTGGGCTTCATCGGCTCGTTCTACGCCTACGAGGGGCTGGACCTGCTGCTCGATGCGCTCCCGCGCATCGTCGCCCGGGTGCCGCAGGCGCACCTGCTGCTGGTGGGCGGCGGGCCGCAGGCGGAGCGGCTGCGCGAGCGCGCCACGCGCGCCGACGTCGCGCCCCACGTGACCCTCGTCGGCCGTGTGCCCCACCACGAGGTGAGCGCCTACTACGATCTCGTGGAGCTCTTCGTCTATCCCCGCCGCTCCATGCGTCTGACCGAGCTGGTGACCCCTCTCAAGCCCCTCGAGGCCATGGCCCATGGGCGGCTGGTGGCGGCCTCGGCGGTGGGCGGCCACCGCGAGCTCATCCGCGACGGCGAGACGGGGCGGCTCTTCGCCCCCGACTCGCCCGCGGCGCTGGCGGAGGCGGTGGTGGACCTGCTGCGCATGCCCGCGGCGCAGGCCGAGGCCATGCGTCGGGCCGGGCGCCGCTTCGTGGAGACCGAGCGCAGCTGGGCGCGCTGCGTCGCCCGCTACCGCGAGGTCTACGACCGCCTGCGTCCGGGCGACGGGGCGCCCGCGCAGCCGCCGGGCACGGCCGCCGGGGCGGGGGGGTGAGCGACGCTCAGCCGCCGTCGGCCTCGACGCCGTCCTCGTCGTCGGGGCGCCGGAAGCGGGTGCCGTGGCAGCGCGGGCAGGGCGGGATGCGGCCCGCGCGGCGGAACTGCAGGGTCTCGCCGCAGGCGGTGCAGACGAGGGTGCCGGGGCCGGTCACCTCGCCCGTGTGCCAGACGGTGGCCTCGCGCGCCTGCTCGGCGAGGCGCTCGAGCTCCAGGCGGGTGCGGTCCACCACCAGCGGCAGCATCTCGGCCAGGCGCTCCTCCAGGTACTGGAGGTCGAAGCGCAGCCAGTCGGCGAGCCCGCGGCCGGTCTCGGCGACGTAGCGGGCGGCGTGCTGGAGATCGCGGCGGACGTAGTCGGCGAGCTCCTCGGCCTCCTCCCGCGTCAGCTCGCCCAGCTCCACCGCGCGCTCCTTGGCCCGCTCGAGGAGCTGGCGCAGGGTCGGCGCCGTCTCGTGCTCGGCGCGCTCCAGCATCCCCCGGACCCGCTCCACCATGCGGTGGTAGGCGGTGCCGAGCCGGTCCGGTTCCCGTCCTTCCCCGCTCATGCCGGTCCTCCCGCGTGCCTCCCGGGGTCCAGTATGGACAGGTCGGCGCCGCCGCGGCAAGGCGTCAGGCGCGCGCACCGAGCAGGGCGTCGAGGCGCTCGCACACCGCCTCGACCGGGATCAGCGCCATGGCGCGGGGGTCGCGCACCCGCGTGCCCCAGCGCACGCGCTCGGGGTCCTTGCCGAGGAGGCGGCGCACCGCCTCGGGGTAGCGGTTCACGGTCCAGCGCGCGCTGAGGTAGGGACGGGCGCGGTCGGGGTTGGTGGCGGCGTAGAGGCCGAGGACGGGGGTGCCGACGGCGGTGCCGAAGTGCGCGGGGCCGGAGTCCGGCGAGACCACCGCCACCGCCCCCTCCAGCAGCGCCAGCAGGGTCTTGAGGTCGGTGCGGCCCGTGAGGTCCACGGCGCGCCCGCCGGTGCCCTCGAGGATGGCCGCGGCGTGGGCGCGCTCGGCGGCACTCGCCCCCCCGGTGATCACCACGCCCAGCCCGCGGCGCAGGGCGTGGCGGGCGACGGCGGCGTAGCGCTCGGGGAGCCAGTTGCGGTAGGCCCAGCGCGAGCAGGGGCTGATGACGAGGTAGGGGCCGAGGCCGGCGGTGGCCCTGCGCGCGCGCTCGCGGGCGGCGGGAGGGATGGGGATGTCCCAGCGCAGATCGCGCCCGCGCACGCCCAGGGCCTCCGCGAAGCGGAACAGCCCGTCGAGGACGTGCTCGCGATGGGGACCCTCGATGCGCGCGTTGGTGAAGAGCCACTGGAGATCTTTCGCGCGGGGGCGGTCGAAGCCGAGCCGGACCGGGGCCTGGACCACGCGCGCGAGGAGGCTCGCGCGCAGCGCCGCCTGCATGTGCAGCAGCACGTCGAAGCGGCGGCCGCGCAGGGTGCGGGCGAGGGCGCGCGCGGCGGCGAGGGGGCCTGCGGCCTTGTCGACGACCACGAACTCGATCTCCGGGATGTCGCCCACCAGGCCCGCCTCCGTGCGCCCGATGATCCAGGTGATGCGGGTCCCGGGCCAGTGCCGCTGCAGGGTGCGCACCACCGCGAGGGTGTGGCAGACGTCGCCGAGGGCGGAGAGGCGCAGCACGCACAGGGCGCGCGGCGGTGCAGCGAGCGGCAGGGCGGTGCGGCTCATGGGGCGGCCGCCCCGCGCAGCCGGGCGAAGGCCTCCGTGCGCCCCTGCAGAAGCGCCTGCTGGCTGAAGCGGGTGAAGGCGAGGGCGCGGCGGCGAAGCGCCCCCGCCTCCGCGCCGCAGGCGGCGGGGCGGGGCCGCAGCGGCGCGCCCGCAAGGCGCAGACAGCGCGGCGGGGCGGCGGAGGCGAGGGGCACCTCCACCAGCCCCTCGCCCTCCCACCAGCCGAGGGCGCCGGCGTGGTAGTAGTCGGCGAAGTACGGCGGCTCGTCGGCGCGCAGCAGCGACTTCCCGCTCATGAGTCCCACCGGGGGCAGCCCCAGGAGGTCGAGCAGGGTGACCGGGATGTCGCGCTGGGAGGCCGGGCGCCGGACCGTGCCGGGTGCCACCAGGCCGGGGGCGACGAGGGCGAAGGGGACGTGGTAGCGGGAGAACGGATCCACCGGCAGGCCGCCGGTGTGGTCCGCCACCAGCACCAGCACCGTGGGCCCGAGCGCGGCACGACGGGCCTCGAGGGAGCGGACGAAGGCGCCGAGGGCCTCGTCGGCGTAGGCCAGGACGTCGAGATAGCGCGCCTGCACCGAGGCCGTCCCGAAGCGGGGCGCGCGCCCCGGGGGGAGGCGGATGTCGTGGGTGGTGTTGGTGTTGATGCCGACGAGGAAGGGGCGCGGCGCCCGCTCCATCCACTCCAGCGCGGCGCGGTAGATGTCGGGATCGTGCAGTCCCCAGTCGTTGGGGGGGATGCGCGGCGGCGGCAGCTCCTCGCGCCCATAGCTCTCGGCGAAGCCGACGGCGAGGGCGAAGCTGCCCACCCCGGAGGTGTTGCGGTGGGTCCCCTGGAAGAAGGCGCTGCGGTAGCCGAGCCCGGCGAGCACGTGGGGCAGGCAGCGGTAGGGCAGGTGCTCGTAGCTGGTCCGCGCCACGGTCTGGCCGAGGGGGTTCTGGGCGCCGCAGAAGACCGCGAACATGCCCTCGGTGGTGCGGTGGCCGCCGGCGAGCATGGCCGGGACCGTGAGGGCGCGCGCGCGCAGGGCGGCGAACTCCGGCGTGGTCGGCGCCGGGTAGCCGTAGGCGCTCATGAAGCGCGCCGACCACGACTCGAGCAGGACGACGACGATATTGGGACGCACCGGCGTCGCCGGGTGCGGCCCCGCCGGCGGGTAGAGGGCGGCGGTGATCCGGCGCGCCTCCGCGTCCGGGAACGGCACCGGCACGGGGCGCAGGTGGCGCCCGCCGATGCCGTAGTAGAGGGCGTTGAAGGCGCCGTTGAGGGCCACCGTGGCCTGCGCCGCGTCGCCGGCGGAGCGGGCGTCGAGGGGCATGAGCGGGATCGGCTGCAGCCCGCCGCGGGCGGCGATCACGCCGGCGACGGTGACCGCGGCGAGGCACAGCTCCGGCCACAGGCCGCGCCCGCGCGGCGCGGGCCGCCGCGGGCGCAGCGCCCGCCACGCGAGCCAGGCCGGGAGCGCCGCGAGCAGCGGCGCGGCGAGCATCCACAGCGGGGCCCGCGTCCACCCGGTGCGCAGCACGTCGCCGAGGCTGCGGGCGAGATCGCGGATCTCGTAGCCCAGGTGGCGTCCGGCCTCGCCGTAGTAGAGGAGATCGCCCACCTGCAGCCCGGCAACGAGCGCGGCCGCGGCCCCACCCAGGGCGGCGAGGACCGCGCGCGGGTCGCGCCCCAGGAGCCGCTGCCCGAGATAGCCCCCCCAGGCCGCGAGCAGGGTCAGGAATCCGGCCACCGCGAGGTCGAAGCGCAGCCCGACGAGCAGCGGCCTCACCACCTCGCCGGCGCCGAGGCCCAGGGTGCCGGCGTGGGCGGCGAGGAAGAGGATGCGTCCGGCAAGGCCCAGCGCGGCGAGGAGGAGGGCGAGCCGCAGCGCGGCGAGGGCGGGCGCGAGCCGCCCCGCGCGGGCGTCGGTGGTAGACTCGGCATCCGCCGCCGTCCAGGTGGCGGCGACTCTTCCCTGCTGCGGTGGGTGCACGTGATCGAGCCTCGGGTCCGGCGCCTGGAAGGGGCGTACATCCTATACGATGCCTCCCGCGGGGAGGAGCCGGAGACGGCTTGGTTCGAGCCCGCCGTGCTCGGCGCGCGCGGGCGCGTGCAGGCGCGCCTGCGCGGGCGGGGCACCGCGTGGGTGGTCCGCATCGGCGGCACCGCATGCGTCCTGCGCCACTACCGGCGCGGCGGGGTGCTTGCGCCGCTCACCGGCGACGGCTACCTGTGGACGGGGCTTGCGCGCTCGCGCCCGTGGCGGGAGTGGCATCTCCTTGCGCGGCTTGCGGCCCTGGGGCTTGCGGTGCCGCGGCCGGTGGCGGCGCGGGTGGTGCGCCGGGGGTTGCGCTACCGCGCCGATCTCCTCACCGAGTACCTGCCGGGCGCGCTGAGCCTCGCCGCCCGCCTCGCCCGCGGGCCGCTGGAGGCCGGGACCTGGGCCGCGGTGGGGGCGTGCATCGCCCGCTTCCACGCCGCCGGCGTGGACCACGCCGACCTCAACGCCCACAACGTGCTGCTTGCCCCCGCCGGGGTCCATCTGGTGGACCTGGACCGCGGCCGCATCCGCGCGCCCGGGGCCTGGACGGAGGCCAATCTCGCGCGGCTGCACCGCTCGCTGCGCAAGCTCGCGGCGCAGGACCCGGGCTTCGCCTTCGACGAGGGCGCCTGGTCGGCGCTGCTCGCGGGCTACCGGGCGGGGAGCACGCCGCAGTCGGCGAGGGCGTCGAGGTAGCGGGCGACCACGTCGGCCTCGGCCTCCAGCACCGCGCGGGCGCGGCGGCCGAGGGCGCGGCGCCGCGCCTCGTCGGCGAGCAGGGCATCGAGGACCGGGCCGAGGGCGGCCTCGTCCGCCACCCGCACGATCGCCTCGGCCGCGAGCAGCCGGTCCGTCTCTTCGGCGAAGTTCTCCATGTGCGGGCCGACGACGACGGCGCGGCCGTGCCGCGCGGGCTCGAGCAGGTTGTGGCCGCCGCGGGGGACGAACGACCCCCCCATGATCACCACCTCGGCGTGGGCGAGGTAGGGCTCGAGCTCGCCCACGGTGTCGAGGAGAAAGACCTCGCGCGCCCCGCCCGCGACGGTCTCGCCCCGGCTGCGCCGGCGCACCGCGAGCCCGAGGGCGGCGAGGGCGGCGGCCACGGCACCGGCCCGCTCGGGATGGCGGGGCGCGATCACCAGCGCCTGTCCGCGGCGGCGCCCGGCCCACAGCGCGCCGATGCGCCGCTCCTCGTCCTCGTGGGTGGAGGCCGCGAGCACGAAGGGGCCGGGCAGCGGCCGCGCCGGCGCCGCCGCCTGCGGCGGCGGCGCGAACTTGAGATTGCCGATCACGCGCACGCGCTCGGGCGGGGCGCCGAGGGTGCGGAACCCTTCGGCGTCCGCCGCCGAGCGCGCGAGCACCGCGGTGACGGCGCCGAGGGCGGCGGCGGCGAGGCGGCGGTGGTAGCGGCCGCCCCGGAGGGAGCGATGGGAGACGCGGCCGTTGACGATGGCCACGGGGATCCCGCGCCTGGCGGCGGCGGTGAGGAGCGTCGGCCAGAGCTCGGTCTCCACCACGAGGCCGCAGGCCGGGCGGGTGCGGTCGAGGAAGCGTCCGACCGCACCCGGCAGGTCGAGGGGCAGGTAGCGGTGCGCAAGCCCCGGGATCCCGGCGCGGGCGGCCACCGCGGCGCCGGTCTCGGTGTGGGTGGTGAGGACGATGCGGCGGCCGCCCGCGGCCAGCGCCGCAAGCAGCGGCCGCGCCGTCACCACCTCCCCCACCGAGGCGGCATGGACCCACACCGCACCGGGCGCGGTGGGGGGGACGAGGCCGAGGCGCTCGCGGAGATAGCGCGGGCCCGCGCGGCGGCCGGCCCGCCAGGCGGTATAGCCCGCGAGCACGGGCGCGAGGGCCCGCAGGAGCCAGGGGTAGGAGGGGGGCGGGCGCGTGGTGCGCTGCATCGGCTTAATTGATATCTTGTCCCGGCCGATCTGTAGGGATGGAGCGGCGCCGGTGCCGCCCCATTGTAGGCAGGGAGGGTGCGCTTGTCCCCGCGGTCTGCTCCTGTCCCCCGCGCCCGGGCGGTGCGCCCGGGGGCGCTCGTGCTCGCCCTGGCGGCGGGTGCCGCGGGCGCGGTGGGCCTCGGTCCGGCGGAGGTGCGGTCCCGGCTCGGCGAGCCGCTCCACGTGCGGGTGCCGGTGCTGGGGGCGCAGGCGGCCGGGTGCGAGGTGGAGGTGCGGCCGGTGCGGGCACCGGTCCCCGCCGCGGCCCCGGCGCTGGCCGCCGCGCTGGAAGGCGGTGCCGTGGCCGTGCGCTCGCGCGAGAGCGTGCGCGAGCCGGTGCTCGTCTTCGCCCTCGGGCTCGCCTGCCCCGGCGAGGCGCGGGTCGTGCGCGAGTATACGGTGCTGCTGGATCCGCCCCTGCCGCGGGCGCTGGCGCCGGCGCTCGCGCGCGCCGAGCGGCCGCGGACCCAGACCGCGCCGCGCTCGGCGCGCACGCGCCAGGCCGCGGCCTCGGCCTGGACGGTGCGCCCGGGGGATACGCTGCTGCGCATCGCCGCCCGCTACGTGGACGAGCCGGGGGCGGCGCGGTGGCGCTTCGTGCAGGCCATCATGGAGGCCAATCCGTCGGTCTTCCCCGAGCGCAACCCCGACCGTCTCCCCGCCGGGGTGAGGCTGCGGATCCCGGATCCGGCGGTGGTGCTGCGCCCCGCCCGCGAGCGGCCGGGTGTTGCCGCCGCCGGGGATCGGGCGCCCGCATCCCCCGCCGCACCGGCCCGTCCGCGGCCCGAGCCGGCGCCTGAGCGGCCGCCGGAGGGCGGCTATCGGCTGGAGCTTGCGACGGCGTCGCAGGAGGGCGGGCCCAGGCGGCGCGACGGGGTCGAGGCGCGCGCGCAGCAGCTCCTCCTGGCCACGGAGGCCTACGTCGCCGAGAACGAGGCCCTGAAGGCGCGCATCGCGAGCCTCGAGCGGGAGCTCGATCGTCTCAACCGGGCCCTGGAGGCGCTGGCGCGCAGCGGGGTCTTGGAGCCGCCGGCGCCCCCGCCCGTGGCGGGGGTCGCGGTGGCCGGGCCGGCGCCGGTGGGTGGCGCCGGCGACGCGGGCGAGACGGCGTGGTGGATCCTCGGGCTCGTGGTGCTGGTGGCGGGCAGCGGGCTCATGTACCTCTTCCGCCGGCGGGCCGAGGCGGTCGAGACCGCGGCCGAGGGGCTGGCGCCGGTGCCGGCGGTGATGCCGCCCGCGGTGGACGGCGCGGTGCGGGACGCCCACGGGCAGGCCGCCGGGCCCGAACCGCCCGATCCGCTGGCGGCCCTGGATCGGGTCGAGGAGGCGGTGCCGCCCGCGCCGCCCGCGGACGGCGCGGACGGCGCGGACGGCGCGGACGGCGCGGACGGCGCGGACGGCGGGCGGGCGGAGCCTGCGGGGATGGAGATCCGCGACCTTCCCGCCGGGCAGGGCGTGGCCGGCCTCGATCCCGAGGTCAGCAACATCCTCGTGCGGGCGGAGTTCCTCCTCCTCCTTCGCCGCCCGGAGGAGGCCATCGCCCTGCTCGAGCGCACCGTGCGGGAGGGGGGCAGCCACGAGGGCGACCCGGCGCCGTGGCTGACCCTGCTCCGGATCTATCGCCAGGAGGGGCTGCGGGAGGCCTTCGAGGAGGCCGCGGCCGCCTTCCGCCAGCGCTTCAACATCCGCCTGCCGGGCTGGGAGGAATGGTGGTCGCCGCCGCCGGAGGGCGGGATCGAGGAGCGCTTCCCGCGCATCACGCAGGCCATCGTGTCCCTGTGGCCGACGCCGCGTCCCTGCGCGCGCTATCTCGACCAGCTGATCCTCGACGACCGCGGCGGCATCCGCACCGGCTTCGACCTCCCGGTGGCCGAGGACCTGCTGCTGCTGCGGGGCGTGATCCGCATCCGCGACGGCGTCTGATCCCCGCCGCGGCGCTCAGCGCTGTAGCAGCCGGCTGATCCCGCCCAGCACCTCCTCGTCCAGGGTGCCGGCGGCGAGGGCGAGGCGCAGCCGGTTGAGGAGATAGTCGTAGCGGGCCCGGCGGTAGTCGCGGCGGGCGCGGAAGAGCTCGCGCTGGGCGTTGAGCACGTCGACGACGGTGCGGGTGCCCACCTCGAAGCCGGCCTCGGTGGCCTCGAGGGCGCTCTCGCTGGAGACCACCGCCTGGGCCAGCGCCTTGACCTGGCTGACCGAGGCCACCACGCCGCGGTAGGCGTCGCGGGCCGCGCGCGCCACCTGGCGGCGGGCGGCCTCGAGCTGCTGGCGCACCGCCGCGAGGCGCTGGGCCGCCTCCTCGATGCCGGCCGGGATCTGGCCGCCCTGGTAGATGGGCATGGTGAGCTGGATGCCGATGGAGCCGGTCTCGCCGGTGCGGCCGAAGAAGCCGCCGGTGTCGAGGCGGCTGACGCTCGCGGTGAGATCCACCGCGGGCAGGCGCGCGGCGCGGGCCTTGCGCACCTCGGCCTCGGCCACGGCGACGGCGTGGCGCAGGGCTTCGAGGCCGCGGTTGCGGGCGAGCGCCGTCTCCGCCCAGCGCTCGGGGTCGTCCGGGTCGGGCGGCAGCAGCGGCATCGTCTCGGCGGGCCGGCGCAGCGGGCCGCGGTAGGGGCCGGTCACCTCCACCAGCGCCTCGCGGGCGGCGTCGAGGCGGTTGCGGGCGACGATCTCGCCGGCCACCGCCTGGTCGAAGCGCGCCTGGGCCTCGTGCACGTCGGTAATGGCGATCAGCCCCACCTCGAAGCGCTGCCGGGCCTGCTCGAGCTGGCGGGCGATGGCCTTCTTCTCGGCCACGGCGAGCTCCAGATCGTCCTCGGCGGCGAGGACCCCGAAGTAGCGCTCGGCCACCCGCACCATGAGCTCCTGGCGGGCGCGCGCGAGCTCGGCCTCGGCGCGGGCCACCTCCGTGCCCGCCTGCTCGAGGCCGATGCGCCGGTCACGCCGGAAGAGCGGCTGGGTGAAGCTGAGGGCGATGCTCGACTCGTCGAACTCCTCCTCCGGGGTACCGTCGAAGTCCTGGCGCTGGCGCGCGTACTCGGCGGCGAGCCCGACGCCGGGCAGCAGCGCGCCGCGGGCGCGGCGGGCGGCGGCCCGGCTTGCCCCGAGGCCGGCCTCGGCCTGCTTGAGGCTGGGTTCGCCGGCGAGCGCCTGGCGGTAGAGCGCCAGCAGGTCCTCGGCGCGGGCGGGGACGGCGAGGAAGGCCCAGGTCATGGCTGCAAGCATCAATCTCCGCATATTCTGAACTCCTGAAATACTCGCCCGGCATCCAGGGCTCGGGGTCCGTTCCGCCACGCCTCTTCGCTCCGGCATCGGCGTCTCGCCGCGGGATCCGGCGGATCCCCCCGGCCGCTCGGGCTCAGAAGACGAAGCGGCGCGGTGCCGGGGCGTCGATGAGGGCCGGGAAGTCGGTCTCGAACAGGCTCTCGGTGACCCAGTCGGAGGGGCCGGTGCGGGTGACCAGGATCGCCTCCATCACCGGCGAGGTGCCGACGATGGCGAACAGCCGCCCGCCCACGGCCAGGTCCTCGCGGAAGCGCTCGGCGAGCACGGGCACCGACCCGGTGAGGGCGATGACGTTGTAGGGGGCGTGGGCGCTCCAGCCCGCCGCCGCCTGCCCGGTCTCCACGGTGACGTTGCCGATGCCCAGCGAGGCGAGCCGGCGTGCGGCCTCCGCCGCCAGGTCCTCGAAGATCTCCACGGTGTACACGTGGCCGGCCAGCGCCGCCAGGCAGGCGGTGAGGAAGCCGCTGCCGGTCCCCACCTCCAGCACCCGCTCGTCCGGCTGCGGGGACAGGGCCTGCAGCAGCCGGCCCTCCATCTTCGGCGGCATCATCACCTGCCCGTGGGGAAGCGGGATCTGCACGTCGGCGAAGGCGAGGGCGCGGTAGGGCTCGGGGACGAAGTGCTCGCGCGGCACCTTCGCCAGGGTGTCCAGCACGCGCTGGTCCAGCACCTCCCAGGGTCGGACCTGCTGCTCGATCATGTTGTAGCGCGCCCGCTCGAGGTCCATGGCAGCCCCTCCGCACAACCGCGACGCGGCGCCCAAGGGTACGGCCTTTCCCCTTGATGCGCAACCGAAACCGGCATCCGGGCCGCCTTGCGCCGAGGGCGGCGGTGTGTTTTAGTTGCCGCGGGAGCTGGGGGTGCCCCGCGGCCGGGCGCGGGGCTGAGAGAGACCCCAGGAACCTGATCCGGGTCGTGCCGGCGTAGGGAAGCTCCCGGGCCCGCCTCCTGCGTCCCCCACGACCCACCGCCCGAGGTGAGCACCATGAACGCCGCCGCCGAGAAGCTCCTGCGGGAGGCCGCGCGCCTGAGCCGGGAGGTGGTCCGTCCCTTCCCCAACGCGCGCAAGATCTACATCACCGGCAGCCGGCCGGACCTGCGGGTGCCGTTTCGCGAGGTCGCCCAGGCGCCCACGGCGGCGGCCTTCGGCCCGGCCGAGAACCCGCCCGTCCGGCTCTACGACACCTCGGGGCCCTACACGGATCCGGCGGTCTCCATCGACCTCACCCGCGGGCTGCCGCCCCTGCGCGAGGCCTGGATCGAGGAGCGCGGCGACACCGAGGTGCTGGCGGGGCCGAGCTCGGCCTACGCGCGCGCGCGGGCGGCCGATCCGGCGCTTGCGCCGGTGCGCTTCCCCGGCACGCGGCGGCCGCGGCGGGCGCGGCCGGGGGCGCGGGTGACCCAGATGCACTACGCGCGCCGGGGGATCATCACCCCCGAGATGGAGTTCGTCGCCATCCGCGAGAACCTGCGGCGGGCCCAGGTGGCGGAGCTCGGCCTGCCGGTGCATCCGGGCGAGCCCATGGGGGCGAACCTGCCCGAGGAGGTGACCCCCGAGTTCGTGCGCCAGGAGGTGGCCGCGGGACGCGCCATCATTCCCGCCAACATCAACCACCCCGAGCTGGAGCCGATGATCATCGGGCGCAACTTCCTCGTGAAGATCAACGCCAACATCGGCAACTCGGCGCTCGGCTCCTCCATCGGCGAGGAGGTGGAGAAGATGGTGTGGGGCATCCGCTGGGGCGCCGACACCGTGATGGACCTCTCCACCGGGCGCAACATCCACGAGACCCGCGAGTGGATCCTGCGCAACAGCCCCGTCCCCATCGGCACCGTGCCCCTCTACCAGGCGCTGGAGAAGGTGGACGGGCGCGCCGAGGAGCTGACCTGGGAGATCTTCCGCGACACCCTCATCGAGCAGGCCGAGCAGGGGGTGGACTACTTCACCATCCACGCCGGCGTCCGCCTCGCCCACATCCCCCTCACCGCGAGGCGGGTCACGGGGATCGTCTCCCGCGGCGGCTCCATCATGGCCAAGTGGTGCCTCGCCCACCACCGGGAGAACTTCCTCTACACCCACTTCGAGGAGATCTGCGAGATCCTCGCCGCCTACGACGTCGCCGTCTCCCTCGGCGACGGCCTGCGCCCGGGCTCCATCGCCGACGCCAACGACGAGGCCCAGTTCGCCGAGCTGGAGACCCTGGGCGAGCTGACCCGCATCGCCTGGGCGCACGATGTGCAGGTCATGATCGAGGGGCCGGGGCACGTGCCCATGCAGCGCATCCGCGAGAACATGGAGCGCGAGCTCGGGGCCTGCCACGAGGCGCCCTTCTACACCCTCGGGCCGCTGGTCACCGACATCGCCCCCGGCTACGACCACATCGCCTCCGCCATCGGCGCGGCCATGATCGGCTGGTACGGCACCGCCATGCTCTGCTACGTCACCCCCAAGGAGCACCTCGGGTTGCCCGACCGGGACGACGTGCGCGAGGGCATCATCGCCTACCGCATCGCCGCGCACGCGGCCGATCTGGCCAAGGGCCACCCGGCGGCGCAGCTGCGCGACAACGCGCTGTCCAAGGCGCGGTTCGAGTTCCGCTGGGAGGACCAGTTCAACCTCGGCCTCGACCCCGAGCGCGCCCGCGCCTTCCACGATGAGACCCTGCCCAAGGAATCGGCCAAGGTCGCCCACTTCTGCTCCATGTGCGGGCCCAAGTTCTGCTCCATGAAGATCACCCAGGAGGTGCGCGAGTACGCCCGCGAGCGCGGCCTCGAGGACCCCGAGGCGGCCCTGCGCGAGGGTCTCGAGGAGAAGGCCGCGCAGTTCCGCACCGGGGGCGGGGAGATCTACCGCAAGCTCTGAGCCGCAGCCTCAAGATCCCGCGCCACCGGCCGAACAGGGGAAGGGGGCGTGCGTCCGCGCACGCCGGGGAAGACGGCACACGGAAGAGGAGAGCGGACATGCGCGGAAGGTTCGTGGGCGGGACGGCCCTCGCGGGGGTGCTCGTTGCGGCGGCGGCGCAGGCCGGCCCCTTCGTCAGCTTCGACGCCCGCTCCATGGCCATGGGCGGGACCGGGGTGGCGACGGCGCGGCCCGAGCACGCGCCCTTCTTCAACCCGGCGCTGATGGCGGCGGCGCGGGAGAAGGACGACTTCGGCCTCATGGCGCCGAGCCTGGGGCTGCGGCTGGCCGATCCCGACGAGCTCGCCGACGCCCTCGACGACTGGCAGGACGCGGTGGACAGGCTCGATGCCGCGCTTGCGGGCGGCGACGCGTCGCAGGTGCAGGCGGCGGCGCAGGAGACGCTGGAGCGGACGCAGCGGATCGGTGGGCGGCCCCTGCAGGGCCAGGGCGGGCTCGCCTTCTCCGTGGCGATCCCGGGCCGGCTGTGGGGGGGCGCGGTCTACGCCGCGGGGCTTGCCGCAGGCGGCGGCGTCATCGAGGTCGCCGCCGCCGACATCGACGAGCTCAAGGACCTCACCGACGGGGATCCCACCGACGCCCCGTCCTTCATCTCCGGCGACTTCGATCCCCAGTCCGCGGTGGAGGCCCGCGGCGCCGTGGTGGTGGAGGCCGGGGTGGCGGTCGCGCGCAAGCTGCAGGGCGAGCAGAAGGGCTGGGCCGTGGGCCTGACCCCGAAGCTGCAGCGCGTCGAGACCTTCGACTACCGCCTCGACGCCGACACCGCCGACTTCACCGTCGACGAGGGCCGGCGCAGCTTCGAGGACTTCAACCTCGACGCGGGCCTGCTGGGGTTCGTGGGCGAGGACTGGCGCGTGGGGCTGGTGGTGCGCAATCTCCTCTCCCACGACTACACCACCGTGCGCGGCAACCAGGTCTCGGTGGAGCCCCAGGCCCGCGTCGGCATCGGCCGCTCCTGGCGCTGGGGCCACATCGCCGCGGACCTGGACCTCACCGAGAACGACCCCCTGGGCCTCGACGGCAAGACCCAGTACCTGGCGGTGGGCGCCGAGCTGGACCTGCCGGTGCTCAAGCTCCGCCTCGGCGTGCGCCACAACCTCGCCGCCGAGGGCGATGAGGAGGAGACGGTCTACTCGGCGGGGTTCGGCATCGAGGCCGCGGTGCACGCGGACCTCGCGGTGGCCGGCAACAGCGACGAGATCGGCGCCGCCTTCGAGCTCGGCTTCCGCTTCTGAGCCGCGCCGGCGGGGACGGCGGGACCGTCCCCGCCGGCGCAATTCCTGACTACACTCTATGGGCATGAGCGTGCTTCGCCTGCCGGGGCACCTCCGTGCCCGCATCGCCGCGTGGGCCGCCCGGGCCCACCCCGAGGAGGCCTGCGGGTTGCTCGTGGGGCGGCAGGCCGGGGGCTGCACCGAGGTGGTGCGCGTGGTGCGCGCGGCCAACCTCGACCGGGCGCGGGCGCGCGACCGCTACGAGCTGGATCCCGAGGACTTCCTGCGCACGGACGCCGAGGCGCGGGCCGAGGGGCTGGCCGTGGTGGGGGTCTGGCACAGCCACCCGGACCACCCCGCCCGGCCCTCGGAGACGGACCGGGCCCGGGCCTGGCCCGGGTGGTCCTACGTCATCGTCGCCGTCACCGCGGCCGGGGCGGGCGAGCTGCGCTCGTGGCGGCTCGGCGCGGGGCGGGCGTTCGAGGAGGAGGAGGTGAGGCCATGAGCAGCGTGACCGTGCGCATCCCGACGCCGCTGCGCGGCTACACCGGCGGCGCCGACGAGGTGAGCGCCCGCGGCGGCACCGTCGGCGAGGTGCTGGCGGACCTGGGCGAGCACCACCCCGGCATCCTCGCCGCCCTCCTGGACGAGGCCGGCGGGCTGCGCAGCTTCGTCAACCTGTTCGTGGACGGCGAGCGGGTGCGGGACCTGGCCGCGCCGGTGCGTGACGGGGCGGTGCTCGCCATCGTCCCGGCGGTGGCCGGGGGCACCGGCGGCGGCCGGATCGCCGAGCGCAGGCTGGCGGAGCTGCGGGCCCGCATCCCGGAGGTGACGCCGCGGGAGGCGCTCGCCCTCGTGGAGCGGCAGGGGGCGGTGCTGGTGGACGTGCGCGAGCCGGACGAGGTCGCGCAGGGCAGCCCCGCGGGCGCGGCGCGGCTGGGGCGCGGCTACCTGGAGCTGCGCATCGAGGAGGTGGCGCCGGATCCGGACCGGCCGGTGCTGACCCTGTGCGAGGGCGGGATCCGCTCGCTCTTCGCGGCCGAGGACCTGATGCGGCTCGGCTACCGGGACGTGCGTTCGGTGGCGGGCGGCTTCACGCGGTGGAAGAGCGAGGGCCTGCCCTTCGAGATCCCGCCGGTGCTCGACGCCGCCGCCCGCGAGCGCTACGCGCGCCACCTCTTGATGCCGGAGGTGGGCGAGGCGGGGCAGCTCCGGCTCCTGGGCGGCCGCGTGCTGCTGGTGGGGGCGGGCGGGCTGGGCTCGCCGGCGGCCTTCTACCTCGCCGCCGCCGGGGTGGGAACCCTGGGCATCGTGGACCACGACGTGGTGGACCGCTCCAACCTCCAGCGCCAGATCCTGCATGCGGACGACCGCGTCGGCATGCCCAAGGTGGCCTCCGCGGCCGAGGCCCTCACCGCTCTCAACCCGTCGGTGCAGGTGGTGCCCCATCCGGTGCGCCTGACCAGCGACAACGTCGAGGAGATCCTCTCGGGCTACGACGTGGTGGTGGACGGCTCGGACAACTTCCCCACCCGCTACCTGGTCAACGACGCCTGCGTCCGCCTCGGGATCCCGGACGTGCACGGTGCCGTCTACCGCTTCGAGGGGCAGGTGACGGTGTTCTGGCCGCGCCGTCCCGAGGGGCGCGGTCCGTGCTACCGCTGTCTCTACCCGGAGCCGCCGCCGCCGCAGTTCGCCCCCTCCTGCGCCGAGGCCGGCGTGCTGGGGGTGCTGCCGGGCGTGATCGGCCTGCTGCAGGCGGTGGAGGCGATCAAGATCCTGCTCGGCCTCGGCGACCCCCTCGTCGGGCGCATGCTCCACTACGACGCCTTGCGGGCCCGCTTCACGGAGCTGCGCCTGGCCCCGGACCGGGCCTGCCGCTACTGCGCGGAGGGGGCGCCGTTCCCGGGCTACGTGGACTATGAGCACTTCTGCGCCGCCGCCGACGGCTGAGCGCCGGGGGGCCGCCGCCGGGCTGCTGGCCGGGATCGGGCGCACGCCCTTGGTGGAGCTCGCCTTCCCGGAGCTGCCCGCCGGGGTGCGGCTCTTCGCCAAGCTCGAGGCCTGCAACCCCGGCGGCTCCATCAAGGACCGCCCGGTGGCGGGGATGGTGACGCGGGCCCTCGCCGCCGGGCGCCTCGCCGGGGGGCGGCGGCTGCTGGACTCCTCCTCCGGCAACGCCGGCATCTCCTACGCCATGCTCGGCGCCGCGCTGGGCATCCCGGTCACCCTCGTGGTGCCGGGCAACGCCAGCGCCGAGCGCCTCGCGCGCATCCGCGCCCACGGCGCCGAGCTCATCCTCACCGACCCCGTGGAGGGCTACGACTTCGCCCTGCGCGAGGCGCGCCGCCTCGCCGCGCGCCGTCCCGACCGCTACTGGCACTGCGACCAGTACGGCAACGAGGACAACTGGCGCGCCCACTACGAGGGCACCGGGGGCGAGATCCTCGCGCAGGTGCACGCCCGCACCGGGGCGCCGCCGGACGTCCTCGTCGCCGGGGTCGGCACCGGCGGCACCCTGACCGGGGTGGGGCGGCGCCTGCGCGAGGCGCGGGCGGAGGTGGAGATCGTGGCCGCGATCCCGGAGCGGTTTCCGGGCATCGAGGGCCTCAAGCCCCTCGGCGCGCCCGACGACATCGTCCCCGCGATCCTCGATCAGGGGCTCATCGACCGGCGCGTGCCGGTCACCAGCGAGGCCGCGGCTGCCACCTGCCGCCGCCTCGCCGCCCAGGGGCTCTTCGTCGGCCCGTCCTCGGGGGCCTTCGTGTGGGCGGCGCTGCAGGTGGCCGCCGAGCGGCGCCGCGGCGTCGTCGTCACGGTGCTCTCGGACACCGGGGAGCGCTACGGCTCGACGGGGCTGTGGCCGTCCCCCTGACCGCCCGCGCCAGATCGCCGGCGGAGCGCGGCCAGCGGCACGCCGTGGCCGTCGGGCTCGGGCTGCAGCGTCACGTGCCCGATGCCGTAGCGCTCCGCCAGCATGCGCTGCAGGCCCTGGAGGACCTCGAGCCAGGCGGCGAGGTCGCGCACCACCACGTGGGCGGAGAGGGCCACCTGGCCGCTGCCGAGGCTCCAGATGTGGAGGTCATGGACCGAGGCCACGCCCGGGTGGGCGGCCATGGCGCGGCCCACCTCGGCGAGGTCGAGGTGGTGCGGCACCCCCTCCAGGAGCACGTGCAGGGCCTCGAGCAGCAGCCGCACGGTGGAGAACAGGATCAGCCCCGCGATGAGCAGGGTGAGCAGGGGGTCGATGGGGGTCCAGCCGGTGAAGTGGACCACGGCGCCGGAGAGCAGCGCCGCCACCGAGCCCAGGAGATCCCCCACGACGTGGAGGAGGGCGGCGCGCACGTTGAGGTCGTGGCCGCCGTGGCTCAGGCGCAGGGCGACCACGACGTTGACCGCGAGGCCCGCCGCGGCCACCGCCATCACCGTGCCCCCGGCCACCGGCTGCGGATCGTGCAGCCGGCGCACGGCGGCGACCACGAGCCCGATCACCAGGGCCACCATGGCGAACCCGTTGAGCAGCGCCGCCACCACCTCGGCGCGCCCGAGGCCGTAGGAGTGGCGCAGGCTCGGCGGGCGGCGCGCGATCCAGGCGGCGAGCGCGGCGACGGCGAGGGCGCCGGCGTCGGAGAGCATGTGGCCGGCGTCGGCCATCAGCGCCAGCGACCCCGCCCACCAGCCCGCCGCCGCCTCCACGGCGGCGAAGCCGAGGATCAGGGCCAGCGAGACCACCAGCGGGCCCGTTGCTGCGCTTCCACCGTGCACGGGGTCAGGCCGGTATGCGCTGGCGCTGGTCGCTGCGGCGCAGCCTGCGCACCATCACCAGCGCCCCCTCGGTGTCGCGCGGGTTGGGCCGCACCAGCGGATAGGCCTCCACCGCCACCGAGGCGTCTCCTCCCTCGATGCGGACGTCCCGCAGCCAGCGCACCGGCGCGTCCGACTGGATCGCCTCGCGCGCCGGGCTCGGCAGGGGGGCGCGGGTGACCTCGCTCACCAGGGGCAGGACCTCGGCCAGGGGGCGGCCGCCCAGGCGCGGGCCCAGCAGCCGCTCGGCCTCGGCGTTGGCGAGCATCACGCGGTCCTGGTCGTCGACCAGGAGCACGGCGGCGTTGAGCGACTGGAGGGCGCGCCAGGCGCCGGCGCCGGCGGCGATGCGCCGGGTCCCGATGCCGTACTCGCGCGCCAGCACGGTGGTCAGGACCAGGAACACCAGCACCGCGAGCCCGACCAGGAGGTTGCGCATCCGCTCCGAGTTCCGCTCCACGCGCTCGTGGTAGTTGAGGAAGCCTTCCAGGGCCTCGTCGAGGACGCGACCGACGCCGGTGGACTCGATGAGCTCGAGACGGCGCTCGAGGACGGCGCCGAGGGTGACCAGGCGGCGGGCCTGGGCCGCCAGGCGACGGGCCGCCGGCAGCTCCGCAGCCTGCCGCTCGATCCCGTTGGTGATGCGGAGCAGCCCGGCGGCGAGCCGGGCGTCGCGGCTGTTGACGAGGCGCAGGGCGAGGCGCTGGGCCTCGGTGACGCGGGCGGCCGTTTCGGGCCGCGTCCCGCCCTGCCCGCCGAGGCGCTGCGGCTCCATGAAGGCGAAGAAGGCGAGCGCGACCTTGAACCCCGCCACCTCCGTGAGATAGCGCTCCAGGTCGGCGCGCATCTCCGACCAGCGCAGGGCGGCCTGCTGGATGGCGTAGGCGGTGGCCGGCGACGCCGCGATCGCCTCGGCCAGCGGCGCCCGGCCGAGGGCGGCGAGGGTCTCGCTGAGGCGGTCCTCGGCCGCGCGCACGAGGTCGAAGTCGTGGTGCTGGAGATAGCGCAGCACGAGGAGCTCCCGGTCGAGGGAGCGCTCGGCGTCGCGGGCGGCCTCCAGGGCCTTGACCACGGCCCCGTGGCGGGCGTTGATGCGGGCGATGTAGGTCGTCTGCGCGGCGAGGCCGCCGAGCAGGAGCAGCAGCAGGAGGGTGGTCGCCACCACCGAGCGCGGCAGCGGCGTTCCCGGCCCGATCACCGGGCCGCCTCCCCGCCGGCGGGGTCGAGGCTGCGCAGGAAGGCGACGATGCGCGCGATCTCCTCCCGCGTGAGATCGATGCCGGCCATGTGCTCGGCCATCTCCTCCACCGCCTCCTCGAGGGTCTCCATGGAGCCGTCGAAGTAGTAGGGCGGGGTGCGGGCGACGTTGCGCAGCGGCGGGACGCGGAAGATCCTGCGGTCGTCGTCGCGCCCGGTGACCACCGCGAGACCGGGGTCCTCCGCGTTCACCTCGCGGTGCTCGTCGAAGAGGTCACCGAGCGGGTCGATGGGCTGGCGGACGTTGCCGCCCGCCAGCGCGCCGTTGTGGCAGTGGATGCAGCCGACGTCCCGGAAGAGGTGGTAGCCCTCCCGCGCCTCCTCGGAGATGGCCGTGGTCTCGCCGCGCAGGAAGCGGTCGAAGGGGGAATCCGGGGTGTTGAGGGTGCGCAGGAAGGCCGCGAGGGCCGTCACCGCGCGGGGCGGGGCGAGGCCGAGCGCCCGCGCCCGCGCCTCGAGCTCGGGCAGGCGCACAAGCGCCGTCTCCGGGTCCGTCCCCATGCGCGCGGGGTCCTCGAGGCAGGCGGCGACGGCCTCCTCGAGGCGGCGGGCGTCGCCCCCCCAGCCGAAGAGCGCGAGCAGGCCGGCGTTGAGCAGCGTCGGCACGTCGCGGCGGACGCGGCCGCGGTGGGCGGGGCGGGGGCCGTCGCCGGCGTAGGCCCGCGCCGGGTCGTGGCAGCCGGCGCAGCTTCGCCTGCCGTCGGCGGCGAGGCGGGGATCGGCGAAGAGGGCGCGCCCGACCTCGGCGGCGGCGTCCGCGGGCGGCGGCGGGGGCACGGGCGTGATCGGATCCCCGCCGTAGTCGACGTCGTCGGCGCGCGCGGAGAGCGCCAGCGCGAGGGTGGCCGCGACGGCGAGGCGTCGCAGCACGCCCTCAGTCCTCCCTGCGGATCCAGTGCCCGGAGCGCCCGCCGGCCTTCTCCAGCAGGCGCACGCCGTCGATGGTCATGGCGCGGTCCACCGCCTTGCACATGTCGTAGATGGTGAGGAGCGCCACCTGCACCGCGCACAGGGCCTCCATCTCGACGCCGGTGCGGCCGCGGGTCTCGACGCGGGCGGTGCAGCGGACCGCGGGCGGGTCCTCCTCGAAGGCGAAGTCCACGGCGACCCGCGTCAGGGCCAGCGGGTGGCACAGCGGCACCAGATCCGCGGTGCGCTTGGCGCCCATGATGCCGGCGATGCGCGCCACCCCCAGGACGTCGCCCTTGCGGTGGTCGCCGGCGCGGATCCGCGCGAGGGTCGCGGCCTCCATTCGGATCCGGCCCTCCGCCACCGCCACGCGATGGGTCTCGTCCTTGTCGCCGACGTCCACCATGTGGGCCTCGCCGGCGGCGTTGAAGTGGGTCAGCCCGCTCATGTCCCGCTCCCGCCTGCGTGGGGCCCTATGGTAGGGCGCCGGCGGCGCCCGCGTCACGCCCCGGCGTGGGCAGGATCTCGGCGCGCCCCGCCGCGAGGTCCACCAAGGCCCAGGTGGCCGGCCCCCCGCGGCCGGCGACGGTGCCGGGGTTGACGAGGAGGATGCGGGCGCCGTCCGGGGCGCGCAGGGTCTCGATGCGCGGGACGTGGGTGTGGCCGCAGGCGGCGAGGGCGCAGCCCGGCGCGGCGAGCCGGCGCGCCGCCTCCGGGTCGTGGGTGAAGACGACGGGGCCCGCGGGGAGGGCGATCCGCCCCACCTCGCCGTGGTAGCGTGGGCGGCCGTCGCGGCCGTCGCACCAGGCGGGGAAGCCCTCGGGGTCGGCGTGGTTGTTGCCGTGCACGAGGTGCAGGGGCAGGGGCGGCCTGCCGAGGGCGCGCACGGTCTCGAGACGGACGATGTCGCCGCAGTGGAGGGCGAGGGCCGCGCCGCGGGCGGCGGCCGCCGCAAGCGCCGCGGCGAGGGCCTCGGCATCGTCGTGGCTGTCGGAGACGACGGCGATGCGCACGGGGTCAGGCGCGGGCGGTCTGGCGATGCCGCGTCACGGGCATCGGCGCTAGAAGGCCGGCTTGACCGGCGCCTCGCGGAAGCGGCGGATGGCCGCGGCCACCTCCTCGCGTGCCGCGGCGGCGCCGGCCCAGCCCTCGATGCGGGTCCACTTGCCGTCCTCGAGGTCCTTGTAGCGGGCGAAGAAGTGCTCGATGGGGGCGAGGGCGGACCGCGGCAGATCGCCCAGGTCGTCCACGTGGTGGTAGTGGGCGCTGAGATCGCGGGCCGGTACCGCCAGGAGCTTGGCGTCCGGGCCCTTCTCGTCCACCATGCGCAGCATCCCCACCGGCCGGCAGCGGATGACGGCGCCGGTGATCACCGGGATCGGAGTGATCACCATGACGTCCACGGGGTCGCCGTCCTCGGCCAGCGTGTGCGGCACGTAGCCGTAGTTGGCCGGGTAGTGCATCGCCGTGCCGAGGAAGCGGTCCACGAACAGGGCGCCGGTCTCCTTGTCGATCTCGTACTTGACGGGATCGGCATGGGCCGGGATCTCGATGATGACGTTGATCTCCTCCGGGGCGTGCTCGCCCGGTCCGACCCGGTCCAGGTTCATTCCGACCTCCGCGGTTGCCGTGGATCCGGCGCCGCGGCCCCTGGGCGCGGCGCAAAAAACGGGGGCCGGCAGTATACCGGCCCCCGCACCGGGGATGAAGGGTCGCGCCCGCTCAGAGCAGCGGCACGATGAGCAGGGCGACGATGTTGATGATCTTGATGAGGGGGTTGATGGCCGGGCCCGCGGTGTCCTTGTAGGGGTCGCCGACGGTGTCGCCGGTGACCGAGGCCTTGTGCGCCTCCGAGCCCTTGCCGCCGAAGTTGCCGTCCTCGATGTACTTCTTGGCGTTGTCCCAGGCGCCGCCGCCGGTGGTCATGGAGATGGCCACGAACAGCCCGGTGACGATGGTGCCGAGGAGCACGCCGCCGAGGGCCTTGGGGCCGAGGATCAGGCCCACCAGCAGCGGCACCAGCACCGGCAGCAGCGAGGGCACGATCATCTCCTTGATCGCCGCCCGCGTCAGCATGTCCACGGCGCGCGAGTAGTCGGGCTTGGCCTTGCCCTCCATGATGCCCGCGATCTCGCGGAACTGCCGCCGCACCTCGCGCACCACCGAGCCCGCGGCGCGGCCCACCGCCTCCATGGCCAGGGCGCCGAAGAGGTACGGCACCAGACCGCCGATGAAGAGCCCGATGATGACCAGGTGGTCGGAGAGGTCGAAGGCGAGCTCCTTGCCGTGGGCGGTGAGCTCGTGGGTGTAGTCGGCGAAGAGCACCAGGGCGGCGAGACCCGCCGATCCGATGGCATAGCCCTTGGTGACGGCCTTGGTGGTGTTGCCGACGGCGTCGAGGGGGTCGGTGATGTTGCGCACGTCGTCGGGCAGCTCGGCCATCTCCGCGATGCCGCCGGCGTTGTCGGTGATGGGGCCGTAGGCGTCCAGGGCGACGATGATGCCGGTCATGGAGAGCATCGCCGTGGCCGCGATGGCGATGCCGTAGAGGCCGGCGAGGGCATAGGCGGCCCAGATGCTGATGCAGACCGCGATCACCGGCAGCGCCGTCGCCTTCATGCCGACGCCGAGGCCGGCGATGATGTTGGTGGCATGGCCCGTGGTGGAGGCCTCGGCGATGTGGCGCACGGGCCCGAACTCGGTGCCGGTGTAGTACTCGGTGATGATCACCATCGCCGCGGTCAGGGCGAGGCCGATGAGGGCCGAGCCGTAGAGGGCGCCCACGCTGTAGGTGCCGTTGTCGCCCATGAGGCCGGCGGTGACCGGGTAGTAGGCGATGGCGGCGAGGACGCCGGCGACGATCAGGCCGCGGTAGAGGGCGCCCATGATCTTGCCGCCCTCGCGCGCCTTGACGAAGAAGGTGCCGATCACCGAGGCGACGATGGAGACGCCGCCGAGGACCAGGGGGTAGACCACCGCGTCGCTGCCGGCATCGGCGAGCATGAGGCCGCCGAGCAGCATCGTGGCGATGACGGTGACGGCATAGGTCTCGAACAGGTCCGCCGCCATGCCGGCGCAGTCGCCCACGTTGTCGCCGACGTTGTCGGCGATCACCGCGGGATTGCGCGGGTCGTCCTCGGGGATGCCCGCCTCCACCTTGCCCACGAGGTCGGCGCCGACGTCGGCGCCCTTGGTGAAGATGCCGCCGCCGAGACGGGCGAAGATGGAGATCAGCGAGCCGCCGAAGCCGAGGCCCACCAGTGGCGAGAGGTCCACCGACTCGGCGCCCGAGGTGGCGGCGAGGAAGGCGTAGTAACCGGCCACGCCGAGCAGCCCCAGGCCCACCACCAGCAGGCCGGTGATGGCGCCGCCGCGGAAGGCCACCTGCAGCGCGGGGTTGATGCCGTGGCGGGCGGCCTCGGCGGTGCGCACGTTGGCGCGCACCGAGATGTTCATGCCGATGTAGCCGGCCGCCCCGGAGAGGATGGCCCCGACCGCGAAGCCGAAGGCGGTCTTCCAGGACAGGGCGAGGCCGATGACCACGAACAGCACCGCGCCGACGATGCCGATGGTGGTGTACTGGCGGTTGAGGTAGGCCTGGGCGCCCTCCTGGATCGCCGTGGCGATGGCGCGCATGCGCTCGTTGCCCGCCGGCTGGGCCAGGATCCAGCGCATGGAGACGACGCCGTAGATGACGGCGGCGATCGCGCACAGGAGCGCGAAGACGAGACTGCCGGACATCGAAGATCCTCCCTTCTGGTCGGTTGAGGCGACCGCCTTCGTCCGGGCCCCCTACCCGTTATGCACCGATAAAATGTGCTTAGGCGGACGCGTCAGCGCATTATAGGTATCCGCGGTGCGGGATCAACGCACCCGCACCCTCACAGCGCGAGCTCGAACGGCGCCAGCTTCTTCGGCACGGCGACGTTCTTGAGCCGCACGTACCGGGGCATCCCGTTGCGGTAGGGCGGGTAGGCCTCGCCCTGGATCAGGGGCTCCAGGTAGGCGCGGCAGCTCGGGGTGATGCCGAAGCCGTCGCGGGAGATGAAGCGCCGGGGCATCATCTTCTCGCGGTTGGCCACCTGCGCGAGCGGCGCCTCGACGATGCGCCAGCGGTAGGGCTTGTCGGAGCGGCGCTCGATGGCGGGCATGACCGCATTGCGCCCCTGCAGCGCCATCTCCACCGCGGCCTGGCCGACGGCGTAGGCCTGCTCGACGTCGGTGGCCGAGGCGATGTGGCGCGCCGCGCGCTGCAGGTAGTCGGCCACCGCCCAGTGGTACTTGAGCCCCAGTCCCTCCCGCACCATGTTGGCGATCACCGGCGCGGCGCCGCCGAGCTGGGCGTGGCCGAAGGCGTCGCGCATGCCCTGATCGGAGACGAACCGCCCGTCCGGCCAGCGCAGGCCCTCCGAGACCACCACGGTGCAGTAGCCGTGCGCCTTCACCATGGCGTCCACCTTGGCCAGGAACTTGTCCTGGTCGAAGCGCACCTCCGGGAACAGGATCACGATGGGCAGCTCGAGGTCGGGGCCGGAGGCGAGGCCGCCGGCGGCGGCGATCCAGCCCGCGTGCCGGCCCATGACCTCGAGGACGAAGACCTTGGTGGAGGTCTTGGCCATGGAGGCCACATCGAGGGTGGCCTCGCGGGTGGAGACCGCGATGTACTTGGCCACCGAGCCGAAGCCGGGGCAGTTGTCGGTGATGGGCAGGTCGTTGTCGACCGTCTTCGGGACGTGGATGGCCTGGATGGGATAGCCCATCTTCTCCGAGAGCTGGGCCACCTTGAGGCAGGTGTCGGCCGAGTCGCCGCCGCCGTTGTAGAAGAAGTAGCCGATGTTGTGGGCCTCGAAGACCTCGATCAGCCGCTCGTACTGGGCGCGGTTCTCCTCCAGGCTCTTGAGCTTGTAGCGGCAGGAGCCGAAGGCCCCGCCGGGGGTGTGGCGCAGGGCGCTAATCGCCGCGGCCGATTCCTTGCTGGTGTCGATGAGGTCCTCGGTGAGGGCGCCGATGATGCCGTTGCGTCCGGCGTAGACCTTGCCGATCTCGCGGGCCTTGCGGCAGGCCTCGATGACGCCGCAGGCGCTGGCGTTGATGACCGCGGTGACGCCCCCCGACTGGGCGTAGAAGGCGTTCTTGCGGCCGCGGCCGGCGGCCTTCTTCTTCGTCGCCATGAGCTTGCTCCCCCTTGGTGTGTCGTCGCTCAACCCCCCTCGGCCGCCCGCGCGCGCTCGCGCGCCTGGTCGGCCTGCACCCGCAGCAGCGTCACGGTGCAGTCGGCGAGATCGTCGAACTCCTCGATCCCGGTGCCGTACTGCTCCCGCACGCTGTAGAAGAACTGGCAGCGGTAGCGGCGGTCGCCGGTCTTGACGATGAGGAAATGGCAGTCGCCCTGGCGGAAGTAGAGCGCCGGGCGGGCGGTGAGCTCGCGCGCCGTCGGCCGCAGGCGCACCTCCACCTCCACGTCCTCCGGAGCGGGCGCGTCCCCGCCCCAGCGCTCGCGCAGGGCGGTCTCGACGATCCAGCGCTCGGCCTCGGTGAAGCCCGGCGGCGATCCGGCTTGGGTCATGGTCAGGTGCGGCCCGTGATTGACTTGCCCGGAACGGCGCACTAGCTTAGTCGCTCCTTTTCGGCGCCGCCATGCAATTTCCCTAATGGGGGCATGAAGGATGCGCCAGGCCGCACGACGCGATGCGGCGTGCGCCGCTGGCCCGTGCGTGCGATCCGGTCGAGGAGGTGTCGAGTCCATGAGGGTGGTGGTGCTCGGGCCGCCAGGGGGCGGGAAGGGGACCCAGGCCAGGCGGGTCGCGGCGCGCTTCGGGGTGCCGCACGTGGCGCTTGCGGACCTGGTGCGCGAGGCGATCCGCAAGGGGACGCCCCTCGGTCAGCAGGCGAAGGCCTTCCATGACGCCGGCATGCCGGTCCCGGACGAGATCGCGCTGGCCCTCATCCGCCAGCGCCTGGCGCGGCGTGATGCGGCGCGCGGCTACGTCCTCGACGGCTTCCCCCGCAACGCCGAGCAGGCGCGGGTCCTGGACGAGATGCTGGCCGAGATCGGCCGGCCGCTGGATCTGGCGATCCTGATCGAGATGGACTTCGACCTCATCGTCCAGCGCGTGGTGGGGCGGCGGACCTGTGCCCAGTGCGGCCGCACCTACAACATCTTCCTCGATCCACCCCTCATCGACGACGAGTGCGACGAGTGCGGGGGGCGCCTGCGGCGGCGCGCCGACGACAACGAGGAGACCATCAGCAACCGGCTGCGCACCTACGAGGGGCTCATCGGCGAGCTCGCCGGCCACTACCGCGAGCGCGGCCTGCTGCGCAGCGTGGACGGCAACGGCGAGGTCGACGAGGTCTTCGCCCAGATCGAGGCCGCCGTCACCGAGGGCGGGGTCGGCGGGCGCGCCCGCGCCAGCGGCGACTGAGCCTCAGGCGGCGCCGCGCGCGGCCGGCGCCTGCGCGCCCTCGCCCCGGTAGAGATAGTCGCGGGTGAGCGGGACCGCGGTGCGGTCGCGGGCGAGCTGGATCTGGAACACCACCATGTCGCTCCAGCGGAAGCTCGCCTCGGCGATGGCGAGATACATCTCCCACATGCGCGCGAAGCGCTCGCCCATGCGCTCGGCCACCTCGTCGCGGTGGCGCTGGAAGCGCGCCTGCCAGTGGGCGAGGGTCATGGCGTAGTGCAGGCGCAGCACCTCCACGTCGCACAGCTCCAGCCCCGCCTCCTCGATGGCGGCGGCGACCTCGGACAGGGCCGGGTTGTAGCCGCCGGGGAAGATGTAGCGGCGGATCCAGGCGTTGGTGGTGGTGGGCGGCCCCAGGCGGCCGATGGTGTGCAGCAGCATCACGCCGTCGGGCGCGAGCAGCTCGCGCGCCCGCTCGAAGTAGGTGCGGTACTGGGGCTGGCCCACGTGCTCGAACATGCCGACGCTGACGATGCGGTCGTAGCGGCCGCGGTGCTCGCGGTAGTCCTCGAGGCGGAACGTGAGGCGGTCGGCGAGCCCTTCGGCCTCGGCCCAGGCGCGGGCGACGCGGAGCTGTTCCTTCGACAGCGTCACCCCGGTGACGTGGACGCCGTGGTGGCGGGCGAGGTGGCGCGCGAGGCTTCCCCAGCCGCTGCCGATGTCGAGCACGCGCATCCCCGGGCGGAGCAGGAGCTTGGCGGCGATGTGACGGGCCTTGGCCTCCTGGGCCTCCTCCAGGGTCATGTCGGGCCGCGCGAAGTAGGCGCAGGAGTAGTGCATCTCGCGGTCGAGGAAGCGGCGGAAGAGCCACTCGTCGAGGTCGTAGTGGTGGGCGGCGTTGCGGCGGCTGCGGGCGATGCGGTTGCCCTGCTGCCACAGCCGCTTGAGCGCGGCGCGCCAGCCGCGCTCGTGGCGCAGCGGGAAGTTGGTGAGCAGGACCTCCAGGAGGCGGACGAGGCCGCCCTCGCCCGCCGACCAGGCGCCTTCCATGTAGGTCTCGCCGAAGGCGAGGTCGGGGTCGGCGGCGATGCGGCGCAGGGCCTTGGGGTCGTGGATCACCCACTCGGCGGCGGGCTCGCCCTCGCCGTAGCGCTCGCGCCGCCCGTCCGGGAGGACCAGGCCGAGCGTGCCCTTGCGGATGTGCCGGCGTAGGATGCGCTGGTGCATGGCCGCGCGCCTCCACCGCTGTCCAGGGTCTGCGCACAAACATAGTGAGACCCCGCCGGAGGGGCAAGTGCGGGGCGATCCGTATAATGGCCTGCGCTGCCCGAGGAGCACGCGGTGAGCGAGGAGCCCGTCCGTCACGACAACGCCGTCCCTGTGCCGCCCTTCTGGGGCGCGCGCTGCATCGAGCATGTGCCGCTGCGCGCGGTGTTGCCCTATCTCAACCGCACCGCGCTCTACAAATTCCAGTGGGGGCTCAAGCCGGGGGGGCGCGAGCCCGAGGCCTACCGGGCGTGGCTGCGTCGGGTGGCCGACCCGGTGCTCAACCGCCTGGTGGCGGAGAGCGAGGGCGGCGACATCCTGCGTCCGCAGGCGGTCTACGGCTACTTCCCGTGCCAGAGCGAGGGGGAGGCGCTGATCGTCTACGACGATCCCGAGGGTCGGGTCGAGCGCGGCCGCTTCCTGTTTCCGCGCCAGCGCCGGGGGCGGCGCCTGTGCATCGCGGACTTCTTCCGCCCCCGCGCCTCGGGCGAGATGGACGTGGTGGCCTTCCAGGTGGTCACCGTGGGCCAGCGCGCCGCGGATCACGCCCGCGCCCTCTTCGAGGCCGACCGCTATCAGGACTATCTCTACTGGCACGGGCTCAACGTGGAGGCCACCGAGGCGCTGGCCGAGTACGTGCACCGGCTGATCCGCGCCGAGCTCGGCTTCGCCGCCGAGGACGCGCGCGACCTCAAGGCCGTGATCAAGGGCGGCTACCGCGGCGCGCGCTACTCCTTCGGCTACCCGGCCTGCCCCGACCTGCACCAGCAGGTGCTGATCCTGGAGCTGCTGGATGCGGCGCGCATCGGCGTGCGCCTCGGCGAGGAGGACCAGCTCTGGCCCGAGGAGTCCACCTCGGCGATCGTGGTCCACCACCCCCAGGCCCGCTACTTCACCGTCTGAGGCGCATGGGCGCGCTGCTGCGACGCTTCTGGGGGCTGTGCCTGCTGCGCGCCGGGCCGCAGGATCTTCCGCCCTCGCAGGTGCTCGCGGCGCTCGCCACCGCGGCCTATCTCGCCAGCGGCGTCGCGCTGCTCGCGGTGGAGGGGCGGGGGACGGCGGCGGCGGTGGCGCCGGCGCTCGCCGATCTCGCGGTGATGGTGGTCCTGCTGCGTCTGGCGCTGGCGGTGCGGGGGGTGCCGGCGCGCTTCCGCCAGACCTACACCGCCCTCACCGGGAGCGGTGCCCTGCTCGGCTTCCTCGCCCTGCCGGTGGCGGCGGTGCTGGCGCAGGCGGCGGCCGCCGGGCGGCCCGCACCCGCGGCGTTGCTGGCCTGGCTCGGGCTCGTGGCCTGGAGCCTCGCCGTGATCGCGCACATCCTGCGCCACGCCCTGTCGGTGCCGCCGGCGGTGGGGCTCGCCGGCGCGGTGCTCTACCTCGCGGCCTCCATGGCGGTGGTGGGCGCCATGACCGCGGGAGGCGGCTGATGCGGGTGCACATCCTCGGCATCTGCGGCACCTTCATGGGCGGGCTTGCGCAGCTCGCCCGGGCGCTGGGCCACGAGGTGAGCGGGCAGGACGCCGGGATCTACCCCCCCATGAGCGAGCTGCTGGCCGAGGCCGGGATCGAGGTGCGCGAGGGGTGGGATCCGGCGGCGATCCCGCGGGGGGTGGACTGCGTCGTCGTCGGCAACGCCCTCTCGCGCGGCAACCCCGCGGTGGAGCACGTCCTCGACCGGGGCCTGCCCTACACCTCCGGGCCGCAGTGGCTGGCCGAGGCGGTGCTGCGCGGACGCTGGGTGATCGCCGTCGCGGGCACCCACGGCAAGACCACCACCACCGCGATGGTGGCCTGGATCCTGGCGCAGGCGGGGCTGGCCCCGGGCTGGCTGGTGGGGGGTGCGCCGCGGGGGCTCGGCGCCTCGGCCTGCCTCGGCGAGACCCCCTTCTTCGTGGTGGAGGCGGACGAGTACGACACCGCCTTCTTCGACAAGCGCGCCAAGTTCGTCCACTACCGCCCGCGCACCCTGGTGCTCAACAATCTCGAGTTCGACCACGCCGACATCTATCCGGATCTGGCGGCGATCCAGCGCCAGGTCCACCACCTGGTGCGCACGGTGCCGGCCTCGGGGCGGATCGTAGCCCCGGCGGGGGATGCGGCTGTGGCGGGCGCGCTGGCCATGGGCTGCTGGACGCCGGTGGAGCGCACCGGCCCCGGCGGGCTCTGGCAGGCCGAGCCGCTGGCCGAGGACGCCTCGGCCTTCCGCGTGCGCCTCGACGGGCGGGCCCTCGGCGAGGTGCGCTGGCGGCTCGCGGGGGCCCACAACCTCGCCAACGCGCTCTCGGCCCTGGCCGCGGCGCGCCACGCCGGGGTCGCGCCGGCGGCGGCGCTGGAGGCGCTGGCGGGCTTCCCCGGGGTGCGGCGTAGGCTGGAGGTGGTGGGCGAGGCCGGCGGCGTCACCGTCTACGACGACTTCGCCCACCATCCCACCGCGATCGCGGCCACGCTGGCGGCGCTGCGCCCGCGCGTGGGTGCGGGCCGGCTCGTCGCCTGCCTCGAGCCGCGCTCCAACACCATGCGCATGGGCGTGCACCGCGAGGCCCTGGCGGCCGCCCTCGCCGGCGCCGACCGCGTGCACGCCCTGCGCCCGCCGGGGCTGGGCTGGGACCTCGCCGCGGCGCTCGCGCCCCTCGGGCCGAGGGCGGCGGTGCACGAGGCCACCCGGGCCCTGGTGGCGGCGGTGGCGGGCGAGGCGCGCCCCGGCGACCACGTGGTGTGCATGAGCAACGGCGCCTTCGACGGTGTGCCGCGGCGGCTGCTCGCGGCCCTTGCCGCCGGCGCGGCGGGGGCGTAAGCTGGAATTAACCACGTAACCTTTGGCGGTTTTCGGAGTGGTCGACCGGGAAATGCCACGCACGTGGCTCCACGTCCTAGGCCTGGTCGCGGTCCTGCTGGCGCTGGCAGCGGTCCTGCCGGTGCCGGTGCAGGGGCACGCCGACGCCGGTCCCGTCCTCCGTGCCGTGCCGCATCGGCACGTCGAGCTCCGCTGTCCCTGCCACTGCATCGGCTCCTGCCCCTGCCGCACCGCCTGCGCGGGGGGGGTGGGCTGCACCACGGCGTTGCCGCACTGCGCGGTGCCGGTCATCGCCGCGTGGTGGCTGCCTTCGCAGGCGCACGACCCCGTGTCGGAGGCGCGGGCCCCGCTCGCGGGCGTCGAGACCGATCCCCTCACACGACCGCCCATCGCCGCCTGAGGCGGTCCGCGCACGGTGCTGCGCCCGCGCGGCGACGCGGATCGCCGCCCGCTTTCGACTCCGATCTCGACTCCGACCCGAAACCACAGGAGGTAGCGACATGCGCAAGCATCATGTCCTCGTGACGGCGCTGGGGCTCGCGGCCGCGGCGGGGCCCGCGGCGGCACAGACCCCGGAGGCGCTGGAGCAGGCCGTTGAGAAGGTCCTGCGGGAGCATTCCGAGTGGAGCGACCAGAAGTCGGTGGTGCACCTGGCCGGCTACGCCGGTGTCACGTACCAGAACGGGGACGTCCGCGGGCACGACGGGACGAAGGACGTGGACGCCTTCTCCGGCACCCAGTTTGCGCCCATCTTCCACTACCAGTACGGCGACTCGATCCTGCTCGAGTCCGAGCTGGAGCTCGCCGTCACGGAGGAGGGCGAGACCGACCTGGAGATGGAGTACCTGACCATCGACTGGATCGCGAACGACCATCTCACCGTGGTCGCCGGGCGCTTCCTCAGTCCCCTCGGGTTCTTCCGCCAGAACCTGCATCCGTCCTGGATCAACAAGCTGCCGACGGCGCCGGCGGGCTTCGGCCACGACGGGGCCGCACCCACCAGCGAGACCGGGCTGCAGCTGCGCGGTGGATTCGGCGGAGGCGGCGTGCGCTTCAACTACGCGGTCTACGTCGGCAACGGGCCGGAGCTGGAGGTGGTCTCCGAGACGGAGAACGTCGGCGCCCCCGACGACTTCGCCGTGGAAGGGATCATGGCGGAGGGCTTCTCCCGCGACCTCAACGAGGAGAAGGTGGTGGGCGGCCGGCTCGGCATTCTGCCCTTCCCCGAGCTGGAGATCGGCCTCTCCGCCGCCACCGGCAAGGCGGATGCGGAGATCACCGACGACGACGTGGGCGGCGGCAACCCCGGAGAGGCCGTGGTCAGCGCCGACTACGACGTCTTCGCCTTCGATCTCGCCTACCGGCGCGGTGGGCTCAAGGTCTACGCCGAGTGGGTCCGCAGCGAGCTCGGGGACATCAGCCTCGACGGCACGGAGCTGGCCGGCGGCGAGGTGGAGACCGGCGACTGGGAGGCCTGGTACGTGCAGGGCTCCTATCGCGTCGGCAACGTCGAGGTGGTGCTCCGCTACGGTGAGGTGGACACCCCCCACGACGACGAGTCCGACCAGACCCAGACCGCGGTGGGGGTCAACTACTATCTCGCCAACAACGCGCTGGTGAAGCTGGCCTACGAGACCAACGACTTCGACGCCGGCGACGACCCCGACCGCGTCCTGCTCCAGTTCGCCTACGGTTTCTGAGGAGGGAAGACCATGCGTACGATGCCGACGATCCTCGCCGCGGTGCTGGCTGCGGCCTCGGTGGCGGGTGGCGGTGCCGCGTGGGCGGCCTCGGACGAGGCGCGCCAGGGCGACATGGGGCGCGGCGCCCAGGTGTGGGTCAACAACTGCAACCGCTGTCACGAGTACCGCGACCCGAAGGAGTTCCGCGACGGCCTGTGGCGGCCCATCATCACCCACATGCGCATCCGTGCGGGGCTGACCGGGCAGGAGGCCCGTGACGTCCTGCGCTACATGCAGGAGAGCAACTGAGCCTGCGCCCGGCCCGGCGGGAACCCCGCCGGGCCGGGCCGGTCGAATTCGCTGTCATGCGCGCCTGGATCGTGGTCTTGCTTGCGGCGCTGGGCCTCGGCGTGGGGTCCGGCAGCGCCCGCGTCGTCTCCGCGCACCCGGCGCCGGGGATGAGCGCGGTCCCGCCGGACGTGCTCCCGGCGCAGCCGCCGCCTCCCCCGGCGGCGCCGTCCTGTGTCTCCCCCGCCCATTGCACGCCCTGCGGCACGGGCTGCGTGGTCGCGGCGGCGGCCGCCGCCCCCGCGCCGGGGGGCGATGCCGAGCGGCCGGCTCCGGCCGCCCGCCGGCTGCTGCCCGTCTTCCTCGAGCCGCCCCAGCCGCCGCCGCGCCGCCCCCCCGCCTGAGAACGCCGCGGCCGCCGCGGCGGCCGTCCGTCCTTGCAGAACGGGGGATGTGCCATGCGCGCACGCTACTACGTGCCTCTGCTGATCTTCCTGCCCCTCACCGTGGTCTTCGCGGTGGGGCTGTTCCGCGACCCGAAGCTGGTGCCCTCGCCGCTCATCGACAAGCCGGCGCCGGAGTTCCGCCTGCCGGAGCTGCGCGAGCCGCAGCGGGAGGTGACCCGCGACGACCTCCTGGGTCGCGTCTCGCTGGTCAACGTGTGGGCGAGCTGGTGCACCGCCTGCCGCCAGGAGCACCCGCTGCTCATGGAGCTGGGGCGGGCGAAGGTGGTGCAGATCGTCGGCCTCAACTACAAGGACGAGCGCGAAAACGCGCTGGCGTGGCTGGCGGAGCTGGGCGATCCCTACGACCTCGTCGCCCAGGACCGCAGCGGCCGCGTGGGCATCGACTGGGGGGTCTACGGCGTGCCGGAGACCTTCCTCGTGGATGCCCGCGGGGTGATCCGCTACAAGCACATCGGCCCGATGACGCCGCGGGTGATCGAGGAGGAGATCCTGCCCCGCGTGCGTGCGCTGCAGGCCGCAGGAGGTGCCTCATGAACCGGCAGGACCGCACCGACGCGGCGCGCCGCCGCTTCCTCGTCGCCGCCACCGGGGTGGTGGGCGGTGTCGGCGTGGGCTTCGCCGCCGTGCCCTTCGTGGCCTCGCTGGCGCCCAGCGCCCGGGCCCGCGCCTTCGGGGCGCCGGTGCAGGTGGACTTCGCCAAGCTGGAGCCCGGCCAGCAGATGACGGTGGAATGGCGCGGCAAGCCGGTGTGGATCCTCCACCGGACGCCGCAGATGCTGCAGACCCTGGCGAAGATCGAGGACCGGCTGCGCGACCCGCAGTCGCTCCGCCCCCAGCAGCCGCTCTACTGCCGGAACCGCCATCGCTCCATCAAGCCGGAGTTCCTCATCGCCATCGGCATCTGCACGCATCTGGGCTGCGTCCCCACCTACCGGCCCGACGTGGCCCCGGAGGATCTCGGCCCGGACTGGCCGGGCGGCTATTTCTGCCCCTGCCACGGCTCCCGTTACGACCTGGCCGGGCGTGTCTACAAGGGGGTTCCGGCCCCCCTCAACCTGGAGATCCCGCCGCACCGCTACCTCGGGGAGCGGGTGGTGGAGATCGGTGTCGATGGGAAGGCGGCGTGAGCGCCGCCCAGGCCACGGGAGGAAGCGACCCATGAGCGAGGCGACCCGGGTGTCCCGTCCCCTCCTGGTGGCGGCGGAGGCGGTGTCGGACCGCCTGCGTGCGGCCCTGGAGGGGGTGGAGGGTGTGGAGGCGGTGCGGATCGGCGCCGGCCTCGAGGTGACCTATGATGCGGCCCGCGTCGACTATCCGACGCTGATGGCGGCGGCGGAGGCGGCGGGCGCGGCGGCGGCGCGGGGCTGGCTGGCCCGCCTGCGCCGCGCCTGGTACGGCTACCTGGACGGCAACCTGCGCGCCAATGCGCGTGCCAAGGCGGGGCCCTGCTGCAGCAACCCCACCGAGATCCTCGCGCAGCGCCGCCGCCGCTGAGCGGCGCTTGACGCGGGGGGGCGCAAGGCGTAGTCTGTAGCCACCCCACCCCCAGTGGGGTGGGGTGGCAGCGAAGGAGGTGGACGAGATGATCCAGCTGAAGGTGAAGGGCATGACCTGCGGACATTGCGAGAACGCCGTGCGCAAGGCCCTCGAGGCGGTGCCCGGGGTCGAGCGCGTGGTGGAGGTGGACCGCACCAAGGGGGTCGCGGTGGTGGAGGGCTCGCCCGACATCGAGGCCTTGGTGGCGGCGATCCGGGAGGAGGGCTACGAGGCGGAGGCCGCGTGAACGGCTGCTGCAGCGGGCTGCGTCTCAACCCGGAGGTGCGCGAGGAGGCGCGGCGGCGCCTCCTCTCCATCCGCGGCCATGTCGAGGGCATCCTCCGGATGCTGGAGGACGAGACCGTCTACTGCGTCGACGCCCTCAAGCAGATCAAGGCGGTGCAGGGGGCGCTCGACAAGGTCGGAGCGCTGGTCCTGCGCAGCCACCTGCGCGAGCACGTGGTCACCGCCAGCGAGCGCGGCGATGCCGAAGGCATCGTCGAGGAGATGATGGAGATCCTCAAGTACCGCTGAGGGGCGCGGTGCCCGGCGGCGGGGGAGAGCGTGCGATGGCCGAGGTGAGCTTCCGGATCGGCGGGATGACCTGCGCAAGCTGCGTGGCGCGGGTGGAACGGGCGCTGCGCAGGCGCGAGGGGGTGGAGACGGCGGAGGTCAACCTCGCCACCGAGCGCGCGCGGGTGGCCTTCGACGCCCGGCGCGTCGAGCTGCCCGAGCTCGTGGAGGCGGTGCGCCAGGCGGGCTACGAGCCGGTGGTGACGCGCACCGAGCTGGGGGTGAAGGGCATGACCTGCGCCGCCTGCGTGCGCCGCGTCGAGCGCGCGCTCGGGAAGCTGCCGGGCGTGCTCTCGGCGAGCGTCAATCTCGCCACCGGGCGGGCGACGGTGGAGCACCTGGCCGACGCGGTGACGCCGGCCGCGCTGGGTGCGGCCGTGCGTGCCGCAGGCTACGAGCCGGTGCTGGGGGCGGCCGCCGACGCCGACCGCGAGCAGGCCGAGCGCGAGGCCGAGATCCGCGGGCTGGGGCGCGACCTCACCGCGGCGGCGGCGCTCACGGTGCCGCTGGTGCTGATCGCCATGGGGCCGCTCTTCTTCCCGGCGCTGGGGGGGCTCCTCGAGGCGGTGGCGCCGCCCGCCTTCTGGCACGGCCTCGAGTTCCTGCTCGCCACCCCGGTGCTGTTCGGCGCGGGGCGGCGCTTCTTCCGCTCGGGATGGGCCGAGCTGCGCCACGCGAGCCCCGGCATGAACAGCCTCGTGATGCTCGGCACAAGCGCCGCGTGGGGCTACTCGGTGCTGGCGCTGGCGGCGCCGGGGCTTTTCCCCGAGGGCACCGCCAACCTCTACTTCGAGGCCGCCGCGGTGATCGTCACCCTGATCCTGCTCGGCCGCTACCTGGAGGCCCGCGCCAAGGGGCGCACCTCCGAGGCGATCCGCCGCCTCATGGCGCTGCAGGCGCGCACCGCCCGCGTGCTGCGTGGCGGCGAGGCGGTGGAGGTCCCGGTGGAGGAGGTGCTGCCGGGCGACCTCGTGGTCGTGCGGCCGGGCGAGCGCGTGCCGGTGGACGGCACGGTGACCGAAGGCTCGAGCTATGTGGACGAGTCCATGCTCTCGGGCGAGCCGGTCCCGGTGGCGAAGGGGCCCGGGGACACCGTCGTCGGCGGGACCGTGAACAAGACCGGCTCCTTCACCTTCCGTGCCGAGCGCGTCGGCGCGGACACGGTGCTCGCCCAGATCATCCGCATGGTGGAGGAGGCGCAGGCGGCCAAGCCCCCGATCCAGCAGCTCGCCGACCGCATCGCCGGCGTCTTCGTGCCCGTGGTCATGGTGGTGGCGGCGCTGACCTTCGTGATCTGGCTGCTGGTGGGGCCGTCGCCGGCGCTCAGCTACGCCTTCGTCGCCGCGGTGAGCGTGCTGCTCATCGCCTGCCCCTGCGCCATGGGGCTTGCCACGCCCACCGCCATCATGGTGGGCACCGGCCGCGGGGCCGAGATGGGCGTGCTGTTCCGCAAGGGGACCGCGCTGGAGCTGCTCGCCCGCGTCGATACCGTGGTCCTGGACAAGACCGGGACCGTGACCCGCGGCCGGCCGGAGCTGACCGATCTCGTGGTGGTGGAGGGCGAGGAGGCCGAGGTGCTGCGCCGGGTGGCGGCGGCCGAGGCGCGCAGCGAGCACCCCATCGCCGAGGCCGTGGTGGAGGCGGCGCGTGCGCGGGGGCTGGACCTGCCGGAGGTGGCGGCCTTCGAGGCCGTCCCGGGCTACGGCATCGAGGCCGAGGTGGAGGGGCGCCGCATCCAGGTGGGGGCCGACCGCTACATGGCACGGCTCGGCATCGACCTCGGCCCGGTGGCGGGGCGGGTGGAGGCATGGGCGGACGCCGCCAAGACACCGCTCTACGCGGCCGTCGACGGCCGGCTCGCGGCGGCCCTCGCGGTGGCGGATCCGGTCAAGGAAGGCAGTCGCGAGGCGGTCGAGGCGCTGCACCGGCTGGGGCTCGCCGTGGCCATGGTCACCGGCGACCACCGCCGCACGGCCGAGGCGGTGGCCCGCGCGGTGGGCATCGAGCGCGTCATGGCGGAGGTGCTGCCCGAGCACAAGGCCGAGGAGGTGCGCAGGCTCCAGGCCGAGGGCCGGCGGGTGGCCTTCGTCGGCGACGGCATCAACGACGCCCCCGCGCTCGCCCAGGCGGACGTGGGCGTGGCCATCGGCACCGGCACCGACGTGGCCATCGAGGCCGGCGACGTGATCCTGATGTCGGGGGACCTGCGCGGCATCGTCAACGCGGTGGCGCTCGCGCGCCGCACCCTGCGCACCATCCGCCTCAACTTCTTCTGGGCCTACGCCTACAACGTCGCCCTCATCCCGGTCGCCGCCGGTGCCCTCTACCCGCTCCTCGGCGTCCTCCTGAACCCGATGCTGGCGGCGGCGGCGATGAGCCTGTCGAGCGTCTTCGTCGTCACCAACAGCCTGCGCCTGCGCCGCTTCCGCCCGCCCGCGGCCACCCACGCCGGAGCCGGGACCGAGGCCCAGGGGGTGGCGGCATGAGGCGGGGGGTGCGCAGCGGCCGCGGCTGGCTCGCGGCGGCGCTGCTGCTGGCGCTCGCAGCGCCGGCGCACGCCCTGCGCCTGGAGGCGCTGCCCCACCTTCACGGCATCGCCTGGGTGCCGGGGGAGGGACTGCGCGTGGCCGCCCACGACGGGCTCTATGCCGTCGCGCCCGACGGTCGTGTCCGGCGCGTCGGCGCCGCCGGCTGGGACCTCATGAGCCTGATCGAGGTCCCCGGACGGCCGGGCTGGCTCTACGCGGGGGGGCACCCGGGCGAGGGCGAGAACCTGGGCCTTGCGGCCTCCACCGACGGGGGGCGGACCTGGGCGCGGCGGGGCGCCGCCGAGGCCGACTTCCACGCCCTTGCGGTCTCGGCCGCCGATCCCCGGCGCCTGGCCGGCGTCCACGCCGGCACGCTGTGGACGAGCGAGGACGGCGGGCGGAGCTGGCGGCAGGTGGGGCGCGCCCCCGAGGAGATCCTCTCCCTCGCCTTCTCCCCGGACGGTCGCCGCCTCTACGCGGCCGCGGGCGGGGGGCTGCTGGTGAGCCGGGACGGCGGCCGCGGCTGGACGCCCCTCACCAGCGGCGACGAGCCCGGGAGCCTCGTGGCGGTGCGGCCCGACGGCACCGTCTACGCCTTCCTGCTGGGCAAGGGGCTCGTCCGCGGCAGGGACCCGGGGACAGGCTGGCAGGTGCTGGTGCCGGACTTCGGCGCCCACGTCCCGCTCGCCCTCACCGCGGACGCCGACGGCGGGCTCTACCTGCTGACCCATCTCGGCCGCATCCTGGTCTCCACCGACGGCGGCGCCTCATGGCGCCGCTGGGGTCTGCCCGCCGCCGCGCCCGCGGAGGCCGCGCGGCGCGGGCAGCGCCTCTACGAGGCGCGCTGCCGGGCCTGTCACGGCCGCGACGGCCTCGGCGAGCCGCTCACGGTGGAGAAGCTCGCGGTGCGCGACTATCGCTTCGCCCCGCCCCTGGACGATGCCCTGCATGCCTGGCACCACACCGACGAGGATCTGGTGCGCACCATCCTCGACGGGGTCCCCGGGGGGCGGATGCCGGCCTGGCGCGGCGTGCTCGACGAGGCGCAGGCGCGGGATCTCGTGGCCTACATCAAGTCCCTGTGGGGGCCGCGTGCCCGCGCCTGCCAGGGGCCTCGACACATGCGTTGCCCGCCCGGCGCGGGCGAGGAGGAGGGATCGTGATGCACGACGGCGGCGGGGCCTGGGGCTGGGCCTGGATGGGCCTCGGCGGGATCGGGATGGTGCTCTTCTGGGTGCTCGTCCTGGTGGCGGTGGTCTGGATCGTGCGGGCCCTCCTGGGCGGCGGCAGCGGCCGGGAGGAGGACCCGCTCGTGGTGCTCAAGCGCCGCTACGCCCGGGGCGAGATCGACCGCGAGACCTACGAGCGCATGCGCGAGGCGCTGCGGCGCGACTGACGGCGGCGCCGGCAGGGGCGTCAGGATCCTTCGTCGCCCTGCCGCTGCGCCCGCAGCCGCTCGGCCTGGCGGCGCAGGACGTGGCTGACGATGACGTCGCGGTCCTCCTCGCGCAGCGCCTCGAAGGCGGCGGCGATGCGCCAGGGGTGCTCGCCGCCGTCCGCGCGCTCGCAGCGCACGACGCGCCCGTAGGTGAGGATGGCGGTGAAGGAGGGGTGCAGCACGATGCGCAGCTCGAGCAGCGTGCCGGGCTCGAGGCGCTCGTCGTTGGCGAAGGCGATCCCCGAGGCGCTGATCTCGGCCGGGCGCGGCGGTACGTCGTAGAGGCCCTCGCGGTCGGCGGCGATGAGGCGGCCGAGCAGCTCCAGCTTGCGGTCCATCAGCTCCAGGCAGTAGGCGATGCGGGGGTGCTCCTCGGCGACCTCGCGGATCGCGGCCTCCAGCTGCTCGGCCTCGCGCTGCAGCGTGTCGGAGAGGGTGAACCAGACCGGGCCCCGGCGCTCGAAGGACGCCAGCGCCTCCTCGAAGGCCTCGGCCTCCAGTACCCGGTAGCTCAGGCTGACGAGATCCTCGACCCGGTAGAACTGGCGTCGGTCCATCGCGGCCTCACTTCTGGATGATGATCTCCACGCGGCGGTTGCGGGCGCGGTTCTCCGGGGTGGTGTTGGGCACCAACGGCTGGGTGTCGGCGTGGCCCTCGGCGGCGACGCGCTTGGAGGGAATGGCCGAGCGGGCGAGCAGCTCGTGCACCACGGAGACCGCACGCGCGGCGGAGAGCTCCCAGTTCGAACGGTAGGGGCCGCCGTGCACGGGGACGTCGTCGGTGTGGCCGGCGACGACGATGCGCCCCTCGGTCTTCTCCAGGGTCTTGCCGATGGTCTCCAGCACCGGGACGAACCCGGGGTCGAGCTCGGCGCTGCCCGAGGGGAAGGAGCCCTTCTCGCGGACACGGACGATGACGTTGCCCTCGCGCTGCTCCACCTCGACGAGCCCCTGGCGGATCTGCTGCTGCAGCAGGCGGCGCAGCTTGACGGCCTCGCGCCGGGCCTCCTGGATGCGGGCGTCGGTGAACTCCAGGGTCTGCCGGTTCTCGTCGACGGTCTTCTGGCGGATGTCCTTGGTGGGGTCCGGCGTCGGGCGGCCGGGGCTGAACTCGCGCGCGATGATGCTGGTTCCCTTGGGCGGCTCCAGGGTGCGCAGCTCGCGCTGCACGCCGAAGGCGTTCTTCATGGAGCCCGCGATCTGCTTGTACTTCTGCACGTCCATCTCGGAGAAGGACAGCAGGAGCACGAAGAAGGCCATGAGCAGCGTGGCGAGGTCGGCGAAGGTGACGATCCAGCCCGGCGCCCTCGGCGGCGGGCACTTCTTCTCCCGCGGCGGGTCCGGCGGCGGGGGCGGCGGGGCGGCGCCCTTGGCGGTGCCCGTGGCCATGGCTACTTGGCCTTCGCCTTGTCGCGCTTCTTGCCCGGCAGGTAGGCCTTGAGCAGGCCGTCGAGCACGCGCGGGTTCATGCCGTCCTGGATCGCGTTGATGGCCTCGATGATGAGCGACTTGTTGGTGCGCTCCTGCTCGCTGCGAAGCTCCAGCTTCTCCGCGATGGGCAGGGCGACGAGGTTGGCGATGAGCGAGCCGTAGAGGGTGGTGAGCAGCGCCACCGCCATCGCCGGCCCGATCTTTTTCGGGTCGTCCATGTTGGCCATGAGCTGGACGAGGCCGATGAGGGTCCCGATCATGCCCATGGCGGGGGCGGAGTCGCCGATGGCCTTCCAGATCTTCTGCCCCGTCTCGTGGCGCTCCACCGTCAGGTTCATCTCCTGGGTGAGCATCTTGCGCACCAGCGCCGCGTCGTGACCGTCCACCACGAGCTGCAGCCCCTTCTTGAAGAATTCGTTCTTGACCGGCGCCTTCTCGAGCTCCAGCAGCCCGGCCTTGCGCGCGGTCTCGGCCAGGCGTACGGCGTCCTTGATGAGCTCCTCCGGCGACTCGATTTTGAAGATGAAGGCCTTCGCGGCGACGCTGAAGGCGCTCAGGAAGTTGGCGAGGGGGAACTTGATGAGGGTCGCGGCGATGGTGCCGCCGACGACGATGAGCAGGCTCGGCGGGTTGACGAAGATGCCGGGCCCGCTGCCCATGAGGATCGAGCCGACCACGATGCCGAGGCCGAAGAGAAGGCCGATGAGGGTTGCCAGGTCCATCGAGGCTGCTCCCCGGTGCCCGCGATCCGGGTCCTGCGACTGGGTGGATCTTGATCTATGTCGGCCGCCGCGGCCGTGGGTTGAGCCCGCGCGTCCTTGCCCGCGGCGGCGGCTTCAGTTTAACTGACCGGCGTCGGATCGGGAGAGGGACGTGGGCAGCCCCCGTGACGCCATCGCGCTCGCCTGGACCGGGGCCTCGGGGGCGCCCTACGGGCTGCGTCTGCTCCACTGCCTGCTGGCGGCCGGCGAGGAGGTCTTCCTCATGGTCTCGCCGGCGGCCCGGGTGGTGCTCGCCGCCGAGGAGGACCTCGCGCTGCCGGCCGAGGGCGGCGCGATGGCGGCCGCCCTGGGGGCGCGGCTCGGGGTCGCCACCGACGGCCTGCGCATCCTCGGCCATCAGGAGTGGATGGCGCCGGTGGCCAGCGGCAGCGCCGCGCCCCGGGCGATGGTGGTCTGTCCCTGCTCCATGGGGACCCTCTCGGCCATCGCCACCGGCGCCAGCAACAACCTCATCGAGCGCGCCGCCGACGTCATGCTCAAGGAGCGCCGCCCCCTCATCCTCGTCCCCCGCGACACGCCCCTGTCCGCGATCCATCTCGAGAACATGCTGCGCGTGACGCGGGCGGGGGCGGTGGTGCTGCCGGCCTCGCCCGGCTTCTACCACCGTCCCCGGACCGTGGCCGAGGTGGTGGACTTCGTGGTCGCGCGGATCCTCGACCACCTCGGCATCGGCCACGATCTCATCCCCCGCTGGGGGGCGTGATGTCGGGCGGGGCGAGCAACAGCACGCCCCCGTCCCATTCCGGCCCGCCCTCGCCCCGCCGCACCTGCGCCCGCACCAGCGCCCCGGCGTGGCGCGCCAGCACCTCGCGCGGCCCGTCGAAGCGGGGCAGGGTGCGCGGCAGGGTCAGCAGCGGCAGGGGCCGCGCCGCGCCGAGGAAGCTCACGTTGCCCACCAGGATCGGCGTGTCCCACCCGGCGAGGCGCCAGCCGGCATCCCAGAGGCGCAGTACCAGCCGGCCCCCCGGCGCGGGCAGGGCGAGGCGCAGGACCTCGTGGCGGCCGTCGTGGACCTGCGGCAGGACCGGCAGGGTCTGCGGGTCCGGATCCGGTACGAGGAGGGCGAGGAGGTCGCGGGCGCGAAACGGGGCGGGCCGCCAGCCCTGGGCGGCCAGCGCGCGGGCCAGGGCGGCGGGTGCCACCGCCGCCTGCACCGTCAGGGGATGGCGGCGACGGCCGCCGAGGTCGTTGCGCCACGCCGGCAGCGCGCGCCAGCCCCCGTCGAGCCACGCCGCCGGGGCCAGCGTGCGCAGCGGGACGCGGGGCGCGTAGCGGGCGAGGTCCGCCTCGTGGCGCAGGGCGATGTGGGTGCCGCCGAAGAGCGCCAGGAGCAGGCTCGAGACCGCCACCAGGTGCGCTCCCCGCGGCGGCGTCCCGCCGTGGCGGCGGCAGGCCAGACCCACCAGCGCCGCCCACGCCCCGCCCAGGGCGAGGCCGGCGGCGACGTCGCCGAGCCAGTGCACCCCGAGGTAGAGGCGGGAGGCGGCGATGCCGAGCACCAGCGTCGCGGTGGAGGCGTAGAGGAGCCAGCGCCACGCGGGGGCGAGGGCCGGGGCGGCGAGGATCGCGGCGAGGCTGTAGATCGCGGCGGCGGCGGTGGCGTGTCCGCTGGGAAAGGCGTAACCGGCCACCATCGCCCCGGGCGGGCGCGGCACCGCCAAGAGCGCCTTGAGGATCGGCGGCACGGCGAAGGCGAAGGCAAGCCCCAGGGCCCAGTGCACCGCGACCGTGCGCCGGCGCTGCACCAGCAGCCAGGCCAGCACGCCGAGGCCGAAGGGCCAGAGCACGGCGCCGTCGCCGAGCTCGGTCAGGGCCACCATCACGTGGTCGACGAGGGGCGAGCGCAGCCCCTGGAGGGTGCGGTGCAGCGCCTCCTCCCACGGCGTCGGCGGGGGCGTGCGCGCCACCTGCCAGGCGAGGGCGGCGAAGCCCGCGACCCCGCCCGCGAGCAGCGGGCCGAGGAGGGCGAGGCTGCCGAGGTCCGGCCGCTCGGGGTCCACCAGGGCGCGCACCGGCGGGCCCAGGAGCGGATGGCGTCCGCTCCAGGCGATGAGCCGCGCGGCAAGGCGCGCCGCGCGCGGGGTCAGGCGGGCGTAGAGGCGGTGCACCGCGGCGAAGACCCCCCAGGTCAGCCCCAGGATCAGCGCCAGGAGGAGCACGAGACGGCCCGCCACCTCCGAGGCGAGGGCGAGCGAGGCCCCGACCGCGATCCCCGGCAGCAGGTAGGCCGGGGCCCAGGCGACGGCGCCGGCGGCGGCGAGGGCGGCGAAGCGCGGCCACGGCATGCCCAGGCTGCCCGCCAGCGCCGGCACCACCGGGCGCAGGGGGCCGACGAAGCGGGCCACCAGCACCCCCTTGCCGCCGTGGCGGCGGACGAACGCCTCGGCCCGCGTCACCAGCTCGCGCCGCCGGGCCAGCAGGCGGTGGGCGAGCAGGCGCGCGCCGTGGCGACGGCCGAGCCAGAAGCTGACGAGGTCCCCGGCGAGGGCGCCGGCCGAGGCCGCGGCCCAGGTGGGGGCGAGCTGGACGGTGCCGGTGGCGACGAGGGCGCCGGCGGCGAACATGAAGACCGCGCCGGGGACCACCAGCCCCACCAGGACCAGCGACTCGGCGAAGGCGGCGGCGAAGACCACCGCCCCGGCCCAGGCCGGGTGGGCCGCGATCCAGGCCAGCAGCGCCTCGAGGGCGGGGTGCTCCACGGCGGTGCGCGGCCGGTGGCGGCTCCGCTGCTCAGAGCCCGGCCAGCACCTCGCGCGCGGCGGCGACGGTGGCCTCGATGTCCGCCTCGGTGTGGGCCGTGCTCATGAAGGCGGCCTCGAATGCCGACGGCGCGAGATAGACGCCGCGCGCGAGCATGCCGTGGAAGAAGCGGCGGAAGCGCTCGGCGTCGCAGGCGGTGACGTCGGCGTAGCCCGTGATCCGCTCGGCCTCGGTGAAGAAGAGCCCGAACATGGCCCCCACGTGCTGGGTGCGCAGGGCCACCCCGGTCTCGCGCGCCGCCGCCTCGAGCCCCGCGCAGAGGGCCGCGGTGCGCGCCTCGAGCCGCTCGTAGAGGCCCGGCTCTCGCAGCAGCCGCAGGGTGGCCAGCCCCGCCGCCATCGCCACCGGGTTGCCCGAGAGGGTGCCGGCCTGGTAGACGGGCCCGGTGGGGGCGATCCGCTCCATGACCTCGCGCCGCCCGCCGAAGGCCCCCACCGGCATGCCGCCACCGAGGACCTTGCCCAGGGTGGTGAGGTCGGGGCGGACGCCGTAGCGGGCCTGGGCGCCGCCGAGGGCGACGCGGAAGCCGGTCATCACCTCGTCGAAGATGAGCAGCGCGCCGTGGCGGTCGCAGACCTCGCGCAGGGTTTCGAGGAAGCCCGGCTCCGGCGGGATGCAGTTCATGTTTCCCGCCACCGGCTCGACGATGACGCAGGCGATCTCGTCGCCCATGCGGTCGAAGACCTCGCGCACCTGCCCCGCGTCGTTGTAGGTCAGGGTCAGGGTGTGCGCGGCGAGGGCCGCCGGCACGCCGGGCGAGGTGGGCACGCCCAGGGTCAGGGCGCCGGAGCCGGCCTTGACCAGCAGGGCGTCGGCGTGGCCGTGGTAGCAGCCCTCGAACTTGACGATGCGGTCGCGTCCGGTGAAGCCGCGGGCGAGCCGGATCGCGCTCATGGTGGCCTCGGTGCCGGAGCTCACCATGCGCACCATCTCCACCGAGGGCACCAGCTCGCAGACGAGCTCGGCGAGCTCCACCTCCAGCGCGCAGGGGGCGCCGAAGGAGAGGCCGCGGGCGGCGGTCTCGCGCACCGCCTCGATCACCGCCGGATGGGCGTGGCCGAGGATCATCGGGCCCCAGGAGCCCACGTAGTCGATGTAGCGGCGCCCGTCGGCGTCCCACAGGTAGGCCCCCTCGGCGCGGGCGATGAAGGGCGGCTCGCCGCCGACGGCGCGGAAGGCGCGCACGGGCGAGTTGACCCCGCCGGGGATGACGCGGCGGGCGCGCTCGAACAGCTCCTGCGACCGGCTCATGGCTCCCTCCCGGATGCGTGTGCGGGCTCGAACAGGGCGGCGTAGCGGCGGGCCGCGGCCTCGATGTCGGCGGCGCCGAAGACGCCGTGCACCACCGCCAGCAGGTCGGCCCCCGCGGCGACGAGGGCGGCGCCATTGTCGGGGGTGATCCCGCCGATGGCAACCAGGGGCAGGGCGAGGCGGGCCCGCGCCCGCTGCAGCAGCGCCGGCGGGGCGCGTCGCGCCGCCGGCTTGGTGCGCGAGGGGAAGAAGCTGCCGAAGGCGACGTAGTCGGCGCCCGCCGCGGCGGCCTCCTCCGCGCGGGCGAGGGAGTCGTAGCAGGAGACCCCGACCAGGGCCTGGGGGCCGAGCAGCCGGCGGGCCTCGGCCGGATCGGGGTCGTCGGCGCCGAGGTGGACGCCGGCGGCCCCCGCGGCGCGGGCGAGGGCGGGGTCGTCGTTGACCACCAGGGGGACGCCGGCGCGGCGGCAGAGGGCCGCCAGCGCCGTCGCTTCTTCCAGGCGCCGCCGCGCATCGCCCCCCTTGTCGCGGTACTGGACGAGGCGCGCGCCGCCGCGGATCGCCGCCGCCACCGCGGGGAGGAGCCGCGCGCCGGGGGTCAGGGCGCCGTCGGTGAGGACATAGAGCCCGCACAGGGGGCGCTCGCCGGTCACGACGTCTCCCCGCGGTCGAAGGCCCAGAAGAGGCGGTTGGGCAGGTGCTGGCCGCGCCCCGGGCGGTAGCCCGCGCGCAGCGCCTCCCAGGTGTACTCCTGGGCCTCGTGGATGGCGGTGAAGGGCTCGAGCCCCTGGGCCAGCAGCCCGGCGATGGCCGAGGCCAGGGTGCAGCCGGAGCCGTGGTAGCTGCCCGGCAGCCGCTCCCAGGTGAAGCGCTCGAGGAGCCGGAGGTTGCCCCAGAGGCGGTTGACCACGTGCTCGGTGGGCTCGTGGGTGCCGGTGAGCAGCACCAGCTCGGCGCCGGCGGCGAGCAGCTGCTGGGCGCAGGCCTCGAGGCTGTCGGCCTCGGGGGCGAGGGCGCGCGCCTCCTCGCTGTTGGGGGTGAGGACCGTGGCCCGCGGCACCAGCAGGGCGAGCAGCGCCTCGCGCACCTCCTCGCCGGCGAGGCTGCCGCCGCCCCCGCCGGCGAGGACCGGGTCCAGGACCACGGGGACGTCGCCGAGGTCGGCGAGCACGGCGGCGACGGCGGCGGCGTTGGCGGCGCTGCCCACCATGCCGATCTTGACCGCCGCCACCGGCAGGTCCTCCACCACCGCCCGCGCCTGCTCGGCCACCAGGGCCGGCGGCAGCGGCTCGAAGCGCTGCACGCGCCGGGTGTCCTGCACCGTCACCGCGGTGGCCACGGGGGCGGCGTGGGCGCCCATGCTGGCCACCGCCTCGATGTCGGCGGCAAGCCCCGCCCCGCCGCTGGGGTCGTGGCCGGCGAAGACGAGCACCACGGGCACCGTCCTGCTCACCTCACCCTCCGTCGATCCTCCCGACGGGGCAAAGCTATCGGAAGGGGGCGCGCGGTGCCAGATCCGCCCTGGACTTTCCGGGGCGGCTGCTAGACTTGGGAAAAGTCCGGGAGGCCTGCGGGGTGAGCAGCATCGAGCTCGAGCGGGAGGCGGCGCCGATGGGGGAGCTGGAGCGGGCGGCCCGCCGCTACGTGGCCCTCATCGACGGCGCCGAGGCCATGAGCCTGCCCACCCTGCTGCAGGAGGCGGCGGTGCTGCTGGCGCGGCTGCAGGCGGGCATGCAGGCGCTGGGCCGGCCGGCGGCGGTGGAGCGGGACGGGCGCGTGCCGGACTTCGAGCACCGCTTCGAGCTCTTCCTGCGCCTGCGCGCGCTGCTCGGCGAGCACGACGCCTACTGGCTCGAGGGCGACCGCGAGCACATGAGCGGCAGCCTCGCCGACGACCTCGCCGACATCTACTTCGACCTGCGCCAGGCGCTGGCCCTCGTGGACGCAGGCGAGCCGGAGCGGGCGCTGCGCTTCCTGCGCTCGAGCTACGTCCTGCACTGGGGCCAGCACCTGGTGGATGCCGCCCGCCACATCTACCGCCTGCATAGCGAGGGGCGCCTGGGCGGGGCCTGACGGCGCCCGCCCCGGGCTGATAGACTACCCTCCAGGTCGGAATTGACCCACGGAGAGCCGGAGATGAGCGAGCAGATCGAGGCCCGCGCCGAAGCGGGCGCCGTCGTGGACTTTCCGCGCCGCATCGGCGACGAGGACATCCGCCTGACCGAGGCGGCGCGGGTGAAGCTGGCGCAGCTGCTGGCCGAGGCCGACGAGGAGATCCGCGGCGTGCGGGTCTTCGTCAGCGGCGGCGGCTGCGGCGGCATGACCTACGGCATGACCTTCACCGACACCGAGACCCCCTACGACGCGGCGCTGGAGAAGGAGGGGGTGACCATCTACGTCGACGCCGTCGCCCTCAACTACCTGCGCGGCGCCGAGATCGACTACGTCGAGCGGCCCATGGGGGCGAGCTTCGTCTTCCGCAACGTCTTCGCCGCCGTGGGCGGCAGCGGGGCCTGCAGCGCCTGCGGCGCCGCAGGCGGCGGCTGCGCCTGAGCCCCTCGCCGGCCGCGCGCGATGCCCGGCGCGGGCGGGCGCGTGCTGCTGGTGGCGCCGCTCGCGAGCTACCGCATCGTCCCCTACCTCGAGGCGGCGCGGGCCCTCGGCGTCGAGCCGGTGGTGGCGGCCGACGGCGAGCCGCTGGCCGCGGGGCACGGCATCCACGTGCGGCTGGAGGAGCCGGCACGGGCGGCGCGGGCGATCCTGGACGCGGTGGCGCAGGCGCCGCCCGCGGCGGTGGTGGCCACCGACGACGCCACGGTGGAGGTGGCGGCGCGGGTGGCCGAGGCCCTCGGGCTGCCCCACAACCCGCCGGAGGCGGCGCGGCGGGCCCGGCGCAAGGATCTGGCGCGCCAGGCCCAGGCCGCCGCGGGGCTGCCGGTGCCCTGGTTCCGCCGCCTCCCGCTGGCGGAGCTCGCCGCCGGGCGCATCCCGGACGAGGTGCCCTATCCCTGCGTCATCAAGCCCCTCGCCCTCAACGCCAGCCGCGGCGTCATCCGCGCCGACGATGCGCGGGGGCTCGCCGCGGCGGCACGGCGGGTGGCCGCCATCGTCGGCGGGCTGGCCGACGCCGAGGAGCGCGGTCACGCCCTGGTGGAGGCCTACCTCCCCGGCGAGGAGATCGCGGTGGAGGCGCTGCTGCGGGCGGGGCGGCCCCGGATCCTGGCCGTCTTCGACAAGCCCGACCCCCTGGAGGGGCCCTTCTTCGAGGAGACCCTCTACGTCACCCCGTCGCGCCACGACCCGGCGCTGCTCGCGCGGGTCGAGCGGCGGCTCGCCGAGGTCTGCGCCGCCTGCGGCCTGCGCGAGGGGCCGGTGCACGCCGAGTTCCGCCTCCACGACGGCGAGGCCTGGGTGCTGGAGGTGGCCGCGCGCACCATCGGCGGCGAGTGTGCCCGCCTGCTCCACATGGGCACCGGGGTGGCGCTGGAGGCGCTGGTGATCGCCGCCGCCCTCGGGCGTGCGCCGCAGGTGCGGCCCTTCGCGGGCGCGGGCGGCGTGCTCATGCTGCCGGTGCCCGGCCCCGGCGTGCTGCGCCGGGTCGAGGGGGTGCTGGCGGCCCGGCGGGTGCCGGGGGTGGAGGCGGTGGAGATCGGCCTGCGCGAGGGCTACCGCCTGGTGCCGCTGCCCGAGGGCGGCAGCTACCTCGGCTTCGTCTTCGCCCGCGGCCCCGACCCGGAGACGGTGGAGGCGGCGCTGCGCGAGGCCCGCGCGCGCCTGCGCGTGGTGGTGGCGCCGGAGCTCGCGGTCTCGGTCGGCTGAGGGCTACTTCTTGGCCCGCGGCGGGCGGAACTGCTCCGGCGCCTGCCCCAGCTCGCCCTCGCCGAAGAGGAAGCCCACCATGTGCTGCTCGATGAGCTCGAGGGTGCGCGGATCGGCGGTGCTCAGGCCGTACTCGTTGATGATCATGGTCAGCCGCTCGAGCCAGCGCTGCCAGCCCTCGCGGGAGACGTTCTCGTAGATGCGGCGGCCGAGCTCGCCCGGATGGGGCGGGGCGTCGAGCCCCTTGGCCTCCCGCTTGAGCACCACGCACTGGACCATTCTCGCCATGTCGCACCGCCTCCGGCTGCAAAGGCCGCCATGATGGCGCGCCGCGGCCGCCGACTCAACCACGCCCCGGGTGCGGGATCGCCGCTGGGCCCTCAGCCGGTGCGGGCGGCGGCACCCGAGCAGACCGGGCAGGCCGGGTCGCGGCGGAGGGCGACGCTGCGGATCTCGCCGCCCAGGAGGTCGAGGAGCAGCAGCCGTCCGCTCAGCGACCGGCCGATGCCGAGGATGAGCTTCATCGCCTCCACCGCCTGCAGGCTCCCCACCACGCCCACCACCGGCGTGAAGACGCCGGCGTTGACGCAGCGGTCCTCGGGGGCGCCCTCGTCGCGGTAGAGGCAGCGGTAGCAGGGCCCGCCGGGGAGGAACACGCCCACCTGGCCCTCGAAGCGGATCGCCGCCCCCGAGACCAGCGGCGTGCCCGCGCGCTGGCAGGCGGCGTTGGCGGTGAAGCGGCTGGCGAAGTTGTCGGTGCCGTCGAGGACCACGTCGGCGCCGGCGGCGAGCTCGGCGAGCTCGGCCTCCCCGAGGCGGCGGCCGATGGTCTCGACCCGGACGTCGGGGTTGATGCGCGCCAGCGCCTCGGCCGCCGAGGCCACCTTGGGACGGCCGATGTCCGGCGTGCCGTGGACGATCTGGCGCTGGAGGTTGCTGAGGTCGACGCGGTCGTCGTCCACCAGGGTGAGGCGCCCGACCCCCGCTGCGGCGAGGTAGAGCGCGGCGGGGGAGCCGAGGCCGCCGAGGCCGAGGATCACCGCGTGCGCCGCAAGCAGCCGCTCCTGCCCGGCGATGTCCACCTGCGGCAGCATGATCTGGCGGCTGTAGCGCAGCAGCGTCTCGTCGTCCATGGGGGCAAGATACGACCGCGGCCGCCGCCCGGCAAGGCCGCCGCAGCCTCAGGCGGCGGGGTCGGGACGGGGGTGCACCGCGGCCGACGCCCCGGGGACGCGCCCCCCGCTCACCCGCTCGTGGCCGGCGAGGTCGCGGGCGGTGGTCACCTCGACGAGCCCCGCCGCGGCGAGGATGGCGCGCACCGCCGGACCCTGGTCGGCGCCGTGCTCCAGCAGCAGCCAGCCGCCCGGGTGGAGATGTGCGGCGGCGCCGGCGGCGATGGCGCGGATGGCGCCGAGCCCGTCGCCGCCGGGGGTGAGGGCGATCTGGGGCTCCCAGGGCAGGTCGCCGCGGCGCAGGCAGGGGTCGTCGGCGGCGATGTAGGGCGGGTTCGCCACCGCGAGGTGGAAGCGCCGGCCGGCCACCGCCTGCCACCAGTCGCCCTGGCGCAGCTCGATCCGTCCGGGGGCGTGCCGTGCGGCGTTGCGCGCGGCGACGGCGAGGGCCGCCGCCGAGAGGTCCGTCGCCACCACCTCGATCCCGCGCCGCTCCACGGCGAGGGCGACGGCGACGGCGCCGCAGCCGGTGCCGAGGTCGGCCACCCGCGCCGACGAGGCCTCGGGCAAGAGGGCGAGGGCGAGCTCCACCAGGCGCTCGGTCTCGGGGCGGGGGATGAGGGTGGCGGCGCCCACCTCGAGCTCCAGCGACCAGAACTCGCGCCGGCCGGTGAGATGGGCGACCGGCTCGCCCGCGGCCCGGCGCGCCACCAGGTGCTCGAAGCGGGTCCGCGCGCCCTCGCCCGGCACCGCCTCGGGGTGCGCCCAGAGCCAGCTCCGCGGCCGCCCGAGGGCGTGCGCGAGCAGGACCTCGGCCTCCAGCCGTGCCTCGCGCCGCCCGCGCAGGCGCGCCCGGGCCCAGGCCAGGAGGGCGGCGACGTCGCCGCTCATGGGGCCTCGGCGAGCTCGGCCAGGCGTTCGGCCTGGTGCTCGCGGATCAGCGGCTCGATCACCGGGTCGAGGTCGCCGTCGAGGATCTCGTCGAGCTTGTAGAGGGTGAGGTTGATGCGGTGGTCGGTGACCCGGCCCTGGGGGAAGTTGTAGGTGCGGATGCGCTCGGAGCGGTCGCCGCTGCCCACCAGGAGGCGGCGGGTGCGGGCGCGCTCGGCCTCGCGCCGGGCCCGCTCGCGCTCGCGCAGCCGCGCCTGCAGCAGGGCCATGGCGCGGGCGCGGTTCTTGTGCTGGGAGCGCTCGTCCTGGCACTCGACGACGATGCCGGTGGGCAGGTGGGTGATGCGCACCGCCGATTCGGTCTTGTTGACGTGCTGGCCGCCGGCGCCGGAGGCGCGGAAGGTGTCGATGCGCAGCTCTTGGGGGCTGATCTCCACGGTGTCCACCGCCTCGGGCTCGGGCAGCACCGCCACCGTGCAGGCGGAGGTGTGGATGCGTCCCTGCGACTCCGTCGCCGGCACCCGCTGCACGCGGTGGGTGCCGGACTCGAACTTGAGGCGGGCGTAGACGTCGCGCCCGCTCACCCGCAGCACCACCTCCTTGTAGCCGCCCTGCTCGGCGGGGCTGGCGCTGACCTGCTCCACCTCCCAGCCGCGCCGCTCGGCGTAGCGGGTGTACATGCGCAGGAGATCGCCGGCGAAGAGCGCCGCCTCGGCGCCGCCGGTGCCGGCGCGGATCTCGAGGAAGACGTTGAGGCGGTCCTCCGGCTCCTCGGGCAGCAGCATCAGCTCGAGCTCCCGCTCGAGCTCGGCGATGCGCGCCTCGGCCGCGGCGCGCTCCTCCTCGGCGAGCTCGCGGATCCCCGGGTCGGGGTCGGCGCGCATGGCCTCGGCCGCGGCGAGGTTCTCCCGCGCCGCCTCCAGGGCGCGCATGCGCGCCGCCACCGGCTCGGTGCGCGCGTACTCGATGGAGAGGGCGCGGAAGCGCTCGGGGTCCGCGGCCACCGCGGGGTCCGCGAGCTCCCGCCCCAAGGCCTCGTGGCGGGCCGCCAGCGCCCGCAGCCGCTCGAGCAGCGAAGGTCTCATCCCCGGCGCGGCGGCGGGCCGAGACGGAAGAGCTCGTGGGCGGCCTCGATCACCCCCTCGCGCCCCTCCAGGGCCGCCTGGCGCATCCCGACGCTCGGCGCGTGCAGGAGCTTGTTGGTGAGGGTGTGGGCGAGCCAGCGGGCGGTCTCGGCGGGGTCCCGCCCCGCGGCGAGCCGCCGCAGGGCCTTCTCCAGCACCTCCTCGCGCACGGCGTCGGCCTGCTCGCGCAGGGTGCGGATGCTCCCCACCGCCTCCAGCGCCCGCACCCAGTCCATGAAGCGGCGGGCCTGCACGTCGATGATCTCCTCGGCCTGGCGCGCCGCCTCGCGGCGCGAGGCGAGGCCCTCCTCGATGACGTCGCGCAGGTCGTCGACGGTGTAGAGATAGACGTCGTCGAGCTCGGCCACCTCCGGCTCGATGTCCCGCGGCACCGCAATGTCCACCATGAACATCGGCCGGTGGCGGCGCTCGCGGATGGCGCGCTCCACCGCCCCCTTGCCGAGGATGGGCAGGGGGCTCGCGGTGGAGGAGATGACGATGTCGGCGTCGGCGAGGTGGGTCGGGATCTCCTTGAGGGCGATGGCGTAGCCGTCCACGGCCTCGGCCAGGTGGGCGGCGCGCTCCACGGTGCGGTTGGCGACGATGATGCGGCCGATGCGCTGCTCCACGAGGTGCCGCGCCACCAGCTCGATGGTCTCGCCGGCGCCGATGAGCAGCGCCGTCTGGCGCGCGAGGTCGCCGAAGATCTGCTGCGCCAGGCGCACCGCGGCGAAGGCCACCGAGACCGGGCTCGAGCCGATGGCGGTGTCGGTGCGCACCTGCTTGGCCACCGCGAAGGTGTGCTGGAACAGGCGCCCGAGCACCCGCCCGAGGGTGCCGGCCTCGGTGGCGGCGCGGTAGGCGTCCTTGATCTGGCCGAGGATCTGCGGCTCGCCGAGGACCATGGAGTCGAGGCCGCTCGCCACGCGCAGGATGTGCCGCACCGCCGACTGCTCGGGGTGGACGTAGACATTGGGGGCGAGGACCTCGGCCGGCAGGCGGTGGTAGCCGGCGAGCCAGCGCAGGAGGCGCTCCTGCTCCAGCGCCTCGACGCCGCAGTAGAGCTCGGTGCGGTTGCAGGTGGAGACGATCGCCGCCTCGTTGACCGCGGGCAGGCGCACCAGCTCGCGCAGCGCCTCGGGCAGGCGCTCGGGCGGAAAGGCGACCTTCTCCCGGATCTCCACCGGGGCGGTCCTGTGGTTGAGTCCAAGGGCGAGAAGCGGCATGTTCAAGGCGCGCCGGGGTCCAGCCGAACGATTGTGGGGGAAGGCCGGGGGGTTGACAAGCAAGGCCTCGCGGCGGCTGTCCGGGGCGGGGAAACCCGCTATAGTGGGCGCCGGATCGGCCGCGGGTCGGGATCGCAAGCCGGGATGCGCAAGGGTTGCATCATGCTGTGCCTCGTCGCCGTGGGTGCGGCCCTCGCGGGGGGCTGCGCCGCCCCGCGCGTGCGCGTGCCCCTGCCCGAGCCCCCCGAGCCGGTGGCGGCGGGGCCGGCGCGCTACGACGGCGAGATCCTCTACCAGATCCTGGCCGGCGAGTTCCTCGAGCGCGCAGGGCGGGGGGAGGAGGCGGCCGCGCACTACCTCTGGGCCGCGCGCGCTTCGCGCGATGCCGCGGTGGCGCGGCGCGCCGCGCAGGTGGCCCTCGACGCCGGCCGGGCGGCCGAGGCCCTCGAGGCGGGGCGGCTCTGGCTCGCCCTGGAGCCGGCGAGCCTGCCGGCGCGGCAGGTGGTGCTGGTGGCGCACCTGCGCCTCGGGCAGACGCTGCGGGCGCGGCGGGCGGCGGAGGCGCTCCTCGAGGCCGCGGGCGGGGACGAGCAGGCCTGGCGGACGCTGGTTGCGGTGCTGGCGCGCGAGCCCGACCGGGAGGCGGCGGCGGAGCTTGCGCAGTGGCTTGCGCAGGCGCATGGCGAGCGCGCCGAGGCCCACTACCTGGTGGCGGCGCTGGCCGCGGGCCGGGGGGATCGGGAGACGGCGCTGCGGGCGGTGGACGAGGCGCTGGCGCGGCGGCCGGACTGGTCGGAGGCCTGGGAGCTCGCGGTCCAGGTCCGTCTCGCGGCGGGGCGCGGCGAGGAGGCGGCGGCGCGCCTGGCCGACGTCCTGCGCACCCATCCGGCGCCTGCGCTGCGGCTGATTCGCGCCCGTCTGCTGGTGCGGCTCGAGCGCCTCGACGAGGCGCGGGAGGAGTTCGGGCGGCTGCTGCGCGAACGCCCCGACGACGGCGAGGTCCTCTACGCACTGGCCCTCCTCGCGCTGCGCGCCGAGGAGACCGCGGAGGCGGAGCGGCTGCTGCGGCGGCTGGTGGCGATGGACGTGCGCACCGGCGAGGCGGCCTATTTCCTCGGGCAGATCGCCGAGCGCGCCGGCCGCACCGAGGAGGCGATGGCGTGGTACGGGAAGGTGCGCGGCGGCCGCTACCGGATGGAGGCGGCGCTGCGCCGGGCCGTGCTCGAGGCGCGGGCGGGGGAGGTGGAGGCGGCGCTTGCGCGGCTGCGCAGGCTGCGGGCGGAGCATCCGGCGCAGGCCGCGGCGGTGGTGCTCGCGGAGGCGGACATCCTGCGCGAGGCCGGCCGCCGCGAGGAGGCCCTGGCGCTGCTCGGCGAGGCGCTGGCCGAGGATCCGGACCACCGCGACCTGCTCTACACCCGCGCCCTCGTGGCGGCCGAGCTGGGGCGGGTGGAGATCGCCGAGGCGGATCTGCGGCGCATCCTCGCCGCCGATCCCGACGACGCCGGCGCCCTCAACGCCCTCGGCTACACCCTGGCCGATCGCACCACGCGCTACGAGGAGGCCTACCGGCTCATCGAGCGGGCGCTGCGGCTGCGCCCGGACGATCCCGCGATCCTCGACAGCATGGGCTGGGTGCTCTACCGGCTGGGGCGGCTGGAGGAGGCCACGCGCTACCTGCGCCGGGCCCTGGATCAGGGCTGGGACGCGGAGATCGCCGCCCACCTCGGGGAGGTCCTGTGGGTGCGGGGCTACCGCGAGGAGGCCCGCAAGATCTGGGCCGACGCCCGCCACCGCGCCCCCGACGCGGAGGTGGTGCGACGGGTGATGGAGCGCTTCCTGCAGTGATGCGGGCGGGGGCGGCGGCGGCCGCCTTACTCCTGCTGGCCGCCTGCCAGAGCCTGCCGCCGGTGCCGGAGGCGGCGCGCGAGCGGGCCTGGCGCGGGCACGCGGCGCGCCTTGCGGCGCTCGAGGCCTGGACCCTGGTGGGGCGGATGACGGCGCAGGCCGATGGGCGCAGCCTCAGCGCCTCGCTGCGCTGGCACCACGGGGTGGGCGGCGACGCCATCGTGCTCACGGCGCCGCTCGGCGGCGGGGCCCTGCGGATCGAGCTGGATGCGGCCGGGGTGCGGCTCGTGGCAAGCGACGGCGGCGAGCGGCGGGCCGCGGACGCCGCCGCGCTCCTCGCCGCCGAGCTGGGGGTGGCGGTGCCGGTGGAGGCGTTGCGCTACTGGGTCGTGGGGCTGCCCCAGCCCGGTGCCGCGGCGCGCCGTGAGCTCGACCGCGAGGGGCGGCTGCGCCGGCTGCGTCAGGGCGGCTGGGAGGTGGAGTACCGGGGCTACGAGGCGGCGGGCCCGTGGATCCTGCCGCGGGTCCTCTTCGCCCGCGGGGGCGAGGCCGAGGTGCGCATCGCGGTGGAGCGCTGGCGCCCCGGGGAGGCGGGCTGATGCGGCTTTCGGCCCTGGGTCCCGGCTTCTGGCCGGCGCCGGCCAAGCTCAACCTGATGCTGCGCATCGTCGGCCGGCGCGCCGACGGCTACCACGAGCTGCAGACCGTCTTCCAGTTCCTCGATTACGGCGACGCGGTGGGCCTGCGGGTGCGCCGCGACGGGGCGGTGGTGCGACGCGGGGGGGTGGCGGGTCTCGACCCCGAGCGGGATCTTGCGGTGCGGGCGGCGCGCGCGCTGCAGCGGGCGGCGGGGGTACGGCTCGGGGCCGAGATCGTCCTCCACAAGCGCATCCCGGCGGGCGGCGGCCTGGGCGGGGGGAGCTCCGATGCCGCCACCGTGCTCTGCGCCCTCGACCGCCTCTGGGGCTGCGGGCTGGGCACCGAGGCCCTGTGCGAGCTTGCCCTCGGCCTCGGCGCCGACGTGCCGGTCTTCGTCCGCGGGCGGGCGGCCTGGGCCGAGGGGGTGGGGGAGCGGCTGACGCCGGTATCGCCGCCCGAGCCCTGGTATCTGGTGGTCTGGCCGGGGGCGGCGGTGGCCACGGCGCGGGTCTTCGCCGACCCCGCCTTGACCCGCGATTCGCCCCCAACGACAATACGCGGCTTTCTCTCGGGCGAGCGCGGCAACGACTGCGAGGCGGTGGTGCGGCGGCTCTGTCCCGAGGTGGGGCGGGCGCTCGACTGGCTGCGGGCGCGGGCCCCGGCGGGGCTCTCGGGGACCGGGGGGTGCGTCTTCGCCGCCTTCGACGAGGAGGGCGCGGCCCGCGCGGCGGCGCGCGGGCTGCCGGCGCCGTGGCGGGCCATCGTCGCCCGGGGGTGCAACCGCTCGCCGCTGCGCGAGCGGCTCGGCGACCGCGCGGGCGTGCCGCGGTAGAATAGCGCGCCGCCAACTGGGGCGTCGCCAAGCGGTAAGGCACGGGGTTTTGGTCCCCGCATTCCCAGGTTCGAATCCTGGCGCCCCAGCCAGCAACGGCACCGCGGGGCCGCGGCGGAGCGGGGACGGCGGCCTCGGGCGGGGGCCGGAGGATCCGGGGGGAGCAGGGGTTGCGAGGAGGCCGCCGTGCCTGAGAGCCGCATGATGATCTTCACGGGCAACGCCCATCCGGCGCTCGCCCGGGCCGTCGCCGCCCATCTCAACCTGCCGCTGGGCAAGGCGGTGGTGGGCCGCTTCAGCGACGGCGAGATCATGGTGGAGATCATGGAGAGCGTGCGCGGGCAGGACGTCTTCATCATCCAGCCCACCTGCGCGCCGGCCAACGACCACCTGATGGAGCTGCTGCTGATGGCGGACGCCGTGCGGCGGGCCTCCGCCTACCGGCTGACGGCGGTGATCCCCTACTTCGGCTACTCGCGCCAGGACCGCCGGCCGCGCTCGGTGAAGGTGCCCATCTCGGCCAAGATGGTGGCCAACATGATCGCCGGCGTCGGCTTCGACCGGGTGCTCACGGTGGATCTGCACGCCGACCAGATCCAGGGCTTCTTCGACCTGCCGGTGGACAACATCTACGCCTCGCCGATCCTCCTCGGCGACATCTGGCGCCAGCGCTACGAGAACCTCATCGTGGTCTCGCCCGACGTGGGCGGGGTGGTGCGGGCTCGGGCCCTGGCGAAGCGGCTCGACGACGCCGATCTCGCCATCATCGACAAGCGCCGCCCGCGTCCCAACGAGGCCAAGGTGATGCACATCATCGGCAACGTCGAGGGCCGCACCTGCATCATCATCGACGACCTCGTGGATACCGCCGGCACCCTCTGCCAGGCGGCGCGCGCCCTCAAGGCGCGGGGGGCGCGCCGGGTGGTGGCCTACTGCACGCACCCGGTGCTTTCGGGCCGGGCGGTGGAGAACATCGAGGCCTCGGAGCTGGACGAGCTGGTGGTCACGGACACCATCCCCCTGGGCGAGCGCGCGGCGGCGTGCCCGAGGATCCGTCAGCTCACCATCGCCGGGATGCTGGCCGAGACCATGCGGCGCATCAACCGCGAGGAGTCCGTCAGCTCCCTCTACATGGACTGAGCGGGCCGGGCGCCCGCGAGCGTCCCGCCCGTCGGGGGCGGGCGCGCCGGCGCAGGCCGGCAGGGTGCGGGGTCCCGGGACCCCGCGGGGAAGGCCGCCGCGGCCCTGGTCGCGGGGCGGCGGCGGTGCCGTCAACGAGGAGCACGACCATGAAGGATGTCTTCACGCTCGAAGCCGAGCTGCGCAGCGACAAGGGGAAAGGTGCGAGCCGCCGCCTGCGTCGCGCGCACAAGGTGCCGGGCATCGTCTACGGCGGTCACGCCGAGCCGACGCCCATCGCCGTCGACCATCGCGAGCTCGCCAAGCACCTGGAGCACGAGTCGTTCTACTCCCACGTCATCGAGCTGCGGATCGGGGAGCGGACCGAGCGGGTGGTCCTGAAGGATCTCCAGCGCCATCCGGCCAAGCCGCTGGTGCTGCACGTGGACTTCCAGCGCGTGGTGGCGGGCGAGACGATCCGGGTCCACGTGCCGCTGCACTTCGTCAACGAGAGCCAGGCCCCGGGGGTGCGCGCGGGCGGCATCGTCAGCCACCACCTGGCCGAGGTGGAGGTGGAGTGCACGCCGGAGAACCTGCCCGAGTTCATCGAGGTGGATCTCTCGGGGCTCGAGCTCGGCGGCCTGATCCATCTGAGCGAGCTCGAGCTCCCGCCCGGGGTCGAGCTCTACGCCCTGCGCCACGGGGGGGTCGACGAGGTGGTGGTCTCCGTCCACGGCCGCGGGCCCGTCGAGGAGGCGGGCGAGGAGGCCGGGGAGGAAGAGGAGGCATGAGCCCTCGCGGTCCGGGCGCGGCCGCGCCCGGACCGCATCCCCGCTTCCGCCATGTCGCAGCCCCTTGCGCTCGTGGTCGGCCTCGGCAACCCGGGGCCGCGCTACGAGGACACCCGCCACAACGCCGGCGCCTGGTTCGTCGAGGCCCTCGCGCGCGCCCACGGCGTGGCCCTGCGCGAGGAGGCGCGCTTCCGCGCCCGCGTCGGGCGCGGGGTGATCGCCGGGGCCGACCTGCGCCTCGCCGTCCCCACCACGTACATGAACCACAGCGGCGAGGCGGTGGCGGCGCTGGCCCGCTTCTTCCGCATCCCGCCCGAGGCGATCCTCGTCGCCCACGACGATCTCGACCTGCCGCCGGGCACGGCGCGGCTCAAGCAGGGGGGCGGCCACGGCGGCCACAACGGCCTGCGCGACATCATCGCCCGGCTCGGCTCGCCGGCGTTCCGGCGCCTGCGCCTGGGGATCGGCCATCCGGGGCACCGCGACGAGGTGGTGGCCTACGTGCTGCGCCGGCCCCCTCCCGAGGAGCGGCGCGCCATCGAGGAGGCGGTGGCGCGGGCCCTCGAGGTCTTCCCCCTCGTCGCCGAGGGGGCGCTGGGGCGGGCGATGAGCCGGCTGCATGCGCCCCCCCGGCCGTGAGCGGGAACGAGCAAGGGGCCCTTGCGGGCCCCTGCTCCCGCGGCCTTGCAAGACCGCCTCAGAACATCCACCCGTAGCTCAGCTCGAGCTGGAACTGATCCATCGCCAGCTCCACGTCCTGCCCGGACGGGGCGCCGAGCGTGTTGACCCCCGAGACCGTCTTTTCCGGGGCGTACATGAAGGCGAAGTTGAGCTCGCGTTTCTCGCCGATCTTGCGCGTGAAGCCGAAGGTGACGTGGTTCTCGATCACGCCCGGGGCGAGGATGTTGAACAGCACCTCGGAGCTGGGGATGGGCTGCTCGGTGTGGCTGAAGCCGACCCGCCAGGTCCAGCGCGGCCCGGTCTGCCACTGGTAGCCGATCTTGACGACGGTGATGTCGTCCCAGCCGAAGCCCGGCCCCCGGCTGCCGCCGAGGCACGAGGAGACGGCGGAGGCCGGGGTGCCGCCCATGACGGCGCCGAGGCACTGGTTGAGGGCAGGCTGCAGCGGGTCGCCCACCGAGTCGATCTGGCTGTAGGCGATCCACTGCACGTCCACGGCGAGGGTCGAGCGGGGCGAGGTCTGCCAGGCGAGGCCGACGGTGGCCGTGGGCGGGATGTCGAAGTCGCCGTGCTCGGCGAACAGCCCCCGGTACTTGTCGAAGGAATCCATGGAGATGGTGCTCTGGTAGGAGGCCCCGAGGGTGAGCCCGGGTGCCACCTCGCCGAGGATGCCGACCTTGGCGCCCCAGCCCGCCGAGCTGTCGTAGCCGAGGTCGGTGAGGTGGTCCGGGTCGGTGGACAGCATCGCGAAGTTCTTGAGGCCGAAGGCCTTGAAGCGCTGGTAGGCGAGGACGAGGCTCGCGCCCCAGGCGGCGTGCTCGCCGAACTTGCGGGCGTAGGTGGGGACGACGAAGAGCTGCGCCATGTCGACGCCGGCGTCGCCTGCAGGGCTGCCCGCCTGGCCGAAGGTCCCGAGCCCGAAGGGTGTCTCGTCGGCGCGCCAGGTGGTGTTCATGCCCCCGTTGCCGTAGACGGTGACGCCGAAGGAGGCCTCCTCGCCCAGCATCCAGTTGCGTCCGAAGTGGGGGATGAGGAACAGGGTGCGCTCGCTGTCGACGCTGCTTCCGGAGATGCCGCCGTTGGCGCCGAGCCCTCCCGTGATCGAGGAGACCTCGTAGCTGCGGTTGGGGTTGAACAGGGCCGCGCCGAGGTCCATGCGGCTGCCCACCAGCACCATGCCCGCGGGGTTGCTGGCCGCGGCCATGGCGGTCTGGGGCAGGGCCACCCCGGCGCCGGCAAGTCCGTTGGTCTTGGTGCCGTAGCCATGGGCGAAGTAGCCGTTGGTGGCCCGCGCCGCCGGGGCGGCGAGGGCGGCGCAGACGGCGAGCGCAAGGAGCTTCTTGTTGGCGGACATGCGGATCATCCCCCCTTGGTGGCTGCAATACCCCGCACATCCTGTCGGATAGGCGGGGCTTCCAGAATACGCCGGAATGGATACAATGGCTCGTCCCTTGGGGGGTATCCAGGGGTGTTGACAGCTCCCCGGGGGGCTCGCACAATATGCGGCTTCGTCAGCCCGGAGGGGTTCCCGAGCGGTCAAAGGGGGCAGACTGTAAATCTGCTGGCTCAGCCTTCGGAGGTTCGAATCCTTCCCCCTCCACCAGGTTGCAGGGCGGCACGGACCGCCCGGGACGCTACGCCGCGGGTGTAGTTCAATGGTAGAACCTCAGCCTTCCAAGCTGATGACGTGGGTTCGATTCCCATCACCCGCTCCATTCGCTTGGATGGCTTCGAGCGATCGCAAGGCCCATATAGCTCAGGTGGTAGAGCACTTCCTTGGTAAGGAAGAGGTCACCGGTTCAAGTCCGGTTATGGGCTCCATCTTCCGCCGGCGCTGAGGTCGGCAGGACGCGAGCAAGCCGCGAGCACGGCACCAGAGACGGGAGATCGTCGGATGGCCAAGCAGAAGTTTGAGCGTACGAAGCCGCACGTGAATGTGGGGACGATTGGTCATGTGGACCATGGCAAGACGACGCTGACGGCGGCGCTTACGAAGGTGTCGGCGGAGAAGTGGGGTGGTGCCGAGTTCAAGGCGTATGATCAGATTGACAATGCGCCGGAGGAGCGTGCGCGTGGGATCACGATTGCGACGGCGCATGTGGAGTATCAGACGCCGAATCGTCACTATGCGCATGTGGACTGCCCGGGTCATGCGGACTATGTGAAGAACATGATCACGGGTGCGGCGCAGATGGATGGAGCGATTTTGGTGGTGTCGGCGGCGGATGGTCCGATGCCGCAGACGCGTGAGCATATTCTGCTGGCGCGGCAGGTGGGTGTGCCGTACATCGTGGTGTACATGAACAAGGCGGACATGGTGGATGATCCCGAGCTTCTGGAGCTGGTGGAGATGGAGGTTCGGGACCTGCTGAGTCAGTATGAGTTTCCTGGGGACGAGGTGCCGGTGGTTGTGGGTTCGGCGCTGAAGGCGCTGGAGGGGGACGAGTCGGAGATTGGTGTGCCGTCTGTCGTGAAGCTGATGGAGGCGATGGACGAGTACATTCCGGTGCCTGAGCGTCCGATTGATCAGCCGTTCCTGATGCCGATTGAGGATGTGTTTTCGATTTCGGGTCGTGGGACGGTGGTGACGGGTCGTGTGGAGCGTGGTCGGGTGAAGGTGGGTGACGAGGTGGAGATTGTGGGCCTTCGTCCGACGCAGAAGACGACGGTGACTGGGGTGGAGATGTTCCGCAAGCTTTTGGACGAGGGGGTTGCGGGGGACAACATTGGTGTGCTGCTTCGTGGGACGAAGCGGGACGAGGTGGAGCGTGGTCAGGTGCTGTGCAAGCCGGGTTCGATCACGCCGCACACGAAGTTTGAGGCGGAGGTGTACGTGCTGTCCAAGGAGGAGGGTGGTCGTCACACGCCGTTTTTTGGTGGGTATCGTCCGCAGTTCTATTTCCGCACGACGGATGTGACGGGTGCGGTGGATCTGCCGGAGGGTGTGGAGATGGTGATGCCGGGCGACAACGTGAAGCTGACGGTGTCGCTGATTGCGCCGATTGCGATGGAGGAGGGGCTGCGCTTTGCGATTCGCGAGGGCGGCCGCACGGTCGGCGCGGGCGTCGTCACCAAGATCATCGAGTGATTGCAGGCGCGGGTCGCGGCGCGGAGGCGCCGCGACCGGGCGCAGGGTTGCGCGCAGGCCAGTAGCTCAATTGGCAGAGCGGCGGTCTCCAAAACCGCAGGTTGGGGGTTCGATTCCCTCCTGGCCTGCCATTTTTTGTCTCTGAGCGCCGCGGCGCGGGGCGGGCGGTTCCATCCATGAGCGCGAAGGTCGAGGGTCAGGTGTCGCGCGGCGACACTGCGAAGCTGGTGCTCGCCGCGGCGCTGGTGCTGGCCGGCGTGGTCGGCTTCCACTACTTCGACGAGCAGGCGTCGCTGCTGCTGCGCGTCGTCGGGCTGCTCGCGGTGGTGCTGGTGGCGCTGGCGCTGGGGCTGCGCACGGATCCGGGGCGGCGGGCGTGGCTCTTCGCCCAGGAGGCGCGCACGGAGCTGCGCAAGGTGGTCTGGCCCACGCGGCAGGAGACGATGCAGACGACGCTGCTGGTGATGGGGATGGTCCTGGTGGTGGCCGTCATCCTGTGGCTGCTGGACATGTTCCTTGCCTGGGGGGTGAGGCTGCTGGTGCACAGGGGGGCGGCCTGATGGCGAAGCGCTGGTACGTGGTCCACGTCTACTCGGGCTTCGAGCAGCAGGTCAAGCGGGCGCTGGAGGAGCGCATCGCCCGCTCGGGCCTCGGGGACAAGTTCGGCGAGATCCTGGTCCCCACCGAGGAGGTGGTGGAGATGCGCATGGGCCAGCAGCGGCGCAGCGAGCGCAAGTTCTTCCCGGGCTACGTGCTGGTCCAGATGGAGATGACCGACGAGACCTGGCACCTGGTGCGCAGCTGCCCGCGGGTGCTGGGCTTCATCGGCGGCACCAGCGACCGGCCGACGCCGCTCACGGACAAGGAGGCCGAGGCGATCCTGAACCGCGTGCGCGAGGGCGCGGAGAAGCCGCGTCCGAAGATCCTCTTCGAGCCCGGCGAGGTGGTGCGTGTGATCGACGGGCCCTTCGCCGAGTTCAACGGTGTCGTCGAGGAGGTCAACTACGACAAGAACCGCCTCCGTGTGGGGGTGGTGATCTTCGGTCGCTCCACCCCGGTGGAGCTCGAGTTCGGGCAGGTCGAGAAGACCTGATCCCGCCGCAGCCCCGGTCGGGGCGTCGGGGAGCCGCAAGGCGCCAGGACCCGAGGGAGTAAGCGATGGCCAAGAAGGTAACCGCGTACATCAAGCTGCAGGTGAAGGCCGGGCAGGCCAACCCCAGCCCGCCGGTGGGCCCGGCGCTGGGCCAGCACGGCGTCAACATCATGGAGTTCTGCAAGGCGTTCAACGCCCAGACGCAGAACCTGGAGCCGGGTCTGCCCATCCCGGTGGTGATCACGGTCTACTCGGACCGCTCCTTCACGTTCGTCACGAAGACGCCGCCGGCCTCGGTGCTGCTCAAGAAGGCGGCGGGCGTGGAGAAGGGCTCGAGCGTGCCGAACCGCGACAAGGTGGGCAAGGTCACCTGGTCGCAGGTGGAGGAGATCGCCCGCACGAAGATGCCCGACCTGACCGCCTCGGACATGGAGGCGGCCAAGCGCACCATCGCGGGGAGTGCGCGCAGCATGGGCATCGAGATCGTGGAGGGCTGAGGCGATGGCGAGGCGTTCCAAGCGCATGCGGCAGATCCGCGAGCGCATCGACCGCACCCGGCAGTACCCGGTGGAGGAGGCGATCCAGCTCCTCAAGGAGCTCTCCAGCGTCAAGTTCGACGAGTCGGTGGACGTGGCGGTGAACCTCGGAGTGGATCCGCGCAAGTCCGACCAGGTGGTGCGGGGCGCGACGGTGCTGCCCCACGGCACCGGCGCCAAGGTGCGGGTGGCGGTCTTCGCCCAGGGCGCCGCGGCGGAGGCGGCGCGCGAGGCCGGCGCCGACATCGTCGGCTTCGAGGACCTGGCCGAGCGGATCAAGGGCGGGGAGCTCGACTTCGACGTGGTCATCGCCACGCCCGACGCGATGCGCGTGGTGGGTCAGCTCGGCAAGATCCTCGGCCCGCGGGGGCTGATGCCGAACCCCAAGGTCGGCACCGTGACCGCGGACGTGGCCCAGGCGGTGCGCAACGCCAAGGCGGGCCAGGTGCGCTACCGCACCGACAAGGCCGGCATCATCCACTGCACCATCGGCAAGGTCAGCTTCGAGCCGAAGGCGCTGAAGGAGAACCTCGAGGCCCTGCTCGGGGACCTGCAGAAGGCCAAGCCCAGCGCGGCCAAGGGCACCTACATGAAGAAGATCACCCTGTCGACGACGATGGGTCCGGGGCTCGCCGTGGACCGGGCGAGCCTCTCCGTCTGAGGCGGCGGGGCGGTCGGGTCGCCGGCGCGAGCCACCGGCGGCCGTCCGAGACCGCAGGCGGGCGGGAGCCGCCCTTAATCGGGACCGGGAGGGTCCGCGGCCTGCGCAGACGGTGCTGCCGGCGCCAGCCCCTGGCGGCGGACACCGTAACGGGTGCGGCCCCCGCGGCGCGGGGTGCCGCGAGGCGTTGAGACACCGCGAGGTGTCGAGACGGGAGGTGACATGAGCCTCAACCTGGAGCAGAAGAAGGCGGTCGTCGCCGAGGTCGCCCAGGTCGCGGCCAGCGCGCACTCGGCCGTGGCGGCCGAGTATCGCGGCCTCACCGTGGCGCAGATGACCGAGCTTCGGCGCAAGGCGCGCGAGGCCGGCGTCTACCTGCGGGTGGTCAAGAACACGCTGGCCCGCCGCGCCCTCGAGGGCACCGACTTCGCATGCATGCGGGACGGGCTGACGGGTCCGCTGCTGCTGGCGTTCTCGCAGAACGATCCGGCGTCGGCGGCGCGCGTGGTGCGCGACTTCGCCAAGGCCCACGACCGGCTCGTGCCCCGCATGGTCGCGCTCGGGGGGCAGGTCTACGACGGGTCGGAGCTCGACCGCGTCGCGAGCCTGCCCACCTACGACGAGGCGATCAGCATGCTGATGGCGGTGATGAAGGCGCCGGTGGAGAAGCTGGCGCGCACCCTCAACGAGGTGCCGGGCAAGCTGGTGCGCACGGTGGCCGCGATCCGCGACCAGAAGCAGGCCGCCTGACCAACCCCGACCGGATCCGGGCCACGTCCCGGCCCACGAAGACAGGAGAGCAAGACCATGGCTGTGTCCAAAGAGGAGATCCTCGAGGCGATCGCGAACATGACGGTGATGGAGGTGGTGGACCTCATCGCCGCCATGGAGGAGAAGTTCGGCGTGAGCGCCGCCGCCGCGGTGGCCGCGGTGCCCATGGCGGGCGCCGCCGCGGGCGGCGATGCCGGTGCCGCGGCCGAGGAGAAGACCGAGTTCGACGTCATCCTCCAGAGCTTCGGCTCCAACAAGGTGGCGGTGATCAAGGCGGTGCGCGCCATCACCGGCCTCGGCCTCAAGGAGGCCAAGGATCTCGTCGAGGGCGCCCCGAACCCGGTCAAGGAGGGGGTGTCCAAGGACGAGGCCGAGGAGATCAAGAAGCAGCTCGAGGAGGCTGGCGCCACCGTCGAGGTGAAGTGACGTCCGCGCGGAAGGTGACAGCGTCGCCGCGGACGGGGCTGGCGGCCATGGGGCCGCCGGCCTTTTCCTGTTGCCGGACCGGGGGGCGGCGCGCCGGCGCCGCCCCCGCCGTCCGCCGGGCCCCGTAGTCGCAGCCTGAGGAAGACCATGGCCTACTCATTCACCGAGAAGAAGCGGATCCGCAAGGACTTCGGCAAGCGCCGCAGCGTCCTCGAGGTCCCCTACCTCCTGGACATCCAGCTCTCGTCGTACCGGCAGTTCCTGCAGGCGGACGTGCCGCCGGCCGAGCGCCGCAACGTCGGGCTGCACGCGGCCTTCCAGTCCGTATTTCCGATCACCTCCTACTCGGGCAACGCCGCGCTCGAGTACGTGGAGTACCGCCTCGGTGAGCCGCCCTACGACATCAAGGAGTGCCGGGTCCGCGGGCTGACCTATGCCGCGCCCCTGCGGGTCAAGCTGCGGCTGGTGATCTACGACAAGGACGCCGGCGGCGAGGCGCGGGCGGTCAAGGACATCCGCGAGCAGGAGGTCTACATGGGCGACCTCCCGCTCATGACCCCCACCGGCACCTTCATCATCAACGGCACCGAGCGGGTCATCGTCTCGCAGCTGCACCGCTCCCCGGGCGTGTTCTTCGAGCACGACAAGGGCAAGACCCATTCCTCGGGCAAGCTCCTCTTCTCGGCCCGGGTGATCCCCTACCGCGGCTCCTGGCTCGACTTCGAGTTCGACCCCAAGGACTGCATCTTCGCGCGCATCGACCGACGGCGGAAGCTGCCGGCGACGGTGCTGCTGCGGGCGCTCGGCTACGACACCGAGGACATGCTCGAGATCTTCTTCGAGCACACCCGCATCCGCCTGCGGGAAGACGGGGTGGAGTTCGACTTCGACCGCGAGCGTCTGCGCGGCGAGCTGGCCGCTTTCGATCTGCGGGACGCCGCCGGCAAGGTCGTCGTCGAGGAGGGGCGGCGCATCACCGCGCGGCACCTGCGCGACATGGAGAAGGCGGGGACCAAGGTCGTCCGCGCCCCCCGCCGCTATCTCGAGGGCAAGATCCTCGCCCGCAGCATCGTCGATCTCGAGACGGGCGAGGTGCTGGCGCCGGCCAACGCCGAGCTCACCGAGGAGCTCGCCGGCGAGCTCTTCGCCAAGGGCGTGAAAGAGCTGGACATCCTCTGGGTCAACGACGTCGACCGCGGCCCCTACATCGCCAACACCCTGCGCATCGACCCCACCCGCAGCCAGGCCGAGGCGCTGGTGGAGATCTACCGCATGATGCGCCCCGGCGAGCCGCCGACCATGGAGGCCGCCGAGAACCTCTTCCACGGCCTCTTCTTCAGCGCCGACCGCTACGACCTCTCCGCGGTGGGGCGGATGAAGTTCAACCTGCGCGTCGGGCGCAAGACCCCGGAAGGCCCCGGGGTCCTGTACGACGGCCGCTACTTCGCCTCCCGCAAGGACGCCGAGTCGAAGGCGCTGTTCGAGCGCTACGGCAAGGAGCTGTCGGACATCATCGACGTGCTGCGCGAGCTCGTCGACATCCGCAACGGCAAGGGCCAGGTGGACGACATCGACCACCTCGGCAACCGGCGCGTGCGCTCCGTCGGCGAGATGGCCGAGAACCAGTTCCGGATCGGGCTCGTGCGCGTGGAGCGCGCGGTCAAGGAGCGGCTGGCCCTGGCCGAGGCCGAGGAGCTGACGCCGCAGGAGCTCATCAACGCCAAGCCCATCTCGGCGGCGGTGAAGGAGTTCTTCGGCTCCTCGCAGCTTTCCCAGTTCATGGACCAGAACAACCCGCTGTCCGAGGTCACCCACAAGCGGCGGGTCTCGGCGCTGGGGCCCGGCGGGCTGACCCGCGAGCGGGCGGGGTTCGAGGTCCGCGACGTGCATCCCACCCACTACGGGCGGGTCTGCCCCATCGAGACCCCCGAGGGGCCCAACATCGGGCTCATCAACTCGCTGGCGGTCTACGCCCGCACCAACGAGTACGGCTTCCTCGAGACCCCCTACCGCAAGGTGGTGGACGGGCGGGTCACCGACGAGATCGTCTATCTGTCGGGCATCGAGGAGGGCGAGTACGTCATCGCCCAGGCCAACGCCACCCTCGACGAGGAGGGGCGGCTGGTGGACGAGCTGGTCTCGTGCCGGCACCGCAACGAGTTCACCCTGGCCACGCCCGACCGCGTCCAGCTCATGGACGTCTCGCCCATGCAGATCGTGTCGGTGGCGGCCTCGCTCATCCCCTTCCTCGAGCACGACGACGCCAACCGCGCGCTCATGGGCTCCAACATGCAGCGCCAGGCGGTGCCCTCGCTGCGTGCGGAGAAGCCCCTCGTGGGCACCGGCATGGAGCGCATCGTCGCCCGCGATTCGGGGGTGACGGTGGTGGCCGAGCGCGGCGGCGTGGTGGAGTCGGTGGACGCCGCCCGCATCGTGGTGCGCGTCAACGACGAGGAGACCGTGGCCGGCGAGCCCGGGGTCGACATCTACAACCTCGTCAAGTACCAGCGCTCCAACCAGAACACCTGCATTAACCAGCGTCCGCTGGTGAAGGTGGGCGACGTCATCGCCAAGGGCGACGTCCTCGCCGACGGGCCCTCCACCGACATGGGCGAGCTGGCCCTGGGGCAGAACCTGCTGGTCGCCTTCATGCCCTGGAACGGCTACAACTTCGAGGACTCCATCCTCATCTCCGAGCGGGTGGTGGCGGAGGACCGCTACACCTCCATCCACATCGAGGAGCTGACCTGCGTCGCCCGCGACACCAAGCTGGGGCCGGAGGAGATCACCGCCGACATCCCCAACGTGGGCGAGGCGGCGCTGTCGAAGCTCGACGAGTCGGGCATCGTCTACATCGGCGCCGAGGTCAAGGCGGGCGACATCCTCGTGGGCAAGGTCACCCCCAAGGGGGAGACCCAGCTCACCCCCGAGGAGAAGCTGCTGCGCGCCATCTTCGGCGAGAAGGCCTCGGACGTGAAGGACACCTCCCTGCGCGTGCCCACGGGCATGGAGGGCACGGTGATCGACGTCCAGGTCCTGACCCGCGACGGCGTGGAGAAGGACGAGCGTGCCAAGGCCATCGAGCGGGCCGAGCTCGAGCGCGTGCGCAAGGACCTGCGCGACCAGCTCCGCATCTATGAGGACGACATCTTCCAGCGCCTGGAGCGGCTGCTGGTGGGCCGGGTGGCCGAGGGCGGGCCCGAGGGGCTCAAGCCGGGCAGCAAGATCACGGCCGCCTACCTCGGCAAGCTGCCGCGGGAGAAGTGGTTCGCCATCAAGCTGCGCGACGAGGAGGCGAGCCGCCAGCTCGAGCAGGCCGCCGAGCAGCTCGCGCAGCAGCGCGCCGAGAGCGAGCGCCGCTTCGAGGAGAAGCGGCGCAAGATCACCTCGGGCAGCGACCTCGCCCCGGGCGTGCTGAAGATGGTCAAGGTCTATCTCGCCGTGAAGCGGCGCATCCAGCCGGGCGACAAGATGGCGGGCCGGCACGGCAACAAGGGCGTCATCTCCACCATCGTGCCGGTGGAGGACATGCCCTACCTCGAGGACGGGACCCCGGTGGACATCGTCCTCAACCCCCTCGGCGTGCCCTCGCGCATGAACGTGGGGCAGGTGCTGGAGACCCACCTCGGCTGGGCCGCCAAGGGGCTCGGGCGCAGGATCGGCGAGCTGCTCGACCGCCAGGCCGAGGCCGCCGAGCTGCGCGGCTTCCTGGAGAAGGTCTACCGCGCCGGGCAGGGCCGCCCTGCCGACCTCGACAGCCTCAGCGACGAGGAGCTGCGGGAGCTCGCCGGGAACCTCCGCGACGGCGTGCCGGTGGCGAGCCCGGTCTTCGACGGCGCCACCGAGGAGGAGGTCAAGGAGCTGCTGGAGCTCGCGGGCCTGCCGCGCAGCGGCCAGACCATCCTCTACGACGGGCGCACCGGCGAGCCCTTCGAGCGGCCGGTGACGGTGGGCTACATGTACATGCTCAAGCTCAACCACCTCGTCGACGACAAGGTCCACGCCCGCTCCACGGGGCCCTACAGCCTCGTCACCCAGCAGCCGCTCGGCGGCAAGGCGCAGTTCGGCGGTCAGCGTTTCGGCGAGATGGAGGTCTGGGCGCTGGAGGCCTACGGCGCGGCCTACACGCTGCAGGAGATGCTGACGGTGAAGTCCGACGACGTGCAGGGTCGCACCAAGATGTACAAGAACATCGTCGACGGCGACCACCGCATGGAGCCCGGCATGCCGGAGTCCTTCAACGTGCTGGTGAAGGAGATCCGGGCGCTGGGCATCAACGTCGAGCTGGAGCAGGACTGACCGCAGGGGTGGGCGGGCACGCCGCCCTGCCAAGCTGGAGCATACGCTCTCGGGAGCCGACATGAGAGACCTTCTGAATCAGCTGAAGAGCCAGGGGCCGGTCAACGACTTCGACGCCATCCGCATCGGGCTGGCGTCGCCGGAGATGATCCGGTCGTGGTCCTACGGCGAGGTCAAGAAGCCGGAGACCATCAACTACCGGACCTTCAAGCCCGAGCGCGACGGCCTCTTCTGCGCCAAGATCTTCGGCCCCGTCGCCGACTACGAGTGCCTGTGCGGCAAGTACAAGCGGCTCAAGCACCGCGGCGTCGTGTGCGAGAAGTGCGGCGTCGAGGTCACGGTGGCCAAGGTGCGCCGCGAGCGGATGGGCCACATCGAGCTCGCAAGCCCGGTGGTCCACATCTGGTTCCTCAAGTCGCTGCCGTCGCGCATCGGGCTGCTGCTCGACATGACCCTGCGCGATATCGAGCGCGTCCTCTACTTCGAGGCCTTCGTGGTGATCGACCCGGGCCTGACCCAGCTCGAGCGCGGCCAGCTCCTCACCGACGAGGCCTATCTCGAGGCCATCGAGGAGTACGGCGACGAGTTCGACGCCCGCATGGGCGCCGAGGCGGTGCTGGAGCTGCTGCGCACGCTGGACCTCGAGGCCGAGGCGCGCAGGCTGCGCGAGGAGATCGAGCAGACCAACTCCGAGGGCAAGACCAAGAAGCTCGCTAAGCGGCTCAAGCTCATCGAGTCCTTCATCGAGTCCGGCAACCGGCCGGAGTGGATGGTGCTCACGGTGCTGCCGGTGCTGCCGCCGGACCTGCGTCCGCTGGTGCCCCTCGACGGCGGCCGCTTCGCCACCTCCGACCTCAACGACCTCTACCGGCGGGTCATCAACCGCAACAACCGCCTCAAGCGGCTGCTCGAGCTCAACGCCCCCGACATCATCGTGCGCAACGAGAAGCGCATGCTGCAGGAGGCGGTGGACGCGCTGCTCGACAACGGCCGGCGCGGGCGGGCCATCACCGGCACCAACAAGCGCCCGCTGAAGTCGCTCGCGGACATGATCAAGGGCAAGCAGGGGCGCTTCCGCCAGAACCTGCTGGGCAAGCGCGTGGACTACTCGGGCCGCTCGGTGATCGTGGTCGGCCCGACCCTCAAGCTCCACCAGTGCGGCCTGCCCAAGCGGATGGCGCTGGAGCTGTTCAAGCCCTTCGTCTTCTCCAAGCTGCAGCGCCTGGGCCTGGCCACCACCATCAAGGCCGCCAAGAAGATGGTGGAGCGCGAGGCGCCGGAGGTGTGGGACATCCTCGAGGACGTCATCCGCGAGCACCCGGTGCTGCTCAACCGCGCCCCCACGCTGCACCGCCTCGGCATCCAGGCCTTCGAGCCGGTGCTCATCGAGGGCAAGGCGATCCAGCTCCACCCGCTGGTCTGCACCGCCTTCAACGCGGACTTCGACGGCGACCAGATGGCGGTGCACGTGCCGCTGTCCATCGAGGCGCAGCTCGAGGCCCGCACCCTCATGATGTCCACCAACAACATCCTCTCGCCGGCCAACGGCACGCCCATCATCGTGCCGACGCAGGATGTGGTGCTGGGCCTCTACTACATGACGCGGGAGCGGGTGAACGCACGCGGCGAAGGCATGGTCTTCGCCGACGTGGCCGAGGTCCACCGCGCCTACGAGAGCCGCCAGGTGGACCTGCACGCCCGGATCAAGGTGCGGCTGCGCGAGGTGGTCGTCGACGAGGAGGGCCACCGCGAGGAGCGGCGCGGCATCGTCGAGACCACCGTGGGGCGGGCGCTGCTCAGCGAGATCCTGCCCGAGGGGCTGCCCTTCAGCCTCATCAACCAGACCCTCAACAAGAAGGCCATCTCGCGGCTGGTGGACGCCTGCTACCGGCGCCTGGGCCTGAAGGCGACGGTGATCTTCGCCGACCAGCTCATGTACACCGGCTTCCACTATGCCACGCGGGCGGGCGTCTCCATCGGCGTCGACGACATGGCGGTGCCGGACGAGAAGCCGCAGATCCTCGCCCGCGCCGAGCAGGAGGTGAAGGAGATCGAGCACCAGTACGCCTCGGGCCTGGTCACCCAGGGCGAGCGCTACAACAAGGTGGTGGACATCTGGTCGCGGACCAACGACGAGGTGGCCCGCGCCATGATGGAGAAGCTCGGCACCGAGGAGGTGGTGGACGCCGACGGCAACAAGGTGCGCCTGCCCTCCTTCAACTCCATCTTCATGATGGCCGACTCGGGCGCCCGCGGCTCGGCGGCCCAGATCCGCCAGCTCGCCGGCATGCGCGGCCTCATGGCCAAGCCCGACGGTACCATCATCGAGACGCCGATCACAGCGAACTTCCGCGAGGGCCTCAACGTCCTGCAGTACTTCATCTCCACCCACGGCGCGCGCAAGGGCCTCGCCGACACCGCCCTCAAGACCGCCAACTCGGGCTATCTGACGCGGCGTCTGGTGGACGTGGCGCAGGATCTCGTGATCACCGAGGAGGACTGCGGCACCACCGAGGGGCTGGTGATGACCCCGCTGGTGGAGGGGGGCGACGTGGTCGAGCCCCTGCGCGAGCGCGTCCTCGGGCGGGTGGTGGCCGAGGACACCTACGCCCCCGGGGAGGGCGAGGACATGGTCCCGGCGGGCACGCTTCTCGACGAGCGCTGGGTGGAGCGGCTCGAGGAGATGGGCATCGACGAGATCAAGGTGCGCTCCCCCATCACCTGCGAGACCCGCTATGGGGTCTGCGCCAAGTGCTACGGGCGCGACCTCGGCCGCGGCCACCTGGTCAACATCGGCGAGGCGGTGGGGGTGATCGCGGCGCAGTCCATCGGCGAGCCGGGCACCCAGCTCACGATGCGCACCTTCCACATCGGCGGTGCCGCCTCGGGCACGGCCGCGGTCTCCCACGTGGAGATCAAGACCCGCGGCACCGTGCGCCTTAAGAACGTCAAGACCGTGCGCCACCACCAGAGCGGCCACCTGGTGGCGGTCTCGCGCTCGGGCGAGCTCGCCGTCATCGACGAGCGGGGCCGCGAGCGCGAGCGCTACCGGATCCCCTACGGCGCCGTGATCAGCGTCGAGGACGGGTCCGAGGTCCAGCCCGGGCAGGTGGTGGCCAACTGGGATCCGCACACCCACCCGGTGATCACCGAGGTGGCCGGGCGCGTGCGGTTCTCCGACCTCGTCGAGGGCGTCACCGTCAACCGCCAGACCGACGAGATCACGGGGCTGTCGTCCCTGGTGGTGATCGACCCCAAGCAGCGGGGCAGCGCCGCCAAGGACCTGCGCCCGATGATCAAGCTGGTGGACGAGGAGGGCAACGACCTCTGCCTCGCCGGCACCAGGATCCCGGCCCACTACTACCTGCCGGCGGGCGCGGTGGTGAACCTCGAGGACGGCGCCGAGGTGGGCGTCGGCGACGTGCTCGCGCGCATCCCGCAGGAGAGCTCCAAGACCCGCGACATCACCGGCGGTCTGCCGCGCGTGGCCGACCTCTTCGAGGCCCGTCGGCCCAAGGAGCCTGCGATCCTCGCCGAGATCTCGGGCACCGTCTCCTTCGGCAAGGAGACCAAGGGCAAGCAGCGGCTCGTCATCACCGGCGACGACGGCGAGGTCCACGAGGAGCTCATCCCCAAGTGGCGCCAGGTCACCGTCTTCGAGGGCGAGCACGTGGAGCGAGGCGAGATCGTCGTCGACGGCGAGCTCGACCCCCACGACGTGCTGCGCCTCAAAGGGGTGACGGATCTCGCCGCCTACCTGGTCAAGGAGATCCAGGACGTCTACCGCCTCCAGGGGGTGACCATCAACGACAAGCACATCGAGGTCATCATCCGCCAGATGCTGCGCAAGGTGGAGGTCCTCGACCCGGGCGACACCCGCTACCTGCGGGGCGACATCGTCGAGCGGGCGCGTCTGCTGGAGGACAACGACCGCGTGGTGGCGGAGGGCCGCGAGCCGGCGCGCTACCGCCCGATGCTCATGGGCATCACCAAGGCCTCGCTGGCCACCGAGTCCTTCATCTCCGCGGCCTCCTTCCAGGAGACCACGCGGGTGCTGACGGAGGCGGCGGTGCGGGGCATGCGCGACGAGCTGCGCGGACTCAAGGAGAACGTCATCGTCGGCCGCCTCATCCCCGCGGGGACCGGGCTCGCCTACCACAAGGAGCGGCGGCGCAAGCGCCTGGAACGGGCCGAGGGGGCGCGGCAGATCTCCCACCAGGAGGTCGAGGAGGCGCTGCGTCAGGCCCTGCGGGAGTCCGAGATCTGACGCCGGCGCGGCGCCCCCGCGCCGCGCCTTGACAGCCCCGCAAGGGGTGCCTAGAATCCCGCTTCTCCCGACAGGCCGGTGCGCCGGCCTGTCTTTTATTTGCAGGGTGGCCCCAAGGCAGGAGTTCGCGTCCATGGCGACGATGAGTCAGCTTGTGCGCAAGCCGCGCAGGCCCAAGAAGACCAAGAGCAAGGTCCCGGCCCTGGAGAAGTGCCCGCAGAAGCGGGGCGTGTGCACGCGCGTCTACACCACCACCCCGAAGAAGCCCAATTCGGCCCTCCGCAAGGTGGCCCGCGTGCGCCTGACGAACGGCTACGAGGTCACCAGCTACATCGGCGGCGAGGGGCACAACCTCCAGGAGCACTCCGTGGTGCTGATCCGCGGCGGGCGCGTCAAGGACCTGCCCGGCGTGCGCTACCACATCATCCGCGGCGCCCTCGACGCCTCCGGCGTCGAGGCCCGCCGGCAGGGGCGCTCCAAGTACGGGGCCAAGCGGCCCAAGCGTTAATCCAGACGGGGATCGAGGCGGCCATGCCCAGGAGAAGAGTCGTCACCGAGCGCGAGGTGCTTCCGGACCCCAAGTACGGGAGTCAGGTCCTTGCCCGGTTCATCAACCGCGTCATGACGCGCGGCAAGAAGTCCGTGGCCGAGCGCATCGTCTACGGTGCGCTCGAGCTGGTGGCCGAGCGCAGCGGGAAGGATCCCGTGGAGGTCTTCGAGCAGGCCCTGGACAACGTCCGTCCGGTGGTCGAGGTGAAGTCGCGGCGGGTCGGCGGCGCCACCTACCAGGTGCCGGTGGAGATCCGGCCCAAGCGGCGCACGGCGCTGGCGATGCGCTGGATGATCGAGGCCGCCCGCAAGCGCGGCGAGAAGTCCATGGCGCAGCGGCTCGCCGGCGAGATCCTCGACGCGGTGGAGAACCGCGGCGCGGCGGTGAAGAAGCGCGAGGACACCCACCGCATGGCGGAGGCCAACAAGGCCTTCTCCCACTACCGCTGGTAAACCCCAGAGGCGCAGAGGCAGGTACGAGCCGTGGCCCGCAAGACTCCCATCGAGCGCTACCGCAACATCGGCATCATGGCCCACATCGATGCCGGCAAGACCACGACCACGGAGCGCATCCTCTACTACACCGGTCGGTCCCACAAGATCGGCGAGGTCCATGACGGCGCCGCCACCATGGACTGGATGGAGCAGGAGCGCGAGCGCGGCATCACCATCACGTCGGCCGCCACCACCTGCTTCTGGCGGGGCATGTCGGGGCAGTTCCCCGAGCACCGCATCAACATCATCGACACCCCGGGGCATGTGGACTTCACCATCGAGGTGGAGCGCTCGCTGCGGGTGCTCGACGGGGCCTGCGCGGTCTTCTGCGCGGTCGGCGGGGTGGAGCCGCAGTCGGAGACGGTGTGGCGCCAGGCCAACAAGTACGGCGTGCCGCGCATCGCCTTCGTCAACAAGATGGACCGCGCCGGGGCCAACTTCCAGCGCGTGGTGCAGCAGATCCGCGAGCGCCTCGGCGCCAACCCGGTCCCGGTGCAGGTCCCCATCGGCGCCGAGGACGGCTTCGTCGGCGTGGTCGATCTCGTGCGCATGAAGGCCATCATCTGGGACGAGGAGACCCTGGGCGCCAAGTACCACGAGGAGGAGATCCCGGCGGATCTCGCCGAGACCGCCCAGGCGTGGCGCGAGCGGCTGGTGGAGGCGGCCGCCGAGGCCAACGAGGAGCTCATGGAGAAGTACCTCGAGGGCGGCGAGCTCTCCGAGGACGAGATCCGCGCCGGCCTGCGCGCGCGCACCATCGCCAACGAGGTGGTGCCGGTGCTGTGCGGCTCCGCCTTCAAGAACAAGGGCGTGCAGCCCCTTCTCGACGCCGTCCTCTACTACCTGCCCTCGCCGGTGGACATCCCGCCCGTGCGCGGCCATCGCGAGGACGGCACCGAGGCCACCCGCGAGGCCAGCGACGAGGCGCCGTTCTCGGCGCTCGCCTTCAAGATCGCCACCGACCCCTACGTCGGCACCCTCACCTTCATCCGCGTCTACTCCGGGGTGCTCACCTCGGGGGATACCGTGTACAACTCGGTCAAGGGCAAGCGCGAGCGCATCGGGCGGCTGCTGCAGATGCACGCCAACCACCGCGACGAGATCAAGGAGGTGCGCGCCGGCGACATCGCGGCCTGCGTCGGCCTCAAGGACGTCACCACCGGCGACACCCTCTGCAGCCCCAACGACGTCATCGTGCTCGAGCGCATGGACTTCCCCGAGCCGGTGATCTCGGTGGCGGTGGAGCCCAAGACCAAGGCCGATCAGGAGAAGCTTGGCATCGCGCTGGGCAAGCTCGCGCAGGAGGACCCCTCCTTCCGTGTCCGCACCGACGAGGAGTCGGGCCAGACCATCATCTCCGGCATGGGCGAGCTGCATCTGGAGATCATCGTCGACCGGCTCAAGCGCGAGTTCGGCGTCGAGGCCAACGTCGGTGCCCCCCAGGTCGCCTACCGCGAGACCATCCGCCGCGCGGTGGAGCAGGAAGGCAAGTTCGTGCGCCAGACCGGCGGCCGCGGCCAGTACGGCCACGTTTGGCTGCGCCTTGAGCCGCTCGAGCGCGGCGCCGGCTACGTGTTCGAGAACGCCATCGTCGGCGGCGTGGTGCCGCGCGAGTACATCCCGGCGGTGGACAAGGGTGTGCGGGAGGCGATGGAGAACGGCGTGCTCGCCGGCTACCCGGTGGTGGACGTCAAGGTCACCCTCTACGACGGCTCCTACCACGAGGTGGACTCCAGCGAGATGGCCTTCAAGATCGCCGGCTCCATGGCCTTCAAGGAGGGTGTGCTCAAGGCCGATCCGGTTCTGCTCGAGCCGATCATGAAGGTGGAGGTGGTCACGCCCGAGGACTACATGGGCGACGTCATGGGCGACCTCAACCGGCGCCGCGGCCTGATCCAGGGGATGGAGGACGCGCCGGCGGGCAAGATTGTGCGCGCCGAGGTGCCGCTGGCGGAGATGTTCGGCTATGCGACGGTTCTGCGCTCCATGACCCAGGGGCGCGCCACCTACACCATGGAGTTCGCGAAGTACGCCGAGGCGCCGGCGAACGTCGCCGAGGCCGTGATCAAGAAGGCCTCCTGAGGCCGCCCTCGGGACAGAAGAACGACATCGAAGGGGTAGAGCGATGGCCAAGCAGAAGTTTGAGCGTACGAAGCCGCACGTGAATGTGGGGACGATTGGTCATGTGGACCATGGCAAGACGACGCTGACGGCGGCGCTTACGAAGGTGTCGGCGGAGAAGTGGGGTGGTGCCGAGTTCAAGGCGTATGATCAGATTGACAATGCGCCGGAGGAGCGTGCGCGTGGGATCACGATTGCGACGGCGCATGTGGAGTATCAGACGCCGAATCGTCACTATGCGCATGTGGACTGCCCGGGTCATGCGGACTATGTGAAGAACATGATCACGGGTGCGGCGCAGATGGATGGAGCGATTTTGGTGGTGTCGGCGGCGGATGGTCCGATGCCGCAGACGCGTGAGCATATTCTGCTGGCGCGGCAGGTGGGTGTGCCGTACATCGTGGTGTACATGAACAAGGCGGACATGGTGGATGATCCCGAGCTTCTGGAGCTGGTGGAGATGGAGGTTCGGGACCTGCTGAGTCAGTATGAGTTTCCTGGGGACGAGGTGCCGGTGGTTGTGGGTTCGGCGCTGAAGGCGCTGGAGGGGGACGAGTCGGAGATTGGTGTGCCGTCTGTCGTGAAGCTGATGGAGGCGATGGACGAGTACATTCCGGTGCCTGAGCGTCCGATTGATCAGCCGTTCCTGATGCCGATTGAGGATGTGTTTTCGATTTCGGGTCGTGGGACGGTGGTGACGGGTCGTGTGGAGCGTGGTCGGGTGAAGGTGGGTGACGAGGTGGAGATTGTGGGCCTTCGTCCGACGCAGAAGACGACGGTGACTGGGGTGGAGATGTTCCGCAAGCTTTTGGACGAGGGGGTTGCGGGGGACAACATTGGTGTGCTGCTTCGTGGGACGAAGCGGGACGAGGTGGAGCGTGGTCAGGTGCTGTGCAAGCCGGGTTCGATCACGCCGCACACGAAGTTTGAGGCGGAGGTGTACGTGCTGTCCAAGGAGGAGGGTGGTCGTCACACGCCGTTTTTTGGTGGGTATCGTCCGCAGTTCTATTTCCGCACGACGGATGTGACGGGTGCGGTGGATCTGCCGGAGGGTGTGGAGATGGTGATGCCGGGCGACAACGTGAAGCTGACGGTGTCGCTGATTGCGCCGATTGCGATGGAGGAGGGGCTGCGCTTTGCGATTCGCGAGGGCGGCCGCACGGTCGGCGCGGGCGTCGTCACCAAGATCATCGAGTGACACCGGGCGCGCCGGCGGCGATCGCGGAGCGGTCCCTTCAGGGCAAACAGGCTTGAGGCTCGACAGGCAATGGCAGTGAAGCAACGGATCCGCATTCGTCTGAAGGCGTTCGATCACCGGCTGATCGACCAGTCGGCGCGCGAGATCGTCGAGACCGCCAAGCGCACCGGCGCGGTGGTGCGGGGCCCGATCCCGCTGCCCACCAAGAAGGAGCGCTACACGGTGCTGATCTCGCCGCACGTCAACAAGGACGCGCGCGACCAGTACGAGATCCGCACCCACAAGCGGCTCCTCGACATCGTGGAGCCGACGGACAAGACGGTCGACGCGCTCATGAAGCTGGATCTGGCGGCGGGGGTCGACGTCCAGATCCGCCTCGGCTGAGGCGGGCCGGATCGGGGATAGAGAGATGGCGCTGGGACTGGTAGGCAGAAAGCTGGGGATGACCCGTCTTTTCACCGAGGAGGGCGAGGTCGTCCCGGTCACCGTGATCCAGGTGGAGCCCAACCGGGTGACCCATGTGCGCACGGTGGAGCGCGACGGCTATCGCGCGGTCCAGGTGACCACGGGGCGGCGCAAGCCGCAGCGGGTCAACAAGCCCGAGGCGGGGCACTTCGCCAAGGCCGGGGTGGAGCCGGGCCGCGGCCTGTGGGAGTTCCGGCTCGCCGAGGGCGAGGGCGAGGGCATCGAGGTCGGGGCGGAGCTCAAGGTGGACCTCTTCGAGGCGGGGCAGAAGGTGGACGTCACCGGCACCAGCATCGGCAAGGGGTTCGCGGGCACCATCAAGCGGCACAACTTCCGCTCCCAGGACGCCACCCACGGCAACTCGCTCTCCCACCGGGTGCCGGGCTCCATCGGCCAGAACCAGACGCCGGGACGCGTCTTCAAGGGCAAGCGCATGGCCGGGCACATGGGCGACGTGCGCCGCACGGTGCAGAACCTCACCGTGGTGCGGGTGGACGCCGAGCGCAACCTGCTGCTGGTCAAGGGCGCGGTGCCGGGTGCGCGGGGCGGCGACGTGATCGTGCGGCCGGCCGTGAAGGCCCGCTCGTGAGGGGGTTGGCGATGGAGCTCAGTGTTCGCAATCCGGGCGACGGCGCGGTGAGCGGCAGCCTCGAGGTCTCGGACGCGGTCTTCGCGCGTCCGTTCAACGAGGCCCTGGTGCACCAGGTGGTGGTGGCCTATCTCGCCGGCGCCCGCGTCGGCACCAAGGCGCAGAAGTCCCGCTCGGAGGTCTCCGGCGGCGGCCGCAAGCCGTGGCGACAGAAGGGCACGGGCCGCGCCCGCCACGGCAGCATCCGCAGCCCGCTCTGGCGGGGCGGCGCCGTGACCTTCGCGGCGCGCCCGCGAAGCTACGAGCAGAAGGTCAACCGCAAGATGTATCGGGGCGCAATACGCGCGATCCTGTCCGAGCTGGTGCGCCAGGAGCGGCTCCTCGTGGTGCCCGAGTTCGGGGTCGAGGAGCCGAAGACGAAGGCGCTGCGCGCGCGGCTCGACGCTTGGGGGCTGGGCGAGGTGCTGATCGTGGTCGAGGAGCTGGACGAGAAGCTCTACCTCGCCGCGCGCAACCTCGTCGGGGTGGGGGTCTGCGACGCGCGGGCGATCGATCCGGTCTCGCTCATCGGCTACGACAAGGTGCTCATGACCGAGGGGGCGGTGAGGCACCTGGAGGGGTGGCTGGCATGAACCGCGAGCGGCTGATGAAGATCCTTCTGGCGCCCGTGATCACGGAGAAGAGTACGCGGATCGCGGACGCGCACCGCCAGTACGCCTTCCGGGTCGCGCGCGACGCCACCAAGCCCGAGATCAAGCGGGCGGTGGAGACCATGTTCGAGGTGGAGGTCGACTCGGTGCGGGTGGTCAACGTGCACGGCAAGCGCAAGCGCTTCGGGCGCACCCCGGGTCGGCGGCCGGACTGGAAGAAGGCGTACGTGCGCCTGCGTGAGGGGCACGAGATCGATTTCATGGGCCAGGACTGAGGGGTAGGGAGCGATGCCGCTGGTCAAAGCGAAGCCGACCTCGCCGGGGCGCCGCCATGTGGTGCGCGTCGTCACCCCCGGCCTGCACAAGGGCGCGCCGTACGAGCCGCTGGTGGAGAAGAAGACCAAGACCGGCGGGCGCAACAATGCCGGGCGCATCACCGTGCGCCACCGCGGCGGCGGGCACAAGCAGCGCTACCGCATCATCGACTTCCGTCGCAACAAGGACGGCATCCCGGCGCGGGTCGAGCGGCTCGAGTACGACCCGAACCGCAGCGCCCACATCGCGCTGGTGCTCTACGCCGACGGCGAGCGCCGCTACATCATCGCCCCGCAGGGGGTGAAGCCGGGCGACGAGATCCGCTCCGGGCGCGACGCCCCCATCAAGCCCGGCAACTGCCTGCCCCTGCGCAACATCCCGGTGGGCACCACGGTGCACTGCGTGGAGCTGCAGCCGGGCAAGGGGGCGCAGCTTGCGCGCGCGGCCGGGGCCGCGGTGCAGCTGGTGGCGCGCGAGGGCAGCTATGCCACGCTGCGGCTTCGCTCCGGCGAGATGCGCAAGGTCCACGTGGACTGCCGCGCCACCATCGGGGTCGTCTCCAATCCGGAGCACAACCTCGAGAAGCTGGGCAAGGCCGGGGCCAAGCGCTGGCGAGGGATCCGGCCGACCGTGCGCGGCGTCGCCATGAACCCGGTGGATCACCCGCACGGCGGCGGCGAGGGGCGGACCTCGGGCGGCCGCCATCCGGTCTCGCCGTGGGGCGTGCCCACCAAGGGGCACAGGACGCGTCGCAACAAGCGCACCGATCGCATGATCGTGCGCCGTCGTTACCAGAAGTAGCCGATAGGGGTTTCACGGTGCCACGCTCGGTAAAGAAAGGACCGTTCGTCGACCTGCACCTTCTGCGGAAGGTGGAGAAGGCGCGCGCGGAGGGGAGCAAGCGCCCGATCAAGACCTGGTCGCGGCGCTCGACCATCATCCCGGAGATGGTGGGGCTGACCATCGCCGTGCACAACGGGCGCCAGCACGTGCCCATCCTCGTGACCGAGAACATGGTCGGCCACAAGCTGGGCGAGTTCGCGCCGACGCGGACCTTCCGCGGGCATGCCGCGGACAAGAAGGCCAAGAAGCGCTGACAGGGCGGGGTGGACTCATGGAAGCGGTAGCGAGGCTGCGTTACGCGAGGATCTCGGCGCAGAAGGGCCGGCTCGTGGCGGACCAGATCCGGGGCAAGCCGGTGGGCGAGGCGCTCAACATCCTGCGCTTCAGCCGCAAGAAGGCGGCGCGCATCATCGAGAAGGTGCTCGTCTCGGCGATCGCCAACGCCGAGCACAACGAGGGCGCCGACGTCGACGAGCTCAAGGTCGCGCGCATCTGCGTCGACGAGGGCCCGACCTACAAGCGGTTCCGGGCGCGGGCGCGCGGGCGCGCGACGCGCATCCTCAAACGCACCAGCCACATCACCGTCGCCGTCGGCGACCACTGAGGGCAGGGGAATGGGGCAGAAGGTTCATCCCACGGGCATCCGCCTGGGCATCATCAAGGACTGGAACTCGCGCTGGTACGCCGACCGGCGCACGTTCCCCGAGTACCTGAACACGGACCTGCGGGTGCGCGAGTTCCTGAAGAAGCGCCTGGCGCAGGCGTCGGTGAGCCGCATCCAGATCGACCGCCCGGCCAAGAGCGCCTACATCACCATCCACACCGCGCGGCCCGGCGTGGTGATCGGCAAGAAGGGCGAGGACATCGAGCGGCTGCGCCAGGAGGTGGCGGCGCTGATGCGGGTGCCGGTGCAGATCCGCATCGCCGAGATCCGCAAGCCCGAGCTCGACGCGCAGCTCGTCGCCGAGAGCGTGGCCCAGCAGCTCGAGCGGCGGATCATGTTCCGTCGCGCCATGAAGCGGGCCGTGGGCAACGCCATGCGGCTCGGGGCCAAGGGCATCCGCATCAACGTCGCCGGCCGCCTCAACGGCGCCGAGATCGCGCGCAGCGAGTGGTACCGCGAGGGGCGGGTGCCGCTGCACACCCTGCGCGCCGACATCGACTACGGCTTCGCCGAGGCGCGCACCACCTACGGCGTGATCGGCGTCAAGGTGTGGATCTTCAAGGGCGAGGTCTTCGGCGACGAGCCCGCCGAGGAGCCGGCCGAGGCCAAGAAGGCGGCGAGCAAGTAAGGGGGTGGGCCGATGCTGCAGCCGAAAAGGACCAAGTTCCGCAAGCAGCAGAAGGGGCGCAACCGCGGCCTGGCCTGGCGCGGCGGGCGCGTCAGCTTCGGCGAGTACGGGCTCAAGGCGACGACCCGGGGGCGCATCACCGCGCGCCAGATCGAGGCCGCCCGCCGGGCGATCACGCGCCACGTGCGCCGCGGCGGCAAGATCTGGATCCGGATCTTCCCCGATGTGCCGGTGACGCAGAAGCCGGTGGAGGTCCGCATGGGCAAGGGCAAGGGCAACGTCGAGTACTGGGTCGCCAAGGTCCAGCCGGGGACGATGCTCTACGAGATCGAGGGCGTTTCCGAGGAGGTGGCGCGCGAGGCCTTCCGCCGGGCGGCGGCGAAGCTTCCGGTGCAGACCACCTTCGTGACGAGGACGGTGCTCTGATGAAGGCGAGCGAGCTGCGGGAGAAGTCCGTCGAGGAGCTGCGCGAGGAGCTCTACGGGCTGCTGCGCGAGCAGTTCAACCTGCGCATGCAGCAGGGGTCGGGGCAGCAGCCGCGGCCGCATCTGTTCAAGAGGGTCCGGCGCGACATCGCCCGGGTCAAGACCGTGCTGCGGGAGAAGACGGGTAGCGAGTCATGAGCGAGGTGCACAACGGCGAGCGCCGGGCGCGGACCATCGTCGGCCGCGTCGTCAGCGACAAGATGGACAAGACGGTGACGGTGCTCATCGAGCGGCGCGTCAAGCACCCGCTGTACGGCAAGTACGTACGCCGCTCCACCAAGGTCTATGCCCACGACGAGGACAACGCCTGCCGTGAGGGCGACACCGTGCGCATCCAGGAGACGCGGCCGCTGTCGCGTCTGAAGCGCTGGCGCCTGGTGGAGATCGTCGAGCGGGCCGAGCGGCTGGACTGAGCGGCGGCGACAAGAGGGACGCTAGGCCATGATCCAGATGCAGACGATGCTGGACGTCGCGGACAACAGCGGCGCCCGCAAGGTGATGTGTATCAAGGTGCTCGGGGGGTCGAAGCGCCGCTACGCCGGCATCGGTGACATCATCAAGGTCACCGTGAAGGAGGCGATCCCGCGCGGCAAGGTCAAGAAGGGCGAGGTCTACAACGCGGTCGTGGTGCGCACCCGCAAGGGCGTGCGGCGGCCCGACGGGCAGGTCATCCGCTTCGACAGCAACGCGGCGGTGCTGCTCAACAACCAGCTGCAGCCGATCGGGACGCGCATCTTCGGCCCGGTCACGCGCGAGCTGCGCGGGGAGCGCTTCACGCGGATCATCTCCCTCGCCCCCGAGGTGCTCTGAGGCGGAGGCCGACGATGCGGAAGATCAGGAAGGGCGACGAGGTCGTGGTGCTGGCGGGCAAGGACAAGGGCCGGCGGGGCGCGGTGCTGCGGGTGCTGCCCGACGATCGGGTGATCGTCGAGGGCGTCAACATGGTCAAGAAGCACGTCAAGCCCAACCCGCTGCGGGGCGAGCAGGGCGGCATCCTGGAGAAGGAGGCGCCGCTGCACGTCTCCAACGTGGCGCTGTACAACCCGCAGACCAAGAAGGCCGACCGCGTCGGCTTCAAGTTCCTCGAGGACGGCCGCAAGGTCCGCTACTTCAAGTCCACCGGCGAGGTGGTGGACGTCTGAGGGGCGGCGCGGCGAGGCAGCAAGACACACCGGGCCCGGAGCAGGGGACATGGCGAGGCTTCAGGAATACTACAAAGAGACCGTGGTGCCGCAGCTCATGGAGCGGTTCGGCTACCGTTCCGTGATGCAGGTGCCGCGGCTGGTGAAGATCACCCTCAACATGGGGGTGGGCGAGGCGGTCTCCGACCGCAAGGTGATCGAGCACGCCGTGGAGGACATGGCGCGCATCGCCGGGCAGAAGCCGGTGGTGACGCGGGCGCGCAAGTCGGTGGCGGGGTTCAAGGTCCGCCAGGGCTGGCCCATCGGCTGCAAGGTGACGCTGCGCCGGGAGCGGATGTACGAGTTCCTGGACCGGCTCATCAACATCGCCATCCCGCGCATCCGCGACTTCCGCGGCCTCAACCCGCGGGCCTTCGACGGGCGCGGCAACTACAGCCTCGGCGTGCGCGAGCAGATCATCTTCCCGGAGATCGACTACGACAAGATCGACGCCGTGCGGGGCATGGACATCACCATCACCACCTCGGCGCGCACCGACGAGGAGGCCCGTGCCCTGCTCGAGGCGTTCCGGTTCCCGTTTCGCAAGTGAGAGGTTGACGACAAGCCATGGCCAAGAAGTCCGTCATCGCGCGCGAGGCCAAGCGGCAGCGGCTCGCGGAGCGCTACGCGCGCAAGCGCGCCGAGCTCAAGGCCGTCATCCGCGACCCGAAGACCGACGCCGAGCAGCGGCGCTGGGCCATCGAGCAGCTGCAGCGCATCCCGCGCAACGCCAGCCCCGTGCGGCTGCGTAACCGCTGCGGGCTGACCGGGCGTCCGCGCGGCTACTACCGCAAGTTCGGGCTCGCGCGGAACAAGCTGCGCGAGGCGGCGATGCGCGGTGACGTGCCGGGTCTCGTCAAGGCCAGCTGGTGAGCACGTCGGCCCAGGACAGCGGAGCCTTCAAACCATGAGCATGAGCGATCCCATCGCCGACTTCCTGACCCGGATCCGCAACGGCCAGCGGGCCCGCAAGCGCGAGGTGCGCGCGCCGGCCTCGAAGCTGAAGGAGGCCATCGCCCGGGTTCTCCACGAGGAGGGCTACATCGCCGGCTACCGCCGCGAAGAGGCGGACGGCAAGCCGGTGCTGGTCGTGGAGCTCAAGTACTTCCAGGGGCGCCCCGTGATCGAGCGCATCGAGCGGGCGAGCAAGCCGGGCCTGCGGGTGTACCGGGGCAAGGACGAGCTGCCCAAGGTCCTCGGCGGCCTCGGCATCGCCGTGGTCTCGACCTCGAAGGGCGTCATGTCGGACCGTGCCGCGCGCCGCATCGGCGAGGGCGGCGAGGTCCTGTGCTACGTGGCCTGAGGGGGTCGGCGATGTCGAGGGTGGCGAAGAGTCCGGTCCAGATCCCGAAGGGCGTCGAGGTCACGCTCGCCGAAGGCGAGGTGGCGGTCAAGGGGCCGAAGGGCGAGCTGCGCTGGCGGGTGCACGAGGCCGTGGAGGTGAGCATCGGCGACGGCGAGGTGCGCTTCGCCGCGCGCAACGGGCACCCGCAGGGCTGGGCCCTGGCGGGGACCACGCGGGCCCTGGTCGCGAACATGGTGCGGGGGGTGAGCGAGGGCTTCGAGCGGCGCCTGCAGCTCGTCGGTGTGGGCTACCGCGCCCAGGCCCAGGGCAAGGTGCTGAACCTCACCCTGGGCTTCTCGCATCCGGTTGCGTTCGCGGTGCCGGAGGGGATCACCATCGAGACCCCGAGCCCGACCGAGATCGTGGTGCGGGGGGTGGACAAGCAGCAGGTGGGGCAGGTGGCGGCGCGGATCCGCGCCTACCGGCCGCCGGAGCCGTACAAGGGCAAGGGCATCCGCTACGCGGACGAGGTCATCGTCCGCAAGGAAGCGAAGAAGAAGTAGGGTGGTATTCGGGATGGACAAGAAGGCTGCTCGCATGCGCCGTGCGCGCCGCACCCGGATGAAGATCCGGGAGCTGGGCGTCTATCGGCTGACCGTCCATCGCACGCCGCGGCACATCTATGCCCAGGTGATCGCGCCCACGGGCGGGGAGGTGGTGGCCGCCGCCTCGACGCTGCAGAAGGAGGTGCGCGAGGGACTTGCCGGCACCGGCAACGTCGAGGCCGCCCGCGCGGTCGGGCGCGCGGTGGCCGAGCGGGCGAAGGCCAAGGGGATCACCCGGGTCGCCTTCGACCGCTCCGGCTTCAAGTACCACGGCCGGGTGAAGGCGCTGGCCGAGGCCGCGCGCGAGGCCGGCCTCGAGTTCTGAACACGGCGGGGAGCGCAAGATGGCGAGGACGGAGATGGAGCGCGACGACGGGCTGCGCGAGAAGCTGATCGCGATCAACCGCGTCGCCAAGGTGGTCAAGGGCGGGCGCCAGTTCGGCTTCACCGCGCTCACCGTGGTCGGCGACGGCGCCGGGCGCGTGGGCTTCGGCCTCGGCAAGGCGCGCGAGGTGCCGGTGGCGATCCAGAAGGCGATGGAGAAGGCGCGCCGCAACATGGTCACGGTGCGCCTCAACGGCACCACGCTGCAGCACCCGGTGGAGGCCGAGCACGGCGCCTCCAAGGTGTTCATGCAGCCGGCCTCGAAGGGTACCGGCATCATCGCCGGCGGCGCCATGCGCGCGGTGTTCGAGGTGCTCGGGGTGCAGGACGTGCTCGCCAAGAGCATCGGCTCGCGCAACCCCATCAACGTCGTGCGCGCCACGGTCAAGGGCCTCGCCGAGATGGTGGATCCCGAGTACGTGGCCGCCAAGCGGGGCAAGCCGGTCAAGGAGATCTTGGAGTGAGCGCCATGGCCGAGGGGAAGAAGCTTCGCGTCACCCTGGTGCGCAGCCGCTACGGGCGCATCCCCAAGCATCGGGCCTGCATCGCCGGGCTGGGGCTGCGGCGCATGCACCAGACGGTGGAGCTGGAGGACACCCCGGCGATCCGGGGCATGATCCGGAAGGTGGCCTACCTTCTCAAGGTGGAGGAGGTCTGACGATGCGACTGAACACCCTGCAGCCGGCCCCCGGGAGCCGCCCCGGGCGCAAGCGCGTCGGACGCGGCATCGGCTCGGGCTGGGGCAAGACCTGCGGCAAGGGCCACAAGGGGCAGAAGGCGCGCGCCGGCGGGCTCGGCAAGGTCGGGTTCGAGGGCGGCCAGATGCCGCTGCAGCGCCGCCTGCCGAAGGTGGGCTTCCGCTCGCGCAAGGCCCGCTACTGGGCCGAGGTGCGGCTCGCCGACCTCGCCCGCGTGGAGGGCGAGGTGGTGGATCTGGCGGCCCTGCGCAAGGCGCGGCTGGTGCCGGGGCGCACGAAGTGGGTCAAGGTCGTCGCCACCGGGGAGCTCGCCCGGCCGGTGACGGTCAAGGGGCTCGCGGTGACCCGCGGGGCGCGGGCCGCGATCGAGGCCGCGGGCGGCCGCATCGAGGACTGAGGCGATGGCGCGCGCCGGCAGCCGGGGGGCGGGTCTGGGCGATCTCGGGCGCATCACCGAGCTGCGCCAGCGCCTGCTCTTCGTCCTCGGCGCGCTCGTGGTCTACCGCATCGGCACCCACATCCCGGTGCCCGGGATCGACCCGCAGGCGCTGGCGGCGCTCTTCGACCAGCAGCGCGGCACCATCCTCGACATGTTCAACATGTTCTCCGGGGGGGCGCTGCAGCGGCTGACCATCTTCGCCCTCGGCGTCATGCCCTACATCTCGGCCTCCATCATCCTGCAGCTGCTCACGGTGGTGGTGCCGACGCTGGAGCGGCTCAAGAAGGAGGGCGAGGCCGGACGGCGCAAGATCACCCAGTACACCCGCTACGCCACCCTGGGGCTCGCCACGTTCCAGGCCATCGGGGTCGCGATTGCGTTGCAGAACCAGAGCGTCGGCGGCCAGTCCATCGTCATCAATCCGGGCTTCGGCTTCGTCTTCACCGCCACCATCAGCCTCGTCACCGGGACCATGTTCCTCATGTGGCTCGGCGAGCAGGTCACCGAGCGCGGGGTCGGCAACGGCATCTCCCTCATCATCTTCGCCGGCATCGTGGCGGGCCTGCCGCGCGCCATCGGCGGCACGCTGGAGCTCGGGCGCACCGGCGAGCTGGGGCCGGGCGCGATCCTGGCGCTGTTCGTGCTCGCGGTGGCGGTGACGGCCTTCGTGGTCTTCATGGAGCGGGCGCAGCGGCGCATCCCGGTCAACTACGCGCGGCGCCAGCAGGGGCGCAGGGTCTACGCCGGGCAGTCGAGCCACCTGCCGCTCAAGATCAACATGGCCGGCGTCATCCCGCCCATCTTCGCCTCCAGCATCATCCTCTTCCCGGCGACCCTGGGAAGCTGGTTCGGCAGCACCGAGGGCATGGGCTGGCTGCGCGACCTCAGCGCCACCCTCTCGCCCGGGCAGCCGCTCTACATCCTCGCCTACTCGGTGGCCATCATCTTCTTCTGCTTCTTCTACACCGCGCTCGTCTTCAACAGCAAGGAGACGGCGGAGAACCTCAAGAAGTCCGGCGCCTTCATCCCGGGCATCCGCCCGGGCCAGCAGACGGCCCGCTACATCGACGAGGTGATGACGCGGCTGACGCTGGTGGGGGCCCTCTACATCACCGCGGTGAGCCTGCTGCCGGAGTTCCTGATCCTCTACTGGAACGTGCCGTTCTACTTCGGCGGCACCTCGCTGCTCATCATCGTCGTGGTGGTGATGGACTTCATGGCCCAGGTGCAGGCCCACCTCGTCTCGCACCAGTACGACAGCCTCATGCGCAAGGCCAACCTCAAGGGCCACGGCCGCGCCGGCGTCGTGCGCTGAGGCGGGAACATCCCGTAGACATTCTCGAGGGGACAGAGCAATGAAGGTTCAGGCATCGGTGAAGCGGATCTGCCGCCACTGCAAGATCATCCGGCGCCACGGCAGCGTGCGGGTCATCTGCAAGGAAAAGCGGCACAAGCAGCGCCAGGGCTGAGCGCACGGTTGATTTGACGCCGCGGGCGCGCTACGATTCCGCGCTTTCCCGCGACCGGGGCGTTTCCCAGGGGGTAGGATTCCTATGGCACGAATCGCCGGTGTCAACATACCGGATCGCAAGCATACCGTCATCGCCTTGACCTACATCTACGGGATCGGGCGCACGCGGGCGCGCAGGATCTGCGAGGCCGCCGGGGTGCGGCCCGACGTCAAGGTGCGCGAGCTGACCGAGGAGGAGCTCGACCGCCTGCGCGCCGAGGTGGGCAAGTACCAGGTCGAGGGCGATCTGCGCCGGGAGGTGGCCATGAGCATCAAGCGGCTCATGGACCTCGGCTGCTACCGCGGCCTGCGCCACCGCCGCGGGCTGCCGGTGCGCGGCCAGCGCACGAGGACCAACGCGCGCACGCGGAAGGGGCCGCGGCGCGCCATCGGCGCCAAGCGCTGATCGGTTGGGAGAGGGACATGGCCAAGCCGAGCGGACGTACCCGCAAGAAGGTCAAGAAGAGCGTCGCCGACGCGATCGCGCACGTGCACGCCTCGTTCAACAACACCATCGTCACCATCACCGACCGCCAGGGCAACACGCTGACCTGGGCGTCGGCGGGGGCGGCGGGCTTCAAGGGCTCGCGCAAGAGCACGCCCTTCGCGGCGCAGACCGCGGCCGAGAAGGCGGGCAACGCGGCGCGCGAGTACGGCGTGCGCAACCTGGAGGTGCGCGTGCGCGGGCCGGGTCCCGGGCGCGAGAGCGCCGTGCGGGCGCTGAACGCGCTGGGCTTCCGCATCACCAGCATCGCCGACGTCACGCCGATCCCGCACAACGGGTGCCGGCCCCCAAAGAAGCGCCGCGTCTAGCAGCGGAGGACGGAAGTGGCCAAGTACATCGGACCGAAGTGCAGGCTCTGCCGCCGCGAGGGCGGCAAGCTCTTCCTCAAGGGGGAGAAGTGCTACACCAGCAAGTGCCCGGTGGAGAGCCGCAACTACCCGCCGGGCCAGCACGGCCAGCGGCGCGGCCGCCCCACCGACTACGCCCTGCAGCTGCGTGAGAAGCAGAAGCTGCGGCGTATCTACGGCGTCCTGGAGCGGCAGTTCCGCAACTACTACAAGGAGGCCTCGCGGCGCAAGGGCAACACCGGCGAGGCGCTGCTGCAGCTGCTCGAGCGCCGCCTCGACAACGTCGTCTATCGCATGGGGTTCGCGAGTTCGCGCGCCGAGGCGCGCCAGCTTGTGCGGCACAACGCCGTCAGCGTCAACGGCCGCAAGGTGAACATCCCCTCCTACCAGGTGCGGCCCAACGACGTGGTCGCGGTGCGCGAGGGGGCGCGCAACCAGATGCGCATCCGCGCCGCCATGGAGCTCGCGCAGCAGCGCGGGATCCCGGACTGGGTCGAGGTGGACGCCGACAAGCTCGAGGGCGTCTTCAAGGCCGTGCCGGAGCGGGCCGACCTGCCGCAGGACCTCAACGAGGCGCTGGTGGTCGAGCTCTACTCCAAGTAATGCCTGAGGCCGGCGGGCGCCGGCCGGGAGAGGAACACGCATGGCAGCTCTGGCAGAACTTCTCAAGCCGCGCACCGTGAGCGTGCAGGCCGTCGACGGGCGGCAGGCGCGGGTGGTCATCGAGCCCCTGGAGCGGGGCTTCGGTCACACCCTGGGCAATGCGCTGCGGCGCGTGCTGCTCTCGTCCATGCCCGGGGCGGCGGTGGTGGAGGCCGAGATCGAGGGCGTGCTCCACGAGTACACCACCATCGAGGGGGTGCAGGAGGACGTGCTCGAGATCCTGCTCAACCTCAAGCAGTTGGCCATCCGCATGCATGCACGCGACGAGGCGGTGCTGCGCCTGAGCAAGAAGGGTCCGGGGCCCGTCACCGCCGGCGACATCCAGCTCGACCACGACGTAGAGGTGGTCAATCCCGAGCTGGAGATCGCGCACCTGACCAAGGCCGGCGAGCTCAACATGACCCTCTACGTGGCGCGCGGGCGCGGCTACCAGCCGGCCACCGCCCGTCGGGGTGGCGAGGAGGAGGGGGACCGTCCCATCGGGCGGCTCCAGCTCGACGCCAGCTTCAGCCCGGTGCGGCGGGTGGCCTACCGGGTCGAGGCCGCGCGCGTGGAGCAACGCACCGATCTCGACCGCCTCGTCCTCGAGATCGAGACCAACGGCACCATCGACGCCGAGGAGGCGGTGCGGGAGGCGGCCCGGATCCTGCGCGATCAGCTGAGCGTCTTCGTGGCGCTGGAGGGCGGTGCGGCGGCCGCCGCCGAGAAGGCGAAGCCGCAGCCGCAGATCGACCCCATCCTCCTGCGCCCGGTGGACGATCTGGAGCTCACGGTGCGCTCGGCCAACTGCCTCAAGGCCGAGAACATCCGCTACATCGGCGACCTCATCCAGAAGACCGAGGTGGAGCTGCTCAAGACCCCGAACCTGGGCAAGAAGTCGCTCACCGAGATCAAGGACGTGCTGGCCTCCAAGGGACTCTCCCTGGGCATGAAGCTGGAGAACTGGCCGCCGCCGGGGCTGAAGCGCGACGACGAGACGGGCCCCGGCGGGGTGTGACGGAGGGGGAGATAGCGAGATGCGTCATCGCAAAGCCGGCCGGAAACTCAACCGCACGAGCAGCCATCGCAAGGCCATGTTCCGCAACATGGCGGCCTCGCTCCTGCGGCACGAGGTGATCCGCACCACCCTGCCCAAGGCGAAGGAGCTGCGGCGCGTGGCCGAGCCGCTCATCACCCTGGCCAAGCGCGACAGCGTCGCCAACCGCCGCCTGGCCTTCACGCGGCTGCGCGACCGCGAGGTGGTGACGAAGCTCTTCAACGAGCTGGGTCCCCGCTACCGGGAGCGCCCGGGCGGCTACCTGCGCATCCTCAAGTGCGGCTACCGCCCCGGCGACAGCGCGCCCATGGCCATCGTGGAGCTGGTGGACCGGCCCGTGGCCGAGGCCGCGGCCGACTGAGTCCGCCCGCCGCGGGCCGCAGGCGGGGCCGGGGCGCATGCTCCGGCCCCGCGCGCGTCAGGACCCCATGATCCTCCTCTTCACCGACTTCGGGCCCGGAGGGCCCTACACCGGGCAGGTGGAGGCGGTGCTCGCGCGCGAGGCCCCGGGCGTGGCGGCGGTGCGCATCATGGAGGACGCGCCGGCCATGCGCGCGGGTGCCGCGGCGGTCCTGCTGGCGGCGCTGGTGGAGACCGTGCCGCCGCCCGCGGTCTGGCTCTGCGTGGTGGACCCCGGGGTCGGCACGGCGCGGCGGGCGCTCGCGGTGCGGACGGCGGGGCGGTGGCTGGTGGGGCCGGACAACGGGCTCATGGAGCCTGCGGTGCGGCGGCTCGGCGGGGGGCGCTGGCACGAGATCCGCTGGCGCCCGTCGCGGCTCTCCGACACCTTCCACGGCCGCGACCTCTTCGCGCCGGCGGCGGCGCGGCTTGCGCGCGGCGCCCCGCTGGACATGGCCCCGGTGCCGGCCCCGGACCACGGCGTCGCCGACGAGCCCGCGGAGGTGATCTACGTCGATCCCTACGGCAACTGCGTCACCGGCCTGCGGGCGGGCGCGGTGGCGGGCGGCGCGGTGCTCGTGGCGGCGGGGCGGCGCCTGCGCCGGGCGCGCACCTTCGGCGAGGTGCCCCCGGGGGCCGCCTTCTGGTACGTGGACTCCATGGGGCTGGTGGAGATCGCGGTCCACGGCGGCTCGGCGGCGGCGCGGCTCGGGCTGCGGGTCGGCGACCCGGTGGCGGTGGAGCGGGCCTGAGGGCGCCTCAGGGGGCGGCGGCCGCGCCCGCCGCGAGCAGGGGGCGGAGGAAGCGGCCGGTGTGGGAGCGGGCGGCCTCGGCCACCGCCTCCGGCGGGCCGCACGCCACCACCTCGCCGCCGCCGGCCCCGCCCTCGGGGCCGAGGTCGATGATCCAGTCGGCGCGCTTGACCACGTCGAGCTGGTGCTCGATGACGAGCACGGTGTTGCCGTGCGCCACCAGCCGCTCCAGCACCTCCAACAGCCGCGCGATGTCGTCGAGATGCAGGCCGGTGGTGGGCTCGTCGAGGATGTAGAGGGTGCGGCCGGTGTCGCGGCGGGCCAGCTCGCGCGCGAGCTTGAGCCGCTGCGCCTCGCCCCCGGAGAGGGTGGTGGCGCTCTGGCCGAGGCGGAGGTAGCCGAGGCCGACTTCGAGAAGGACGTCGAGCCGGCGCGCGAGGGCGGGGATGTTGGCGAAGACCGCGCGGGCCTCCTCCACCGTCATCTCCAGCACATCGTGGATGCTGAGGCCCTTGTAGCGGATCTCGAGGGTCTCGCGGTCGTAGCGGCGCCCGCCGCAGACCTCGCAAGGGACGTAGACGTCGGGCAGGAAATGCATCTCCACCCGCACCAGCCCGTCGCCCTGGCAGGCCTCGCAGCGCCCGCCGCGGACGTTGAAGCTGAAGCGGCCGGGGCCGTAGCCGCGGGCGCGTGCCTCGGGGGTGGCGGCGAAGAGCTCGCGGATCGGCGCGAACAGCCCCGCGTAGGTGGCGGGGTTGGAGCGCGGGGTGCGCCCGATGGGGCCCTGGTCGATCTCGATCAGGCGGTCCAGGTGCTCGAGCCCCTCGATGGTGTCGAAGGGCTCGGGGTCGGGGCCGGCGGCGCCGTTGAGCACGCGCGCGGCGTGGCGGGCGAGGGTGTCGTGGACGAGGGTGGACTTGCCCGAGCCCGAGACCCCGGTGACGCAGACCAGCAGGCCCAGGGGGATGTCCACGTCGATGCCGCGCAGGTTGTGGCCGCGGGCGCCGCGGATGCGCAGCCGGCGCCCGTCGGGGGTGCGCCGCCGCGCCGGCACCGGGATCGCGCGCCGTCCGGAGAGATAGGCCCCGGTGAGCGAGTCCGGGTTGCGCGCGAGGGCCTGGGGCGGCCCCTCGGCGATGACCCGCCCGCCGTGCACCCCCGCCCCCGGGCCCATGTCCACCACGTGGTCGGCGGCGCGGATGGTGGCCTCGTCGTGCTCCACCACGATCACCGTGTTGCCGAGGTCGCGCAGCCGGCACAGGGTCCCGAGCAGGCGCGCGTGGTCGCGGGGGTGCAGCCCGATGGAGGGCTCGTCCAGGACATAGGTCACGCCCACGAGGCCGGCGCCGATCTGGCCGGCGAGGCGGATGCGCTGGGCCTCGCCGCCGGAGAGGGTGTCGGTGGGGCGGTCGAGGGTGAGGTAGCCGAGGCCGACGTCGACGAGAAAGCCCAGCCGGCGCTCGATCTCGCGCAGGATCGGTGCAGCGACCGCGGCCCGCCGGCCGGACAGGGCGAGGCCCCGGCACCAGGCGAGGGCCTCGGCGACCGGCAGCGCCGCGACCTCGGGCAGCGTCCGCCCGGCCACCTCCACGGCGCGGGCGGCGGCGTTGAGGCGGGTGCCGCCGCAGGCCCGGCACGGGCGCTCGCTGCGGTAGCGGCCGAGCTCCTCGCGCACCACCGGCGAGGCGGTCTCGCGGTAGCGCCGCTCGAGGTTGGGGATGACGCCCTCGAAGGGGCGGCGCTCCTCGCGCAGGCGTCCGTCGGGTCCGCGCCGGCGCACGGGCACCGCCTCGGCGCCGCTGCCCCACAGCAGCACGTCGCGGACCCGCGCCGGAAGCGCGGCGAAGGGGGTCTCGGGGTCGAAGCCGTAGTGCGCGGCGAGGGCCTGGATGAGCTCGAAGTAGTGGGCGTTGCGGCAATCCCAGCCGCGGATCGCGCCGGAGGCGAGGCTGCGGGCGGGGTCGGTCACCACCTTCGCCGGATCGAAGAAGGTCTCGCTGCCGAGGCCACCGCAGGCGGGGCAGGCCCCCGCGGGGTTGTTGAAGGAGAAGAGCCGCGGCTCCAGGGGGGGGACGGTGAAGTCGCAGCGGGGGCAGGCGTGGCGGGCAGCGAGCAGGATCGGTTCGCCGCCGTCGTGGGGCGCGACGCGCACGATCCCCTCGCCGAGGGCGAGGGCGGTCTCCAGGGAGTCGGCGAGGCGGCTTCGCAGCCCCGCGCGGATGCGGAAGCGGTCCACCACCACCTCGATCTCCGCCCCCGCCGCCGCCTCGGCCTCCTCCAGCTCGCGCAGCGCGCCGTCGACGCGCACGCGCACGAAGCCCTCCCGGCGCAGCCGCTCGAGGGCGGCCGCGGGGTCCTCGCCGCGCAGCGGTGCGAGCAGCATCCAGCGGCTGCCCTCGGGCAGGGCGAGGATGCGGTCCACCATCTGGCTCACCGTCCAGGCCTCGAGGGCGAGCCCGTGCTCGGGGCAGTGCGGTGTGCCGGCGCGGGCGTAGAGCAGGCGCAGGTGGTCGTGGATCTCGGTGACGGTGCCCACGGTGGAGCGGGGGTTGCGCGCGGGGCTGTGCTGGCCGATGGCGATGGCGGGTGAGAGCCCCTCGATGGCGTCCACGTCGGGCTTGTCCATCACCGCCAGGAACTGGCGCGCGTAGGTGGAGAGCGACTCCACGTAGCGGCGCTGGCCCTCGGCGTAGAGGGTGTCGAAGGCGAGGGACGACTTGCCCGAGCCCGACGGGCCGGTGATCACCACCAGGCGGCCGCGCGGAAGCTCGAGGTCGATGTCCTTGAGGTTGTGGGTGCGGGCGCCGCGGATGCGGATCACGTCCATGGGCGTGCTGCCCCCGTGGGATGCCCGAGCGGGCGAATCTGCTACTATACGGCGGCTTTCCGCCATGAGCCAACGCAACCCACAGACGGTCCCGGACGCCGGCATGACCCCCGGCGAGCGCCGCGCCACCGCCGCGGTGGCGCTGGTCTTCGGCCTGCGCATGGCGGGGCTGTTCATGATCCTGCCCGTGTTCGCCCTCTACGCCGGGCACCTGGAGGGGGTCACGCCGACCCTGGTGGGGGTGGCCATCGGCGCCTACGGGCTCACCCAGGCGCTGCTGCAGATCCCCTTCGGGCTGCTCTCGGACCGCCTCGGGCGCAAGCGCGTGATCACGGCGGGGCTCGTGGTCTTCGCCGCGGGCAGCGTGGTCGCGGCCACCGCCGACGGGATCTGGGGCGTGATCCTGGGCCGCGCCCTGCAGGGTGCGGGCGCCGTCGCGGCGGCGCTGATGGCGCTGCTCGCGGACCTGACCCGGGACGAGCAGCGCACCAAGGCCATGGCCGGGGTCGGGATGAGCATCGGCCTCTCCTTCGCCCTGGCCATGGTGGCGGGGCCGCCGCTTGCGGCCTGGATCGGCGTTCCCGGCATCTTCTGGCTCACCGGCGTGCTCGCCCTCCTCGGCATCGCCGTCATCCACGGCGTGGTCCCGGACCCGGCGCGCTCGAGCCGCCACCGCGACACCGAGCCGGTGCCGGGCGAGCTCGTCCGGGTGCTGGCGCAGCCGGAGCTGCTGCGCCTGGATCTCGGCATCTTCGCCCTGCACGCGGTGCTCACGGCGACCTTCGTCGCGCTGCCTCCGCTGCTGCGGTCGGAGGCCGGGCTTGCGCCTGCGGCCCACGGCTGGCTCTACCTCGGGGCCATGGCCGCGGGGGTCGCGGGCATGGTGCCGCTGGTGATCCTCGCCGAGCGGCGCGGCCGCATGCGGGCGGTCTTCCTCGGCGCCATCGTCCTGCTGGCCCTGGCCGAGCTCCTCCTCTGGGCGGGGCACGGGCGGCTCGTCCCCGCGGCCCTCGCCCTGGCGGTCTTCTTCTGGGGCTTCAACGTCCTCGAGGCGACCCTGCCGTCGCTGGTCTCGCGCACGGTGCGCCCCGACGGCAAGGGCACCGCGATGGGGGTCTACTCCAGCAGCCAGTTCCTGGGGGCCTTCGTGGGCGGTGCCCTGGGCGGGTGGGTGAGCGGCCGCTTCGGCCTGCCGGCGGTGTTCCTCGCCGCCCTCGGGCTGCTGGTCCTGTGGTTGGCGGCCGCGCTGGGGATGCGGCCCCCGCCGGCGCGGCGCAGCGTGCTGGTGCCGGTGGGCCGGCTCGAGGCCGACGAGGCGGCGCTGCTCGCGACGCGGCTTGCGGCCCTGCCCGGGGTGGTGGAGGCGGTGGTGGTGGCCGAGGAGGAACTCGCCTATCTCAAGGTGGACCCCGCCCGCTTCGACCCGGCCTCGGTGCGTGAATTTTCGGTGGCCGCGGCGTAAACTTCCCCCTTGTCCTTCCAGGGAGCGAGGCCCAGCGCATGGCCAGAGGCGTCAACAAGGTCATCCTCATCGGCAACCTCGGCGCCGACCCCGAGGTGCGCTACATGCCGAGCGGCGGCGCGGTCGCCAACGTGCGCCTGGCCACCACCGACAGCTGGCGCGACCGCCAGACCGGGGAGCAGCAGGAGCACACGGAGTGGCACAACGTCGTCTTCTTCGGCAAGCTCGCCGAGATCGCCGGCGAGTACCTGCGCAAGGGGGCCAAGATCTACGTGGAGGGACGGCTGCGCACCCGCAAGTGGCAGGACCGCGAGGGGCGGGACCGCTACACCACCGAGATCGTCGCCAACGAGATGCAGATGCTCGACTCGCGCGGCGGCGGCAGCGCCGGCTTCGACCGTCCTGAGGCGGAGCCTGCCGGGCGCGCCGCGCCGGCGGCCGACGACGGCGACCTCGACGACGACATCCCCTTCTGAGCCCCGCCGCGTGCGCCCCATGGGCAAGGTCTACATCCGGACCTTCGGCTGCCAGATGAACGAGTACGACTCGGCCCGCATGGCCGATCTGCTCGCCGCCGCGCACGGGCTCGAGCGCACCGAGCGGCCGGAGGAGGCCGACGTGCTGATCCTCAACACCTGCTCCGTGCGCGAGAAGGCGCAGGAGAAGGTCTTCTCGCAGCTCGGCCAGTGGCGCGCCCTCAAGGCCGCCCGCCCGGAGGTGGTGATCGGGGTCGGCGGCTGCGTCGCAAGCCAGGAGGGCGAGGCGATCCGCACCCGCGCCCCCTACGTGGACGTGGTCTTCGGGCCGCAGACCCTGCACCGCCTGCCGCAGATGATCGAGGCGGCGCGCCGGCAGCGGCGGGCGGCGGTGGACGTCTCCTTCCCCGAGATCGAGAAGTTCGACCGCCTGCCGGCGCCGCGCGCCGAGGGGCCGACGGCCTACGTCTCGGTGATGGAGGGCTGCAGCAAGTACTGCACCTACTGCGTCGTCCCCTACACCCGCGGCGACGAGGTCAGCCGCCCCTTCGAGGACGTGCTGGCCGAAGTGCGGGCCCTCGCCGCCCAGGGCGTGCGGGAGGTGACCCTGCTCGGGCAGAACGTCAACGCCTACCGCGGCCCCCGCGCCGACGGCGGCGAGGCCGACCTGGCGATGCTCGTCGCCGCGGTGGCGGCGGTGGACGGCATCGGCCGCATCCGCTTCACCACCTCGCATCCGGTGGAGCTCGACGAGAACCTGATCGAGGCCTTCGCCACCGTCCCGGAGCTGGTCTCGCACCTGCACCTGCCGGTGCAGAGCGGCTCGGACCGGGTGCTCGCGCGCATGAAGCGCGGCCACACCGTGGCCGAGTATCTCGAGAAGGTGCGCCGCCTGCGCGAGGCCCGCCCCGGCCTCACCCTCTCCACCGACCTCATCGTCGGCTTCCCCGGCGAGACCGAGGCCGACTTCGAGGCCACCCTGCGGCTGGTGGACGAGGTGGGCTTCGACCATTCCTTCAGCTTCATGTACAGCCCGCGGCCGGGGACCCCCGCCGCGGCCTATCCCGACCAGGTCCCGGACGAGGTCAAGCGCGCGCGGCTGGCGCGGCTGCAGGCGAGGCTGCGCGCGAGCGAGCAGGCCATCGCCGCGGCCATGGTGGGGACGGTGCAGCGGGTGCTGGCCGAGCGCCCCGCCCGGCGCGGCACGGGGGAGCTCGCCGGGCGCACGGAGAACAACCGCGTCGTCAACTTCCCCGCCCCCTCGTCGCTGATCGGCCGCTTCGTCGAGGTGCGCATCACCGAGGCCCTGCCCAACTCCCTGCGCGGGGTGCTCGCGCACGGCGGCGAGGCGGCCGGCTGGAACTGATCCTTCGAGCCCTTGAGCGCGCGTCCGCAATCCCTCAGCGTCGTCCTCGAGCCCGCCGACAACCGCCGACTCGCCAACCTGTGCGGGCAGTTCGACGAGCACCTGCGCCAGGTGGAGCGCCGCCTCGGCGTCGAGATCAACAACCGCGGCAACCACTTCCAGGTGATCGGCGAGGGCACGGCCGCGGCCACCGCGGTGGAGGTCCTGCGCCGGCTCTACGCCGCCGCGGCCGAGGAGGCGCTCACGCCCATGCGCGTCCACCTCGCCCTGCAGCAGGCGGGGGCGGGCGAGGGGGAGGAGGCGCCGGCGGCCGACGGCGAGGAGGTGGTGATCCGCACCCGGCGCGCCCTCATCCGCGCCCGCGGCCCCAACCAGCGCCGCTACCTGCGCGCCATCGCCGAGCACGACCTCAACTTCGGCATCGGCCCCGCCGGCACGGGCAAGACCTACCTCGCGGTGGCGAGCGCGGTGGCGGCGCTGGAGAGCGAGCAGGTGCGGCGGCTGGTGCTGGTGCGCCCGGCGGTGGAGGCGGGCGAGCGGCTCGGCTTCCTGCCCGGCGACCTGGTGCAGAAGGTGGACCCCTATCTGCGCCCGCTCTACGACGCCCTCTACGAGATGCTGGGCTTCGAGCGCGTGGCGCGGCTGCTCGAGCGCAACGTCATCGAGGTGGCGCCGCTCGCGTACATGCGCGGGCGCACCCTCAACGAGTCGTTCATCATCCTCGACGAGGCGCAGAACACCACCGTCGAGCAGATGAAGATGTTCCTCACCCGCATCGGCTTCGGCTCCCGCGCGGTGGTCACCGGAGACGTCACCCAGATCGACCTGCCGCGGCCGGAGCTGTCGGGGCTGCGCCAGGTCATCGAGGTGCTGCGCGACGTCGAGGGCATCCGCTTCACCTTCTTCACCTCCCGCGACGTCGTGCGCCACCCCCTGGTGCAGCGCATCGTCGCCGCCTACGAGCGGGCCGAGCGCGGAGGCGGGCGGGAATGAGCGTGGAGATCGTCATCCAGCGGGCCGCCCCCGGCGGACCCGGCGACGAGGCGCTGCGGGCGTGGGCGCAGGCGGCGCTGGCGGGCCGGGAGGCCGAGGGCGAGCTGGTGATCCGCATCGTCGACGAGGCCGAGGGCGCCGAGCTCAACCGCGCCTGGCGCGGCAAGGACGGCCCCACCAACGTGCTCAGCTTCCCCCACGCGCCGGGGACGGGGCTGCTCGGCGACATCGTCCTCTGCGCCCCGGTGGCCGCGCGCGAGGCCGCCGAGCAGGGCAAGCCGGAGGCGGCGCACTGGGCGCACCTGGTGGTGCACGGGGTGCTGCACGTCCTCGGCCACGACCACCAGGAGGAGGCGGAGGCGGCGCGGATGGAGGGGCTCGAGCGCGAGATCCTCGGCCGCCTCGGGTTCCCGGACCCCTATGCGGAGGAGGCGGGGGCGTGAGCGAGGAGCGGTCCGGCGACGGGGCGTCGCAACGATCCTGGATCGAGCGGTTGGGGCAGATGCTCGCCGGCGCGCCGCGCGACCGCGAGGAGCTGGTGGAGGTGCTCCGCGCGGCCCAGCGCCGCGGCCTGATGGACGCCGACGCCCTGGCCATGATCGAGGGCGTGCTCGCGGTCTCCGACATGCGCGTGCGCGACATCATGATCCCGCGCGCGCAGATGGCGGTGGTGGAGCGTGACGCCCCCTTCCACGAGATCCTCGCCCACGTCGTCGCCTCGGGCCACTCGCGCTTCCCCGTCATCGGCGAGAGCCGCGACGAGGTGGTGGGCATCCTCCTGGCCAAGGACCTGCTCGCCTACTGCCCCGCGGGGGGCGGATCCTTCGACATCCGCGAGGTCCTGCGGCCGGCGGTGTTCATCCCCGAGAGCAAGCGCCTCAACGTGCTCCTGAAGGAATTCCGCACCAGCCGCAACCACCTCGCGGTGGTGGTGGACGAGTACGGCGGTGTGGCCGGCATGGTCACCATCGAGGACGTGCTCGAGCAGATCGTGGGCGAGATCGAGGACGAGCACGACGTCGCCGAGGAGGGCCACATCCGCGCCCTCGACGACGGCACCTTCATGGTCAAGGCGGTCACCCCCATCGAGGACTTCAACGAGCGCTTCGGCGCCCGCCTCGACGACGAGACCTTCGACACCGTGGGCGGGCTGGTGCTGCACGGCCTCGGCCACGTGCCGCGCCCGGGCGAGGTCTACGAGACCGAGGGCTTCCGCTTCCGCGTCGTGCGCGCCGACAGCCGCCGTGTCCACCTCCTGCAGGTGACGCCGCCCGCCCCCGCCGGCGGCGCGGAGGGCTGAGTGGCGGCGGCCCGGGGGCGCGCCCGCGCCGCCGATCTCGCCGCCCTCGCCGCCGGCGCCGTCTTCCCCGCCGGGTTCGCGCCGCTGGCGTGGTGGCCGCTGGCGATCCTGGCGCCGGCGGCGCTGGCGCAGCTCGCGCGCGGCGCCACCCCCGGGCGCGCCCTGCTGCGGGGCTGGCTCTTCGGCCTCGGCGCCTTCGGCGTCGGCGTCTCCTGGGTCTGGATCAGCATCGCCCGCTACGGCAACACCGGGGCCGCCACCGCGTGGGCCGCCACCGCCGCCTTCGTCGCCCTCCTCGCCCTCTTCCCGGCGCTGACGGCGGGGCTGTGGCGGCGGCTCGCGCCCGCGGGGGGGGTGCGCGCGGGGCTCGCCTTCGCCGCCCTGTGGGCCCTCGCCGAATGGGTCCGGGCGCGGCTGTGGGCCGGCTTTCCCTGGCTCGAGGTGGGGGTGGCGCAGGTGGACGGCCCCCTCGGGGGCTGGCTTGCCGTGCTCGGCCCCTACGGCACGGGGGGCGTGGCCCTGGCCGGGGCGGCGGTGTTCGCGGCGGGTGTCAAGAAATCCGACAGGTGGGCGGGGGCGGCCCTGCTGGCCGCGGCGGTGGCGGGCGGGGCGGTCCTCGGGGCGGTGCCGTGGACACGGCCTGCGGGGCCGGCGCGCAGCGTCGCCGTCGTGCAGGGCAACATCGCCCAGGACGTCAAGTGGGCGCCGGAGGCGGTGCTGCCGACCCTGGAGCGCTACCTGGGCATGAGCCGTCCGCTCTGGGGCACCGACCTGGTGGTCTGGCCCGAGACCGCGGTGCCGCTCTTCCTGGACGAGGTGGAGGCCGGGTTCCTGGACGCCCTCGCCGCCGAGGCGGGCGCCGCCGGCACCACCCTGGTCACCGGCATCCCCCTGCGCGACGCCCCCGGCGGGCCCTACTACAACGGGGTCGTGGTCGCGGGGGGCGGGGCCGGGGCGGTCTACCGCAAGCGCCATCTGGTGCCCTTCGGCGAGTACTATCCGGGGCGGGCCTGGCTCGGGGGGCTGTTCCGCATCCTCGACGTGCCCATGTCCGACTTCGCCCCCGGCCCCCCCGACCCCGCGCCGGTGGCGGCGGCGGGGATGCGCCTGGGGATCACCATCTGCTACGAGATCGCCTTTCCGGCCCTGGTCCACGGCGACGGCGGCGCGGCGCTGCTGGTCAACGTCAGCAACGACGCCTGGTTCGGCGACTCGCTGGCCCCCCACCAGCACCTGCAGATCGCCCGCGCCCGCGCCCGCGAGGCCGGCCGCTACCTGGTGCGCGCCACCAACACCGGCGTCTCCGCCGTCATCGGTCCGGACGGGCGCGTGCTCGCCCGCGGCCCGCAGTTCGCCCCCGCCGTGGTGCGGGCCGCGGTGCGGCCCATGGCCGGGCGCGGGCCCTATGCGCGGCTGGGCGACGGGCCGGCGCTGGCCGGCCTCCTGGGGCTGGTGGCGGCCGCCGCCGCCCGCAGGCGCCGCTGAGGGCGGGCCCGCCGAGCCCCTGCGCGGTGTCAGTTTTTTTTACAGCGCGCCCGGGGATTTCCTGAACGATCCTGGAAAAACAAAGGGTTGCGTGCCTGGCATGCCGCGTGCATGGACTGCCGTGGAGTCCACGCAGGCAAAGGAGGAGTCGCCATGAGAGGCGGAACACGATTGGGCCTGGCCGCGGCCCTGGCCTTCGGCGGGTGGGGTCTCGCCCACGCCGCCGCCATCGCACCGGCGAGCTACACGGACACCCTCGCGGTGGGTGAGACGGTGGTGGTGAGCAAGACGGTGACCACCGACCCGACCCTGGATTTCGTCGACTTCTACTTCCTCGCCGACAACACCGGCAGCATGGGCACCGTCATCGGCAACGTGCAGAGCGTGGCGACGAGCCTGCTCGGCTCCCTCAGCACCACCTACAGCAACGCCGCCTTCGGCGTCGGGCGCTACTTCGGCGACCCCAGCGAGGGGGTCGGGTTCGACAACGCCTACGACGTCCTCCAGCCCATCACCACCAGCACCACCGCGGCCACCACCGCCATGGGGAACTGGATCGCGTTCGGCGGCGGCGACGCCGCGGAGGCGAACCTCTACGCCCTCCACCAGGCGGCCACCGACGGCGCCGATACCGCAGGGCCCGGGACCGGCAGCGGCGAGGCCACCGGCTGGCGTGCCGGGGCGCAGAAGGTGATCCTGTGGTTCGGCGATATCTTCGGCCACCAGGACACGGTGACCCTCGCCGATGCCATCGCCACCCTGACCGGCGAGGGCGTGATCGTGGTCGGCTTCAACAGCACCGCTGCGGGGACCGGCATCGACGGGTCGTTCGCGGACGGTACCGGCGATGGGCGGAACCAGGCCTCGGCCATCACCACGGCCACGGGGGGCGCGCTGGTCAACGACTTCGTCTCGGTGCCGACCGGGGATCTCGTCAGCACCATCGTCAGCGCCGTGGGGACGGCCACCGCCACCTTCGACCTCTCGCTCTTCGTCTCCGGCGGTGACACCTCCGGCCTCAACGTCAGCTTCGCCTGCACCGACCCGGCGGGCTGCGACGACGTGACCGGCGGCGAGTCGCGCACCTTCTCCATGACCATCACCGGCCTCGTTCCCGGGACCTACGACTTCACCGTCGGCGTGACCGGTTTCAGCAGCATCAGCGAGGACGACCACATCACCGTCACCGGCGGGCCCACGACGGTTCCGGAGCCCGCGAGCCTGCTGCTGCTCGGCGCCGGTCTCGCCGGGCTCGGCTTCGCCCGCCGCCGCGCCGCCTGAACCGGCCGCAAGGCGAGACCCAGGGCCCGCCCCGGCGGGCCCTTCTCGTGCCTGCCGCGCGCGGGTGTCGGGTTTCTTTACAGCCGCCCCTCGCAGGGTGCTGCGGGATCTGCGCAAGGGCCGGATTTCCCGGATCTTTTTTCGTGTGGCACGGGGCGTGCATGGACTTGGGTGTCCACCCTGTCCCGTCGGGAGCGGGGTCTCGGACGGGCCACCCACCCACAGGAGGAAGGAAGCATGAACAGGAAACACTGGGCCAAGGGGATCGCGCTGGCGGCGCTGGCGGCCCTGGGCATGGGCAGCGCCCGGGCCGTGCCCATCAACGTCGCCCTGGGCATCGTCATCGACGGCTCCGGGAGCATCTCGGCGACCGACTTCGCGACCCAGAAGTCGGCCTATGCCGCGGTCCTGGGCGATCCCACCATCGTCCCGGCCGACGGCAGCGTGGTCATCAACCTCGTGCAGTTCTCGAGCTCTGCCCAGCTCGAGCAGACCGCGATCCGGATCTCCAGCGAGGCCGACCGCACCACGGTGCTGAACGCCGTCAACGGGATGTCCCAGCTCGGCGGCTTGACCAACATCGGCGGCGGCATCGATCTCGCGGTGTCGGACCTCGATGCGTTCCTTGCCGGGATCGGCGCGAGCGAGTTCAGCGCGGACTTTCGCAAGCTGATCGACGTCTCCACCGACGGCTTCCACAACACCGGCACGGATCCCGCCACCGCCACCGCCGCCGCCATCGCCGCAGGCTACCAGGCGGTGAACTGCCTCGGCATCGGCGCCGGCGCGGACTGCTCGTGGAACGACGGCAACGGCACCGACTTCGCCGCCACCACGTTCGGCGACCTGCAGCCGGTGCTGGAGCGCAAGCTGCGCTTCGAGATCACCGGCGAGCTGCCGGAGCCCGCGAGCCTGCTGCTGCTCGGCGCCGGTCTCGCCGGGCTCGGCTTCGCCCGCCGCCGCGCCGCCTGAACCCGGCCGCAAGGCGAGACCCAGGGCCCGCCCCGGCGGGCCCTTCTCGTGCCTGCGCGCCGGGCCTCGCCGAGCCGGGCCGGCTGCGGTATCCTTCCGCCTCTTCAAGGGCTTGCGAGGGGAGGCGATGCAGGAGTTCTACGATCCGGCCGCGGTGGAGGCCGAGGCCCAGCGCCACTGGGAGGCGCACGGCACCTTCCGTGCCCGCGAGGATGCCCCGGGGGAGAAGTACTACTGCCTGTCCATGTTCCCCTACCCCAGCGGGCGGCTGCACATGGGCCATGTGCGCAACTACACCATCGGCGACGTCATCGCCCGCTACCAGCGCATGCGGGGGCGCAACGTGCTGCAGCCCATGGGCTGGGACGCCTTCGGCCTGCCGGCGGAGAACGCCGCCATCGAGCGCGGCGTCCACCCGGCCCGCTGGACCTGGGACAACATCGCCTACATGCGCGAGCAGCTCAAGCGCCTGGGCTTCGGCTACGACTGGTCGCGCGAGTTCGCCACCTGCGACCCCGACTACTACCGCTGGGAGCAGTGGCTGTTCACGCGGCTCTTCCGCAAGGGGCTCGCCTACCGCAGGAAGGCGCCCGTGAACTGGTGCCCCAAGGACCAGACCGTGCTCGCCAACGAGCAGGTCATCGACGGGCGCTGCTGGCGCTGCGACACCGAGGTGGAGCGGCGCGAGATCCCGCAGTGGTTCCTGCGCATCACCGCCTACGCCGAGGAGCTGCTCGCCGACCTCGACCGCCTCGAGGGCTGGCCGGAGCAGGTGCGCACCATGCAGCGCAACTGGATCGGGCGCTCGGAGGGCGTGGAGTTCAGCCTCCAGGTGCGGGGCTGGGACGAGCCGCTGCGGGTCTTCACCACGCGTCCCGACACCATCATGGGCATCACCTTCGTCGCCGTCGCCGCCGAGCACCCGCTGGCCCTCAAGGCCGCCGAGGCCGATCCCGCCATCGCCGCCTTCATCGAGTCGTGCCGGCGCACCAAGGTGGCCGAGGCCGAGCTCGAGACCATGGAGAAGCGCGGCGTCGACACCGGCATGAAGGCCGTGCATCCGGTCACCGGCGAGGAGGTGCCGGTGTGGGTGGCCAACTTCGTGCTCATGGGCTACGGCACCGGCGCGATCATGGCGGTGCCCGGGCACGACCAGCGCGACTGGGAGTTCGCGCGCCGGCACGGGATCCCCATCCGGCAGGTCATCGCCCCCGCCGACGGCTCCGCGGTGGACCTGACGCAGGGCGCCTTCACCGAGCGCGGCGTGTGCGTCAACTCCGGCCCCTTCGACGGCCTCGACTACGAGGCGGCCTTCGACGCCGTCGCCGGCTGGCTCGAGGCGCGGGGCCTCGGCGAGCGCAAGGTCAACTACCGCCTGCGCGACTGGCTCATCTCGCGCCAGCGCTACTGGGGCGCCCCCATCCCCATCATCCACTGCCCCGCCTGCGGCGAGGTGCCGGTGCCGGACGAGGACCTGCCGGTACGCCTGCCCGAGGACGTGGAGCTGACCGGCGAGGGCTCGCCGCTGGCGCGCATGCCGTCGTTCTACGAGACCACCTGCCCGCAGTGCGGCGCGGCGGCGCGGCGCGAGACCGACACCTTCGACACCTTCATGGAGTCGTCCTGGTATTACGCCCGTTTCGCCTGCGCCGACAACCGCGAGGCCATGCTCGACCGGCGCGCCGACTTCTGGGTGCCGGTGGACCAGTACGTGGGCGGCATCGAGCACGCCATCCTGCACCTGCTCTATGCCCGCTTCTACCACAAGCTGATGCGCGACGAGGGGCTGGTGCACTCGGACGAGCCCTTCACCAACCTCCTCACCCAGGGCATGGTCCTCAAGGACGGGGCCAAGATGTCCAAGTCCAAGGGCAACACGGTGGACCCCCAGGAGATGATCGAGCGCTTCGGGGCCGACACCGTGCGCCTGTTCATGATGTTCGCCGCCCCGCCCGAGCAGTCCCTGGACTGGTCCGACGCCGGCGTCGAGGGCGCCTTCCGGTTCCTGCGCCGGCTCTGGCGGCTGGCGGCGGCGCACGTCGGCCGCGGCCCCGCGCCGGCCCTGGACAAGGGGGCGCTGGACGAGGCGCAGCGGGCGCTGCGGCGCAAGATCCACGAGACCATCGCCAAGGCCGGCGACGACATCGGCCGCCGCTACACCTTCAACACCGCCATCGCCGCCACCATGGAGCTGGTCAACCTGCTTGCGCGCTGGGAGGACCACTCGCCGCAGGGGCGCGCGGTGATGCAGGAGGGGCTCGAGGCGGTGACGTTGCTGCTCTCGCCCATCGTGCCCCACATCACCCACGTCCTGTGGCGCGAGCTGGGCCACGACGAGGCGGTGGTGGACGCGGCCTGGCCCGAGCCCGATCCCGAGGCCCTCGCGCGCGAGCGCGTCCAGATCGTGGTCCAGGTCAACGGCCGCGTGCGCGCCCGCATCGAGGTGCCGGCGGGCGCCCCGCGCGAGGAGGTGGAGCGGGCGGCGCTGGCCGAGCCCAACGTGCGCCGCTTCACCGAGGGGCGGACGGTGCGCAAGGTCGTCGTCGTGCCCGACCGGCTGGTCAACGTGGTCGCCACCTGAGGGCCGCCGTGGGGGGCGCCTTGCGGGTGCTGGCCCTGCTGGCGGCGGCCGCGCTCGCCGGCTGCGGCTTCCACCTGCGCGGCAGCATGGACCTGCCGCCGCCGCTTGCGCGCGCGGTGGTGACGGGAGAGGCGGTGCCGGTGGAGCTGGAGGAGGCCCTGGGCAGGGCGCTGCGCGCCGCCGGCGGGGTGCTCGCGGCGGCACCCGAGACGGCGCGCGCGCGCATCGTCGTCCTCGAGGTGCGCAACGAGCGGCGCGTGCTCGCGGTGGGCTCCGACGGCAAGGCGCGCGAGTACGAGCTGCGCTACGCCGTGCGCTACCGCATCGACGCCGCCGACGGCCGCCCGCTGCTCGCGCCCCAGCAGGTGGCGGTCACACGCGACCTCGTCTTCGACACCGGCGACTTCCTCGCCAAGCGCGACGAGGAGGCCACGGTGCACGCCGAGATGGTGCGGGAGGCCGCCGCGGCGCTGCTGCGCCGCGCCGCGGCGGCGCTGCGCTGAGGGCGGGCGGTGGCGCAGATCGACGCCGAGCGCATCGAGGAGGACCTCGCCCGCGGCCTGCGGCCGGCCTACCTGGTCCACGGCGACGAGCCGCTGGGGCGGCTCGAGGCCGCCGACGCCGTGCGCCGGGCCGCGCGCGCGGCTGGCTGCGAGGGCCGCGAGGTGATCGAGGCCGACGGCGCCTTCGACGGGGCGGCGCTCGCCGAGGCGGCGGCGAGCCCGGGGCTCTTCGCGGCCCGGCGCCTGGTGGAGCTGCGCCTGGCGGCGGCGACGCTCAAGGCGGGGGCGCGCCGGGTCCTCGAGGGCTGGCTCGCGGCGCCGCCCCCGGATGCGGTGCTGCTGGTCCAGGCCGAGCGGCTGGAGCGGCGCGAGCTCGGCCAGGCGTGGGTGGCGGCGATGGCGCGGGTCGGCGCCGTGGTGCAGGCCCGCACGCCGGCGCGCCGGGAGCTGCCGGGCTGGGTGGCGGCGCGGCTTCGCGCCCGCGGCGTCGAGGCGGATGCGGAGGCGGCGGCGCGCCTCGCCGAGCGCGTGGAGGGCAACCTCCTGGCGGCGGCGCAGGAGATCGAGCGCCTGGCCCTGCTCCATGCCGGCGGCCGCCTGGGGGTGGAGGCGGTGGAGGGGTCGGTGGCGGACTCGGCCCGCTTCGACGTCTTCGCCCTCGGCGAGGCCGTCCTCGCGGGCGATCCGGCCCGCGCCCTGCGGGTGCTGCGGCGCCTGCGCGAGGAGGGGAGCGAGCCCACGCTGGTGCTCTGGGCCCTGGCGCGCGAGGTGCGGCTGGCGGCGGCGATCGCGTATGATGTCGAGTCCGGCGCCGCGCCGGCCGAGGCGCTGCGCCGCCACGGCGTGTGGCGCTCGCGCGAGCGGCTGGTGGCGGGGGCGGCGCGGCGGCGGCCCGCGGCCTGGTGGCGGGCGCGGCTTCGCGAGTGCGCCGAGGCCGACCGCGTCATCAAGGGGTTCGCCGCGGGGCGGCCCTGGCAGGTGCTGGAGGCGGTGGCGGCGCGCGCCGCGGGGGCGGCGCTGCCGGGCTGAGCCGGCCACCGACGGAGAGGGACGGATGGACGCGAAGACCGACATCGCAGGCTACATGCGGGGGCTGGCGGAGGCCGCCCGGGAGGCCGCCCGCGCCATGGCCGCCGCCTCCACCGCGGCCAAGGACGCCGCCCTCGCGGCCATGGCGGCAGCGCTGCAGGCGCGCGAGGGCGAGATCCTCGCCGCCAACGCCGAGGATCTGGCCGCCGGACGCGCGGCGGGGCTGGATGACGCCCTGCTGGACCGGCTCGAGCTCAACCCGCAGCGGGTGGCGGCGATGGCCGAGGGGCTGCGCCAGATCGCCGCCCTGCCGGATCCGGTGGGCGAGGTGACGCAGCTGCGGGTGCGCCCCTCGGGGATCCGGGTCGGGCGGATGCGCGTGCCGCTGGGGGTCGTGGGCATCATCTACGAGTCGCGCCCCAACGTCACCGCCGACGCCGCCGGGCTGTGCCTGAAGGCGGGCAACGCCGCGATCCTGCGCGGCGGCTCGGAGGCGATCCGCTCCAACCGCGCCATCGCCGCCTGCATCCGCCAGGGGCTGGCCGAGGCTGGCCTGCCGCAGGCGGCGGTGCAGGTGGTGGAGACGACGGACCGCGCCGCGGTGGGCGAGCTGGTGCGCATGGAGGGGCTGGTGGACCTGGTGGTGCCGCGCGGCGGCAAGGGCCTCATCGAGCGGGTCACGGCCGAGGCGCGGGTGCCCGTGCTCAAGCACCTGCACGGGATCTGCCACGTCTACATCGACGACCGCGCCGACCCGGACAAGGCGGTGGCCATCGCCGACAACGCCAAGACCCACCGCTACGGCGTCTGCAACGCCATGGAGACGCTGCTGGTGGCGGAGGGGATCGCGCCGCGGGTGCTGCCTGCGCTCGCCGCGCGCTACCGGGAGAAGGGGGTGGAGCTGCGGGGCTGCGCGCGCACGCGGGCGATCCTCCCCGATGTGCGCCCCGCCACCGAGGCGGACTGGGACACCGAATACCTCGCCCCGATCCTCTCCATCCGCGTGGTGGCGGGGATCGACGAGGCCATCGCCCACATCGCCCGCCACGGCTCCGGCCACACCGACGCCATCGTCACCGAGGACTACGGGCGGGCGTGGCGGTTCCTGCGCGAGGTGGACTCGAGCTCGGTGATGGTCAACGCCTCGACCCGCTTCGCCGACGGCTTCGAGTACGGCCTCGGGGCCGAGATCGGCATCAGCACCGACAAGCTCCACGCCCGCGGCCCGGTGGGGCTGGAGGGGCTGACCACGCAGAAGTACATCGTCCTCGGCGATGGCCACGTCCGCGTCTGAGCGCCCGCCGCGGGGCCGGTGCGCCGCCGGCGCATGATCGGGCTGCTCGGCGGCACCTTCGATCCGGTCCACGTCGGGCACCTGCGGGCCGCCCTGGAGGCCCGCGAGGCCCTGGGCCTCGAGGCGGTGCGGCTGATCCCCAACGCGCGCCCGCCGCACCGCGGCCTGCCCGCGGCGCCGGCGCCGGCGCGCCTCGCGATGGTGCGCCTGGCCTGCGCCGGCGAGCCTGGTCTCGCCGCCGACGGACGCGAGCTCGCGCGGGCGGGCCCGTCCTACACCGTCGACACGCTGATCTCGCTGCGCCGGGAGCTGGGGGCGCGGCGGCCGCTGTGCCTGCTCCTCGGCGCCGACGCCGCGCGGGGGCTCGCCTCCTGGCACCGCTGGCGCGAGCTCTTCGCCCTCGCGCATCTGGTGGTGCTGCGCCGCCCGGGGCAGGCGGCGTGGGAGGGGGCGGCGGGCGCGGAGCTTGCCGCGCGGCGCGCCGACGGCGCCGCCGCCCTCGCGGCGGCGCCCGCCGGGCGCGTCCTCGAGCTGGAGATCCCGCTGCTCGAGGTCTCGGCCTCCGACATCCGCCGCCGCATCGCCGCCGGGCGCAGTGTGCGGTTTCTGGTCCCCGATCCGGTCCTGGACTACATCCGCCGCCACGGGCTCTACGCCGGGCCCGCGGCGAAGGAGCCGTGAGCACGATGGAACCCGAGCGTCTGGCCGAGCTGGTGGAGCGCGCCCTCGACGACATGAAGGCGGAGGACGTGCGTGTCCTCGACGTGCGCGACCGCACCGCCATCACCGACTTCATGGTCATCGCCAGCGGCACCTCCCAGCGCCATGTGCGCGCCCTCGCCCAGGAGGTGGCCTTCCAGGCCAAGAAGGCCGGCCAGCCGCCGCTGGGGGTGGAGGGCGAGCAGGCCGCGGAGTGGGTCCTGGTGGACCTCGGTGCGGTGGTGGTGCACGTCATGCAGCCGCGGGTGCGCGCCTTCTACAACCTGGAGAAGCTGTGGTCGACGCCGGCGGAGGGGCCCGCCGGCGGGGAGGGCGGGGGGTGAGGGCGTGCGCGTCCACCTCCTGAGCGTCGCCGCGCGCGTGCCGTCCTGGGTCGCCGAGGGCTACCGCGATTACGCGCGCCGCCTCGGGCGGGGGCTCGAGCTGCGGCTGCGCGAGATCCGTCCCGCCGGCGGCGAACCCGCCCGCGCCCGCGCCGAGGAGGGGCGGCGGCTGCTCGCGGCGGTGCCGCGCGGGGCGCGGCTGGTGGCGCTGGACGAGCGCGGCGAGCTCTGGGACACGCGGGGCCTGGCGCGGCGCCTCGCCGCCTGGGCCGCCGAGGGGCGGGATCTGGCGCTGGCGGTGGGCGGTGCCGAGGGGCTCGACGGGGCGGTGCTGGGGCAGGCCGAGCTGCGCTGGTCGCTCTCGCCCCTGACCCTGCCCCATGCCCTGGTGCGGGTGATCGTGGCCGAGCAGCTCTACCGCGCCTGGTCGCTGCTCGGCGGACATCCCTACCACCGCGGCTGACGCCCCTTGCCCGCGCCGCCGCGCCGCCGCTACCTTGAGCGCGCCATGACCGCACCGACGATCCATCTCGCCTCCCGCTCGCCGCGCCGTCGCGCGCTGCTGGCGCAGATCGGGCTGGAGGCGGTGGTGGTGCCGGCGGACGTGGACGAGTCGCCGCGGGCCGGGGAGGCGCCGGCGGCGCGGGTCCTGCGCCTCGCGCGGGCGAAGGCGCGTGCGGGGGCCGCCGCCGCCCCCGCGGGGGCGGTGGTCCTCGGCGCGGACACCGAGGTGGTGGTGGACGGCGAGCCCCTCGGCAAGCCCGCCGATCGCGCCGAGGCGCGGGCGATGCTGGCGCGCCTCGCCGGGCGCTGGCACGAGGTCATGACCGGCGTGGCGGTGGTCCACGGCGGCGGCGAGGCGACGCGGCTGAGCGTGACGCGGGTGCGGTTCCGCGACCTGGACGCGCGGGAGCTGGCCGCCTACGCCGCCAGCGGCGAGGGCGACGACAAGGCCGGCGGCTACGCCATCCAGGGGCTCGGGGCGGTGCTGGTGGCGCGCATCGAGGGCAGCTACTCGGGGGTCGTCGGGCTGCCCCTGGCGGAGACCGCGGAGCTTCTCGCCGCGGCCGGAGTCCGAGTCCTGGGGGGGCGCGAGGAGGCGTGATGGTCGAGCCGCTGAGCCAGGAGGTCCTGGTCAACGTCACCCCGCAGGAGACGCGCGTCGCCGTGGTGGAGAACGGCGTCCTGCAGGAGGTCCACATCGAGCGCACGCGCAGCCGCGGCATCGTCGGCAACATCTACAAGGGGCGGGTGTCGCGGGTCCTGCCGGGCATGGACGCCGCCTTCGTGGACATCGGCCTCGAGCGCGCCGCCTTCCTGCACGCCTCCGACGTCTGCCGGGGGCGGCCGGAGCTGGATCCGGCGCGGTCCCAGCCCATCGCCGAGCTGTTGCGCGAGGGCGAGGAGCTGCTGGTGCAGGTGGTGAAGGACCCCCTCGGCAGCAAGGGGGCGCGCCTGACCACCCAGATCACGGTCCCCTCGCGCTATCTGGTGATGGTGCCGTGCATGGGCCAGGTGGCGCTGTCCCAGCGCATCGAGGGCGAGGACGAGCGCGAGCGCCTGCGCGAGGTGGTGACCCGTCTCGGCGAGGCCGACGGGCACTGCGGCTACATCGTGCGCACCGCCGCGGAGGGGGCGGAGGAGGCCGCCCTCGCCGCCGACATGGCCTTCCTGAGGCGGCTGTGGGCGGGGATCGCCGAGCGCGCCGAGGCCGCGCGCCCCGGCACCCTGGTGCACGAGGACCTGCCCCTTGCGCTGCGCATCCTGCGCGATCTCCTGGGGGATGCGGTGGAGAAGATCCGGGTCGACTCGCGCATGACCTTCCGCCGCATGCGCGAGTTCGCCGAGCGCTACGTGCCGGAGCTCGCCGGGCGGCTCGAGTACTACCCGGGCGAGCGGCCGGTGTTCGAGCTCTACGGCGTCGAGGACGAGCTCAAGCGCGCCCTGGAGCGGCGGGTGGAGCTCAAGTCCGGCGGCTACCTGATCATCGACCAGACCGAGGCGATGACCACCATCGACGTCAACACCGGCGCCTATGTGGGCCATCGCAACCTCGAGGAGACCATCTTCAAGACCAACCTGGAGGCGGCCCAGGCCATCGCCCGCCAGCTGCGCCTGCGCAACCTCGGCGGCATCATCATCGTCGACTTCATCGACATGGAAGTCGAGGAGCACCGCACGCAGGTGCTGCAGGCGCTGGAGCGGGCCCTCGCCCGCGACCGCGCGCGCACCCACATCAGCGAGATCTCCCGCCTGGGGCTGGTGGAGATGACGCGCAAGCGCACGCGGGAGAGCCTCGCGCGCCAGCTCTGCGAGCCCTGCCCCACCTGCGAGGGCCGCGGCACGGTGAAGACCGTGGAGACCGTCTGCTACGAGATCTTCCGCGAGATCATCCGCGAGGCCCGCCAGTTCGAGGCCCGCAGCTTCCTCGTGCTGGCGGCGCCGCAGGTGGTGGACCGGATGCTGGACGAGGAGTCGGCGGGGGTGGCCGAGCTCGAGGCCTTCATCGGGCGGGAGGTGCGCTTCCAGGCCGAGAGCTCCTACACCCAGGAGCAGTACGACGTCGTGCTCATGTGACGTGCGGCGGGCGCGCCTGCGCCCGGACGCCGGGCGGCGAGGGGAACCGTGGGCCTGATCCTGCGCTGGGCGTGGCGGCTGGCGGCGGCGGGCGTGATCACGGCCGCGCTCCTGCTCTCGCTGGCGCGGCTGCTGCTGCCGGCCCTCGCCTCCTACCGCGCCGAGGTGGAGGCGCGCGTCTCGGCCGCGGTGGGCCAGCCGGTCTCCATCGAGGCCCTGGATGCGCGCTGGACCGGGCTTGCCCCCGAGCTCATCCTGCGCGGCGTGCGCCTGGGCGGCGCCGGGGCGGCGCCCATGCTGCTGCAGGAGGTGCGCCTGCGGCTCTCCCCCGCGGCCCTGCTCCGCGGGCGCCTGGCGCCGCGGGTGGTGGATCTCGCGGGGGTGCGCTTCGGCCTCGAGCGCGACCCCGGAGGGAAGTGGCGGCTGGTGGGGCTCGGCCCGGCCCGCGGCGGCGCGGCGGGGCTGCCCGCAGGCTTCCGTCTGGTGCTCCGGGACGGGGCGGTCCACGTGCGCGACGCCGCGCGCGGGCTCGACGAGGTGCTCGCCTTCCGGCGCCTGGACGCCGGGATCCAGGCGCGCCGGCTGGTCCTCGTGGGGGATGTCCTCTTGCCCGCGGCGCTCGGCGGCGGCGCGCTCGAGGCGGCGGCGGATCTCCGCCTGGAGGCGGGGGGCGCGCAGGGTACGGTCTACCTGGACCTGGCCGAGGGGGATCTCGCCACCCTCGGGCGCAGCCTGGGCCTTGCGGTGCCGGCGGACGCCCGGCTCGCGGGCGGTGCGGCCCTCTGGCTCGACCTCGCCGGGGGGGGCGTCGTGCGCGCCGACGCCCGCGTGCGGCTCCATCGGCCGGCGCTCGGGGCGTGGGGACTCGACACGCTGGCCGCCGAGCTGCGCTGGCGGCGCCTCGACGGCGGCTGGCGGCTGCTCGCCCACGACGTCCTCGCGGCCCGGGGCGGCGCGGTCTGGCCGCGGGCGGACTGGGTCGTCGAGCGCCGCCCCGGGGGCTGGCGGCTGCGCCTGGGCTACCTGCGCGCGGAGGATGTGCTGCCGCTCGCCGCGCGGCTGCCGCAGGTGCCGGAGGCGGTGCGGACCTGGCTCGGGCGCATCGAGGGCGGTGTGGTGCGGGACCTCGCCCTGGATCTCGCCGACGGCGGCGGCTACCTCCTGCGCGGGCGCTTCCTCCACGCCGCCGTCGCGGCCACCGACCGGACCCCCGGGGTGGAGGGCCTCTCGGGCGAGGTCGCCGCCGCCCCCACCGGCGGCGTCCTGCGCGTCGCCGGCGCCGGCGTCGCCCTGGAGGCCCCGGGCGCCCACGAGGGGACGCTGCGCGCGGATTGGATCGAGGGCGGGGCGCGCTGGCGCCGCACCGCCGGCGGCTGGGCGGTGGAGGGGGCGCAGCTCCTGCTCGCCGCCCCGGGGCTGCACCTGCGTGCCGAGGGGGGGCTGCGGCCGACGCCGCAGGGGCCGCGGATCGAGCTCCTGGCGCGCGTGCCGGAGGCGGAGCTCGGCCGGCTTGCGGCGTGGATGACGCCGCAGCTCGTGGGGCGGGCCTTCGGGGCGTGGGTCGCGGACGCGGGGCTTGCCGGAACCCTGCGTGACGGCGTGCTGCTCATGGCGGGGCCGGCGGCGGCCGTGCCCTTCCGCGCCCGCGAGGGGCGGCTCGTCGCGCGCGGGCGGATCGAGGGCGGGGCGCTCGCCTTCCGGCCGGACTGGCCGCGGGTGGAGCGGGTTGAGGCGCGGCTCGTCCTGGAGCAGGACACGCTGGCGCTTTCGGGGCGGGCGGCGACCCTGGGCGCGGCGGTGGAGGTCCGGCGGGTGGGCATCGGCGGCCTCGGCCGCGACAACCGGCTGGAGCTCGAGGCGGCGTCCAGGGCCCGGGCGGGGCAGGTGCTCGCCTACCTCGTGGCCTCGCCCCTCGCCGATGCCCTGGACCCGGTGCTGGCGGCGGTGTCGGGCCGCGGGCGCGTGGATCTCGCACTGCGCCTGCGCCTGCCCCTGCGCCGGGAAGCCCGCCCCGAGGTGGAGGGCGAGGCGGTGCTGGAGGGGGTCGCCCTGGACTATCCCCCGGGCCGGGTCCGGCTTGCGGGGCTCCAGGGCCGCCTGCGCTTCACCGCCGAGGGGCTCGCCGCCGAGGGCGTCCGCGGCACCCTGCACGGGCGGCCCCTGCGCGCCGACCTCGCCGTCCCCCTGGGGCGCGCCTGGCGGGCGAGCCCGCGCGGCGAGGTGCGCCTTGCGGGACGCCTGGATCGGGGGCTGCTGGAGGCCCTCGTCCCCTCGCCGTGGTGGGCCTGGGTGGAGGGTGACACGGCGTGGACGGGCACCCTCGCGGTGCGCGGCGTCGAGGGGGAGGCGCCGCTTCGCCTCGAGGCGGAGAGCGATCTCGTCGGGGTGCAGGTGGGGCTGCCGGCGCCGGTGGGCAAGGCGGCGGCCGAGGCGCGCCCGCTGCGCCTCGCGGTGGAGCTGGGCGTGGCCCCGCGGCGGGCGCTGGAGGTGGTGGCGGCGGGCCTCGGTGCCGCCCGCATGGAGCTCGACGAGGCGGGCCGGGTGGCGCGCGGCGAGGTGCGCCTGGGCGCGGAGCGGGCGGTGCTGCCGGAGGCGGGGGTGCAGATCACGGGCCGGCTTCCCGCCTTCTCCGCGGACGCCTGGCGCGAGGCCTTGGGCGGCGGTGACGGCTGGCGGCTGGATGCAGGCCCGGTGGAGCGCATCCGCCTCGAGCTCGGCGAGGCCACCCTGCTCGCCTGCACCTACCACGAGGCCCGGATCGACGCGGTGCGCAAGGGCGGGCTGTGGTCGGGCACAGTGGGGGCCCGGGAGGCGGCGGGCCGCTTCGTGCTCCCCGTGGATGCGGGGACGGCCCCGCTGAGCCTCGACCTCGAGCGCCTCCACCTGCCGCGGCTGCCCCCGCGCGAGAAGCGCGGGGAGACGGATCCGCGCACCCTGCCGGCGATGGAGGTCAAGGTGGGGGACCTGCGCTACGGCGAGGCCGTGCTGGGGCGCCTCGAGCTCGGCGCGGTGCGCCGCCCCGGGGGGCTCGAGGCCCGCCGCATCCTGCTCGCGCAGCCGCACTTCACGCTGCGCGCCACGGGCACGTGGCGGCACGAGGCCGACGGGGTCCGGACCCGCCTGCGCGGGGTCGCCGACGTGGCCGACTTCGGCCGAGCGGTGGCCGCGCTGGGGATCGCATCGGCGGTGGCCAAGGGCGAGGGCCGGATCGAGGCCGATCTGGCCTGGCCGGGCGGCCCCGGGGACTTCGCCCTCGCCACGGTGGAGGGGACGCTGGAGGCCGAGCTCGCCAAGGGGGCGCTGGCGGAGGTGGACCCCGGGGCCGGCCGCCTGCTCGGGCTGCTCAGCCTCGGCGCGCTGCCGCGGCGTCTGCTGCTGGATTTTCGCGACCTCTTCGGGAAGGGCTTCGCCTTCGACCGCCTCGCGGCCACGATCCGGGTCGGCGGCGGGGAGGCCCACAGCGAACCCCTGATCATCGAGGGGCCGGCGGCGCGGATCGAGGTGCGCGGGCGCACGGGGCTCGTGCGCCGCGACTACGACCAGCACGTGACGGTGACGCCCCGGGTGAGCTCGGGCCTGCCGGTGGTGGGGTGGATCGCCGGCGGGCCGGCGGCGGGGGCGGCGCTGTTCTTCTTCGAGCGCATCCTCGGCCGGCAGATCGACAAGGGGGCCAAGGTGGAGTACCGCGTCACCGGTCCATGGGAGGACCCGCGCGTGGAGCGGCTGGCGCCGCAGGCGGAACCCCCCGCGGAGGCGCCGGGATCGCAGCGGTGAGGGCGTGATATGCTGAGCGGCATGCGTGGATTCCTTGGGGTGCTGCTGGGGCTTGCCGCCGCGTCGGCGGCGGCGGCGCCGGTGCGGTGGCTGGATGCCGCGGCCTGGGCCCGGCCGCGCGACGGCGCCTACGTCCGCACCCTGGCGCCGGTGGCGGAGACCGTCCGGGCCTACCTGCAGGCGCCCCATGCGCGCATCGTCATCCGCTACCCCAGCGGCGAGGAGGGCATCCTGTGGGCGGAGGAGCTGAGGGCGTGGCTGGTGGCGCTGGGGGTGCCCTCGGCGCAGGTGGAGACCCTGCCCGGCAGCGGGCGCGACGACGCCCTCGCCCTCAGCGTGGAGCCTCGGCCGTGAGCCGGCGCTTTCTCGCCGCGGCGGTGCAGATGGCCTCCGGGCCCAACGTGGACGGCAACCTCCTCGAGGCCCGCCGGCTCATCGCCCGTGCCGCCGAGGGCGGGGCGCGCCTCGTGGTCCTGCCCGAGAACTTCGCCCTCATGGGCATGGCCGAGACCGACAAGGTGGCGCGGCGCGAGCGCCCGGGTGACGGCCCGATCCAGGCCTTCCTCGCCGAGGAGGCGCGGCGCCACGGCATCCACCTCGTGGGCGGCACGGTGCCGCTGGAGAGCGCCGACCCGGGGCGGATCAGGGCGGCCTGCCTCGTCTACGGCCCGGACGGCGCGCTGCTCGCCCGCTACGACAAGATCCATCTCTTCGACGTGGACGTGCCCGGGAGCGACGAGCGCTACCAGGAGTCGGAGACCATCGAGGCGGGGACCGCGCCGGTGGTGGCCGAGACCGCGCTGGGCCGCATCGGCCTTGCGGTCTGCTACGATCTGCGCTTCCCGGAGCTGTTCCGCACCCTGCTCGCGCGCGGCGCCGAGCTCTTCGTCCTCCCCGCCGCCTTCACCGCCGTCACCGGGCGGGCGCACTGGGAGGTGCTGGTGCGGGCGCGCGCCATCGAGAACCTCTGCCACGTGGTGGCGGCGGCGCAGGGCGGCTACCACGTCAGCGGGCGCGAGACCCACGGCGACAGCATGGTGGTGGACCCGTGGGGCACGGTCCTCGACCGCCTGCCGCGGGGCTCCGGGGTGGTCATCGGCGAGGTGGACCTGGATCGGCAGGAGGCCCTGCGCCGTCGCTTCCCGGTGGTGGCCCACCGCCGCCTGGCCGCCTGCTGAGTCCGCTCCACCGCCTGCATGAGACGGGCCGCAGGGCGGCCCACGGAGTGGAGATGAGCGACAACGCGCTGGAGATCGCACGGGGCGTGCTGCTGGAGCCGGCGGGGCTCGACGAGGGGGCGCTGGAGCAGGCCCTCGGACAGGTGCTGGCGCACCGCGTCGACCACGCCGACCTCTACTTCCAGGCGGTCCGGCACGAGGCCTGGGTCCTCGAGGACGGCATCGTGCGCGAGGGCAGCTACGGCATCGAGCGCGGCGTCGGGGTGCGGGCGGTGGCCGGCGAGCGCTCCGGCTTCGCCTACGCCGACGAGGTGGCGCTGCCGCCGCTGCTGGAGGCGGCGCGCACGGCGCGGGCCATCACCCGGGCCGGCGGCGCGGGGGCGCTGCGGGTCGGGCCGCGGCAGCCGGCGCAGCGGCTCTATCCGCCCCTCGATGCCGTCTCGAGCCTCGACGAGGCGGCCAAGGTGGCCCTGCTCGAGCGCGTGGACCGCACCGCGCGCGCCGCCGACCCGCGGGTGAGGCAGGTCACGGTGAGCCTCGCCGCGGTCCACGAGGTGGTCCTCATCGCGGTCTCCGACGGGACCCTGGCCGCCGACGTGCGCCCGCTGGTGCGCCTGAGCGTGCATGTGATCGCCGAGCACAAGGGGCGGCGCGAGCAGGGGGTGGCGGGCGGCGGCGGCCGCTTCGGCCTGCCGTGGTTCCTGGAGGCGGGCCGCGCCGAGGCCTTCGCCCGCGAGGCGGTGCGCCAGGCGCTGGTCAACCTCGAGGCGGTGGAGGCGCCCGCGGGCACCATGACCGTGGTCCTGGGGCCGGGCTGGCCCGGGGTGCTGTTGCACGAGGCGGTGGGCCACGGCCTCGAGGGCGACTTCAACCGCAAGGGGACCTCGGCCTTCAGCGGCCGCATCGGCGAGCGGGTGGCCTCGCCGCTGTGCACGGTGGTGGACGACGGCACCCTGCCGGGCCGGCGCGGCTCGCTCAACGTCGACGACGAGGGGGTGCCGACCCGGCGCACGGTGCTCATCGAGCGCGGCGTGCTCCGGGGCTACATGCAGGACCGCCAGAACGCCCGCCTCATGGGGATGGCGCCCACCGGCAACGGCCGGCGCGAGTCCTACGCCCACCAGCCGATGCCGCGCATGACCAACACCTACATGCTGCCGGGCGAGGACGACCCGGAGGAGATCATCGCCTCGGTGAAGCGGGGGCTCTACGCCGTCAACTTCGGCGGCGGGCAGGTGGACATCACCTCGGGCAAGTTCGTCTTCTCGGCCAGCGAGGCCTATCTCATCGAGGACGGGCGGGTGACGGCGCCGGTGCGCGGGGCGACCCTGATCGGCAACGGCCCCGACGTGCTCACCCGCGTCCGCATGGTGGGCAACGACCTGCGCCTCGACGACGGCGTCGGCACCTGCGGCAAGGACGGCCAGAGCGTGCCGGTGGGGGTGGGGCAGCCGACCCTGCGGGTGGACGGCCTCACCGTGGGGGGGACGCAGACCGGGGGAGGACGGTCGTGAGCGGGATCGCCGCGAGCCGGCAGCGGGCGGCGCTGCCGTCCGTGCAGGCGCTGGAGGAGGTGGTGGGCGAGGCCCTGGAGCGGGCGCGCGCCCTCGGTGCCGAGGCCGCCGAGGCGGGGCTCTCGGTGGACCAGGGGCTCAGCGTCACCGTGCGCATGGGCGAGGTGGAGACGGTGGAGCACCACCGCGACCGCGGCCTCGGGATCACCGTCTACCTCGGCCGGCGCAAGGGCAGCGCCAGCACCAACGACCTCTCCCGAGAGGCGGTGCAGGCGGCGGTGGAGGCGGCGGTGCGCATCGCCCGCCACGCCGCCGAGGATCCCCACGCCGGCCTGCCGGACCCCGAGGACCTGGCACGGGAGATCCCGGACCTGGACCTCCACCACCCCTGGGGGATCGACGCCGAGGAGGCGGTGCGCCTCGCCAGCGCCTGCGAGGCGGCGGCCCGCGGCCACGACCGGCGCATCACCAACTCCGAGGGTGCCACCGTCACCAGCCACGAGGGCGTCCGCGTCTACGGCAACAGCCACGGCTTCCTCGCCGGCTATCCCGCGACCCGCCACAGCGTCAGCTGCGCCGTGGTGGCCTCGGCGGGCGAGGCCATGGAGCGCGACTACTGGTACACGGTGGCGCGCGAGCCGGAGGCCATGGAGGCGGCGGAGGTGGTGGGCCGGCGCGCCGCCGAGCGGGCGCTGCGCCGGCTCGGGGCGCGCAAGCTGGCGACGCGGCGGGTGCCGGTGGTGTTCGTCGCCGAGCTCGCCCGCGGCCTCGTGGGGCACCTGGTGGGGGCGGTGCGCGGTCCCAGCCTCTACCGCCGCGCCTCCTTCCTCCTCGACGCCGCCGGGGAGCGCATCTTCCCCGAGTTCGTGCGCATGACCGAGCACCCGCACATCCCGCGGGCGCTGGGCAGCGCCCCCTTCGACGACGAGGGCGTCGCCACCCGGGAGCAGGACCTGGTGCGCGACGGCGTCCTCGTCCGCTACGTGCTGGACAGCTACTCCGCGCGCCGCTTGGGGCTGCGCACCACCGGCAACGCCGGCGGCGTCCACAACCTCACCGTCGAGCCCGGGGAGCACGACCTCGCGGGGATGCTGCGCGAGATGGGCACCGGGCTGCTGGTCACCGAGCTCCTGGGCCACGGCGTCAACCTCGTCACCGGCGACTACTCGCGCGGGGCCGCGGGGTTCTGGGTCGAGGGCGGCGAGATCGCCCACCCGGTGCACGAGATCACGGTGGCGGGCAACCTGCGCGAGATGTTCGCCAACCTGCGCGCGGTCGGCCGCGACCTGGATCTTCGCGGCAGCGTGCGCACCGGCTCCTGGCTCGTGGACGGGATGACCGTGGCGGGGGACTGACGCGGGGGCTAGACTCCCGGGCAAGGGGATCCGGGAGGGCGCGGGATGGCCTGGCGAGCGTGGGCCGCGGCGCTGCTCCTTGCGGCCGCCCATGCGGCGGCGGCCGAGGAGAGCAGCGCGGAGATGTACACCCGCCTGGGCGCCGAGGTGGAGGCGCGCGGGGACTACCTGCGGGCGGTGGAGTACTACCGCAAGGCGCTGCTCTTCGACATCGGCTACGGGCCGGCCCTCAACCGCCTGGGCCACGCGCTGCGCCGTCTCGCCGAGATCTACGCCGAGGAGGCGGTGGGGGTCTACGAGCACGCCCTTCGCCGCGATCCGGCCAATGCCCGCGCCCTGCGCGAGCAGGGCGAGCTGCTCATCTGGCGCGGGGAGCTCGCGCGGGCGCGTGCGAACCTGCGCCGGCTGGAGGGGCTGGATCCCGAGGAGGCGGGCATCCTGCGCCGGGCCCTCGAGCGGCGCTAGCCCCTACTTGCGGATGCGCGCGATGCGGGCGCCGCAGGCGGCGACGAGATCGGCCGGCGCGATCTCCACCAGCGCCCGGTCGGAGCCGCCGCCGGTGAGGACGCGGGGCCGCTCCATCACCGCCTCGTCCACCAGGAACAGGGCCTCGTAGCCGAAGGACGGCACGCCGCCGGCGGGATAGCCGGTCAGGCGCAGGACCTCGTCGGGGCCCGCCGGGCGCGGCCGGGCAAGGCCGAGGGCGCGGCCGACGCGGCGCGTGCTCACGCGGTGGTCGCCGCGGGCGACGGCGACCACGAGCCGTCCGTCCTCGGTGATGAGGCACACGTTCTTGACGATGTCGTGCACCGCGACGCCGGCGGCCGCGGCGGCCTCGGCCGCGGTGTGGCACGAGGCGGCGAAGCGGCGCATCCGGCCGGGGACGCCGTGGTCCGCCATCCAGGCCTCGAGCCGGGCCTCGGCCTCGTCGCGTGCGCGCATCGTCTCGCTCCCGCCGGGATCGCCGCCAGTGTCGGCGCCGGCGCCGCGGCCGGTCAAGGGTACAATGCCGCGCCAGGCAGGCATCGGGGGAGACCGTTGGCGCGGGCATGGAACCGGGAGCGGCTCGGGCTGCTGCTGCTCGGCCTCGTGGTGATCGGGGCGGGGCTCGGGCTGCGCGATCCGTGGCCCCCGGACGAGCCGCGCTTCGCCCTCGTGGCCAAGGAGATGGTGGAGAGCGGACAGTGGCTCTTCCCCACCCGCGGCGGCTTCTACTACGCCGACAAGCCGCCCCTCTACTTCTGGCTCATGGCCCTGGCCTACCGCCTCACGGGGGAGCTGCGCCTGGCCTTCCTCCTGCCCTCGCTCGCGGCCGGGCTCGGCACCCTGCTGCTGGTGCACGATCTCGGCCGGCGCCTGTGGGGCCGGCGCGCGGGCCGGTGGGCGGCGATGGCGCTGCTGGTCTCGGTGCAGTTTCCGCTCCAGGCGCGCAGCGCCCAGATCGACGCCACCCTGGCCTTCTGGACCACGCTGGGGCTCTACGGTCTGGCCCGCCACCTCCTCCTCGGGCCGGCGTGGCGCTGGTGGCGCATCGGCTGGGCGGCGATGGGGTTCGGGGTGATCACCAAGGGGGTGGGGTTCCTCCCGGCGCTGGCGCTGATCCCCTGGGGCTGGGCCGCGGCGCGCGGCTGGCGCCGCATCGCGCGCCCGCAGGGGGGGTGGCTCGCCTGGGCGGGCGGGCCGGCGTGGATGCTGGCCGCGGTCGGCGCGTGGCTCGTGCCGATGCTGCTTGCGGTGGCGGCGAGCGGCGATCCGGCCCTTGCCGCCTATCGCGACGAGATCCTCTTCCGCCAGACCGCGGATCGCTACCTGGAGGGCCACGGTGGCCACGTGGCGCCGTGGTGGTACCTGCTGGTGCAGGTGGTGCCCTGGGCCTGGCTGCCGCTCACCGCGGCCCTGCCCTGGCTCGTGCCCGCCTGGTGGCGCCGGCTGCGCCGGCGCGATGGCCGCCATCTGGTGCTGCTCGGCTGGGTGGTGCTGGTGCTCGCCTTCTTCAGCCTCGCCGCGGGCAAGCGCGGCGTCTACATCCTCCCGGCGCTGCCGGCGCTGGCGCTGGCGGCGGCGCCCCTCGTCCCGGGGCTGGTGCGGCGGGTGGCGGTGCAGCGCACGGCCTGGGCCGTGCTCGCCGGCCTCGGCGCCCTCTTCGCCGGGCTTCTCGCCTGGCTCCACCTCGTCCCCGGGGCGCTGGATGCGGTGCGCACCCGCGAGCACCTGGATCCCACGCCGCCGCTCGCGGCCTTCGCGGCGCTGGCGGCGGCGGCGCTCGCCCTCGGGCCGCGGCGGGGGGTGGCGGCCCTCGCCGGCTTCCTGCTGGCCCTCTGGCCGGCCTACGGGCTCGTGGGCTACCCGGCGCTGGATCCCGGCCGCTCGACCCGCCCCTTCATGGCGGAGATCGGCCGGCGCATCGGTCCCCGCGCGGAGCTGGGGCTGACCTGGTGGAAGGAGCAGATGGTGCTGCTGGCGGACCGGCCGGTGCATGCGGTGCGCTGGCGCGGGCGGGCGCCGCGGGAGGTGCTGGCCGAGGCGGTGCGCTGGCAGGAGGTGGCGCCGGGGCGCTGGCTTGTGGTGCCGGAGGACCGGCTCGCGCCCTGCTTCGATCCGGCGCGCACGGTGGATCTGGGCCTTCGCCACGGCGTCCACTGGCACCTCGTGGGGTCGGAGGCTGCGACCGGGCGGTGCCGCGGCGGGGAGGTGCCGGGATGAGGGTGCTGGTGATCGAGGACGAGGCCGATGTCGCCGCCACCGTGTGCGACTTCCTCGAGGCCCGCGGCCACGCCGCGGACTGGGCGGGGGACGGCCTCACGGGGCTGCACCGCGCCGTCACCGGCGCCTACGACGCCATCGTCCTCGACCTGATGCTGCCCGGGATCGACGGCCTCGAGCTCTGCCGCCGGCTGCGCGCCGAGGCCCGGCGCGCCACACCGCTGCTCATGCTCACCGCGCGCGACACGCTGGCGGACAAGCTGGCGGGCTTCGAGGCCGGGGCCGACGACTACCTGGTCAAGCCCTTCGAGCCGGAGGAGCTGGAGGCGCGGCTGCAGGCGCTGCTGCGCCGGGGACGGCACGGCGGGCGCCGCCTCGCGGTGGCCGATCTCGAGCTCGACCTCGACACCCGCGAGGTGCGCCGCGGCGGGCGTGTCCTGCGGGTCACGCCCACCGGCTTTGCGATCCTCGAGATCCTCGCCCGCAACAGCCACCGCGTGGTCGGGCGCGAGGAGCTCGAGCACGCGCTGTGGGGCGAGGAGCCCCCCGAGAGCGACGCCCTGCGCAGCCACATCCACCAGCTGCGCGCCGTGGTCGACCGCCCATTCGCCGTGCCCCTGATCCGCACCGTGCACGGCGTCGGCTACCGGCTGAGCGCGCCCGATGCCCTTTAGGCGGCGGCTGCAGTCGCGCATCGTCCTCTTCGCCTTCGGCGTCGGTCTGCTGCTGGGCGTGCTCTTCGCCGGCACCGCCTGGCTGGGCTTCGATCACCTCCAGGAGGAGCTCGTCGAGCTGATGCGGGGCGAGGAGGGCCCCGAGGAGATCGCCCGCCTGCGGCAGGTGGTGGCGGCGCTCCTGGTGGCGGGGGCGGGGGCGGCGGCCTACCTCGCCACCTGGCTCGGGCTGTGGGTCTCGGACCGCGTACTCGCGCCGCTCAACGAGCTCGCCCGCCGCGTCCACCGGCTCCGCCCGGGGGTGGCGGCGCCGGAGCCCCTGGCGCCGCAGTTCGCCGACGACGTGGTGCGCGAGCTCGCCGAGGCCTTCGACGCCTACGCCGCGCGGCTGGCCGAGGCGCTGGCGCGCGAGCGCGAGTTCACGGCCGCGGCGAGCCACGAGCTGCGCACGCCGCTGACCGTGATCCGCGGCAGCGCGGGCATCCTCCTCGCCGACGGGACGCTGCCGCCGCGCGCGCGCCGGGCCGCCGAGCGCATCGAGCGGGCGGCGCGGCGCATGACCGAGCTGGTGGAGGTGCTGCTGGTGCTGGCGCGCGGGGGTGAGGGGGCGGCGGCGCCGGTGCCGGTGGCGCCGCCGGTGCGCGAGGCGGTGGAGGCCCAGCGTCACCTGCTGCGGCCGGGCGTGACCCTCACCGTGGAGGCCGACGAGAGTGCACAGGTGGCGGCGGCCCCGGCGGCGGTGGCGATGGTGGCGGGCAATCTCGTCGCCAACGCGCTGCTCCACACCGAGGCGGGCGCGGTGCGGGTGCGCGCCGACGCCGCGGGCCTCGTGGTGGAGGACACGGGCCGGGGCATCGACCCGGCGGAGGCGGCACGCCTGTTCGAGCCGGGCTACCGCGGCGCCGGCGCCGCCCCCGGGGGCGAGGGTCTCGGCCTCACCGTGGTGCGGCGGATCTGCGCCCACTACGGCTGGGCGGTGCGGCTCGCGCCGCGCGAGGGCGGCGGCACCCGCGCCGAGGTGTGCTGGGGCGGGCGGGGCGGCGCCGGCCCTTGACGAATCCTTCATGCCGCCTTCACGCCGGCTTCACGGCGGCGCCGCTATCCTTGCCGCGCCTGCAGGGGGAGCGATCCGTGGAGCTTTCGCTGGTCATTCCGATGCACAACGAGGCGGAGAACGTCGAGCCGCTGCTCGGCGAGATCCGCGCCGCCCTCGAGGGGGCGGCCGACTACGAGGTGGTGGTGGTCGACGACGGCAGCGACGACGACACGCCGCGCATCCTCGCCCGGGTCGCGGCGGGTTTTCCGCGCCTGCGCGTGATCCGCCACCGCACGAGCTGCGGCCAGAGCACCGCCATCCGTACCGGCGTGCGCGCGGCGCGGGGGACGTGGATCTGCACCCTCGACGGCGACGGCCAGAACGATCCCGCCGACATTCCGCGGCTGTGGGCGGTGGCGCGCGAGGAGGCCGCCGAGGGGCGGCCGTTGCTGGTTGCCGGCTGGCGCCGCAGCCGCCGCGACACCTGGATCCGGCGCCTGTCCTCGCGCATCGCCAACGGCGTGCGCGCGCGGCTGCTGCGTGATGCGACGCCGGACACCGGCTGCGGGCTCAAGGTGTTCCGCCGCGCCGACTTCCTGGAGCTGCCCTATTTCGACCACATGCACCGCTTCCTGCCGGCGCTGTTCCTGCGCGCGGGCGGGCGCGTGCGCTCGGTGGAGGTCCACCACCGGCCGCGCGAGCGCGGCCGCTCCCACTACGGCATCCGCAACCGCCTGTGGGTGGGGATCGTGGACCTGCTGGGGGTGATGTGGCTGATGCGGCGCGCCCGCGTGCCGGTGATCGAGGAGGCCTGAGCCGTGCCGGAGCAGAATCTCGTCTGGCTCATCGTCGGGTTCACGGGGCAGGCGCTCTTCTCCATGCGCTTCCTCGTGCAGTGGCTGCAGAGCGAGCGCAAGCGCCGCAGCGTGGTGCCGGTGGAGTTCTGGTACTTCAGCGTCGCCGGCGGGGCGACCCTGCTCGCCTACGCGATCCACCGCGCCGACCCGGTCTTCATCGTCGGCCAGGCGACGGGGCTCTTCATCTACCTGCGCAACCTGCACTTCATCCGCAAGGAGCGGGCGCGGCTCGCCGCCGCGGGCGACGGCAGGGAGGAGGGGTGAGATGCGCGTCACCATCTACGGCTGCGGCTACGTCGGGCTCGTGACGGGGGCGTGCCTCGCCCACGTCGGCAACCGCGTGCTCATGGTGGACGTGGACGCCGAGCGGGTGGCGCGGCTGCGCCGCGGCGAGCTGCCCATCTACGAGCCCGGGCTCGACGACCTCGTCGCGGAGGCGGCGGCGGGAGGGCGGATCGCCTTCACCACCGACGCCGACGAGGCCGTGGCCCACGCCGAGGTCCAGTTCATCGCCGTGGGCACGCCGCCGGACGAGGACGGCTCGGCGGACCTGCGTCACGTCCTCGAGGTGGCCCGCACCATCGCCGAGCGCATGGACGGCTACCGCCTCATCGTCAACAAGTCCACGGTCCCCGTGGGCACCGCCGACCGCGTGCGCGAGACCGTGCGCGAGGTGCTCGCCGCCCGCGGCCTCGAGCTCGACTTCGACGTCATCTCCAACCCCGAGTTCCTCAAGGAGGGGGCGGCGGTCGAGGACTTCATGAAGCCCGACCGCATCATCGTCGGCTGCGAGCGCGAGGACAGCGCCGAGCGCATGCGCGAGCTCTACGCGCCCTTCAACCGCAACCACGACCGCCTGCTGGTGATGGACACGCGCTCGGCGGAGCTGACCAAGTACGCGGCCAACGCCATGCTCGCAACCAAGATCAGCTTCATGAACGAGCTGGCCAACCTCGCCGAGCGCGTCGGCGCCGACATCGAGCGGGTGCGGGTGGGGATCGGCTCCGATCCGCGCATCGGCTACCACTTCATCTACCCCGGCTGCGGCTACGGCGGCTCCTGCTTTCCCAAGGACGTCAAGGCGCTGATCCGCACCGCCGAGGAGGCCGGCCACGACGCCCGCATCCTGCGCGCCGTGGACGGCGTCAACGAGCGGCAGAAGCGGCGCCTGTTCGAGAAGATCCGCGATCACTTCGGGGGGCGGCTCGCCGGGCGCACCCTCGCCCTCTGGGGCCTCGCCTTCAAGCCCAACACCGACGACATGCGCGAGGCGCCGAGCCGCACCCTCATGGAGGCGCTGTGGGCGGCCGGCGCGCGCGTGCGCGCCCACGACCCGGTGGCCATGGCCGAGGCGCGGCGCCTCTACGGCGGGCGCGACGACCTCGTCCTCTGCGCCGACCCCATGGAGGCGCTGGAGGGCGCCGACGCCCTCGCCGTCGTCACCGAGTGGCACCTCTTCCGCAGCCCCGACTTCGACGCCGTCAAGGCGCGCCTGCGCCGGCCCGTGATCTTCGACGGGCGCAACCTCTACGATCCCGCCCGCCTCGCCGCCCTCGGCTTCACCTATTACGGCATCGGCCGCGGCACGGGCGCGCGAAGCGCGTAGGTGCGGCCGCGGCCGATGATGCCGTGGGGCTGATGCGGGCGGTGCGGGGGCGTGGGGTCGGGTCATGGGGGTGCGGTTGGGGAGCTGGCGGGGCAGGCATGCGGCCGCGGCACGGGCGCGCGAAGCGCGTAGGTGCGGCCGCGGCCGATGATGCCGTGGGGCTGATGCGGGCGGTGGGGAGGTGTGGGGTCGGTCAGGCGGCGGCGAGGGGCGGCTCCTGCATGGCCGCGAGCTGCTCGCGCAGGGTGAGGATCAGGTCCTGCCAGTAGCGCTGGGTGCCGAACCACGGGAAGGCCGCCGGGAAGGCGGGGTCGTCCCAGCGGCGCGCGATCCAGGCGGCGTGGCCGAGGATGCGCGCGGTGCGCAGCGCCTCCACCAGGTGCAGCTCGCGCCGGTCGAAGGGGCGGAAGGTCTCGTAGCCCTCCAGCAGTGCGGCGAGCTGCGCCTCGCGCGCGTCCCGCTCCCCCGCCAGCAGCATCCAGAGGTCCTGCACCGCCGGCCCCTGGCAGGCGTCGTCCAGGTCCACGAGGAGCGGCCCCTCGTCGCGCCAGAGGACGTTGCCGAGGTGGAGGTCGCCGTGGAGGCGGATGCGCTGCACGGCGCCGGCGCGGTCCTCGGCGGCGGCCACCGCCGCCACCGCCTCGCGCGCAAGCCCCGACCAGGCCGGGCGCAGGTCGGCGGGGATCCACGCCCCCTCCTCCAGGACCCGGCAGGCGGCCTCGGTGCGGGCGGCGGCCTCCAGCCGCCCGCGGCGGCGGAAGGGGCGCGCGGCCCCCACGGCGTGGAGCCGTCCCAGGAGCCGGCCGAGCCGGCGCAGCACCTCGGGGTCGCCGGTCTCGGGGGCGCGGCCGCCGCAGCGCGGCCACAGGGCGAAGCGGAAGCCGGCGTGGCGGTGCAGGGTCCGCCCGCGGGCATCGGCCATGGGCGCGGCCACCTCCACCCCCGCCGCGGCGAGCTCGCGGGCGAAGCGGTGCTCCTCGAGGATCCGGGCGTCGCTCCAGCGCCCCGGCCGGTAGAACTTGGCCACCACCGGGGGGCCGTCCTCGAGGCCCACCTGGTAGACGCGGTTCTCGTAGCTCGCCAGGGGCAGGAGGCGCCCGTCCGGCCGCAGGCCCGCCGCCTCCACGGCGTCGAGCACGGTGTCGGGGGCGAGGCGGGTGTACGGATGGCCCATGGCGGCCCATGCTACCATCGCGGCCTCGGGCGGGGACGGAAGGCGTGGCGGCGTTCAGCGACCACTTCGGGCCAGGGGCGGCGGCCTACGCGGCGGCCCGGCCCGGCTATCCGCCGGCGCTCTTCGATCTCCTGGCGCGGCGGGCCCCGGGGCGGGCGCTGGCGGTGGACTGCGGCGCGGGCAGCGGCCAGGCCAGCCTGGGCCTTGCCGGGCGCTTCGCGCGGGTGGTGGCGGTGGAGCCGAGCGCGGGGCAGATCGCCCGCGCGCGGCGCCACCCGGCGCTTCGCTGGGTGCGGGCCGCGGCGGAGGCGCTGCCGCTGGCCGACGGAGTGGCCGACCTGTTGGCGGCGGCGCAGGCGGCGCACTGGTTCGAGCCGCGGCGCTTCCACGCCGAGGTGCGGCGGGTGCTCCGCCCCGGGGGGCTGGTGGCGCTGTGGTGCTACGGGCGGCCGACGGTGAGTCCGGAGGTGGATCGCGTGCTCGGTCGCTACTACCACGAGGTGGTGGGTCCCTTCTGGCCGCCCGAGCGGCGCCACGTGGAGACCGCCTACCGGGAGCTGCCCTTCCCCTACCGCCCGCTGGCGGCGCCGGCGCTGGCCATGGAGGCGCGCTGGGACTGCGCGCGGATGCGGACCTACCTTGCGAGCTGGTCGGCCAGCGCGCGTTACCGGGCGCACCACGGCAGCGACCCGCTGCGGGAGGTGGGCGAGGCGCTGGCGGAGGCGTGGGGCGGGGGGCTGCGCACGGTGCGCTGGCCGCTCAACCTGCGCCTCGGGCGGGTGGCGGCGTGCTGATCTCGCCGCTCGCCCGGCTCCTGCTCGCGGCGCTCGCCCTCGCCCTCGGCGCCTGGCTCCTCGCCGAGGGCTCCCCCTTCGGCTGGGCGGGGGTGGCGGCCTGCGGTCTCTTCGTCTGGGGATGGCTGCGCACGGGGGCGGTGCCGCTGGCGTTCCGGGCCTTCCAGCGCCGGGACCTGCCGGCGATGCGGCGCTGGCTCGCCCAGATCGTCTTTCCGGGGCTCTTGGGCCCGCGCAACCGCGCCTACTACCACTGGCTGCGCGCGGTGGAGCTCGCCGCCCGCGGCGAGCGCGGCCGGGCGCGGGTGCATGCGGAGCGGGCCGCGGCCGGGCGCGTCCCCAGCGCCAACGACCGCGCGCTGGTGCACTGCCTCGCCGCCGAGCTTGCCGCGGGCGAGGGGGACGCCGAGGCCGTCGCCCGCCATCTCGCCGCCGCGCGCGAGGCGGGCGGCGACGAGGCCGTGCGCCGTCTCGTGGCGCGGACGGCGGCGCGGCTCGGCGGGGCCTGAGCCCGCCCCGGCGGGGAGGCGCGGGCAGCGCCCAGCCGCTACAATAGCGCCCGACCTTCCGCTGTCTTCGGTGACCGATGCTTCCCGTGATCGCCCTGGTGGGCCGGCCCAACGTCGGCAAGTCCACCCTGTTCAACCATCTCACCCGCAGCCGGGACGCGCTCGTGGCGAACCGGCCCGGGATCACCCGCGACCGCATCTACGGCATCGGGCGCGTCGGCGGCGGCGGCTACATGGTGGTGGACACCGGCGGGCTGTCGGGCGAGGGCGAGGGGATCGACGCCCACATGGCGGCCCAGACCTGGCGCGCGGTGGAGGAGGCGGACGCCGTCTTCTTCCTCGTCGACGGGCGCGAGGGGCTGACCGCGGCCGACGAGGAGGTGGCGGCGCGCCTGCGCGGGACCGGCAAGCCCGTGTGGCTGCTGGTGAACAAGACCGACGGCCTGGACGGCGAGCTGGCCTGCGCCGAGTTCCACCGCCTCGGCCTCGGCCGCCCCCACGCGGTCTCGGCGGCCCACGGCCGCGGGGTCAAGGCGGTGCTGCAGCGGGCGCTGGCCGAGCTGCCCCCGGGCGAGCCCGAGCCCCCGGAGGAGGACGATGCGGTGCGGGTGGCCATCGTCGGCCGCCCCAACGTCGGCAAGTCCACCCTGGTCAACCGCCTGCTGGGGGAGGAACGGGTGCTGGCCTACGACGAGCCGGGCACCACCCGCGACAGCATCCGCATCCCCTTCGTGCGCGACGGGCGGCGCTACCTGCTCATCGACACCGCCGGCGTGCGCCGCCGCGCGCGGATCCGCGACTTCGTGGAGAAGTTCAGCGTCGTCAAGGCCTTCCAGGCCATGGAGGCGGCCCACGTGGTGGTCCTGATGGTGGACGCGCGCGAGGGCGTGGTGGAGCAGGACGCGGCGCTTGCGGGCCTGGCGGTGGAGAGCGGGCGCGCCGTGGTGGTGGCGGTGAACAAGTGGGACCGCCTGCCCGAGGCCCAGCGCCGTGCGGTGGGGCGCGAGCTGGAGCTGCGCCTGGGCTTCCTGCTGGAGTTCGCCCCCGTGCGCCGCATCAGCGCCCTGCACGGCTCCGGCCTCGAGGAGCTGATGGCGGCGGTGGACCGCGCCCACCGCGCCGCCACCGCGGATCTCGCGACCCCCGAGCTCACCCGCATCCTCCAGGAGGCGGTGGCGCGCCACCAGCCGCCGCTGGTGCGCGGGCGGCGCATCAAGCTGCGCTACGCCCACCAGGGCGGGCGCAACCCGCCGGTGATCGTGGTCCACGGCAACCGCACCGAGCTCCTGCCCGAGCACTACCGCCGCTATCTCGCCAACGCCTTCCGCGAGGCCCTCGACCTCTTCGGCACGCCGGTGCGGGTGGAGCTGCGAAGCGGCGAGAACCCCTTCGCAGGGCGGCGCAACGAGCTCACCCCGCGCCAGATCCGCAAGCGCAGGCGGCTCATGCGCCACGTCAAGCGATCCTGAACCGGCCGGACCCGTCCCCCGGGTCTTGAAAGCGGCGCCGCCGCCACCAAATCGACGACCGCGGCCTGCGCCTGCGGGAGGCGGGGCCGCGGTGCGGTGCACGGTCACGAAAGCAGGGAGGACGCGTCATGACCCAGCGACATCTCGCACTCGCCATGGCCACGGCCCTCCTCGCCGCCTGCGGCGGTGGGGGCGGCGACGGTTCGAGCGGAAGCGGCGCCGATGACAGTGGCGATGCGAGCAGTGGCGGCGGCGGGACCGCCACCGAGCTCGCCGGGGTCTGGAAGGGCAGCTACGAGAACACCAGCACCGGCGAGAAGGGGCCGGTCTGTCTCGAGCTCAGCCAGAACGGTGCCCAGGTCTCCGGCAAGGCCAACGTCGCCCTCCAGTTCTGGGGCGCGGACGTGTCGGGCGAGCTGAGCGGCGACAGCGTCAGCCTCACCGCCAGCGGCAAGGACCTTGAGGACCAGGACGTCACCGTGACCTTCGACGGCACCGTGACCGGGTCGGCCATCGACGGCACGGCCACCGTGAACAGCACGTCCTACCAGGTCTCGCTCACGCGCGTGGCGAGCGCCACGGGCTGCGGCTGGGCGGACCGCGAGACGGTGAACGCCTTCGCCACGGCGCTCGGCGCCGCCCTCAGCGGCGATCCGAACAGCCCGGATTCCAAGGGTGCTGTGTACGCGGCGCTGATCTCGGAGCTTCCCGAGATCCGGCTCGAGACCGACTTCGGCGACGGCGCCGCCACCGAGGACGCCTGGACCTGCGTCTGGGAGATCCGCGACAACGTGAACACCGCGGAGCAGGTGCTCGGCGCGGTGGTCTCCAAGGACGGCAGCACCTGGGCGGGGTGGATGGCCGCCAACGACGGGGATCCCACGGATCCGGATCCCGTGATCGGAGTCCGGGCGTCCGACCGCGCGCCCCGCCCGGTGAAGGTCACCGCCCTCTCGAGTGGGGACCCTGCGGCGGCCGTCGCCGTCCAGGGTACGAAGGTCTTCACCGCCGATGGCGAGGAGACGGACGAGTACCGCACGGCCGGCACCTCGGGTGTGGCGGGCGCGGAGCCCTTCCTCGTCACCGCCTGCGAGGCGGGCCAGCGCTACAAGGTGTGGATGAGCGAGATCTCCGGCCTTCGCCTCACCTTCGACGGCACCGGGATCGACACGGGGAGGGGCTCGGCCTCGGCGCCGCCGCAGGCAGAGCCCGACGCGGACGTGCCCGCCCTCTACATCGAGGTGGAGAGCTGCACCTGAGGATCCCGCGGGTCCTCTGCGGGAGGGGCCGCGGGGCCCCTCCCTCGCGTCCCGAGGCGACCGCGGTGCGGGCGGCGCCCGGTCGTCGGCGCCGCCGTCGAGGCGCAGCCCCGGGGTCTCGAACCGCCCCCCATGCCCAGGAGGCCGGGCGGTTCAGGGACGCTCGGCGAGCAGGAGGGTGGGGTCGATCATCGCCCCGTTGAGGGCCACCCCCCAGTGCAGATGCGGGCCGGTGACGCGCCCGGTGGCCCCCACCTCGCCGATCACCTCGCCGCGGCGCACCCGCTGTCCGGGACGGACGAGGATGCGGCGAAGGTGCATGTAGGCCGTGATCAGCCCCTGCCCGTGGTCGAGGAAGACGGTGCGGCCGTTGAAGTAGTACTCGCCGGTGTCGGCCACCACCGCGTCGGCGGGCGCCCGGACGGGGGTGCCGGCGCCGGCGGCGAGGTCGAGGCCGCTGTGGGGCCGGCGGGGCTCGCCGTTGAAGAAGCGGCGCAGGCCGAAGGGGCTGGAGACCGGGGCGCGCAGCGGCGGCGAGAGCGCAAGCGCCGGCTGCAGGTCCTCGCTGTAGCGGGCGAGGATCCGGCGCACCCGCGCCTGCTCGCGGCGGATGCGCGCAAGGGCCGCGGCGTCCGGGGCGACGTAGCGGCGCGGCACGGTGAGGTGCTGTTCGGGATAGCGCCGGGGACGGACCTCGAAGGGGACGGCGGTGCCGTCCGCAAGCTGCAGCACGTGCCGTCCGGGGGCGAGATCCAGCCCCAGGCCCACCACCGCGACCCAGCGCCCCGCCTCGCCGCGGACGAGGACGCGGCGGCCGCCGAAGCGGGCCACCGGCGGCAGCGACCCCAGCGCCGGCAGGGGCAGTACGGCGATGCCGCCGGGGAAGGGGGCCGGGGCGGGGGCCGCCGCCCCGGCCGGGGGTACGAGCAGGGCGGCGAGGAGCAGCCCGGCCGGCCCCCGCATCAGGGCGTCTCTCCGCGGTGCACCGCCTCGACGCGGCAGTCGAGGGCCCCGCGGGCGAGCCGCGCCCGCACCGCGTCGCCGGCGCGCACCGCGGCGGCATCGCGCAGGATGCGCCCGTCCGGCGTGATGACGATGGCGTAGCCGCGCGCGAGGGTGCGCAGGGGGCTGGTGCCGTCGAGGCGGCCGGCGAGCCGCGCAAGCCGCGGCCGCCAGCGCTCCAGGGGGCGGCGCCCCCCCGCGCCGAGGGCGGCGCGCAGTGCGGCCAGGTGCCGGCGCCGCCGCTCGATCCCGCCGCGGGCGGCGGTGCCGAGGCGGACGCGCAGCTCGGCGAGGCGCGCGCGGCGCGCGGCGAGGCGACGGCGGGGGTGCTGGCGCGCAAGGCGCGCCGCGAGGAGCTCGAGCCGGCGGCGACGCGCCCCCACGAGGGCGCGCGCCGCCCGTTCGAGGCGGAGCGAGGCCTCGTCCAGGCGCTGGTTGCGCTGGCGCAGGATGCGGCGCGGGTGCTGGCGGGCGAGCCGGGCGGCGAGCCCCTCGAGACCCTCGCGGCGCCGGCGCAGCAGCCTGCGCGCGGCCTGCGCCAGGCGCTCGCGGTCCCGCGCAAGGCGCGCCCGCCACTCGCCCCGGTCCGGCACCACCAGCTCGGCGGCGGCCGAGGGGGTGGGGGCGCGCAGGTCGGCGGCGAGGTCGGCGATGGTGACGTCCACCTCGTGGCCGACGCCGCTCACCACCGGGATCGGGCAGGCGCGGATGGCGCGGGCGACGGCCTCCTCGTTGAACGGCCACAGATCCTCCAGCGAGCCGCCGCCGCGGGCGAGGATGAGGACGTCGGCGCGCCGCTCGCGGCCGGCGCGCCGGATGGCGGCGACGATCTGCGCCGCCGCCCCCTCGCCCTGCACGGCGGTGGGGTAGACGTAGACGGGCACGGCGGGGAAGCGCCGGGCGAGGACGTGGAGGATGTCGCGGATGGCGGCGCCGGTGGGGGAGGTGACCACGGCGACGGCGCGGGGCAGGCGCGGCAGCGGCCGCTTGCGGTCGGCGTCGAAGAGGCCCTCGGCGGCGAGCCGGGCCTTGAGCGCCTCGAAGGCGCGGCGCAGGGCGCCGTCGCCCGCCTCCTCCACGGATTCCACCAGGAGCTGGTAGTCGCCGCGGGCCTCGTAGAGGCTGACGCGGGCGCGCACCAGCACCTGCATCCCGTCGGCGAGGGCCGGCATGCCCGGGCGGTGGCGGTTGCGGAAGAAGGCGCAGCGCACCTGGGCCGAGGCGTCCTTGAGGGTGAAGTAGAGGTGCCCGGAGCGGGGGCGGGCGAGGTTCGAGACCTCCCCCTCCACCCAGAGGAGGGGGAAGCCCTCCTCGAGCAGGGCGCGGGCCTCACGGTTGAGGCGGCTGACGGTGTAGATCTCGCGCCCGGCGTCCGCGGTCATGGGGCGATCTTAGCCGCGCCCCGCGGACGGGTCGAGCCGGCGCCGTTCTGGTAGAATGGCCGGTTATTCTCAACCCCTGCCACGGAGAGCCTCGCCCACATGCTTCGCATCCAGCAAGACGCCCTCACCTTCGACGACGTGCTCCTCCTTCCTGCGCACTCGCAGGTGCTGCCCCGCGATGCCGACCTCTCCACCCGGCTGACGCGGGAGATCCGGCTCAACATGCCGCTGGTCTCGGCGGCCATGGACACCGTCACCGAGGCGCGGCTCGCCATCGCCCTGGCCCAGGAGGGCGGCATCGGCATCATCCACAAGAACATGACCCCGGAGCGGCAGGCGGCCGAGGTGCGCCGGGTCAAGAAGTACGAGGCCGGGGTGATCCGCGAGCCCATCACGGTCTCGCCCGACACACCCATCCGCAAGGTGCTCGCCCTCATGCGCGAGCACGGCATCTCCGGGGTGCCGGTGGTGGAGGACGGGGACGCCCTCGCGGGCATCGTCACCAGCCGCGACCTGCGCTTCGAGACCCGCTACGAGGCCCCGGTGCGCATGGTGATGACGCCGCGGGAGCGCCTCGTCACGGTGCGCGAGGGGGCTTCGCGGGAGGAGGTGCTGGCGCTGCTGCACCGCCACCGCATCGAGAAGGTGCTGGTGGTGGACGACGCCTTCCGGCTGCGGGGGCTGATCACGGTCAAGGACATCCAGAAGGCGCAGCAGTTTCCCAACGCCTGCAAGGACGAGCTCGGGCGGCTGCGGGTGGGGGCCGCGGTGGGGGTGGGCCCCGGCACCGAGGAGCGGGTCGCCGCCCTCGTCGAGGCCGGTGTCGACGTCATCGTCGTCGACACCGCCCACGGCCACGCCCAGGGGGTGCTGGACCGGGTCCGCTGGATCAAGGCGAACTACCCGCAGGTCCAGGTCATCGGCGGCAACGTCGCCACCGCCGCGGGGGCGCGGGCGCTCGCCGAGGCCGGCGCCGACGCGGTCAAGGTGGGCATCGGCCCCGGCTCCATCTGCACCACGCGCATCGTCGCCGGGGTCGGCGTGCCCCAGATCACGGCGGTGGCCGACGCCGCGGCGGCCCTGGAGGGCACGGGGGTGCCCGTGATCGCCGACGGCGGCATCCGCTACTCCGGCGACATCGCCAAGGCCATCGCCGCCGGCGCCCACGCGGTGATGATGGGCAGCCTCTTCGCCGGCACCGACGAGGCCCCGGGCGAGGTGGAGATCTTCCAGGGGCGCTCCTACAAGACCTACCGCGGCATGGGCTCGCTGGGGGCCATGTCGGAGCGGCACGGCTCGGCCGACCGCTACTTCCAGGAGGGCACGGGGGACGCCGACAAGCTGGTGCCCGAGGGCATCGAGGGCCGGGTGCCCTACAAGGGCAGCGTGCTGCACATCATCCACCAGCTCCTCGGGGGGCTGCGCGCCAGCATGGGCTACACCGGCTGCGCCACCATCGAGGAGCTGCGCACGCGGGCGGAGTTCGTCCGCATCACCGGCGCGGGCGTTCGCGAGAGCCACGTCCACGACGTCACCATCACCAAGGAGGCGCCCAACTACTGGGTCGACTGAGCCCGGCGCGCGGGAGAGCAGCGTGAACACCGACATCCACCGCGAGCGCATCCTCATCCTCGACTTCGGCTCCCAGTACACGCAGCTCATCGCCCGGCGCGTGCGCGAGGCCGGCGTCTACTGCGAGATCCACCCCTACGACATGGGCGAGGAGGCGGTGCGCGCCTTCGCCCCCCGCGGCATCATCCTCTCCGGCGGGCCGGCCTCGGTCACCGAGGAGACGCCGCCCCGGGCGCCGCAGGCGGTCTTCGAGCTGGGCGTGCCCGTGCTCGGCATCTGCTACGGGATGCAGACCATGGCGGCCCAGCTCGGCGGCCGGGTGGAGAACGCCCGCACCCACGAGTACGGCTACGCCCAGGTGCGGGCCCGCGGCCACTCGCGGCTGCTCGAGGGCATCGAGGACCATGCGAGCCCCGAGGGGTGGGGGCTGCTGGACGTCTGGATGAGCCACGGCGACCGCGTCATCGAGCTGCCGCCCGGCTTCAAGGTCATCGCCAGCACCGAGGCCGCGCCCATCGCCGGCATGGCCGACGACGAGCGCCGCCTCTACGGCCTGCAGTTCCACCCGGAGGTGACCCACACCCGCCAGGGGGCGCGCATCCTCGCCCGCTTCGTGCGCGACATCTGCGGCTGCCAGGGGCTCTGGACCCCCGGCAACATCATCGAGGACGCGATCCGCGCGGTGCGCGAGCAGGTGGGCGGCGACGGCGTCGTCCTCGGCCTCTCCGGGGGGGTGGACTCCTCGGTGACGGCGGCGCTGCTCGCCCGCGCCATCGGCGATCAGCTCACCTGCGTCTTCGTCGACAACGGCCTGCTGCGCCTCGGCGAGGCCGAGCAGGTGATGGCCACCTTCGCCCGCCACATGGGCGTGCGCGTGGTGCACGTCGACGCCGAGGCCCGCTTCCTCGCGGCCCTCGCCGGGGTCACCGATCCGGAGGAGAAGCGCAGGCGCATCGGCAACCTCTTCGTCGAGGTCTTCGAGGAGGAGGCGGCGAAGCTCGAGGGGGTGCGCTGGCTCGCCCAGGGCACCATCTATCCCGACGTCATCGAGTCGGCCGGCGCCAGGACCGGCAAGGCCAAGGTCATCAAGTCCCACCACAACGTCGGGGGGCTGCCCGAGCGCATGCGGCTCGGCCTCGTCGAGCCGCTGCGCGAGCTCTTCAAGGACGAGGTGCGCCGCATCGGCCTCGAGCTCGGCCTGCCCCACGACATGGTCTACCGCCACCCCTTCCCGGGGCCGGGCCTCGGCGTGCGCATCCTCGGCGAGGTCCGCAAGCCCTACGCCGACATCCTGCGGCGGGCCGACCACATCTTCATCGAGGAGCTGCGCGCCGCCGATCTCTACGACCGCGTCAGCCAGGCCTTCGCCGTGTTCCTGCCGGTGCGCTCGGTGGGCGTGACCGGCGACGGGCGCCGCTACGCCCACGTCATCGCCCTGCGCGCGGTGGAGACCGTCGACTTCATGACCGCCCGCTGGGCCGAGCTGCCCTACGCCTTCCTCGACCAAGTGGCGCGGCGGATCATGAACGAGATCCCCGAGGTCGCCCGCGTGGTCTACGACATCTCCGGCAAGCCCCCGGCCACCATCGAGTGGGAGTAGGAAGCGGGCGGCGGGGGTGAGCGACGAGGCGGACCTGCGCTGGATGCGCCACGCCCTGGGGCTTGCCGCGCGCGCCGCGGCCGCGGGCGAGGTCCCGGTGGGGGCGGTGGTGGTGCGCGACGGCGAGCTCCTCGGCGAGGGCTGGAACCGGCCCATCGGGGCCTGCGATCCCACCGCCCACGCCGAGATCGTGGCCCTGCGCGAGGCGGCCGCCCGCGCCGGCAACTACCGCCTGCCGGGGGCGACCCTCTACGCGACCCTCGAGCCCTGTCCCATGTGCGCCGGCGCCATGGTGCACGCCCGCATCGCGCGCCTGGTCTACGGCGCCGCCGACCCGCGAAGCGGCGCCGCCGGCAGCCGCCTCGATCTCAGTGCCCACCCCGGCCTCAACCACCGGTTCGCGGTGCGCGGCGGGGTTCTGGGCGAGGCCTGCGCCGAGCTGCTGCGCGCCTTCTTCCGCGCCCGCCGCTGAGGGCCTCAGGAGGCGAGGGCGGGGTCGAGCCAGCGCAGCAGCTGCTGGTAGAAGAGGCGGATGCGCTCGACGTAGACCACCGCCTCCTCACCGCGGGCGAAGCCGTAGCGGGTGCGCGCATACCACGCCCGCCGGCTGAGCAGCGGCAGGGTGTCGCGCACGTCCACCCAGCGGTCCGGGTCGAGGCCGCGGCGCTCGGCGAGCGCGCGCGCGTCCAGCAGGTGCCCGAGGCCGACGTTGTAGGCCGCAAGAGCCATCCAGGTGCGGTCCGGCTCGCGGACCGAGGCCGGAAGGCGCTCGTGGAGGCTGCGCAGGTGACGGGCGCCGCCGAAGATGCTCTCGGCGGGGTCGAGACGGCTCGCCACCCCCACGCGCGCCGCCGTCGCGAGGGTGAGCATCATGATGCCGCGCACGCCCGTGGGCGAGACCGCGCGCGGGTTCCACGCCGACTCCTGGTAGCCCACCGCGGCCAGCAGCCGCCAGTCCATGCCGGTCCGCCGCGCGGCCTCGACGAAGAGATCGCGGTAGCGGGGCAGCCGCCGGGCCAGCCGCCGGCGCAGGGCGCGGATCTCCAGCGGGTGGACGTGGGCGGTGTGGCCGAGATGGCGATCCTCGATCTGGGCCACCAGCCCGCCCGTGAAGGCCTCGTCGAAGAAGTCGGCGAGGGCCTCGGCGAGGCCGGTGTCGGAACCCGCCGGCAGGGCCCAGGCGAGCGGGATCGGTGATCCCAGCTCGAAGGCCGCGCGCAGGCCGGGCAGGAAGGCGCGGTGGTGGGCGAGGCTTGCAGCATCCACCACCGCCGCCTCGGCCCTGCCTTCGGCGAGGCGGCGCAGGACGGCGCCGTCGTCGGTCCCGCCGGGCTCGGTCCAGAGGAGCTGCGGCGCGCCGGCGGCGCGCACGGCCTCGAGCGCCGCCGCCCCGGTGCCGCCGGGCGCGGCCTCCACGTACACCCGGTGGAGGGCGCCGAGATCCGCGGGCCGGACCCCCCCGCGCCGGGCCACCACCACGGCCTGTCCGCTGCGGTGGACCGGGCCCGGCCGCAGCCCGGCGGCCCGGATCCGCACCACCGGCATCGCCACCGCGGCGAGATCCGCCTCGCCGGAGCGCACCCGCGCCAGCGCCTCCGCCGCGCCCGCGGTGCGCACCGGCTCCATGCGCACGCCGAGCCGCTCGGCGAAGGCGGCCGCGAGATCGCGGTCCATCCCCGCGGGTCCGAGGGCCACGGCCGCCTCCGCCGCCGGCGCCGGGACGGCGACGCGGAGGAGGCCCGCGGCGCGGATGCGCGTCACCGGGTCGCGCTCCGGCGCAGGGGCCTGCGCCGCGGCGCAGGAGAGGAGCAGCGCCGCGCCGAGGGCGGGCGCTGCGGACCGGCGGATCTGGGCGCGCAGCTTCATCGGCCCATGGTAGCATCCAGACAACCCAGATGAACGAAATCGAGAAACCTTATTGATGGTGGGGCGTTCCGGCCGCGGCCGTCAGCCCCGGGTGGTGAGGGGGACGAAGGCCACCGGAAGGACCTCCCGCTGGTGGATGCCGCCCTCGGGCCCGCGCTCCACCACGGTCAGCATCTGGCCGAGCCCGGGCGGGCCCAGGGGGAGGACCATGCGCCCGCGGGGGGCGAGCTGGTCGAGGAGCGCGGGCGGCACGTGCGGGGTGGCCGCGGCCACCACGATGCCGCGGTAGGGGGCGTGCTCGGGCCAGCCGAGGGCGCCGTCGCCGATGCGGACGGCGACATGGTCGTAGCCCAGCGCGCGCAGCCGCTCGGCCGCCTCCTCGGCGAGGCGGGGGCGCAGCTCGACGCCGTAGACCTCGGCGCCGAGCTCGGCCAGCACCGCGGCCTGGTAGCCGGAGCCGGTGCCCACGTCGAGGACGCGGTCGCCGGGCCCGACCCCGAGGAGGTGGGTCATGAGGGCGACGATGAAGGGCTGGGAGATGGTCTGCCCCTCGCCGATGGGGAGGGGATGGTTGGCGTAGGCGGCGCCGCGCTGCTCCGCGGGCACGAAGCGCTCGCGCGGCACCCGGCGGATCGCCTCCAGCACCGCCGGGTCGATGCGCGCGACACCGGTGGTGTGGGCGGTGCGCGCCGCATCCTCCTCGATGGCGGCGATCAGCCGCTCCACCGGCGACGGGGCGGTCACGGCCCCCCCGTCAGTCCTCGCGGTCGATCTCGTCCAGGTAGTCGCCCACCGGCCCGTGGCCGGCGACATCCTCCCCGAGATCGTCCGGCTCGAGGTCGTCGAAGGGGCCGGACCAGTCCTCCGGCGGGTCGATGGGCTCGAGGTCGAGCTCGTACCAGCTCTCGAAGTCGAACTCCTCGAGGTCGCCGTCGAAGTACTGGATCTCCACCGTCTCGTCGGCCTCGTCCACGGCCACGACCTCGAAGGTCTCGCCGTTGGGCTTGCGGTACCAGTCCCCCACCCGGGGCTCGAACGGCGTGCTCATGCCTGCACCTCCCCGCGTCCCATGGATCCTGCCGCGCGCCCGCCGCGGCGGCGGGCGGGGTCCCTCCGTGTGCCCGTCCCTGGATCATAGGGAAAGAACCGGCCGGCCGCCATGCCGGCGCGGGGCTAGAATGGGGCGCGTGGAGGCGCGACGCTGCGCGCGGAGGAGGCATGAACGAGGCCGGCGGCGAGGCGCTGCGGCCGGTGGCGGGGCTGACGGATCTGGCGGCGCGGGTGAGCGCGGCCTGCGGCCACTGGCCGGCGGAGGAGCACCGGCGGCTGCGGGCGGTGCTGCGCCATCTCGACGCCCGCACGGGGGCGGTGGCGCCGGCGGCGTGGGGGCGGGCCCACGAGGTGGCGTCCGTGCTCGCCGCTCTCCACGCCGACGCCGAGACGGTGGGGGCGGCGCTGCTGCACGTGCTGCTCGGGGCGGATGCGGATCGGGCCGCGGTGCGCGAGGCGCTGGGCGAGGGCATGGTGCGGCTCCTCGACGGTGCGGGCCGCATGGGCCAGGTGGCCGAGCAGCGGGCGGGGACGGCGGCGGCCTCGGCCGAGCAGGCCGAGGCCCTGCGCAAGATGCTGCTGGCGATGGTGGAGGACGTGCGCGTCGTCCTCCTGGTCCTCGCCCTGCGGCTGGTGGACCTGCGCCACGCCGCGGCCATCGGCTACGAGCGGCGGCGGGCGCTGGCGCGCGAGACCATGGACATCTACGCGCCGCTGGCCAACCGGCTCGGCATCTGGCAGCTCAAGTGGGAGCTGGAGGACCTCGCCTTCCGCTACCTCGAGCCGCTCACCTACCGGCGGCTCGCGCAGCAGCTCGCCGAGCGGCGGGCCGACCGCGAGCGCTACCTGCGCGAGGTCACGGCGCAGCTCGGCGAGGCGCTGGCGCGCGAGGGCATCGAGGCCGACATCGCCGCCCGCCCCAAGCACCTCTACAGCATCTGGAAGAAGATGCAGCGCAAGGGGGTGGGCTTCGAGGAGATCTTCGACGTGCGCGCGGTGCGCGTCCTCGTGGCCGAGGTGGCGCAGTGCTACGCCGTGCTCGGCATCGTCCACAGCCTCTGGCACCCCATCCCGCGGGAGTTCGACGACTACATCGCCCGCCCCAAGCCCAACAACTACCGCTCGCTCCACACCGCGGTGGTGGGGCCGGAGGGGCGTACCCTCGAGGTGCAGATCCGCACCCACGAGATGCACCGCCAGGCCGAGCTGGGCATCGCCGCGCACTGGCGCTACAAGGAGGGCGTGCGCTTCGACCCCGGGGTCGAGCGCAAGGTGGCGTGGCTGCGCCAGCTCCTGGCCTGGCGCGAGGAGGTGGCCGACGGCGGGGAGTTCGTCGACCAGTTCCGGGCCGCGACCCAGGAGGAGCGGGTCTACGTCTTCACGCCCCGCGGCGAGGTGGTGGACCTGCCCGCGGGGGCCACCGTGCTGGACTTCGCCTACCACATCCACACCGAGGTGGGGCACCGCTGCCGCGGGGCCAAGGTCAACGGCCGCATCGTGCCCCTGACCCACGAGCTCGCCACCGGCGAGCAGGTGGAGATCCTCACCGCCAAGGCGCCGCGGCCGAGCCGCGACTGGCTCAGCCCCCACCTCGGCTACCTGCGCACGGCGCGCGCCCGGGCCAAGGTGCGGCACTGGTTCAAGCAGCTCGACCGCGAGGAGAACATCGCCGCCGGGCGGGCGGTGCTCGAGCGCGAGGCGCAGCGCCTCGGGGTCACGGTCGAGGCCGCGGCGCTCTGTGGGCGTCTGCGCCAGGCGAGCGAGGACGACCTGCTCGCCGCCGTCGGCCGCGGCGAGATCAGCGCCGCCCAGGTGGCGGCGGCGCTGGCCGAGCTCGGGGCGCCGCCCGGCGGGCGCGACGAGCCGGTGGTCGCGGTGCCGCGGCGGCGCGGCGAGGGCGGCAGCGGCGAGGTGCGCATCGCCGGCGTCGGCGACCTCCTCGCCCAGACCGCGCGCTGCTGCAAGCCCCTGCCGGGGGACCCGGTGCGGGGCTACATCACGCGCGGGCGCGGCGTCAGCATCCACCACCGCGACTGCCGCAACCTCGCGCGCCTGGCCCTGGAGGACCCGGACCGGGTGATCACCGTGGACTGGCAGGGCGCGGGGCCGCGCCGGCGCTACCCGGTGGACGTGCGGGTGCGGGCCTACGACCGGCCGGGGCTGCTGCGGGACGTGACCGCGCTGCTCGCGGCCGAGCACGTGGAGGTGGAGGCGGCGCGCAGCACAGGCGGGCGCAGGCGCCACGAGACGCACCTGGAGCTGCGTCTGCACGTCGGCGACATGGGCCAGCTCGCCCGCGTGCTGGCCCGCATCGGGGAGCTTCCCAACGTGCTCGACGTGCGCCGCGTGGGGGCGGCGGGCGAGGGCGGCTGAGCACGGGGATGGCGCCCCGGGGAGGATTCGAACCCCCGACCCTCCCCTTAGGAGGGGGATGCTCTATCCGACTGAGCTACCGGGGCGGCGCCGGAAACGAAAGAGGCCGGGCCCCGGGCCCGGCCTCGCGCCACATGGTGGAGCCGAGGAGGATCGAACTCCCGACCTTCGCATTGCGAACGCGACGCTCTCCCAGCTGAGCTACGGCCCCACGAGAACGGCGCGCAATTGTAGCACCCTGCCCCGGGGCCGTCACCACCCGTCGCGGCCGCTCCCCTGGGGCGGCGGCTCCCGAACCGTGATGACCTGGGTCAGGAGGACGCTGTTGGGCACCAGATGGCGCCGTCCCTCGGTCTCGAGGATCGTGTAGCGCAGGTCGATGCTGCGCACCAGGCCCTCGGCCGCGCCCACCTGGACGTGGTCGCCGGGGCGGAAGGGGCGGTAGAAGAGGATCAGGACGCCGGCGAGGAGGTTGGAGAGGGCGTCGCGCAGGGCGAAGCCGAGGGCGAAGCCGGTCAGGCCGAGGCCGGCGACGAGGGCGCCCACCTCGATGCCGGCGGTGCCCAGCGCGCTCACCGCACCGACGGCGAGGATGCCGGCGTGGGCGGTGGCGGCGAGCAGCCGCACCACCTCGTCGCGCCCGGGCTCGAGCCGCGCGGCGAGTCGGCGCAGGAGCGAAGCCGCCACCTGCGCCCCGACCCAGAAGGCGAGGAGGACGGCCGCCGCGAGCACGGCCCGCCAGGCGAAGGGGCCGAGGCCGGCACGCAGGGCATCGAGGAGCGACTCCGTCATGAAGGCAGTCTACGATGTATGCGCCGGGCCGGTAAGCCCGGGCGCCGCGACCGGGTCCCGTTGGCAGCGGAGAAGGCCCCGCCGGGGCGGGACGAAAGGAGGGACGATGCATTCGACGCGCGAGCTCCTGATGGAGACCGACTTCCCGCCGCTTCTGCGGGGGCGGCTCGAGACGGTGCAGGTCAACGTCGGCTACCGCTGCAACCAGCGCTGCCTGCACTGTCACGTCGCCGCCGGGCCCCACCGCAGCGAGACCATGGACTGGGCGACCATGGAGGCGGTGCTCGATCTGCTCGCCGCCTCCGGTGCCGGCACCCTGGACGTCACCGGCGGCGCCCCAGAGCTCAACCCCCACTTCCGCGAGCTGGTGCGGCAGGCGCGGGCGCTGGGGGTGCGGGTCATCGACCGCTGCAACCTCACGATCCTCGGCGAGCCGGGGCAGGAGGACCTGGCCGAGTTCCTCGCCGCGCACCGCGTCGAGGTGGTGGCCTCGCTGCCCTGCTACCTCGAGGAGAACGTCGACCGCCAGCGGGGCCGCGGCGTCTTCGCGCGCAGCATCGAGGGGCTGCGCCGCCTCAACGCCCTCGGCTACGGCGATCCCGCCTCCGGCCTCGTGCTGAACCTGGTCTACAACCCGCAGGGGCCGGTCCTGCCGCCGCCGCAGGCGGAGCTGGAGGCTGACTACCGGCGCGAGCTCCTCGACCGCCACGGCGTGCGCTTCAACCGCCTGCTGGCGCTCGCCAACATGCCCATCCAGCGCTTCGGCAGCACCCTCGTCTCGCGGGGGCAGTTCCACGACTACATGGCGCTGCTGCGCGCAAGCCACCGCCCCGAGAACCTGGAGACGGTGATGTGCCGCAGCCTCGTCAGCATCGACTGGCGCGGCCAGGTCTACGACTGCGACTTCAACCAGATGCTGGGGCTGCCCCTCGCCCTCGGCGGCCGTCCCCGGGTGCACGTGCGCGACCTGGTGGGGCGCGACCTGGAGGGCAATCCGGTGGTGGTGGGCGATCACTGCTACGGCTGCACCGCGGGCCAGGGTTCGAGCTGCGGGGGTGCCCTGAGCGGGTGAGCGGGCGCCTCTCGGTCGTCGTCCCGGCCCTGGGCGAGGCCGCCGTCATCGGCGCCGCGCTGCGGGCGCTGGCGCCCCTGCGCGCGGCGGGCGAGGAGGTGATCGTGGTGGACGGCGGCAGCGCCGACGGCACCGCGGAGGCCGCGCGCGGGCTCGCCGACCGGGTGCTGGTGTGCCGTCCGCCGGGGCGGGCGCGGCAGATGAACGCCGGCGCCGCCGTCGCCCGCGGGACGATCCTGTGGTTCCTCCATGCCGACACCCTGCCCGCACCCGGCGCGGCCGAGGCCATCCGGGCCGCCGTCGCCGCCGGTGCGGGCTGGGGCCGCTTCGACGTGCGCCTGAGCGGCGCCCACCCGCTGCTGCGGGTGGTGGAGCGCGCCATGAACCTGCGCTCGCGCCTGACCGGCATCGCCACCGGGGATCAGGGCATCTTCGTACGCCGCGACTGGTTCGAGGCCGCGGGCGGCTTCCCGGACATCCCCCTCATGGAGGACATCGCCCTCAGCCGTGCCCTGCGCCGCCGCGGCCGGCCGGCCTGCCTCGCCGGCCCCCTCGTGACCTCCAGCCGCCGCTGGGAGGCGCACGGCGTGGTGCGCACCATCCTCCTCATGTGGCGCCTGCGCCTCGCCTACTTCCTCGGCGCCGACCCGGCCCGGCTCGCGCGCCGCTACGCCCGGCCGTAATGCCCGTCGCCGTCGCCGTCTTCACCCGCCTGCCCGAGCCCGGGCGCGCCAAGACCCGGCTGATCCCGGTCCTCGGGGCGGCGGGGGCGGCCGAGCTGCAGCGGCGCCTCGCCGAGCATGCGGTGGCCGAGGCCGCCGCCGCGGCCTGCGGTCCGGTGACGGTGTGGGCGACGCCGCGCATCGACGCGCCGTGGCTCGTGGCCCTCGCCGACCGCCACGGCGCCGCGCTGGCGCTGCAGGAGGGGGCCGACCTCGGCGCCCGCATGCGGGGGGCGCTCGCCGAGGGGGTGCGCGCGACGGGGGCGGCGCTGGTCATGGGGTCGGATCTCCCCGACCTTCGGCGCGATGTGCTGCGCCGGGCGGCGGAGGCGCTCGGGGGCGCGGACGCGGTGCTGCTTCCGGTGGAGGACGGCGGCTACGGGCTGCTGGGGGTGCGGGGCGCGGTGCCGGACCTCTTCTCGGGCATCCCCTGGGGCGGTCCGGAGGTGGCGGCGGCGACCCGGCGGCGGGCGGCCGCGCTCGGGCTGCGGGTGGTGGAGCTCGAGCCCCTGTGGGACCTGGACCGCCCGGCCGACCTCGCCCGCCTCGACCCGGGCCGGTTCCCGCTCAGGGCTGGCGCTGGCGCCGGAGGAGCTCCCGTTCCACCTCGCGGATGAAGCGCTCCAGGCGGTGATCCTGGCCGCGTGGGATGCGCGAGAAGCGGGCCCCGACGCGGAGGGTCCCGTCGCTGCGGGGGTGGACGTTGCGCACCTCGAGCCCGGCGTGGAAGACGCCGCCGTCGGGAAGCTGGACGATGCAGCCCTCCACCGTCGCGAGATCCGCGGGCTCTCCGCGGCCCGCCATCAGCACCAGGCTCCCGAGGCCGCCGAGGGAGAGGTCCTCGAGTCGCCCGAAGAGGCTGCCCTCGGCGGCGTCGACCAGGGTCACGGGGACCTCGGCGACGGCCGCCACCGGCACCCGCACCCAGGCCCGGCGCTGGTGGTGCAGGAGCCGGTCCGGGAAGGCGATGCGGACCAGGACCTGGCCCCCCATGGGGGCCGCCTCGCGCACCCGGGCCACGAACTCGATGCGCTCGCCGGGGTGGTCGATGCGGCAGTGCACGCCGCGGCCGGGCTCCGGCAGCGGCTCGCCCTTGGCGCGCCGGATGCCCTCGACGAGGAAGTATTCCTCGAGCGGGCGGACCGCGGCCACGGCGCCCCCGCGCGGCGCCGCCTCGGACTCGAAGCGCAGCACGAGGGGCCGGCGGTCGTCCTGGGCGCGGGCGAGCAGCTGCGCGATGCGCGCCGGGGAGGTGACCTCCAGGGTGTGGACGTGCGGCTGCGCCACCGTCGAGGCCGTCCCTGCGCGGCCCCGGGCTAGGCCTTGGCGATGGATGAGCCGGTGCCGGCGGCCGCCGGGGCGCCGTCCGGACCGTAGGTGCCGTCGCCGCCGCGAAGCAGGGCCAGGGCCTCCTCGAGACGGCGGCTCGAGGCCTGGACGATGCGGGCGTTGATCTCGTTGTCGCGGCGGCAGCGCAGCACCGCCTCCCGCACCGCCGCCCAGCGCCGCCCGAGGCCGCCTGCGGGGTCGAGCCGCGTCAGCAGCGCCTCGAAGGCCTCGGCATCGCTTCCCGCCGCCTCCCGGCGCCGGGCCTCGGCGCGGTCGATGCGGTCGGCAAGCTCCGCCTTGCGCCTTGCGGTCTCGGCGATGGCCGCGGCATCGGCGCGGGCGAGCGCCCTGCGCTCGGCGGCCAGGGTCTCGGCGAGGGCGTCGAGGGCGGCGAGGGTCTCGTCGAGGATGCGGGCCAGCGCCTCGGCCCGCGCGGGATCCGCGGCGGCGCTCATCCCTTCCCGCCGAGGGCCGACTCGAAGGCGAGCAGCCGCGCCGCCACCCGCTGCGGGTCCACCTGGTAGCTGCCGTCGGCGATGGCCTGCCGCAGCTGCTCGACGCGCTGGGTGTCCACCACCGGGAGCTCGGCCAGGCGCTCGGTGAGCGACTGCAGCGTGCGGGCGGTGTCGGTGAGGCTCACGGTGTCGTAGGTGGCGGGCCGTCCGGTCTCCTGCTGGCGTGCCGACGGCTCGCTGCGCTCGACGTCCACGCGCGCACCCTCGCGCGCCTCGGTGGAGAGCCGCTGCGGGCCTCCGCTGCCGTTGATCTCGATCGCCATCGTCACGCTCCCGGGGTTCTGTCCCCCTTATCGGCCGTCGGGCGCCGGGCTTGAGGCGCGCCCCTGCGGATCGAGCCGATTCTAGCAGCCTCACATGATCACCTGCACCCGCCCGGGGCCCACCACCACGCCCTCCACGACGCGGCCGCTGCCCTCGTTGCGCACCCGCACCCGCGCGCCCAGGGGGGCGTCGCCGAGGGCGCGGCCGCTGCTGCGCACCCGCACCGGCCCGGCGCCGGCCTCGAGCACCACCCGCTCGCCGCGACGGACGAGGCGCGGCGGGCGCAGGGCCGCGGGGCTGACCACCTCGCCGGGGCGCAGCGGGCGCAGCGTCTCCTGGCCCACCGCCCGCTCGAGGGCGTCGAGGTAGCCCGCGGGCAGGGCGGCGAGGTCGCGCCGCTCCACCCGCAGGTCCTGCGCCGAGAGCGTCCGTCCGCGGGGCACGGGACGCGCCGCCACCACCACCGGGACGAGGCCGCGCACGGTCACCGACACGTACAGGGACCAGGGCCGCGGCCCCGGGCAGCGCACCCCCACGACGCGGCGGCCCACCGCGCGGCTGCCGGGGGGGTCGAAGGTCTCGAGGGCGCCGGCGCATCGGGGCAGGCGCAGGCGCGGGTCGAGGGCGCCGGCCCGCACCTCGATGTGCTCGGCGGCGGCCCCCGCGGCGGCGCGGGCATGGGCCTCGGCGGCCCGCCGGACGGCGTCGAGGGGCTGCAGGGCCGCCCGTCCGGACGCCGGCGCCGCCGCGAGCAGGAGGGCAAGGCAGGCGACGAGGCTTCGCTGGGTCATGGCTGCGACGCTCTTCATGGAGGCCTGCGCAAGGCCGTGCAAGCGCCGTGCCGGGCGGCGGCGCGGCGGCAAGGGCTTGCCGCCCCCGCCGCCGCCCTTGCCGCCGCCGTCCGCCCCGGGGCGCGTCGTCACGGGGCCGCGGCGGGTTGGCACGCCTCCTGCATCGGGGTGGGCGCAGGCTCAAGGAATCCGCGCAAGTGCCGATGAAGACCGATCCGCTGTTCGGAATCCACGCCAAGGCGTTGACGCTTCGGGCGCAGCGCGCCGGAATTCTGGCGTCCAACATCGCCAACGCGGACACCCCGCACTACAAGGCGCGCGACCTCGACTTCCGCGCCGCGCTGGCCGCGGTCGAGGGGCGTGCCGTGACCCTGCGGCGCACCGACGCCCGCCACCTGCCCGCGCCCGATCTGCTGCCCACCGCGGTGGCACTGCGCTACCGCGTCCCGGTGCAGCCCTCGCCGGACGGCAACACCGTCGATCCCCATGTGGAGCGTGCGGCCTTCGCCGACAACGCGCTGCGCTACCGCGCGAGCCTGCAGTTCCTCGGCGGCCGCATCCGGACCCTCCTCACCGCGATCCGGGGGCAGTAGCCATGTCGCTGATGCGCATCCTCGACATCTCCGCCCAGTCCCTTGCGGCCCAGTCGGTGCGGCTCAACGTCACCGCCAGCAACCTCGCCAACGCCAACAGCGAGGCGGGCTCGCCCGAGGCGGTCTACCGGCCGCGCCATCCGGTCTTCGCCGCCGTCCTCGATGCCCAGCGCCGGGATCCCGCCGCCGTCGGGGTGCGCGTGGCGGCGGTGGTGGAGAGCCAGGCGCCGCCGGAGAAGCGCTACGACCCCGGCCATCCCCTCGCCGATGCGCAGGGCTACGTCTACCTGCCGCGCATCGAGGTGGTGGAGGAGATGGCCGACATGATCTCGGCCTCGCGCAGCTACGAGGCCAGCGTCGAGGTCTTCAACACCGCCAAGGAGCTGGCCCTGCGCACCCTGGCGCTGGGCCAGTAAGGAGGAGCCGCGATGAGCACCATCGCCGACGTGGCCGCCGCCATCAACCCGCCCCAGGAGAGCCGCAGCGGGCCGCGCGACCGCCTGGGGCAGGAGGACTTCCTGCGCCTGATGGTGACGCAGCTGCGCAACCAGGACCCCTTCAAGCCGCTGCAGAGCGGGGAGTTTCTCGGCCAGATCGCCCAGTTCGGCACGGTCTCGGGGATCCAGGACCTGCAGCAGGCGTTCCGCGACTTCGCCGATTCCATGCACGGCGAGCAGGCCCTGCGGGCCGCCGCCCTGGTGGGTCGCAGGGTCCTGGTGCCGGGCGACGCGGTGCGCTTCGACGGCGAGCCCGTGCGCGGCGCGGTGGAGCTGGATGCGCCGGCCACGGAGCTGCGGCTCCGCGTCCACGACGCGGCGGGGGCGCTGGTGCGCACGGTGCCCCTCGGCGCCCACGAGGCCGGCCGGGTGGCCTTCACCTGGGACGGCCTCGACGACGCCGGTGCCCCCGTGCCGTCGGGCCGGTACCGGCTCGCGGTGGAGCGCGTCCGCGACGGCGAGACCGTGTCCCTGCAGCCGCTGGTGGCGGCACCCGTGGAGAGCGTCACCCTGCGCGCCGGCGGCGGGGCGCTCGAGCTCGAGCTCGAGGGCCTCGGCACCCGAACCCTCGACGACGTCCGCCAGATCCTCTAGGGGAGGTCCAGACCATGGCCTTTGAGATCGCACTGACGGGACTCAACGCCGCATCGGCCGAGCTCAGCGTCATCGGCAACAACATCGCCAACGCCGGCACCACCGGCTTCAAGCAGTCGCGGCCCGAGTTCGCCGACATCTTCGCCGTGTCCAACCTCGGGACCACGGCCTCGGGCATCGGCCAGGGGGTGCGCCTGAGCGGGGTGGCGCAGCAGTTCACCCAGGGCAACATCACCTTCACCGACAACCCCCTGGATCTTGCCATCAGCGGCGAGGGCTTCTTCCGCCTGAGCGACAACGGCGCCATCACCTACACCCGCGCCGGTGCCTTCCGCCTCGACAACCGGGGCTTCGTGGTGAACGGCCAGGGCCAGCGCCTGACCGCCTTCCAGGCCGACAGCGCGGGCAACATCACGGGCGCGCTGGGGGACCTCCAGATCTCCACCGCCAACATCCCGCCGCAGGCGACGAGCCAGCTCGATGCGCTGCTCAACCTCGACGCCAACGCCACGGTCTTCGGCGCCGGCGCGCCCGCCTTCAACCACAACGACCCCACCACCTTCAACCACGCCACCTCCACCACGGTCTACGACACCCTCGGCAATCCGCTGCTCGCGACCATGTACTTCCGCAAGGTGGGGGCCAACAGCTGGCAGATGCACACCTGGGTGACGCAGCCGGACGGCACCGAGGTGGAGCTCGTTCCCGCGGGCGGCAGCCCCGGCAGCCCGGCGACCCTGACCTTCGACAACACCGGCCGCCTCACCGCCACGAGCCCCGCCGGCTCCCTCGCCCTCAGCGTCGACTACGACCCGGCGACCCTGACCACCGGCGGCGCGCCCCTGGACATGGACATCGTCCTTTCCGGGACCACCCAGTTCGGCGCCGACTTCGCGGTCTCGAGCCTGAGCCAGGACGGCTTCGCCACCGGGCGGCTGACCAGCATCGACATCGAGGACAACGGCATCGTCTTCGCCCGCTTCTCCAACGGCCAGTCCAGCGTCCTCGGCCAGGTGGCGCTCGCCACCTTCGCCAACCCGCAGGGGCTGCGTCCGGTGGGCGACACCGCCTGGGCGGAGAGCTTCGCCTCGGGGCCGCCCCTGGTGGCCGCCCCCGGCAGCGGCACCCTCGGCCTCATCCAGTCGGGCGCCCTGGAGGAGTCCAACGTGGAGATCTCCGAGCAGCTGGTGCGGCTGATCACCGCCCAGCGCAACTTCCAGGCCAACGCCCAGGTGGTGACCACCGCCGACCAGGTCACCCAGGCCATCCTCAACATCCGCTAGCGTAGCGCGGCGGGAGCGGGGCCATGGACCGCCTGATCTACATCGCCATGAACGCCGCCGGCCAGGCGCAGCTGGCGCAGGCGGCGACGGCGCAGAACCTCGCCAACGTCGCCACCACCGGGTTCCGCGCCGCCCTCGCCCGCTTCGGCACCGTGGAGGTGGTGGGCGAGGGCGGCCCGACGCGGGCCTTCGGCGTCATCCTGCCGCCGACGGCCCATCTCGCGCCCGGGCCCGTCACCCCCACCGGGCGCGACCTCGACGTCGCGGTGGAGGGCGAGGGCTTCATCGCCGTGCAGGCCCCCGACGGCTCCGAGGGCTACACCCGCGCCGGGGACCTGCGCATCGACGCCAGCGGCCGCCTCCTCACCGGGGCGGGCTTCCCGGTGCTGGGCAACGGCGGCCCCATCGCCCTGCCGCCGGCGCAGAAGGTGGAGATCGGCGCCGACGGCACCGTCTCGGTGGTGCCGCTGGGCCAGGAGGCCTCCACGCTGGCGGTGGTGGACCGCATCAAGCTGGTGCGGCCCGACCCGGCGGCGCTGGTGCGCGGCGCCGACGGGCTGCTGCACCGGGCCGACGGGGGCGCGGAGCCTGCCGATGCCGCGGTGCGGCTGACCAGCGGCAGTCTCGAGGGCAGCAACGTGGATCTCACCCGCGCCCTGGTGGAGATGATCGAGCTCGGGCGGCGCTTCGAGGTGCACGTCAAGCTCATGCGGGAGGCCGAGGAGATGGACCGGGCGGCGGCGTCGCTGCTGCGGGTCGCGGGCTAGGAGGAGGAGCCATGAGCCAGGCACTGTGGATCGCCAAGACGGGCCTCGAGGCCCAGCAGACGAGGATGTCGGTGATCGCCAACAACCTCGCCAACGTCAACACCACCGGCTTCAAGCGGGGGCGGGCCCAGTTCGCCGACCTGCTCTACCAGAACGTGCGCCAGGCGGGGGGGCAGAGCTCCCAGGACACCATCCTGCCCTCGGGGCTCGTTCTGGGGACCGGCGTGCGGCTGGTCTCCACCGAGAAGATCTTCACCCAGGGCAGCCTCGTGGGGACCGAGAACGCCCTCGACCTCGCCATCCAGGGGCGCGGCTTCTTCCAGGTGCTGCTGCCGGACGGGCGCCTCGCCTACACCCGCGCCGGGGGCTTCCAGCGCGACGCCCAGGGGCAGCTCGTGACCCCCTCGGGCTACGTGCTGCAGCCCCCCCTCACCATCCCCGACGACGCCCTCAGCATCACCATCGGCACCGACGGCACCGTCACCGTCACCACCCCGGGCACCCCGAATCCGACCCAGGTGGGGACGCTGCAGCTCGCCGACTTCAGCAACCCGGCGGGGCTGCAGCCCATCGGCGACAACCTGTTCGTGGAGACCGCGGCGAGCGGGCCGCCCCAGCAAGGCACCCCGGGCCTCAACGGCCTCGGCACCACGGTGCAGGGGATGTTGGAGACCTCCAACGTCAACGTGGTGGAGGAGCTCGTCAACATGATCGAGACCCAGCGCGCCTACGAGATGAACTCGAAGGCGGTCTCGACCCTGGACGACATGCTCCGCTTCGCCACCAACCAGCTCTGAGACGCACGCCATGAGGCCGTCCCCGCGTCCCGCCGCCGTCGCCGCCGCGGCCCTGCTGCTGGGGGCCTGCGCCGCGACGCCGCCGCTGCACGACCCGGCCTTCGCGCCGGTGCCGCCGCCGGCGCCGCAGCCTGCGGCGCGTACCGCCGGCGCCGTCTACCAGGAGGGGTTCGGGCTTGCGCTCTTCGCCGACCGGCGCGCGCGGCGGGTGGGCGACATCCTCACCATCGTCCTCGTGGAGAGCACCGAGGCGAGCAAGAAGGCCGAGACCACCACCTCGCGCGAGGCGAGCATCGACGCCACGGGACCGACCCTGCTGGGGGACAAGGTGATCCGCCATGGGCGCGAGATCCTCTCGGCCAGCGTCGACGCGACCCAGGAGAACACCGGCAGCGGCACCGCCGAGCAGAGCAACAGCCTCGAGGGGCGGATCACGGTCACGGTGGCCGAGGTCCTGCCCAACGGCTACCTGCGGGTGCGCGGGGAGAAGGTGCTCACCCTCGGCCGCGGCGACGAGTTCGTGCGCTTCTCGGGCATCGTCCGTCCGGAGGACATCCGCGCCGACAACACGGTGCCCTCCACCCAGGTGGCCGATGCCCGGATCGTCTACAGCGGGCGCGGCGAGGTGGCCGACGCCGCCGGCGCCGGCTGGCTGTCGCGGTTCTTCCTCAGGGTCTGGCCCTTCTGACCGCGCGGGGCCGGGAGGTGAAGGCGATGCGTAGGGCGGGAAGGCTTGCGACGATGGGTGCGGTGCTGCTGGCCCTGGCGGCGCCGGCGGGGGCCGAGCGGGTCAAGGACCTGGCCTCGGTGGCCGGCGTGCGCGCCAACCAGCTCGTGGGCTACGGGCTGGTGGTGGGCCTCGACGGCACCGGCGACCAGACCAGCCAGGCCCCGTTCACGGTGCAGAGCCT